>NZ_DASQYZ010000523.1:0-8937 GCF_035638955.1 Oligoflexus sp. | reverse complement strand
ATGTTCTGATCACCAGAGAATCTTCCACAATCATAACGCGAATCTTTTTCATATGACCTGCCTGATCGTGTCGAGTAGGATTTTCTGGTTGAATTCCTGCTTCGGCAAATAAGCTTCAGCACCCAGCTTCAGGCCGCGTTCCTGATCTTCTCGTCGGTCTCGAGAGCTGACTATGATTACTGGTGTTTTAGATAGTCTCGGATCAGCTTTTAGCTGCTGCAAGAGAGTCAAGCCATCCATTCGTGGCATTTCAACATCTGAGATAATGAGGTCGACCTGATGGTTACTGAGAAAGGCCAGCGCCTCAACTCCATCGATTGCGATGTCAACATGATACCCCTTGGCTTCCAGGATACTTTTTTCCAGAATCCTTGTTGTGAAAGAATCATCAACTACCAGGATTCGAAGTTTCTGCTGCTCCATTTTCCTCTGTGCAATTTCCAGCGGCTGTCCATGCCGAAGCTGATGGTAAGCTTCGAACAAGGCAGGCGGATTTAACACCAGAGCAATTGCAGCGCGATCGATCAACAGGCCCCCTGCGAAGCGATTGGACCGGGAAAGGGGGGGGCCCAGGTCTTTAATCAGGCCCTCTCTTTCGCCCAGGAGGCCATCAACTGCCAGGGCTAAACGCTTTTCTCCAAATTTAATAACGGCAAATGCTAGAGCGTTGTCATTCGACTTAACCGATCCATCTTGCATGCCAAGCAGTCGAGATAAAGCCATAACAGGTATATAGATGCCTTTAACCTTGATAACCGGTCGACCTTCAACAGAAGTGAGTTCATTGCTTCTTTCCCGCTGCACACATTGGACTGCGTGCGTCGGAATCGCCAGGGTTTGCCCCTGGCACTGCATCAACAAAAGTCGGTGTGTTGATACGCTAAGGGGGACAGAAAACTTGAACCGACAGCCCTGTCCCGGTGTACTTTCGACGACAACTTCGCCTTGGAGCCTCTCAATGGCATCTTTAACGATCGAAAGCCCAACTCCTCGACCCGATATTTCGGTAATTTGCTTGGCCGTTGAAAAGCCCGGATGGAATACCAACTGCCGTAGTTCTTCATCTGAAATTTCATCTATTTTTTGTGCATCAATGAGGCCTGCTTCCAAAGCCTTGGAGCGAATTGAATCAATATTTAATCCTTGTCCATCATCGGCTACAATTAACGCCAATCTTCGCGAGGCGGCTTCCAGCGAGAGACTGATTCTTCCAGAGATCGGCTTCTTGAGAAGGGCACGTTGAGAAGCGGATTCTATGCCATGGGATAAAGCATTTCTTAGTGTATGCATCAAAGGGTCTTTAAGGGCTTGAAGAACGACTCGATCCGCTTCGATATCCATCCCAATCATCCTAAATTCGATCTCTTTCTGTTCATCTTTGGCCAAATCCCGCATCATCTTTGAAAAGCTCTCGAAAATGTCGGCAGCTGGCATGAGCCGAGCAGTTTGCACCTCTTCCTGGAGTTGTTCACCTAAACGTCGAAGCGTGAAATTATCGTTCTTTTGGTCAGCAGAAGCTGCACGCAGCTGTCGTCCTAAGGCACGGACCTGGGTTTCAATAAAGCTCAAATATTTTACGAGTTTGCTTTTATCTGAGTCCTTGGTGCTCTGACGCAAATATTTTGCAGAGTTTTTTTGGATGATACCCCATTCCTTCTCGATGTTACTTACAACCTGACTCATCTCTTTGAAATGAAAGGCATTCTCTTCCTGATTGCGACTGAAGCTGATAACTTCGCCAGCAGTTTTAATGAGCCGATCAAAATGCTCGGCGCTTAATCGCATAGTATCGAAAGAATGGGAGTTTGTTCTTGCAGGAGCTCGGGTGCTAGCTGGAACTACGAGAGTTGGCGCTGCAGGTCGAGATGTTTCTGAGCCAGCGATAACCAATTGAGGCGAATTCACAGCTTCTGGCGGAATTTTTGAAGACGGGGCGGGCTGTACGGACCCGCTAGGGCTTATCGAAGAGATCAGCTTCCCTTCAACAAGCTGGTCGAGAGCTTGAAGTAAATCAATTGAACCAGGCTGCTCTAGATTTGATCGAGACGCTGTGACGATATCCTCGATGAGATCCAGAGACCGAGAAACGATCAATTGAAGATCTTTGGATACGGATAGCTTGCCTGTTTGAATTTGATGGAAAAGAGTTTCGAGTCGATGAGCCAATTCCATAACTGATTTAAGATCGACTACCCTGGAAGCACCTTTTAAACTATGCGCGCTGCAAAATGCCTCGGCAATGCCAACTTTTACAGCGTTTGATTCCCCAGTGGTCCCAGGCTCCACCGCTGCTAAAAAAGCACGAATCTGTGCCAGATGCTCTCGGTGTTCAACATCAAACGCGGCTAGTAATTTTTGCTTTATGTCTTTCAAATCTGATATCTCTCGACTGTGCTCTGGAGTTGCTGGCCCAAAGAATTAAGGCTCAAAGCAGCTCGCTCAAGCTGATTCGTGCTCGCTGCCGTCTGCTCTGCTCCAGTCGTAATGGCTCTCAAAGCCAGGGTGATCTGCTCGAAACCGATCTGTTGCTGGCTTGTTGCTCCTACGATTTGCTGGAATGCAATGGTACTATCTTTGCTGGTGTTGCTCATCTGCAGTATCGTCTTTTCAGCGATTTCAGCCAGGATCTTTCCAGATTCAACTCGTTTCACAGCTTCTTCTGTTAACATGACGGAACTATTAATGCCGCTTTGGATATCACCAAGAATGGACCGTACCCGCACCGTTGATTCTTTTGCCTGGTCAGCAAGGTTCTTAATCTCATTGGCAACGACAGAAAAGCTACGTCCCTGCTCTCCAGCCGCCGCGGCTTCGATGGCGGCATTCAATGCCAGGAGGTTGGACTGTTCAGCAATGTCAGTAACATTGGCTATGATTTCTCCGATCGCTTGGGTCCTTTCACTCAGTGCTACAATTTTTTCTGCAACTGCTTCCACCTGCTCACGGATCGCGACCATATTTCGGTTCGTATTTTGCACAGCTTCAAGCCCAGTGCTTCCTGCCTGGGAAGCATCGGAAGCCGTGGAACTTACCTGACGAGCGCGATCAGCGATTTGTGCCCCGGATTGGCCGATTTGTTCCATGGTGGTTGTTGTCTCTTGGACCGAGGCGGCTTGCTGCTTTGTTGCTGCAGCTTGCTGCTGAACTGAGGCCAGCACCTCTGTTGAGGCAGCTCCCAGGTTCTTCGCGACAGAAATATTCTGACTCGCTAAATCTCTGAGGTTGTCGAGCATCGTGTTAAAAACCTTCGAAAGTTTGCCAATTTCATCGGTAGAGTAAACAGCAAGTTTCTCCTGCCTGAGATTGCCTCTCGCGATTCCTTCAGCGACGCGAACTAGATCATTCATCGGTGTTGAAACTTGTCGTGTGATGATCAAGGCAATAGCGGAGCTGACCAGTATAATGATAGCGCAAGTCGTAGTTTGACGATTTGTAAAGGAGCCTATTTTTTCTTCAGATATTTTTGTAAATTCGCGCACTGTGTCGCGAAGCTGGGAATCCAGGAGCGAATTTTCGGACTTCAGAGCTTCCAAGGATGCCGTCGCAGAAGGGTCATTCTTGGGTATGCTCAAAAATTTTTCACCAAGAAGAATGAACTCGTTAATCTCCTTGAGATTGTCCGTCAGCTGATCTTTCAAGGCCTGGGTTGGTGCAGGCATTATATCGATGCGTTCTTCATGACCCAAATAGGCCTGAATACTTCCCCCATCCCGCAATGCGATAGTGGTCTCTGTCATAAAGCGCTTCGATTCGGTCAGATCAATTTTGTCTCCCATCGAATTGAGGAGTATTTGATTAAAGAAACGCTCCTGAAATACTCGGACGCGGCTGCCTAAGTGTACAGTCATGGCATCTTGCTTCTGATTCTCCAGTTGCATAAGTACCAGCGTTAGGATGATCCCTACTCCAATGGTAAAGACAAGGGGAAGAAGCGCCAATTTTCTACCGACGCTGAGACGATTGAGTAGATTACCGCTACTTTGAGCTCTCACCGAGTATCTCCTCGAAATTTTGCGATGCGACTATGCAACACCTTTGAAAATGGAATGACTAAGAACTGCGTTCAAATTCAGAAAAATCAACGCGCCGTTTCCAACGCCTTTCACGTATTGACCAACCATGCTTGCACCAAAGCCATCCTGGCAATCTATCGATGCCTTTGCTATGGTTTCCACTTGATGGACGTTGGTCACTTTCAAGCCGACCTCGAATTCCCCCCCCCTCAACAATAGAATGTAACCACGGCTTTCGTCGTCGGCGAGAACAGGCAGATCTAAAATAGCGCTGAGATCGATGACGCAACGAATCTCACCGCGAATGGAAACAGCGCCCTTGAGTTCTGGAGGACAGCCAGGAATAGGAGTGCAATCTGCATACGGAATGATTTCAGCAAGATCGGCTATAGGGAGGCAATAGCGCTCTTTCCCCAGCTGAAATGTCATGACCGATATAGTGTCAACGTGAGTACTCTTTCGAACGCGAGCCGCCATGCGCTCAGCGCGCTCTTGAAACACCAATTTGCTTTTAGCGGCTCCAGACGAAAAGATTTCTTCAAGAGCATCTTGATTGGCTTTCAACCGCTTTCGGATTGCGGTCCAATCTATTGACTTTGGGACCGAGGACTTTCCGTTTGACATAGTTTATGCAGCCTCCCCGATTGTCTTCAAAATATTGGTCAGCTGCAAAGCAGTCATTCCATCGCCTTCAACCAGAACACTGTCCATGCTTTTATCGGCCAGCAGGGTCGAAGCATTGGTGAGGTAGCGGCGAGCTTTATCTGCCTGCTGCAATTTTAGATAAATAAGCCCAAGATGATAGTGGGCGATAATGAAGTTCCGATCGAGATATATGGCTTTACGAAGAGCTTGCTCAGCATCTTGATCTTTGCCCAACTGCAACAAAGCGAGGCCGCGAAGAAAGTAAGCTCTCGCATCAAGTTGGTCCTTTAGAATCAAATCATCAGCAGCCAGAAGAGCTCCTTTGAGATCCCCAGTGTTGATCATCCGACGGCATTTGAGATAGGAGTCATTGGTATCGATTTGAAGAGGCAAGCATGGCGTCGTTGCAATAGGGGGTGTATCAGCGTGTGAAAGTGCCGGAAACTGCTGCAGTATTGGCAAAACAGGAGCTGAAAATTGTTCTTTCGTTGGCTTTTTCTTTTGGAAGATTAAAGCGCCAGGATAGGGGATGAGATCAAACGCTTTATATAGGTTAATATTAATCTCAGAATACCCTAAGAGTAGCCAGCCCGAGGCGGCTAAACAACGATCAAATTTAGGCAATATTTCCGCGACCGTGTCTTGATTAAAATAGATCATGACGTTGCGGCACAAAATAAGATCGAACGGTTCAGGTCCATCGAATCGAGGCGGATAATAGCCAGTAATAAGATTGTGGTGAATAAAGCTGACGCCTTCTTTATACTCAGAATTGATTTCCCAGGATTTGTCGACTTTTTTGAAACATGACCTTTTTAGCTCGTCCTTCACTGAGCGCAAGTGCCATTCATCAAACATTCCTTTTGCAGCTCGATCAAGAAAACCGCGGTTGATATCAGTTCCCAGAATTTGAACGGACCATTCTGGTGCTTGGATTTTCAACTCCCGCCGCAGGAGGATCGAGATAGAATAAGGTTCAGCGCCTGTCGAGCAGCCTGCACACCAGATGGTAAGTCTTTTTCTTTCCAGATTCTTCTTAAGTAAGTGCGGAAGTATGATTTGTCTTAAGGCATCAAATTGCTCCGTATGGCGGAAAAAGTAGGTTTCCCCAATCGTTAATTCGCCAATCAGCAGATCCAACTCACTACCAGCTGCAGTGGAAGATGCAATAAGTTTCAGGTAGGAGGCGTTATCCATGAATCCAATAGTCGTAAGGCGGCGTGCAATGCGGCTTGCTAAATCTTCGTCTTTGGCGAGGTAATAGGATAATCCAGTCACCGCGATGATGAATGATTTTAGCTCTGCAAAATTTGCACCTTGCAATATTTCCAAGGTGTCGTTTTTGGGGCTTGTCATGAAGCCTCTTTTGTCGCGTTCACCATCGGTTTGAGACAGGATGCATTGCTGTTGAGTTTTACAGAAGTTTCACAGGAATTTGCTATGTTTTTTAGTGATAGGACAGCGATGAAGTCCCTGCCATCGGGGAGCATTGCAAGAGCAAATCCATTGAGGTTGGCTTCGAAGCGAAGTGGCTTAAGATCTTCAGTAGAAACGGTTTGGATTTTTTTAACGGCCTGCGTTAAAAATCCGACGGTTCCTTCCTTGTTTCGAGTCAATATAATGTGAGAATATAGTCCAACTTCAAATTCCTGAAGGCCTAGCAGGCGGTTCAGTTTTAACACTGGAATGGCTTCGCCACCTAAATTCAGAATTCCCGCCAGCGATTCCGTGAGGCCCACAGGAGCAGATAGTTCTGCCATGAGAACAACTTCACAAATCTCCTCGAGAAGTGCCGCGCATTGCTGAGACGCAATACTAAAGATCAGATATTGCTTTTGAGCCAGACCTGATTCAACCATGAGGAACCTCTTGTCGAACAGAAATGTCAGAACATAGTAATTAAATATTCCAAGGCTTGGACATGCCACTGACAAGGGAAACACTGATATGTATCTCTATTTTGTTAGGTAGGTTTCAGGCTGTCAAGGCTGCAAAATTTGCCTGAATGGGAATCGCGCTCTTTCCGCCGCGCTTATACAAAATACCACTCCGTTTGCTTTGGTTTTTGCAAGGCCCGCGCGGACACGCTCAATGATTAACTCGCGTTCGAACTCTGCAAAATTGTCTATGCAGGGCTTCTGCTCGCGGCGATGCTCTGTGTTGTAGGGCCCAAAAGTTCTCAAGCGGGTATTTCACAACGGGCAGTCGGACTGCGGATTTCCAGGTTTTCAGAACGGATTCGGGATATGCCGCGGACATGGCGTAAGATTCCGACTTCGCTTTGCATTGGTAGTCAATTTATCGGGAGTCACGATGTGCCTTTCAACTGCCAGATCGGCAAGACATCGTGCTCACAGTTTTTCAATTTGCGGTCATCATTTATTTGATGATTGCGACCAAGCAGTGCAAACTTTGGTGGATAACGGGCGAATTCGGGGCTCAAGCTGTAGGACTGCAAGTAGCTGAAATGCATACGGATTTACAAGAACATCAAGTTCTTAACCTTTTTCGTCTAGAACGTGTCCCTTTATAACACAGCAGCAAGAAGGATCAATAGGGCGGAAGTGCCGCGCCATCGAAGACTTGCAAGGCTTTGGGGCTTCCCGCTGACCCTGGCTCATAATTCATTTGACATGGGACACGGGACCCCTATAGTCCTTCCCTCAAAGCTCCGTTTTGCAGGAGATCGTGGATATGAGTCTTGTCTTAAAACAGCTGAGTGTTCCCGTGGCATCCGGTGATCCTGATGCGCAGCTGCGCCCGCTCCTGGCCCAGGAACTCGGCATTCCCGAGCGGGAAATCACCTCGCTCCGTATTTTGAAGAAATCCCTCGATGCCCGCAAAAAATCGCGCATCGTCTATCACTATCAGGTGAACTTTGATTGCGTGGACAATGCCGCTGTTCTGCGCAATGTCGGTGAAAAAGTGGAAACCTATGTGGACCGTCCCTTTTTCCATCCTATGGAAGGCATGACCCTTGGCGGCAAACGCTTCCGTCATGCGCCTATCATTATCGGCAGCGGCCCGGCCGGAACCTTCGCGGCTCAGGTGCTCAGCGAAATGGGTCAACCCTGTGTCGTGATTGAACGCGGCGAACCCGTGGAATCCCGGATGCGCACGGTGCACCGCCTTCTGCGCACCAGTGACTTCAATAACGAATCCAACTACTGCTACGGGGAAGGCGGCGCCGGAACATTTTCCGACGGCAAGCTCACCTGTGGCCGCAATCATCCGTTGATCCGCTATCTTTTTGAGCAGTGGGTCCGCTTCGGTGCACCCGATGAAATTTTGTACGATGCTCATCCGCATATTGGCACAGACTATCTGATGATCATTGCCAAGCGCACCCGGCAGCATCTGGAATCGCTTGGTACGCAGTTTCTCTTCAACAAGCGTTTCGTCACGTTTGAAAGTGGTGGCGCCAATGCCCGCTATACCGTGACGCTGCACGACGGCACGAGGCTCGATACGGATCATCTGGTACTGGCCATCGGTCACAGCGCCCGCGAAACCTATGAGATGCTTCTCGACAAGGGTCTGGCGATCGGCCCGAAACCGTTTGCCATCGGCGCTCGCTTTGAGCATCCCCAGGATGTGATCGATAAGATTCAATTCGGCAGCTGCACGCTTTTGCCCGCAGCGGAATACAAACTCGCGGCTCAGGCCGAGGGCCGTGGCATCTGGACCTTCTGCATGTGCCCAGGTGGGCACCTGATGCCGACCGGTGCTCAGGAAGGCCATCTCGCGATCAATGGCATGAGCTATCATGCGCGAAACAGTGGCTTCGCCAATGCCGCAGTGGTCGTTAATGTGACGCGCGAGGATTTTTATAAAGGCCATCCGCTGGACGGTATGCATTTCCAGGCCGCTATTGAAAAAGCTGCCTTTGCCGCCGGTGGTGGGAAATATTTCTCGCCAGCACAGCGTCTCACCGATTTTCTCAAGGGCCGCGACAGCAAAGGCACTCTTTCATCCAGTTATAAACCGGGTGTGACCAACTCCCGGCTGGATCACATTCTGCCTGAATTCGTGGTCAACAGTCTGCGGGGGGCTCTGACGGAATATAACAAACGCATGCAGGGCTTTTTGAGTCCTGAAGCGATCGTGGCCGGCGTCGAAACCAAAACCTCGGCTCCGATTGTGATGTTCCGCGATAAGGGTCTGCAATCCGAAAGCCATCCCGGCATTTTCCCTGCTGGAGAAGGCGCGGGCTTTGCCGGCGGTATCGTCTCGGCAGCCCTGGATGGCGTGAAAATAGGTCGTGCTGTCATCGAAAATG
>NZ_DASQYZ010000522.1:0-40520 GCF_035638955.1 Oligoflexus sp. | reverse complement strand
CACGGAAGTCAAGCTCTTCAGCGGCGATGGTACTGCAGTTTAAACTGTGGGAGAGTAGCTCGGTGCAGCCTTAAAAATAGCAAAACCCCTGGAAGGAAACTTTCAGGGGTTTTGTGCGTCCGGAGGCCAAAACCCCGGCCGCCCCCGCACCGCGGGGTGACACGAAGCTAACCTTATTTTTTTTGGATCGGACTGCTCGAAATGTGAACGGTATTCTCATCGAGAGTGTGATGTTATCAACATAACAGATCACACAACTCGAGGAGAAATCGGTGAGCAAAATTCTGGTAACGGGCGGATCGGGATTCATCGGCAGCCATACCATTCTACAGCTCCTAGTTGCAGGCCATGAGGTACGCACAACCGTCAGAAACCTTAAACGCGAAGCCGATGTCCGCGCGATGCTGAAGCAGGGTGGTGCCGACGCCGGCGATCGTCTGTCCTTTTATGCGGCCGATTTGGAAAAAGACGCGGGCTGGCCCGAAGCTGTGGCTGGATGTGATTATGTTCTTCATGTCGCCTCGCCGTTTCCAGAAAAAATCCCGAAGCATGAGGATGAGCTGATTATTCCCGCACGCGAGGGGGCCCTGCGCGTGCTGCGTGCGTCACGAGATGCAGGTGTCAAACGCTTGGTTCTAACGTCGTCATTTGCAGCGGTTGGTTATGGCCATAAGCAGCAGGTGGCAAAGTTCGACGAATCGAGTTGGACCAATCCGGACGCTGATGACGTCATTCCGTATGTTAAGTCAAAGACGCTGGCTGAACGCGCGGCCTGGGACTTTATTTCCACGGAAGGTGGTTCGCTGGAGCTATCTGTCGTGAATCCCGTCGGAGTCTTTGGTCCGGTTTTAGGGCCTGATTATTCGACGTCCATCCTCGTTGTCCAAAGGCTGATGGATGGAGCGATTCCAGGCTGCCCGAAAATCTATTTCGGTGTCGTAGATGTCCGCGATGTCGCTGACCTCCATATCCGGGCCATGACCCACCCATCGGCCAAAAATGAACGCTTTCTCGCCGTCGCCGGCGATTTCCTGCCGATGATCGAGATCGCGCAGATCCTTAAGAAGCATATGGGCAACTCGGCAAGGAAAGTACCAACACGGCAGCTTCCAAACCTGCTCGTACGCTTTGCATCCATTCTGGACCCAGCCGTGAAGCAGATCATTCCTGAACTCGGCAAAAGAAAGAACGCGACCAACGAAAAAGCCCGGCGCATGTTGGGATGGAAACCGCATTCCAATGAAGAGTCGATTGTGGCCACGGCGGAGAGTTTGGTGAAGCTGGGACTGCTTAAAGTTTAAGGCAGGATAAAAAAAGCGCCGGTTCAACCGGCGCCCTCTTCTTAATCTTCATCCAGGCTAAGAATCGCCAGGAACGCAGTCTGAGGAATCTCAACGTTCCCGATCTGCTTCATGCGCTTCTTGCCTTCCTTTTGCTTCTCGAGCAGTTTCCGCTTACGAGAGATGTCACCACCGTAACACTTCGCGGTCACGTCCTTACGCAACGCAGAAATCGTCTCGCGAGCGATCACCTTGCTTCCAATCGCCGCCTGCAAAGCCACCTGGAACATCTGGCGGGGCAGAAGTTCTTTCAGCTTCTTACAAATCATGCGACCGCGATGATCTGCCGAAGAACGGTGGTTGATACAAGCCAAAGCATCGACCTTATCACCGTTGACCAGGATGTCGACTTTAACGAGATCACCAGGACGATAGTCGATCACTTCATAGTCCATCGACGCATAACCGCGTGAAATGGATTTCAACTTATCATGGAAATCGAAAATCATCTCGTTCATAGGCAGTTCGTAGATGATCTTCACTTTTTTAGCGTTGGTGTATTCGATATCCTTTTGAATCCCACGCTTATCCTGCAGGATCTTCAAGATTCCGCCGATATATTCTTCAGGAGTGTGAATCACCATCTTCACATAAGGTTCCTGAATTTCTTCAATGGACGCCGGTTCAGGCAGTTTCGAAGGGTTTTCGATCTGCATCGCATCACCCTTGGTCGTGGTCACTTTATAAACCACAGTGGGCGCGGTGAAAATCAGATCCAGATTATATTCCCGCTCCAGGCGCTCCTGGATGATATCCATGTGCAAAAGACCGAGGAAACCCACCCGGAAACCAAAGCCCAAAGCCTGCGAGACTTCCGGTTCCGTGGTCAACGAGGAATCATTCATAATCAGCTTTTCCAGGGAATCCTTCAGGTTCAAATATTCCGAAGAATCCACCGGGAAAATCCCGCCAAACACCATCTGCTTGGCTTCCTTGAAACCGGTCAAAGGCTGAACGCAAGGATTCGAAGGATCGGTGATCGTGTCACCCACTTTGGTTTCACGCACGGATTTAATCGAACCAGAAACAATGCCCACCATGCCGCTGGTCAGCTCAGGAACGTCGATACTCTTGGGTGTGAGCTGCGCGACCTTCAAAACTTCAAAGCTATTGCCGGTTGAAATGATCTGCATCTTCTGGCCCTTGCGGATCCCACCCTCCATCACCCGGATCAAAGACACAGCGCCCAGATAAGAATCGAACCAGCTATCGAAAATCAAAGCCTTCAAAGGCTGATTGTTCGCATCCTTGGGAGCTGGAATATATTTCACAATCGCTTCAAGTATTTCAACAATACCAATCCCGGCTTTGGCCGAAGCCTTCACAGCGCGGTCCGTATCAATGCCGAGTTCCTCTTCAATCTGAATCATGACCCCGTCTGGATCCGCACTCGGCAGATCGATTTTATTGATCACGGGAATGACTTCGAGATTGGATTCGATGGCCATATAAACGTTGGCCACCGTCTGAGCTTCCACGCCCTGGGCGGCATCGACGACCAGCAGCGCGCCTTCACAGGCGGCCAGGCTGCGGGACACTTCATAGCTGAAGTCCACGTGGCCGGGGGTGTCGATCAGGTTTAAGAGATAGATGTTCCCATCCTTGGCCTTGTACTTCATCGAGGCCGTTTGGGCCTTGATGGTGATGCCCCGTTCCTTTTCGATATCCATGCTGTCGAGCACCTGGGCGGTCATTTCCCTTAGGGTCAAGCTGCCGGTGGTTTCGATCAATCGATCAGCGAGCGTGGATTTGCCGTGATCAATATGCGCAATAATACAGAAATTTCTAATAAATTTGGGATCTTGCATGTTGCTCTGAAACTCTTCTTCGGCGAAAGGGTTAACCTGCAGCAGGTTTGTGACGATCCAAGCAATGGGACTTTGGAGGATTCATCATGCGTTTCTATGCCCTATGGCTCATCATATCTATCTTAGGGGCCTCTTGTGCCTCAACCGAAAAAAACCTCAGTCCCGATGGCAAGCCTCTGCCCACCCATTTTACTTTAGAGTCGGGCGCCGTGGAGAAAAAAGCGGATCCCTTGCCCGATTATATTCCCATCTTCGTGAACTCCTTTGCCGGTGAGCAGCTCCTTGAGCGTCATCTTGGCTATAAAGGCTGGGATTTCAATAAAGATGGCATCATTGATATGCTCGAAGTTCTGGATGCCAAGGGCAAAGTCCTGAGGCGCGCTTTCGACTGGAACCGGGATGGAACTGTGGACGAAGTGCGGAACTGAGGAGTCGGAATGGCCAGTCATCTGTCGAGTATAGGCTTTCCGGTTCAAAATGAACAGGATCTCTATTCTCTTGCGGAAAAGGTTACGCAAAAAGCCAAGCCCATCGAAATTAACCAGGGCTTTTACCTCTATTATCAAGATCCATCGGGAGCTGCGATCTGGCTCCACGCCGATCAGCAGCAGCAAATCTCGGGCATGAATCCACACTTCGTGGGACCGTCCATCATGACGGTCAAGATTGTGCGTTCATTGCATAAGGAAAAGGACCATCCCTTCGAGGGTTCGTTCTTTGCCTGGGTCGCGCCTGAAGAGGAACGTGATCATCAGGAAGGTGCCTATCCCTTCCTGTTTGATGCGCCTGATTTTCTGCGACACAGTCACGCCTCATATCCTGCGACCCTCCAGGTTCAGGTCGCCGCGTTTGCCCATGAAATCGATGTTTATCCTACTGAAGAAGCGTTTGCGCAGAAACGCAAAGTGGGCGACGGCCCGGAGATGGCTCCCGAGTCCTTCATTCCCGCTGGGCTTTTTCCAGCCGATGCCGAGGAAACCTCATCGCCCACCGCTCACGCGCTCATCAGCGGTCACGTGCTCGATGCTCAAAAACGCACCAATCAGCTCACCGGCAAAAGCTTCTGGTGGCTGCAGATCCAAACCTATGCAGCTGTGTACGATGCCGTCGTGGACCCTGTTCTGCTTCGCACTGAGCCTAAACCAGGCTTCCTCGTGAAAGGATCATTTTGGCTTTCCGGGATGATTATGGATCAGGCTTCTGAACCCCCACGAACAGGATTTTTACGTCTTCTCCGCAAGGGACGCTCTTGATCCCCTTTTTTATATTCTCTTTGACATAGCTTAATCAACTTCGCGGACGTGCCTCTCTAGCGGCATGATTGTCGCAGGGGATTCTCCGCGCATCGCGGGCTTGTGCTCGCTGGTGAACTTTGCCATTGTTTTTCCAATAACGCGCGGAGGGGCTATGAACAGCCAGGACGAGGCTATCGAATTGCGGGGTGTTCGAACTCACAATTTGCAAAATATCAATTTGAATCTTCCCTTGGGCAAACTCACGGTGGTCACAGGAGTGTCCGGGTCCGGAAAAAGTTCCCTGGTCTTCGATACTCTTTACGGTGAATCCTATCGGCGTTATGTGGAAAGTCTGTCCAGTTATGCAAGACAGTATCTGAAGCAATTGCCGAAACCTCAGATCGATGACGTTCAGAATCTGCCACCCGCGATTGCTGTCAAACAGGCAAAATCTGGTTTGAACCAGCGTTCCACCGTGGGAACCATGACGGAACTGAATGACATTTTGCGCATCCTCTTTGGTCATCTTTCCAAGATTATCTGTCACGGCGAGGTTGTGGAAAAGGCCGATGGCCGTACGATCACACACGATGCTTTTGAGCGCTGGACGGGGCAGAGAGTGCTCATGCTCGCCTCCATGGAAGCCTGGAATAAGTTGAAGGCTACGGATTTAAAGCAGCAGCTGGAAACCCAGGGTTTCACGCGCTGCTATGTTGATGGTGAAGTGAAACGCATCGATGACACCAAGGCCAATGATCTGAAACGCAGCAAGATCGTGGTTGATCGGGTTCTGCTGGATGATGATAATCGCGCCCGCTGCCGGGAAGCGGCGGAACTTACGCTGCGTTTGGGTCGAGGTGAAGCCACTCTGGTTCCAGAAAAAGGCGAGGCGCGAACCTACTATAAGGCTTTGAAGTGCCGGCACTGCCTTACGGAATATCAGGAACCTTCGCCGACACTCTTCAATTACAATCATCCGCTGGGCGCTTGTGAAGTGTGTCAGGGGTTTGGCCGCGTGGCGGTCAAGGACCGCAGCAAAATGATTCCCGATATGGAAAGTTCGATCCTGGAAAGCGGGGTCGCACCCTGGAATTTCGGTGATCACGATGCCATGTATAAACTCGCTCGAAAAAGCGCCGATGCGCGGGGCATGGATCCTGGTAAACCCTTTAAGAAGTACAGCGTTGCCGACTGGCAGTGGATCTATGAAGGTGACGCCAAAGGTCGCTTTGATGGTATCAACGGTTATTTCGCATGGCTGGATACTAAAAAATACAAGGCGCATTATCGGATTCACTCAGCACGTTTTCATACTTATATCGGTTGTGATGCGTGTGAAGGTTTCCGGCTGAATAAAAAAGCCCTGGCCTGTTCACTGTTAGGTAAAAATTTTGCAGATTTAAGCCGCCTGACCATGCTCGAACTGGATGAGTGGTTTACGCACTTGGTGTCCTTGCATGACAACCTCGAAGGGCAACGCCGAGCCGCGGCCCAGGAAGCAGTTCAAGAGGGTCAGCAACGTTTGTCCTATCTCTTGAAAATGGGCCTGGGCTACCTCAATATGGGCCGCAGTGCCCGCACGTTGTCCGGTGGCGAGGTGCAGCGCATCAATATGTCCCGGAGTCTCGGCAGTGCTTTGACGGGCACTCTCTTTTGCCTGGATGAACCCAGTGTGGGTTTGCATGCGCGCGACAGCAAAAACCTGCTGAGTGTCATTCATGAACTGCGTGATCAGGGTAACACCATCGTGGTGGTGGAACATGAAAAGACGCTGGTGCAGGGCGCCGAATATCTGGTGGAAATCGGTCCCGGTGCTGGCCACCAGGGCGGACAGCTGGTGTTCAGTGGTGAACCGCAAAACTATCACAAGACACCCATTGCCTGGCCCAAAGGTCGTGTGGTGGATGTTAAAGATCAGTTCATCGAACTGACCAATGCCCGCACTCACAACCTCAAAGGTGTGGACGCCCGCTTTCTGCTACGCGGACTGAATGTTGTTTGCGGCGTGAGCGGAAGCGGTAAAACCAGTCTGGTGCGACACACGCTTTACCCCATGCTGGCAGCCGTCCTGGGTGATGATGACAGCGGTGATGACAAGGAAGGGACGGCGGTTCTTGCCGATGGCCTGGGCCCTGTGGCTGCCATCAAAACTCTTTCAGCCGTCCATTTTGTATCGCAGGAGGGGATCGGGCGTTCCAGTCGGTCCACCATTGCCACCTATCTTGGTCTCTATGATGAAATCCGTAAGCTCCTGGCCGACACACCCGAAGCCAAGGCCAAGGGACTCAAGCCCGGTTTCTTTAGCTTTAACGTGCCGGGCGGACGCTGTGAACATTGCAAGGGTCTTGGCTACGTCATAGAGGATTTATCATTTCTAGGTGAAATGCCCGTGACCTGCGCCGTCTGCCAAGGGCGCCAGTTTACGGATGAGGCCTTGAGTATTACGTTCCGCGAGCGCTCGCTCCTTGACATTCTCCGTTTGACCATTACACAAGCTAGGGAAGCCTTTTTTGATCAGACCAAGCTGAAGAACGCTTTGGATCAGGTCATTGGGATGGGGCTGGGTTATGTGACGCTCGGTCAAAATACGTCCTCGTTTTCCGGAGGCGAAGCGCAGCGGTTGAAACTGCTTCGCATGATGCTGGATGCTGTGGATCGTAAACCTGGGATCTTGATTTTCGATGAACCCTCGACCGGTCTCAGTGATTCCGATGTCCACCAGCTGCTGATGCAGTTGATACGCCTGCGCGATCTTGGGCACACGATCGTTGTCGTGGAACATCATATGGGCTTTTTGCAGTCCTCGGACTGGTTGATTGAAATCGGTCCGGAAGCCGCCGGTGCCGGTGGAAGCATAGTTTATCAAGGGCCACCGCTTGGGCTGAAAGATGTGCCCGAATCACGGACTGCGCCCTATCTTTATTCATGAGGTTCCAGTGAGCAAGCACAGCAGTGAAGCCCCCGCCCAGGTTACCATCAAAACCCTGCAGAAGAGAAAGCAGGAGCGGCACAAGATCTCGATGGTCACCTGCTACGATGCAGCGTTCGGGGCTTTGATCGATCAGACCGGCATTGATATGATTTTGGTCGGTGATAGTGCCGGTAATGTGGTGCTTGGTTTCAAGGACACGATTCCTGTGACGATGGATCACATGGTGCAGCTTACGGCATCAGTGGGACGCGTTGTTAAACGGGCCATGCTGGTGGCCGACATGCCTTTTCTCTCGTATAACCTTTCGGTCGAGCAGGCTCTGCGTAATGCCGGCCGTCTGATTCAGGAAGGTGGCGCCGCAGCCGTTAAGGTGGAAGGCGGAGCGGCCATCGTGCCGCAAGTGAAAGCCATCGTGCAGGCGGGTATCCCGGTGGTTGGGCACTTGGGTTTGACGCCACAAAGTGTCCATCAACTCGGCGGCTATCGCGTGCAGGGTAAAGGCGATCAGGCCAAAATTATCATCGAAGATGCCATCAAGCTGGCCGAGGCCGGGGCCTGCTCCCTCGTTCTTGAGCTGGTGCCCGCCGCCCTTGCCGAGGAAATCAGCAAGAAAATTCCTATTCCTACGATCGGGATTGGAGCCGGCGTGGGGACCGATGGCCAGGTGCTTGTGCTCCATGACTTGCTTGGTTTTAACAGCGATTTTAGCCCAAAGTTTTTGAAGAAATATGCTAATTTAGGTGAGGTGATTTCACAGGCCTTGAATCAATACGACAAGGATGTGAAAGGTGGCCAATTTCCGGGTCCGGAACACAGCTTTTAAGGACGGATTAAGAATACATGGAAAAACGTGATTACTACGAAGTTTTAGCCTTATCGCGTGGGGCGTCGGATGCTGATATTAAACGTGCCTATCGACAGATGGCCATGCAGTATCACCCCGATCGCAATCCTGGCAATAAAGAAGCCGAGGACAAATTCAAGGAATGCGCGGAAGCTTACGAAGTCCTGGCTGATGCTGAAAAACGTAAAGTCTATGATGCTTATGGTCATGCCGGGCTTTCAGGACAAGGGTTCTCAGGCTTCTCGGATGTCAACGATATTTTCTCCTCCTTTGGTTCCATCTTCGAAGATTTTTTTGGCTTCTCGGCTGGCGGTGGCCAGGGTGGAAAGAAGCGGCCTCGTAAAGGGGCGGATCTTCGATATGATTTGGTTATGGAATTTGAAGAAGCCGCCTTTGGTGTTGAAAAACACGTGGAATACGATCGTGAAGTCAGCTGCGGAACCTGTAAGGGTGAACGCGCCGAGGCCGGTGGTAAAAGAGTTTGCACAAGCTGCGGCGGCAGCGGACAGATTCGCCGCAACCAAGGGTTTTTTGCAGTCGCCAGTGCCTGCCCGACCTGCCAGGGCGAGGGCGAGATGATCACATCCCCTTGCAAGCCTTGTAAGGGTCGCGGTCGCGTGAAGGAAAGCAAGAAGGTGAGCGTGAAGATTCCTCCTGGTGTCGATCAGGGTGTGCGTCTGCGCGTGAGCGGGGAAGGTCAAGGTGGGGCTTACGGTGGCCCGGCTGGGGACCTTTATGTGTTCCTGCAGGTAAAGGATAGCCCTCACTTTGAACGCGATGGATCGGATCTGATTTACGGCGCGGAAATTTCCATGGTGCAGGCTGCTCTGGGGAGCAAGTTGACTGTGCCGACGCTGGGAGATAATAAGATTGAGGTTGATATCCAGCCCGGTAGCCAGCATGGGCAAAGGCTTACAGTGACTGGGGAAGGGATTCCTCGGTTACGTGGTGTGGGTCGTGGGGATTTGATTGTGGAACTGGCGGTGGCGATTCCTACCAAGCTGACCAAAGAGCAGCGGGAAATTTTGCTGAAATTTGCCGAGGTTTCTGGGGAGAAGGTGAATACCGGGAACGGATTCTTTTCGAAGCTGTTCGGTGAGTGAGGGACGAAAGTTGTTTGGAGCCCCGCTGCGCGGGGTGACAAACACGAGGCCTGAAAAGAGCCCCGCTGTGCAGGGTGACGAACGAGGGAACTGGGGCTTGGTTAGGGTTGAATCTGCAGCAAACGGGCCTGAATCTTCTTCACGGAATCCAAATTGAAGATATCCAGGTTCTTGACGTTGTAATGAAACTTGTCGAAGCGCCCTTCCTCTTTCCCGTTTTCCAGTTTGCCCTTCTGAGCCACTTTCAGGTTGTCCACCTGAGGTACGAGGTCGTTGCTGATATAGAGCGACATCGTTCCACCTTCAAAGTGATGCGACATCTGCAGAACGTTATAGAATTTCCGATCCACTTCGCAGTCGCGGCAGAACTTCCATTTGTGACGTTCCAAACCCTCTTCCGTATTCTTCTTCGTGCAGTTCGCACAGAAATTGATAACGCGAAAGTTTTTCGACACGAGATAACGGAAAGCCAACTTACGACGATTGGGTTTATTATTGGCAATGCTGAAGTAGATCTGGTTCTTCAAATCGAAGAGCTTTTTGCGTTCCGCCACATTTTGAATTTTCTTGGCGTGACTGGTTAAAATCAGAGCAATGAGGAACTTGTAGTTCATCAGTCGCTCTTCACGTTCCATATTGGCAAAAACCTCCAGGATCGCCTCGTAACGACGGAAGATCTGGCTGTACTCTCGATTGGTGGATCGAGCAAGCACCAGGTCTCCTGCCATTAGCATCGGGATGGACCCTGCAGGGATTTTCTTTTTCTTTGCTGTTGCCTCGTCGGTGCTCAACATTGACCCCATATGTGCTTTTAGCGCGAAACACCGCCTATCTTAGCCACGGCAGGTGTCTTTTTACAACAGGTTTTCCGGGCCCCGAAATCGGCTAAATCCAGACCCTGGTCGCTTACAGTGCCTGGCCCGTACCCGCGATGCCTTCCGTCGGGACCACGCGAGACGCGACGTAGGCAGGATACAGTCCGGCCAGAAGGCAGACAATACTGGCTGCTCCAGCCACTCCGAGATAAACCTGAGCGCTGTAATGGACCGGCAAACTTTTTAGAAAATACGGTTCCGGCAAATCAATAAACGGATAATGCTCCAAAACATACGAAATTCCGCCAGCCAGAATTGCGCCTACAATACTTCCACCAATGCCTATGCAAAGACTCTGGACCAAAAACAGACCCATGATCTGTCGATTGCGTGCCCCCAAAGCCTTGAGGATGGAGATGTCCCGCTGTTTTTGCGAGACTGATACAAAGACAGTCGTGAGTATATTAAAGCCCGCAACAATCACCACCATGGCGACAATCAGAGCAATCACGGTGCGCTCTCTTTCCATCGCCTCAAAGAGGGGGCGGTTGTAGGACTGCCATTCACGGAAGGAAAGGTTGTATTTTTCTTCCATCAATCTGGCGACCTTGGGGCTGCGATCCGCATCATGGAGGCCTATCTCAAGGCCTGTTACAACTTCACCCATATGAAAAAAGGACTTGGCTGCGGTCAAGCTCATCGCCACCAGACGGTTGTCATAATGTTTCAAACCGGAGTTGTAGGTTCCAACAACTTTGAAGCGTTTCATATCCGAGAATCGATTTTCAGTAGGCGCAATGAGGTGGATTGTTTCCCCCACTTTGACATTCAGGATTCCCAGTAAACCCGAGCCGACGATGATCCCTGGCGTTTCCGGTTCCGGTTTGCCCGCGTCGGCGTCATCGATTTCCTGTTGGATCTGATCCATAGCTTCCTGGGGCTGGATCAGGCTGCGCATGCTCTGGACGGCTTCGCGCTGTTTCGGAGCAATGCCGCGGACCAGAACGCCCTGCATGATGGCTCCGCTTTTGGCCATTGTCTCGTAATGGATGAAGGGCGAGGTGCCGCGAACTTCATCGGCGAAATCTTTCTCGATGATCTTCGACCATTTTTCAGGATTCGACATCCCTGCCGGATAGCGGTAGGCCATGATATGCGCGTTGGCCTGAAGAAAGCGGTTGCGCAGTTCATATTCAAAGCCATTGATCACCGACAGCACCACGATCAAAGCCGCGACACCGATGGCCAGGCCAAATAGAGAAAGAAATGTGATCCAGGAAAAAAACCGACTTTCCCGACTCGATTTCAGGTAGCGTAAAGCAGTCCAAGTGGCAAACGACATATCAGCTCCGCAACCATTCCGAGGCTTCTATCGCAAAATAAGTCAGGATAGCGTCCGCGCCCGCACGTTTAAAGGCCAACAGGGATTCCAAAACACAGGCTTGGTAATTGATCCAACCGTTTTGTCCCGCCGCCTTGAGCATCGCATACTCTCCCGACACCTGATACACCAGAGTCGGCATCTTGAAGGATTCTTTCACACGGTAGATGATATCCAGGTAAGGAAGGCCGGGCTTGACCATCACCATATCCGCACCTTCACGGATGTCGAGGGCGACTTCATGCAGGGCCTCGTTGCCATTGCCGGGGTCCATTTGATACGTTTCCTTCGAACCCTTGCCCAGCGAGCCTGCGGATCCAACCGCATCGCGGAATGGCCCGTAGAATGATGATGCATATTTGGCGGAATAAGCCAGGATTTGAACGAGTGGGAAGGCGCTGTGATCGAGGGCGTTGCGAATATGACCGATACGACCGTCCATCATGTCTGACGGTGAAACAATGTCAACGCCGGCCTGGGCATGACACACGGCCTGCTTGCAGAGAATCTCGATCGTCTTATCATTGATGACATAACCTGTTTCATCGATGATGCCATCCTGTCCGTGGATGGTGTACGGATCCAAGGCGATATCGGTGATCACGCCTAATTCAGGAAAGCGTTCCTTGAGGGCACTGACCGCGCGTGGCACAAGGCCATCGGGGTTATAGGCTTCCTGAGCCATTTTGCTTTTTTTATCGACATCAATCGCGGGAAACAAGACGATGGCTGGAATGCCGAGGCTCAGGCATTTTTCAGCCGTGTGCAGAAGATTGTCGACGCTCATCCGGTGCTGGCCGGGCATCGATGCGATTTCGGTTTTGAGGCCTGTGCCTTCGGTGATGAACACGGGATAGATAAAGTCATCCGGGCTCAGGCGATTTTCGCGAACCAGACGGCGGCTGAAATCAGTGGAGCGGAGACGACGCAACCGGGTGGCTGGAAACTGACGAGTCGGGAACATGGGCAGGCACTCCCTTGAAGGTTTAACCTAAGGCATCGTGACGAGGTCGAGGCGATGGCGTTCGGATTCCTAAAGATAAGCCATAGGACAACCCAATGGCAACGGCATCACTGGCATCGTGGGGCAAATCGCCGAGCTCAAACTGCAAAAGATATTTCAACGCGGCGGCAACCTGTTCTTTGGTGGCATGGCCTTGGCCGGTGATGATTTTTTTGACTTCGGTCGGGGTGATTTCAGCGACCTGAATACTTAGACGACGCACGGCGGCAATCACCGCGCCTCGCGTTTCACCCAGGCGCAAGGCCGAGTAGGGGTTGACGCCTGTGAACGCGCGTTCGATCACACAAATCTCGGGTTTGTACTGACCTGCAAGCTGATGCACGGCTTCGTGGAGATAACCCGTTCTTTCGCTGTGAGGGAGAGTGGTTTTCGAGCGAATGACGCCCACTGCCACGATATGCACGCGTTTCAAGTTGATGGCGCCGCGTGGGAGCTCCAGGACGGCGAAACCCGTGATGCGGGAACCCGGGTCAATTCCGATAATGCGAAAAAAGTCAGGGTTCGTCACGGCTGGCTCCTCTGGTTCTCGACATCATAGCAAAGATGGTGAGATTTCATAAGGATTTCGGCAAGTGAGAGATGGCCCCGCGCTGCGCGCGGGGTGACGAGGAGATTGGTGATGTGTGAGCTCACGCTCTACGCCGGATGACGAGGAGATTGGTAATGTATGAGGTCACGCCCTGCGCCGGATGTCGAGGAGATTGGTGATGAATGAGGTCACGTTTTTCGCTGGGTGATGAGGCAACTGGATATGTTCGCAATATGTGCCGGGTGACGAAGAGATGATGGGCATAACGCGCGAATTGCGGCGACGCGACCGTCAGTGCTGAAACTCTTTGGGATTGATGTTGTACTTTTCGAGTTTGCGCAGCAGCGTGACCTTTGTCATCTGCGTTTGCTCTGCGGTTTGATTAATGCGGCCGTTGAAAGCTTTGAGTGCGCGTTTGATGAATTCTTTTTCGAATTGCTCTTTGAGCTCGGGATATTTTAAGGAATTGGCTTCGGTCATCAGCTGTTCGATGGTGCGCAGCTCTTCCTGGAGACGGGTGGTTTCGCCTTCACCTTCGTGGTGCGGTTCGGCAACGACCGGGGCCTGGTTTTGGATGTGCGGGGGTAATGAATCCAGGTGGATCTCATCGGAACCCTCAATGATGAAAGCATGCTCGATCACATTTTCCAGCTCACGAATGTTCCCTGGCCAATCGTAGCCCTGCAGGGCCTGGACGACTTCCGGGGTTAAACAGCGAATTTGTCTCTCGTGCAAACGATTGAATTTTTCAATCATGAAGCCTGACAGATCTTCGATATCCTCCAGCCGCTCGCGCAACGGTTGCAGGTTGATGGGCATCACATTCAGTCGATAGTAAAGGTCAGAGCGAAACTTGCCTTCCTGCATCATCTTTTCCAGGGGCTTGTTGGTCGCTGAGATAATTCGCACGTCGACCGGAATTTCCTGGTTGGAACCAACCGGCGTTATCTTCTTTTCCTGCAAAACGCGCAGAAGTTTAACCTGCATCTGCGGAGACACGTCACCGATCTCATCCAGAAATATCGAGCCGCCGTTGGCAAATTGAAATTTACCGAGCTTTTTCTTATCCGCGCCCGTGAAGGTGCCCTTTTCATAACCAAAGAGCTCAGACTCGATCAAGGTTTCCGGAATGGCCCCGCAGTTGACGGCCACAAAAGGCCCCTGTTTGCGCGCCGAGTTATAATGAAGCGCTTGGGCTACAAGTTCCTTGCCGGTTCCGCTTTCACCGCGAATCAAAACGGAGGTGTCGACCCGAGCCAATTTCTGGATCAAATCATAAATTTTCTTGATGGCTGTCGAACGGCCGATGATGCGCTTGGATTTATTAAATTCCAGCTTCAGATCACCGGTGAGTCGATGGACCGGGCGCTTGTTCAGGTTCTGGAGAATCGCCCGAATACGATCCGGATGGACGGGTTTCGCCAGGTAATCATCGGCGCCGCTCTTCATGGCCTGCAAAGCCTGCTCCCACTGGGGCAGCGAGGTCAGGACATAGCAGCGAAGCGAGGGCTGCAAAGCTTTCAGCTGATCGATTTCTTCCAGACTCCCGGACCGTGGGTGATCCAGGTCGATGAGCACAGCGTCGTATCGATTTTCCTGACACTTCACCACGAGTTCATAGTGATAGCTCGCCGTATGCACAGAGCATTCGAGCTCATCACGCGATTCGCGTTCGATGAGATCGACTATGCTGCCATCCAAATCGAGGGCGAGAAGATGGATCATATGTCATCGTGTCCTGGTAAGCTGCTGAAATTTTTGATCCCGACTGCCGCAGACATATAAAAAGACCGGGGAAAGGTCAAGGCCGTGCTTGCCAGAGCGGCGGGATTTTGCAGTTTGGTTTTGCAATGATCGTTCTCCGCACGCTCGTAAACCGTCGTGAGAAACGACCCCCACAAACTGTGTTAAAATGATATAATGCCCTATTGACACTTCTCTTTGTCATCAGCACATCAGGAGGACAGCATGGAGAAAGATAAAATCCAGTCTGTTGCGCCCACAGTACAAAGTTCAGACGAGTTCTCCCTGCCGCAAAGCGCCCGTCTTTTGCGGATGATAGAGAAGTTGGGCTTGAAACCGGATACCATCGAAGGCCTACGCCGATCGATATTGGTTGATGATACCCAGGCCAAGGACTCCAGGCCAGGAGCTCACGGCAAACCTGCGCCACAGTTCGCAACGGACGAAGTCACGGGCACTATTTCCGTGCCGATCGCGGTGCAACCCGAGCCTCGGCCTACACGTGGGGCCGTGCTGGCTGATCACACGCATTCCACGCAGCCCCTGCCGACCATGGAAAATGCCAAGGCAGCCACAACCCGGCTGGATCATGCTCTCGAAGCCGAGCTGAAACTTCGCCACAAGGTGGAAGCGGAACAGAATTGGGCCGCCTTTCGTCAGGAGGCCTGGCAGCTTTTTGAAGCTTTTCCGCGGCCTGAGATGGCGGCTCGTATTGTGGATCTCGCTCTGCTTTATGGGTCCGTCAGTGATCTGGAAGAAGTGCTGGGCAGTTTCCTGAAACACGATGTTCAATTTTATACTTTGATCGATGGTGATCTGCGTTCCCATCTGGTTGTCAAGCTCTGGCAGGCGGAACGCTGGGCCATTCTCGACGGCTTGATGTTTCGCAAGGATCTGCAACTTCGGCTTTTACCCATCGAAAGACTTTACGCCTGCTGGTCGTTTATTCGGGCCGGTGAAGCGGAAAAGGCCTTTAAATTTTTCCGACGCTACGATCGTGAAATCTGGGCAGCACAAAAGGAATTCGGTGCCCTCCTCAAACGCAGCGAAAGTGAACTCGCCCTTGTCCTGGGCCGCCAGGCTCTGGCTGATGGTGATGAAGCGTTGGCCATTCGTCTGCTGGAATCCATTTCACGCCAGGTTCCTGAATTTCAAAAAGCTCTCGATCTATTACTCGATATTCGTATCGAACGGGATGATTCCGGTCTTTGCCCCTATGGACAGAAACTGCAAAGGGAATTGGATTGGCGAGCGCGCGTGGACCTGCTCGATTCCTTCCTGCTTCGCATGCAGCGTTTCGAAGCCGCCTCGCCCAAGGATCGCGCGGCTTTGAATGAATTGCTGAAGGATCCTCTGCGCTGGGTTCCAGAACAACCTGAAGCATGGCAGGCCATGTCCGAAGTTCTGCTTCAGTATCATCAGCTCGAATACCTGCTGCCGCAAATCAATACGATGTTCCTTCAGAAAGCGGTGCAGTTTCATAAGCCGGCCTTCGATCACGCAATCTGGGCACCCGTGCGTGCCTTTCATTTTCCCGATTCCATCAAAACCTGGTTTTGGCATGCCGTTGCCATGCTGCATGAGTTTGTCTGGAGTCAGGGTCAGCAGGAAAATCTGCTGTGGGACGCGCGCAAATCCTATCGCGAAGCAGCTGACCATAGCGGCAAAGCCTTGCCCTTGACGTGGGTGCATCTGCATCGCCACCTTTTGCAGTGGGTCAGCAAAACCGAACGCCTGCAGGAACCAGCCCGCGTTAAACTCCTCCTGATGGTGCGGTTGGTTGGCGAAGGCAAGGACATCGATGAACAGGACGTGTGTAATTTCCTGGTGCAGGTGGCGCAACCCAGCCGCGAAGTGATCAAAGCCCTGGAAAATCTGGCGCGCGAACGGGAACAGTCGGGTCTTGAATTGTTCATTCTCGATCGCAAAGCGCTCGGCCTTCACTATGTAAACCAGGACCTGGGCCGCGTGTGGCAGCTGGGTGCGAACTTGAAGCGTTATGATCTTTGCTGGCGTGTGGCCACCGTATTAAAGCATCGCACCGTCCTCAACGAGCAGCTCGAACGTCATTGGCAGATTTGCGGCGAACGTCGACGCGATTTTTCCATTCTGGATTTGACGGAAGCGCATGTCCGTAAAGTGGTGCATAGCTTTGATGGTCACGAGCGTAAACTGGTCGAAGGTATTCTTACGGTTGGCCCCTTGATCCCGGAACTCCTCGCCTCGCTGCATCCACAGCTGACGCCAGTGAAAAAACCCAAGGTCCTGAGTGAAGTCGAGGACGACATTCATAATGCTCTGGAAAAAATTTCCTGGATGCCTAAACCTAAAAAAATCTATTCCCCCAATCCCAGCGGACTTTGGCAGCCAAAACCGCCATTTTTCGCGAGCCTTCTGGATTCCAAATGGTCCCTGCTCTTTGTCGCTTTGGCTCAAAGGTTGGGCATTACCGCCTGGGACTGGCAGCTGAGTCTTTTGCATCATCAAATTGAAAGCATCATACCGCGCATGATGCGTGGGGCTGAAACCCCCGCCCAGGGCAAGGTTGGACGCTGGTTGCGCAGCCTGACCCCGGCCCAGAGAAAGGCCTGGTATGAACTTGCGCAGCAGTCGCGACGCTTTGATGATGAAGAGGCCCAAGGGATCATCAGCCGCTTCCTGACACGTCTGACCACGACGCTCCTCCAGGACCATAGCCTGGCGCTGCAAGGTCTAGAGAAGATGCGAGCCCCGTTGCGCCTGCGCTGGGACCTGGAACACTGGATTGTATCCGACGTATACGGGGAGCTGCGGCGCAGTCTGGGACATTTTACCATTGGTCAATTCCCTGAAGAGGTGTATTTGACTCCTGTTTTGGCGCCAGCCAAGGCCCAGACCTGAGAACGAAATCACGGTCCAGTGGGCACTTGACCCCTATAAAATAGAATTGACTTAATATGAATTTATAGGATAAGTTGGCGCGGCTTAAGACCAGGAGTAACCGTGAAAACGATAGCACTATTGAGTTTCGTCTTGTCCCTGTCCTTTGGTTTTGCCATGCGCGTGACTGCTGCTGACGGCGCTGCCGCTGAGAGTTTACGTCCCAAGAAATTTGTACTGTCCATTGGTGTGGGTGAGTTTCAAAGCAATCTTTGGCATCCTTTGCGTTATGCTCGCAAAGATGCCGCAGATATCTATCAGTATTTCAAAGCGCCCGGCCAGGACTTCGATGGCGGCGAGCTTGTGACGGACAAGGATCAGCCCCTGAGTGCGGCTAGCATTATCAAGTCGCTGGAGCGCCTGAAGCAGGATAACCGCAACGAAGAAGATACTGTGGTGGTCTATGTGTCCACGCATGGAACAGTGGCCTATAAAGATGACGGCAAGGTGGGCCGGTATATTATCACCAGCGATACCGATCCGCAGAACACCAAGAAAACGGCGCTGGATTACGATTACCTGATGGAACTCTTCCAGCAGTTGAAATCACGCAAAAAAGTTTTGATTCTGGCCTTTTGTCACTCCGGGGTTGGTAAATCGATTCTGACACCAGAAATGAAACGAGCCCTGGCTCAGCTTAAAGCGCCTTATTTTGAGGAGCCTATTCAGGAGCGATCGGAGGGGTCGATTGTCCTGACAGCCAGTGGTTGGCGTGAACCCGCTATGGAAGATGCGCGCCTTAAAAATGATGTTTACACCCACTTTTTGATCCAAGGGTTCAGCCGCGATCGCAACAGCGACGGTGCTGTATCGATTACGGAAGCGCATGCATTTGCCTCTCAGGCCACTTATGAGTATACCGAAGGCAAGCAAAGACCTTCCGCCATCATGGAGCTTCTGGGGTCCGATCCAGTGATCGTTTCCGGAAGCGTGCGTAAAAAAGACAAAGGCGCCAGTCTCTTTTCCCTCATGGACCGCTTCTCCAAGCTGGTGGTCAGTATCGACGGTAAGGACTATGGTTCGATTTCCAAGGGTCTGACTGTACCGGAAGGCGACGTGCGTTTGACCCTCAAGGACCCGGACAGCCAGAAAGTTTTGGCTGACCGCGTCGTAAACTTCCAGGCCGGACGGGAATATTCCGTAGCCAATTACCTTTTGCCGCGCCTTCCCAACAGCCTCAGTGTGGGTGTCCGCAGTTATCAATTTCTCAATCGGAATGTCAACCAGGGCTATACCCCAAACTCAGCTCAGGGCATGAATTTGCGTTATGTGCGTGAAGAAGCATTTTGGCTCTATGATCTGGTGGCCGAGTTCAGCTATTTCCCCGAACAGGACGAAAAAATCGAAGTCGAAGGCTATCCCAACCAGCGTTTTGATCAAAAACGCAGTATGATGACCGGAATGATTGGTGCGGCCCGACGGATGACCCTGAGTTCACTTTCGAGCACAGACCGATCGGTGCGAACCGAGGCACGCTGGCTGGCTGGAGTCAACTCCCTGCTGCTTAATCGTGTCATTGATGACAGGGATGGCGGGGCTTTTGATCAGCAGGAGAAGCTCGTTGCCACCGGGGGCTTGAGTCTCGGGACGGGACTCGATACGATGTGGGTTTATCATTTGATTCGAGCTGGTGCGGAAGTTCGACTAGATATGGTTCGAAACTTTACGGTCGAAAAGACCAGCGTTTTGATGGCTCCTACGGCTGCGGTTTATGTCGGAACTTTCTGGTAAGAGCCGCGTCTGGTGCCCTAACAAAGGACGTGACAAGTCGTGGCAGATAAAAAGATTACGATCAAACCAAGCGATATGGAACGGCTCCGGGAGCTCATGCGGCAGGAAGAGGAAAAGTTGGATGCCGCCAACCCCTCGGACACTGAGCTCGCTCAATGGGAGCAACGCCTCGACGATTCCGTCCGTAAGTTGGCCCAGAAAACGCCCGACACGCTGCCGTCTCATACTGAAAAAATGGATCGCAATTGGGCTGACCTGCAACACAAACTGAAGCAGGCACCCAAGGCTTCCCAGGAAACTCATAAGGCTGCCGATGTCCTGCCTTTGACAAGACGACCTGCCAAAAATAAAACTCTGCCCTTCCTTGGTCTCATTGCGGCAGCGGCCCTGGTCTTTATCATGGTCCGCCCCCAAACATCGGACGACCACGTGACGATGAACGATCAGAATGTGCAGGTCAAAGGCACATCCGGATCAGCGACTGCGGCTGATTGTGAACTGGATGTGGCGGCTCTGGACGGATCGACTGTATCCCCGGCTGCGAACGGTCAAGGTTTTGTCGGCGCTGTCGGGACCGACGTTGAAATCAGTTTCCGCTGCAGCAGCTCAGGTTTCATGCGTACAGATGTTCAGGGGCCGGAATCACAGACTTTCGTCACACCAGTCATTAACGGTGAACGTCAGAGAATCTTACGCGATGGGCAAATTGCTCGATTTTCGTTGCAATCAGGTAAGCCATGGTCCATTAGTCTAGTTCTTACGGATAAGGAACTAACCAAGGATACTCCGGTGCCTCAAGACCACATCCTATGGCAGGACACGATTTCGGTGGGGGCCCGCGAGTGAATAGGCAAGTGACGAAAGAAAGCCCCCAGTTGGATTTCCAAACCCTCTATAAAAAACACTACCAGGCTGTGCGTGCGGTTGTCTCACGCTTCAAATTTCACGACGCGGCCGCCGACGATTTGATTCAGGATATTTTTGTTCAGGCCTGGCAAAACCTCGAGAACCTGAAAGAACAAGCTGCTTTCAGCGGCTGGCTGATGACCATAGCCCGTAATCGCTGTTTGAATGAGCTGCGCAAGACCAAGCGGACTGTGTCCGTTTCCGGCACGGATGCCATTTCTGAAGAAGATAGTGCGTCGGGTGCAGAAATCATTCTGGTGGCTGATGACGAATATGCTTCGCTGCACTTTGAACAGTCCATTACCCTTCTGAGGCAACTGATTCAAATGCATGAGGGCGAACCGCGTGCCACAGTTGCCCGCTATTTTTATTTGGATCAGAAATCGGTCAAGGAAATCTGCGATGCACTGCAGATGAATCAGAATACCGTACTCTCCCATCTCCGCCGATTTAGGCTGATTGTGAGCCAGGCCATGGTTCAGTTGGCTGAAGAAAAAGGCCTCGAAATCCGCTAGTTACAGAAATTTTAACCAGCTTGCAATATGATGACACCCCCAGTGTTCTTGGAGTTATGGGGCAAAAGCCCTGTGACGAGGATGACAAGGGGGATTGTCCATGGAAGTTCGGAAAATAAAGATAGGCCCGGAGGATGAAAGCAGACTCCGGGAATTGTTGAGGATTCATGAGGCGGCCGTCGATTGCTTGACCGATGAGCAGCTCGATGATGCTGAACAAAAAACTTCCGAGCAGATTCAAAATTTTCTGCAAAACCATGGCGCTTCCCAACCTACCAAATCCGTTTTGCGCTTTCGCCGGCCCCTGAAATCCGGGGCCATGGCCTTTCTTGCAGCAGCCGCGGCGGTCCTTTTTGTGCAAATGAATGTCAGTGAACATAATCCCAATGAACCACAGATCGTCAGCAAAGGCACCGTTCAAGGGCCGGCCTTGTCCTGTGAGTCATCAGTCGTGGAATCCGATGGTACGACTCCGCAATACGATCGCACGCATTATCTGGTGAAAGCCAACAAGAAGAGCTATTTGAAACTGCGCTGCGGTCAGCCTGTGTTTGTGCATGTCGGGTATATGAAAGGCTCCAGATTTTTCCTGGAGGTGAGAAATCTGACTGTGTCGACCACAGAAAGCGTCGTGATGCGCGGCAAGAATCGCGTGGATGTCACGGCCCTTGCGCGAAAGAAAAGCGGATTGATGGTATTGGTTACAGAAAAACCAATCTCAAAAGTTGAACTCTCGGATGCCGATCGCCAGGGTTTCTGGATGGACGACCTGCCTCTTGCCATCAAACCCTGAATATTAACGATCGAAATGCTGCTCAACCTTACGTGATTTACCCTGCCAGGCTTTGTATTCCCATTCCTCAGTAGGCGGAAAAAGGACAAACAGTCCGCCGAACATACAAAGGGGAACTCCAATCGCCCACCAACCGATATGACTTTCCGTGCCTTGAACAATCATGATCGTAAAGGCCGTTGTCGCGAGGCCCATCAGCATCATCAGCGACATTTGCCGCGAACGGAATACGACGAGCCGGCTATCAAAATCAGTTTTTCTCATGGTCCGACTCCTGCTTTTTCTTTTTGGTGGGTTCACCATCGCTGACGATAATCAGTGTGTCGTTGGAGTGAAACCAGCGATAGGACGTCACGCCGACGAAAAATGAAACAAAGGCTATGTGAAATCCGATATCCTCGAACTCCTGGAAGCTGCCTGGTAGGGCGAGAAAGAGAACAATCGCGGTGACCGTGCAATAGAGCGTGTAGCTCATGCCGGCGATGTGATCCCGTCGATCCACCCCATGCAGGGGCATCGAGACCAGAAAAATCCAGAGAATCAGGGCAAAGGGATACTGCAGATCCTTCGTTGATAACTCAGCGAAGATCGCCAGCACATCCTTTTGTATAAACTCCAGCCAATCCCTCATGAATTCTGACCCTCCATGGCTTTCATCGGTGGCAGGCGCGTGCGGCTTGACGGCAGAAATTGCCTGGCTTCAAGGTCCCTCCAGTTCTGAGAAATTTTGTCGATAGGAGGCCAGCTGGAAACTTCGTTTCCATGTGGGGAGGGGATCGGTATGGCCTTTTTGACAAAAATTCGCGGATTTCACTGGGGAAGCCTGATGCTGGCGCTGATGCTTTCCGCCAGTGCTTTTGCCTATGAAAATGAAATCAGTCTGACGGCAGCTGTTCGCGGCGAGGTCGGATCGTTGCGATTCAGTTCTTATAATCAAGATCGAGGCCCGGTGAAGCAGGGCGATCGGCTGGAATTCCGTTTTCCTTTTAGCGAGGAAAAAGGGGCCGCTGTGCGCATTCTGGGGATTCATCAGGAATGTGGTTGCCTATCCCAGTCACTCAAGGCGGGGCAGGACCTGGCTCAAGGCACAAGCAGCGAGTTGGTGGTAAAGGTCGATACCACGCACTTTCTTGGGGATTTCGATAAGGAAGTTGTGATTTTGACCAATGAGGACCGGGACCGGCCGCATGTGTTTCGGATGAAGGCCAAAATTGAGCGCCTGATTACCGTGTCACCGCCCGTCGTGCAGCTGGATGAACGTGCGGTTAAAATTCGCGTGAAAACCGCGTCCAAGCAAACATTGCATATTGAGAAAGTCGTGTACAACGAGGATACTTTGGAGGTTCAGGCTTACCCTGTCCAAGAGGCATGGGAGCTGGTGGTGCGCTGGAAAGGTGAATCGGCGCCTGCTAATATGAACGAGACGATCGAATTGCTGATGGATGGACCCGTCCGGAATGTGAAAATACCGGTGGTTGGCGCGCGCGGCAAGACCTCGCGATTGAGTCTTTCGGCACCCCGCTAAGGATAAGCTGATGTATTCTGCACTTTATGTTGTGACCGGTGTGGCGTTTGTTGTCAGTGTTGCCGCTTATGCTTATTTTTGCATCGAGCTTTCCAAGGATATTAACAGCGGCCTCATCCCCGTCCGGGCTGAGACCGAGACCAAGAAATAGATTGGAAGCACTCTCTTTTTATCCAGCATGAGTTGGAAGAGGGAATGGCTTAGGCCAAGCCTCACCCCAGAGCGGGGTGAGGATGGATCACGTTATTTTTTGGGAGCTTCGGTGGCAGGAGTTGCCTGGACTTCAGGCTGAACGGCTGGGGTGGCTTCGGTCGCTGCAGCTGGTTTGACTTCGGACTTGGCTTCGGTTTTTGCCTGCTGCTTCACTTTACCTTTTACCTTACCGCTTTGAGCTTTGTGATCATGACCTTTGTCATGATCATGAGCGGCTGCCTCCATCCAAGTGAACTTTTCACCCAGCTTTTGACAGTCTTCCTGCGTTTTGGCAGTTGGAACAGCTTTGCCTTGAGCGCCTCCCTCAAAACAGCCTGGAGCACTGGTTTTTGCCTGACCGGCAAGTGCCATCGAGGCGATGGACCAGATACCAACGGCGGCTGTGCGTGCGAGCTTCTTCGAGACGTTTGTCATGGAATCCTCCTTATAAGGCGAAACGCTATGTTTCGTTACAGAGGATAGAGCAAGGGACGGACCATCGCTTTGGCCCCTGTCAGAAAAATCGACAGAAGACCTGCAGGGAGCTGTTTTGCAACTGCTATTCAGGCCTGTTTGAAGACTTCAGGGAATTCTGCCGGACAGAAAGAAGCGTGTACGAAAGGAAACGATGCTAAACAAGACGACCCACCAATGCTGTTTTATTGGCATCAATGATCTCGACGTTGACGATCTTTCCAACCAGATCGTGATCGCTTGCAATTTTTACCAAACGAAATTGCTCGGAGCGTGCGTAGTAAACATTCGCTTCCTTGCGGCTTTGGTAGTGACAGAGCACTTCCCGCGTGCGGCCTATTTCCGCAAGATTTTGTTCGGTTGTGATCCGGTCCTGCAGCACATTTAAAGCAGCCAGACGGCGTGACATCACTTCTTCAGGCACATGCTCGCGGAAACGTGCAGCGGCGGTCCCTTTGCGCGATGAATATTTGAAGGCGAAGATAAACGAGTAACGGACAGCCTCAACCAGCTTCAACGTATCCTCGAACTGCGCATCAGTTTCCCCAGGGAAGCCGACGATCAGGTCCGTGGAAAGTGCCATCTCGGGATCGACTTCACGCAGCCATTGAACACGTTCCCAATACTCAGCAACGGTTACCTTGCGTTTCATGCGTTCCAGGACTTCATCATTGCCGGATTGCACGGGCAGATGAATGTAGCGGCCCATTTTCGGATACCTGCGGAAAAGTTCCGCCAAAGGCCGGGTAAAGTCATGGGGGTTGCTCGTCGTGAAACGAAGGCGATCCAAACCCGGAAGTTGCACCACGTCTTCCAACAGATCCACAAAAGGGCCACGTTCGCTCGAGGCGAGCTTTTGATCCCGGACGAGGTCCTGGCCATAACTGTTTACATTCTGGCCCAGAAGGGTGATTTCGCGCGCGCCATCGGCCAATAAAGTTTTGACCTCAGAAACAATCTCCATCGACGGTCGGGAAATCTCGCGACCGCGGGTGAAGGGGACGACGCAGAATGTGCAAAAATTGTCACAGCCTTGCGCGATATTCACGTAACGGGTGATTTCGGGTTTCCCCGTAACCGTAGGTTTCACGGTGGTCGGCATTTCGAAATGGGGATGCTCTTCGCCTCGGCCTTTTTTGAAACCCAAAGCCGATACCGGTTTGGAAGTGCCCTCGCTACGCGTAAGGAGATCAGGCAGCTGATCAATTTTTCCAGGGCCCAGGAGAATATCGATATTAGTGGCCTTGTCCAAAAGCTTTTCACCTTCGGCCTGGGCCACACAGCCGGCCACGGCTATCTTCATATTGGGATTCAGCTCGGCCACCTGACGCAGAGCGCCGAGGCGGCTCAAAACCTTGTGGGTTGCCTTTTCCCGGATGTGACAGGTGTTGAGCAAAACAAGGTCGGCTTGCTCGACCTGATCGGTTGCCTCATAGTTTTGTGCCTGCAGCATGCTCAGCATGGTCTCGCTATCCGCGACATTCATCTGGCAGCCCCAGGTTTCTACAAACACCTTTTTCTTGCTCATAACCTGTCCTTCATAGCCGACTATTTGCGGTTTCGTTTGCGCGCGTCTTTCGCGGCCTTCCGCATTTTCTTTTGTTTGTCGCGATCAAAAGCGGGCTTGGGTTTGCTGGAGCCTTCGCCACCGAACATACCAGCCATATCACCCATACCGCTCGGCATCTGGCCCATTTGCGAGGCCGCCTTGCGCATATTGTTCATCTGATTCAACGTGCCCATGCCTGGAATCTTGCCCATGAGGCCACCCATGTTCTTACCCAGCATACCCATCATCTTGCGCATGGCGGTGAAGCGCTTGTGCAGCTCTTCCACTTCCTTCACGGGGCGCCCTGAACCTCTGGCAATGCGGGACATGCGTGGACGATCCAGATTATCCTGACCCACGCGTTCGCGCTTGGTCATGGAGTCGATCATGGCCTTGACCTTGGTCAATTCCCGATCGTCGATGTTCGCGCCCTTGGGAATCATGTCCTGCATCGGCATTTTCGCAATCAGATCCTTGAGCGATCCCATCTTTTGAATCATCTCGATCTGTTTGTAAAAGTCGATGTAACTGAATTGGCCCTGCAAAAGTTTGAGAGCCTGGGCTTCCTGATCATCATCCGCAACTTTTTGGAAGTCCTGCATCAGACCGACGATATCGCCGAGGCCCAGGATACGGCTGGCCAGACCTTCGGGTCGGAATTCCTCGAGGCGATCGAGATCCTCGCCCATACCCAAGAACTTAATGGGCTTGCCGGTGACTTCCTTGATGCTGAGGGCGGCGCCGCCACGGGCGTCACCGTCGAGCTTGGTCATGATCACGCCGCTCAAGCTCAAGCGTTCGTCAAAGGACTTGGCGGTGGTGACAGCGTCCTGGCCCATCATGGAATCGCATACGAGCAAAACGTTGTCGGGTTTGGTCGCGCTCTGGATATCAGCCAGTTCCTGCATCAGAGCGGAATCGATCGTAAGGCGGCCGGCGGTATCGAACAGCACGATATCGCAGCCCAGTTCGAAGGCCTTCTGCAGCGATTCCTTACAGATCGTGACCGGGTCCGCGCCTTCCTTATGAAAGACGGGAACACCAATACGCTCGCCCAGTACTTTCAGCTGCTGCACCGCTGCGGGACGATAGATATCCGCAGCCACCAGCAAGGGTTTCTTTTTGTGTTGGGTCACAAGGTATTTGGCCAGCTTGCCGGTACTTGTTGTTTTACCGGAACCTTGCAAGCCCACCATCATGATCGTGGTCGGGCGGTTGACAGCCATGGTCAGCTCGGTATTCACCGGACCCATCAGCTGCTCAAGCTCTTCTTTGCAGATTGCAACGAAGTGATCGGCTGGCGTGACGGCCATGCGGCTATCACCCTTGCCTGCCTTCAACTGGACTTCCTGCCCCAGGGCTTTTTCCTGGACGCGCTGCAGAAAGTTTTTCGTCACAGAGTATTCAACATCGGCCTCGAGCAGACTCTTACGAATCGCATCGATCGCTTCTTTCACGTTCGATTCATTCAGAACAGCTTTGCCTTTAAGCTTCAGTTTGGCTTCTTTAAAGCCTTCGCTGAGAACATCAAGCATATTTGGATCACCTCGACTGCAAGAGGATGGGAAGTGCGGAGTCCTAAGCAAGCTATGCCTATAGCTTATTTTCCGTTCCCTCGTCAAAAGAGAAATGGTCGCAGACCGGCTACTTTGCGGGTTTGGCACGGGTTTTGGGTGCCTGTTTTTACAGGATTTCGGCGCTTATCCTTAATCAAGTCAAAATGGCTTAAAAAGGCTTCACAGAACACCCCTTTTGATTATCCCTAAGTTGTCCAGTTCGATTTTCCTCGTTCTGGCGCTTCGGTAAGTCGGCATGCGTTGCCAATCGTGAGCTTGCAAGGGAGGCATCGAAAGATTGCAGGCGTGACAGCTGTGCTGCGGCGTCGGCTGTTTCTCAAGCACTGCTACCCGATATTTTCCAGGGAATGATACATAAGCAGTTGAAAAGATTTTTAAGGACAAGTAAAAGAATTTCTGCGAAAATCTTTATCCTCCGTTTGTATTTTTCCTTTAAAACTCTTATTTTTAAGTAAGATTTGGCAAACAACATTGCTTCAACACCCGAAGTGATAAATCATCGCGGCAGCATTGCTTTGTTCATGATGATCAAACCCTAGCTGAGCGGTTCCTGGTGAGCCTGAGTTACTCAGCTGCTTCTCCGGTGGATCTTCAACGATCAAATGAAACGAAGATTTTAGCGAACGCTCCATCAAGGCAGCGGCCCTTGTGTAACGAGTTATCAGCAAAATTTCCAGGAAAGGAATAGAGCTATGGTAACACCTAACAAAAACCAAGGCATGGTTCACGAACCAAAGACGCACGCACCTCATGCTGATGGAACCCAACAAGGTCCTAAGATTTTATTGATCGATGATGATCCTGTGTTCATCGCGGTCATGAAACGGTGGGCCATGATGGAGAAAGTCCAGCTGGAATCGTACGTTAGTCTTGACGAAATGGGTTTTATCGGCCTGTTTTCGAACTACGACGTTGCCATTCTCGATTATGATTTAGGCTACACAACGGGAATCGAAATCGCCCGTTGCACGGATGCACTTTTGCATCACATGCCGATCGTCATCGTGAGTGCCAAGGACAGAAGTCAGGAGTGCGCCGACGCCCCCACATGCGTGAAAGCTGTCCTGCAAAAGTCAAAAGGCTATAGCCATATCCTCAATGTGGCCACCAACCTGTGCCGCTCAAATTCCGAAAACAGGTTGCGGGAATTGCGCCGCATGGTCAACTAAACAGTAAAGTATCGTGAGGATTGGACAGAGAGATAGGATGCAAAGAGCCGTCGTCACCCCAAGGGGTGCGACAGTGCATGCAACCCGCCAGCTCGGGAAAAAAATCATTCTCCTGGACAACTTCATCGAGCAGGGGAGTGAAAGAACGTGAAAACATCTGTCGATCATGCGGTGAGCCAGGAAGTGGCCGAGGAGCGTAAGCACGCCGAGTCCATGGTCCTCGTCTTCGTATGGTTGCTTCTTGAATTTGGACAGCAGCAAAGTGGGCCATCCTTACCGCTCTGGAAGGGGTCCTTTACCTTCTTTCTGGCATGGCTGATCCTTACAACCCGCACCACATCCGTACTGCGCTGGTTAGGCCTGCCTATTGTGTCATTCCTTGTGTGGTTTCCCACATCCATCAGTGGAGCTCTAATCCAGGCTACCGTCCTCGGTGGTTTATTTCTGCTGTTCAGCCGCTGGCATGGGCGGGAGTGGAAATTCAACGCACGCAGCCTTGTTAAAATGCTGAGCCTGGCGCTGGGACTTAGTGTCCTGCGCGTCGCGCTGAATCAAATTCTGATTCTGCAGGATCCGCTGATTTTCACCGATGTTTCGCATCTTTTGTGGAATGGTTTGCCGGCTGTGGTTCTGCATGCAGTGGATATGTTCGCCACGGTACCTTTCTATATTATGTGTCTCATTCCTCTTTTGCTGGTGCCCTTCCACGCGGATCAGGAAAAAGTCGCGGACGGATCTGTGCGCGCTGTTTTTTCCTGGAAAGGGGCAGCGCTCGGCGGGGCTGCTTTGATTTTTTGGGGCCTTACGCTGGCACAGCAGCCAATTCCATTTTCTTCACCTTGGCTCTGGATCGCTGGCCTCCTCCTGGCGAGTTGGGCAGGGCTTCCGGGTGTGGTCACGGTCGTGTACGGCGCTTATATCATGAACTTCAGTGATTTCCGTGATGCCCGGGATTTGTATCAGCGGGTTTGGCAACTGATGGGGCTGGCAGCCTTGACGGCAAGCTTTGCGGTGCTGTCGGCGCGCGAGCGGATCCGGGTTAAAAATGAAAACATTCAGCTGGAGACTCAGCGGAAGACACTTCAGGAAAAGCTCTTTACGGAAGAGCGCCAGCATCAGATGTTGGCAAACCGGGTGGATTCCAATCAACGCTTGATCCTGCGATCCATTCAGGAATTGCATGCGCACCTGACACCCGTGGTGCTGTCGTCGAAGTTGCTGAGTCAGCAAGCCAATCCAGAAATGGAAGGCATTGTCCGCATTCTGCAAAGTTCAGCGGACAAGCAAATGCAGGTTCTGCAAAGCCTGCAGGATGCGATTCAAATGCCAGGTCAGGACATGCAGGGACCGCCCGAACGCGTAGTTCTGGAGACACTCTTCAATGAACTCCTCCCACATGTCTCAGAAGTGGCCTCGGCCCGTTCCGTGACCGTGACTCTGGGCAACATTGCTTCGCAGGCGGCCGTGCAGAGCTGGCCCTTTGCACTGCAGGAATCCATGGAACATTTGCTGCGGCATCTGATTCTGTTTGGTGAGCCTGATGCGCAGATCTTAATCCGCGTCTATGCTCAGCCCCAGAAGATCCATCTGCAGTTCCGTCATTCCAATTATACCAACCGTCAGGGGGTGCTCGCGGGCCTTGTGGACGGTAATCTGATGACGAAGGAAGCCCTGGCTCTGGCTGTGAACTTTGATGTCGGACTTTATACGGCCTGCCGTCTTTTGGAAAACATGGGAGGCCAGCTTTCCATTTTTGAGAAAGCTGCCCAGCACAACCTGACATTCGCGATTCAACTGCCGGCCGCGCAGGAAGAGGAAGCGTCAGCTGAAGCCACTGCAGGCGTTGCTGTTCCGGCCTCTGCGGAGGCGATCCTGGCCGAGGGACTTCCAGCCAAGCCTCAGCTCGTGGCCATCGATGGGCGTTTGCCACCGCGGCGTCTGCTGTTGGTCGAAGATGACAAGATGACTCAAAAGCTTTTGGAATCCATTTTGAAAAATACCGGGATCGAAGTTCGCTCGCATGGCAATGCTCAGGAGGCTTATGAGTCCTTCTGTAGTTTCCGACCTGATGTGGTGATTGCGGATCTTGGATTGCCGGATTCGAATGGTTTTGAGCTCATGAAGCGGCTGCGCAGTGTCGCGAAATACGATTTCTATGCCATCGCATTTTCGGCTAACAATCACCGCAATGTCCTCAAAACCGCTTTATCAGCGGGTTTTGATTCCTTTCTTCCCAAGCCTCTGGCGATTCACGATCTCTGTCGAGCCTTGCGCATCGCCTAGCTACAAGGCGAGGATGAGATCCTCGCCGCCTTCCTGCCTTTTACATCCCGTTGGGAAAAGCCTTGTGATCGACAACACCGCTGGCACGGAGCTCATGCATTGAGCGTCCGTAGGCTTGCAGGAGTTTCAGGCAATAATCGAGGCGCAGGCGGAGATATTTATCATCTTCGCTTTCTGGCGTCGCGCCGTTGAACATCTTTTCCACATCGCGCACGATGAGATGTTCGGGGATATAGAGCAAACGCGTATTTTTATAGGACGACATGCGGAGTTCAGCGACTGGATAAGAGCCATTGCGCGAACTGCTGATGGTGACGATCAAGGCTGGTTTGTGACCCAGTTCCTGATGCGAGCAGAGCAGAAAGAAATTCTTCACGGCCGGTGGCACCATACCGCTCCACTCGGGAACGACAAAGATAAAGGCGTCCGAGGTCTGCAGTTCCGCCTTGATCGGGCCCCAGGTTTTGGTCCACATCTCGGCGCTATCCCAGATGCTTTCATCCCACATCGGCAAGGGATTGTTTTCCAGATTCAGATAGTAAGGGGACACGCCGGCCTGCTCGCGCAGCTTCGCGTCGATGAAGCGAGCCACCTTTCCGCTCTGCGATTGCTTGCGGGAACTGCCGTTCAGGATGGTTATTTTCAAGGTCGGTTCCTCCAGGGAGAGAGTCGGTTTGGGGCCGACTATAAACCTTCTCCCAGGGGAATTACCAACTTTTTATGATCAAATGAGGCTTGGCATTCTTCCAGCTGATTTGACCTGAAGACACCGGGGCGACTTCCTCGGGTGATATCAGTTCTTCAGGGAAGGGGCCGTTGTACTGAATTACACTGTACTGGTAATCACCGGTCGGCAGACGCAGTTTCTTGGACTGGCCGTTGGCGATTTGAAATTCCATTTCGCTGGCGACACTGGAGCGCACATAGATGTTCGCATCCCGGTAGGCACTGACCAAACCCGGAGACGCGGTGCATGTGCTCAAACCCTTGTTTTCCACCATTCCCAGCTCGATGGCGATCAGCTGGCTTTCGGTCTGCTCAGAAAACAGAGGATGCCATACGCAAGGCAGCGATTGGTTCGGTTGATCCGACTTGGAAATGTAAGGCGTTTCAATCGGCTGCAGACTGATCAAATATTCCTTGGCCGTGCTTTGGTCCCGAGGAATGTTGAGGGTGAAGAGACCGACCAGGCTTGCGTCTTCGATGCGGCGTGACAGAGCTTGAATTTCCTGCGCCGACTCCTGAAGGGCCATCAAGGCCGCAGCACGATCGCGATTCTTGCCCTGGCAAACCTTGTCCTGCCAGAGTTTGGAGCGGAAGCTGAGAGGCAGTTCATTCGGCAGCGAGAAACGCATGATCCGACAAACCTTATCGAGATCGGTGCGCTTGTCCGGACGCTGGATCGCTTCGAGAAGTTGAGTGGTCAAGGTCAGACGACGAATCAAAAGATAAGGCTGATGATTCCATTTGGTCGTCATGTTCTTTTTGATGGTTTCGAGCGTCGCGTAAACTTCGGAATCCGTGGGATGAGGAAGCTTGCAGACAAGGCCCGTTTCTTCCGTCCATTCAAAGATGCAGTCCGGTGCCAGGAGCTGCAGGGGTTGCAGGATTTCCCGAGCGGCGGCGGAATCCTTGGCGAAGCTCATCGACGATTCCTCGGTCTGCTCGCACAGCAAGGCTGTCGACAGATCGTGCGGAACCTTATCGTATTTCACGGTGTAATTCTGGGGGTGAACTTTGATGTTGAGGTCACGGCTCTTATTATTCAGCAGATTCGTATAGTCGACATCGAAGCGGTGCTGACCGAGCACGGACGTCATGAAAATGGACCAGTGTTGCGGGAAACCATTCTCGCAGCTTTCACGGTCAAATTCGCCAACGTAGACATTGGCGTTCGATGCAGTCTTTAAATAAATTTTAACGCTCGAACTGAAGGCGGTCCTGGGTTCGGGCGCGGCTGTTTCCTGAGTTTCATTCGCGTTGCGCTGGGGATCCAAGAGGTACTGGCAGCCCCAAAGAAGGACTACGAAGCCACCAAGGCCAGTAGCATAGCGCATGCGTGATCGAGAGCGACGGCTCATACGACTCCATGTCTGATTTTAAGGTCTCAATTAGAATGTGGAAACACTCTGAACAGCCAGATCCACAACCTCATTGAAACCACCGAGTGAAGGATTCGAAGATTCAACCAAAAAGGATAGCGGCTGGCAGAGCTGCAGCACCTTGCGTGAAACCACGTAACCTTCTTCATTCTCGGTGATCAGGTGGATATCCTTTGGACCAAATTTTCGACTGGTCTGATTTTTCGCCCAAAGGTAAAGCGAGGGACTGGTTACAAATTCCCTGCTTAGACGAATTTTTTCAAAGCTGGTGTTAGCGGCCAAGGGAAAGCCGTCCCGCGCAAATTTTTCCATTCCTTCAATATTATCAAAGGGGCCAAAGTCTACCCCGTCAATTTCTACATAGGTCGTCAATACAGGTGGTTTAAGAGCCGCCTTGATGGAATTACCCAGCAAGAACATTAGACTCAACGCGCCCATACATACGGCTGCTCTTTTAAGCAGTGTTGCCCTGCGGTCCATTGGACTCCCGGTGCCATAAGATCTGATTTGTTGGATTCACTAACAGCATAGCATAGCACCCTGGAATTTACCTCCCATCTGGCGCATTTTTTGGAAATAAATTCCAAATCTGCGCTTCTGGCAAAAACCAAAGCCCATGAACAGGCTGCTCGCTTTTTTGGCGACTTCAAACCAAGGCAATCGCTATAACTGACAGGCAATCGCATCAATCTCAACACCAACTCCTCGTGGGAGCTTGGCTACCTGGACCGTGGCGCGTGCCGGATAGGGCTTGCTAAGGTAACCTGCGTAGACCTCGTTCACTTTGGCGAAATTTTCCAAATTCTGCAAATAAATAGTCGTACGAATGACTCCGGACCAGCCACTGCCGGCTGCCTGAAGCACAGCCTGCAGATTCAACATAACCCGATGAGTCTGATCTTCAATCGAACCCTCGACCAGTTCGCCGGTCGCGGGATGGATTGGTATCTGTCCTGAACAATACACCAGCCCGCTGTTTATCACAGCCTGGGAATAAGGTCCAATTGCGGCTGGTGCATCTTTCGTTTCTACGGTTTTAAGAGTCATCACGCCATCCTCTTGTCAGTGATGCGCTTGCGATTGTTCGTCATAGACGTTCTGCAAGTCCTGCAGAACATTCGCTGGCATGTCGGGCGATCGAGACGCCTTGCTGATCAGCGTTGCGGCCTCGGCCTCTTTGTTCAAAGCCAGAAATGCCTGGGCTGCATGCGCGTAGAGCTTCCAATGAACTTTCTTCTTTTCAATGTGCTCAATCCGGTAAACCAGTTGCGGGATCTTTTCGAATTGCTGTGCTGCTCCAAGCGCTGCCGTGTACTCAATTAAGAAATCGTCATCGCGTATGCCAGCGTTGAAAGCTTCTTCCAGAAGCTCTGCTTTCAGCAATCGATCGTTCGGATCCATGATCTCGGCCGCCAAAGACAAGCCAGCAAAGGAATTCACTTCCGTCGCTTTCAAGCGCAACCGTTCGCCGGCTGTGCGGGCTTCTTCATGAAGATAAATCGAAGCGATCAATTCCCAAAGCCGGAAATTGTTAGCATCAATACCCAGGCCACTGTCGATAAATTTCAGCGCGTCACTGTCTCTTTCCTGCGAAAAAGCAATGCTCGCCAGGTTCACATACGGAGCCAATTCCATAGGTGCCAAGGCTTTGGCCTGATTCATCACAACGGCAGCTTCATCCAATTCGCTTTCCATCATGAGCGCGGAACCGAGCGCAAGGCAGGCGCGGAAATCAGTATCGATGGCAAACTGGGAATGCTGTTCGGCCATGCTGACGACAACGCTCGACAAACCCATGGAGGTCATCTCTTCCAGGAGATCGACGAATTGATCCTGATCAGAGGCGGGTTTCTCCCGCACGACCTGCACGAGGAAGTCGCGAAAGGCCGCGACAGCTCTTTCATCTGGTCGTGGTGAGTGATCACCCGTGTATTCCTCATCCGTAACGCCCAGGTAATGGCGCAGTTGAGGTCCCATGGGGTAATGATTCCAATGTTCAAGACGAGCGTCGCTCATCGCTTTACTCCAAAGTCAGTTTTTGCACGCGTATGTGCAGATTTCGCAATTCATCAGCCGTGACTTCGCTAGGCGCGTCCGTCATCAGGTCTGTGGCCTTGTTGGTTTTTGGGAACGGAATCACATCGCGAATGGAGTCCGAACCCGTCAAAAGCATAACCAGTCGATCCAGGCCAAAGGCCATCCCACCATGAGGCGGAGCGCCGTAACGCAAAGCTTCCAGGAGAAAGCCAAATTTCGCCTGCGCTTCCTCGGGCGTTAAGCCCAGAAGAGCAAAAATACGCGCTTGTAGATTCTGATCGTGGATACGAATCGATCCACCCGCGACCTCGTTACCATTCAGGACAAGATCGTAAGCCTTGGCCTTCACCTTTTCCGGAGCTGTATCCAGCAGGTGCACATCCTCATCGCGCGGCGAGGTAAAGGGATGGTGACAGGCAATGAGGCGACCGCTTTCCTGATCGCGTTCAAAGGATGGGAAATCCAGAACCCAAAGAAAGTTGAACTGCTTGGGGTTATAGAGCTTCAAACGCTTGCCCAGCTCCAGGCGCAAAGCCGAAAGCGACGCCTTGGTCGTTTTATAATCGCCCGCTGCAATGAGGATCAAGTCCTGGGCCGAGGCCCCCAGCTGTTTGTTGATTGCGTCGACAACATCATCACCCAGGAATTTGGCGATGGGCGACTGCCAGCTTTCCTGACCCTTGCCGTCCTTGACCTTGGCCCAGGCGAGGCCGCCGGAGCCATACTGTTTCACGACTTCCTGGAGTTCATCCAGGTCCTTGCGGCTGAAGGTTTCCGCTTGGCCTTTGAGATGCAAAGCGTTGACGATACCGCCTGTGCTGACGGCATTGATGAAGACCTTGAATTCGGTTTTTTGGACAAGGCTGGTCAGATTTTGCAGTTTGAGTTCAAAACGCGTGTCGGGTTTGTCGTTACCATAATATTCCATGGCATCATCATAGGCCATGCGGGGAAGAGGCGTTGGCACTTTTACGCCCGACACCTTTTCCCAGGCGCGGCTGATGACTTTTTCCATGGTCGCCAGAACCTGCTCGCGATCCACAAATGACATCTCAAGGTCGATCTGTGAAAACTCAGGCTGACGGTCGGCCCGCAAATCTTCGTCACGGAAGCATTTGACGACCTGGAAATACCGATCGAAACCGGAAATCATCAGCACCTGCTTGAACAGCTGGGGACTTTGCGGCAAGGCATAAAATTTTCCGGCATGAACCCGAGACGGTACGAGGAACTCGCGCGCGCCTTCCGGCGTGGACTTATAGAGATACGGCGTCTCGATATCGAGGAAGTTTTCATCTTCCAGCGCCCGGCGCATTTCGCGCACGAAATGAATACGAGTCAGGATGTTGTGTTTGAGCGTTGGACGACGCAAGTCCAGGTAACGATATTTCAGGCGTAGCGTTTCGCTGGCTTCGGTCAGATCCTGAATTTGAAACGGTAGAGGTTCACTGGGGTTGAGGAGCTTGGCTTCATCGACGAGAATCTCGATGGTGCCGGTGGCCACCTTCTGGTTGATCATGCCCTCAGGACGCTTATTGACCACGCCTTTGACGGCCAGCACAAATTCATTGCGCAGCTTCTCGCCAACTTCCAGAATCTTATTGGTACGAGCGGGATCCAGCACAACCTGAGTGAAACCAAAGCGATCGCGCAAATCGATAAAGATGAGATTACCGTGATCACGACGGGTTTGAACCCAACCCATCAAGGTCACCTGCTGTCCATGGTGCTGTGCTGTTAATTCACCCAGATTATGGCTGCGATGCCAACCGTCCAATTGTGTGCTCATGGTCCACTCTCAATGCTTTAGGGGGAGTCAATTCGGCTTGCGGTGGGTTGGGCGCCCGAAGACCTTCACAGCCGTTCGCTGTAAGGACTTCCAAAGCCAAACAAAGTGCTAATGTAGCATCGGCTGGCAAGGTCCACCATAAGATAAAGAACAGTGTGTCCTCAGGTTTTAAACCGGGGAGGGGCTCCCCGGACCTGATTTACAGAGGAGAATCAGCCAAAGCGGCCGACGATGTAATCGCGGGTGAGCTTTTCTTCCGGATGCGAGAAAATTTTGGACGTTACGTCGAATTCGATGAGGTCACCGTTATACATAAATGCCGTGTATTCCGAGACGCGGGCGGCCTGCTGCATGTTGTGAGTCACGATCACGATGGTGTAATTTTTCTTGAGCTCGGAAATAAGGTCTTCAATGGCCAGCGTCGACGCTGGATCCAAGGCGGAGCAGGGCTCATCCATCAAGATCACTTCGGGATCCATAGCGATGGCGCGGGCGATGCAGAGGCGCTGCTGCTGACCGCCGGAAAGCGCCAGACCGCTGTCATTCAGCTTGTCTTTCACCTCGTCCCAAAGCGCGGCTTTGCGGAGACTGTTTTCCACCAGCTCATTGAAGTCGCCCTGGTAGCCGTTGATCTGCGGGCCCCAAGTGATATTTTTGGCAATGGAACTTGTGAACGGATTGGGCTTTTGAAAGACCATGCCCACACGGCGACGGAATTCGGTGACTTCCATGTGCGAGTTGTAGATATCCGAGCCTTCGAACAGAACTTCGCCTTCAAGGCGAAAGATATCGATGAAATCATTCATGCGATTGAACGTCCGGAGGATCGTGCTTTTGCCGCAACCCGACGGACCGATCAAGGCGGTGACGGTTTTCTTCGGTATTTTAAGGCTCACGTTACGTACGACTTTTTTCTGGCCGTAGTAGACGTTTAAATTCTTAGTTTCGAGTATCGGACTGCCGAAGCTCATTTCTTGGATCCCCACTTATAACGAATGAAGATGGCTGCTGAGTTACAGATCAGCAGGAACACGAGAAGGACGATGATGCCGGCCGCGGCCAATTCATGGAACGCCTGTTGCGGGCGCGAGGTCCAGTTGTAGATCTGAATGGGCAACGCGGTGAAACCATCGAAAATACCTTCGGGGACGAACGCCACATATGTCAAAGCTCCGAGAAGGATCAAAGGAGCGGCTTCGCCCATGGCACGGGCCATCGCCAGAATCACGCCGGTGGCAATGCCTGGGACAGCAGCAGGCAGGACGTGGTCGCGAACCGTTTGCCAGCGGCTGGCACCCAAGGCAAAAGCCGCCATGCGAATGGAATCCGGCACACTTTTCAACGCTTCCCGTGAGGCAATGATAATGACGGGCATCACCAGAAGGCTCATGGTCAAGGCGCCGGCAAGCACCGAACGACCGAGAGCCATGAAACGGACAAACACGCCAAGGCCAAGCATGCCATAGATAATCGAGGGCACACCGGCCAGGGTTGAGATGGACAGTTCAATCACCTGGTTCAAACGGTTCTTGTTGGCAAGTTCCTGTAGATAAACCGCCGCGCCAACCCCAAACAGCACCGAGAAAATCAGGGTCAAGCCCCCGAGCCACATGCTGCCGAAAATTGCGGACTTGATGCCAGCCTTCGCCGCAAAGCGCGAAGGAAAGCTGCTGAGGAAGTCCCAGCTGAGTCGATTGCCCCCATCGATCACCACACTGGTAATCAAATAAACGAGAACAAGCAAAGCCATGAGAGTCGCTATCAGGATGACGCTTGTAAAAATGCGTTCTTTAAGGCGTCTCCGCTCCGAGTTGACCTTAAAGACGCTGCGATTTTCTCGATCGGGCATGAGACGATCCTGTCCAGGCATGACTTGATTTTTGACGCTCATAGCGCTTGGCATCTCAGTCATTCATACTTCCTTGCATAGCGTTTGACAATGTATTGCGACAAAAGATTCATAACCAGGGTCATCAAAAAGAGTACCAGGCCGACCGCAAAGATCGAACGATACTCGATCGTGCCATGGGCAACGTCGCCAAGACTCACCTGAGCGATGTAGGCCGTCATGGCCTGAACGCCTTCAAAGGGATTCAAGGTCATGTTTGGTGTGCCGCCGGCGGCCAGCGTTACGGCCATGGTTTCACCAATGGCCCGGGAGAAAGCCAGAATGAATGAGGCCAGAATCCCACTCAGGGCCGACGGGACCACGATGCTGATGATGACCTCAGATTTACGAGCTCCCAGCGCATAGGCGCCGTCCTTGACCGTTTTAGGAACAGCACGCAGCGAATCATCGCAGATTGAAGCAATCGTCGGGAGCACCATGATAGCGATGACAATCGAAGCACTGGCTGCGTTAAAAACTTCAACATCATCCAATAGGAACTGGAGCATGGGTGTGACGCGGGTGATAGCAAAGTAGCCGTAAACCACTGAGGGTATACCGGCAAGAATTTCGAGGACGGGTTTAAGAATTTTCTGCCACCAGCCCTGCGCATATTGCGAGGTGTAAACGGCGATACCAAGACCGATAGGAAGGGCGAAGATCAGTGCTCCGAAGGCAATCAGAAGGGTGCCACTGATGAGTGGCAAAACCCCGAAACTGCGTGGCTCGAAGAGCGGAGCCCATTCCGTTGAACCCAGGAACTCAAATACAGAAACATGCTGAAAGAATTGGAGAGATTCTTCCAGGAGAATGAAGATGATTCCCAGTGTCGTCAGAACTGAGATAGAAGCGCAGACAAGTAGCGACTTGACGACGAGATTCTCACGGAACTTCTGAAAGGTACTGATTTTGGCCCATTGGCGACTCGTCACGCTGCACTCCCCGCGATAAAATTAATGCGTCTGCTTTGCTGGACCGCCGGTCGCCGCCTCAAACTTCTTTAGGGTGTCGGTATAAACAGCTTCCTTGAGTGGGATATAACCAACTTCCTTGGACAGCTTCGCTGCATTTTTCAAAAGGAAGCTGACGAACAGTTTCAACTCAGGGCGTTGTTGTGCGGCCTTGGTGTTGACATAAACGACAAGTGGGCGGGACAGAGGATACGAGCCGTCTTCAATCGACTTGGGACTGGGTGCGACGGCATCCTTGCCCTTGGCCAGAGCGACGAGATTCATGGACTGCTGATTTTCCTCATAATAGGCGTAACCAAAGTAGGCCATTGCATTCTTGTCCTTGGAAACACCTGTCACAAGAACATTGTCATCTTCACTTGCTACGTAATCGTTGCGCGAAAGACGCGCGGTTCCCATCACCTGTTCGGTGAAAAAGTCGAAGGTCCCGGAATCCGCGCCAGGGCCATAGAGTTTAATTTTTTCGTTGGGCCAGGCTGGATTTATATCCTTCCAGGTTGCAATGCGACTGCCGGGTTGCCAGATTTCTTTCAGCTGAGCCAGGGTAAGCTGGTTAGCCCACTTGTTGGCTGGGTGGACCACCACGGAAATACCGTCCGTCGCCAGTGGTAGTTCGGAGAATTCCACCTTGGCATCCTGCGCTTTCTTGATTTCCTCAGGCTTCATCTTGCGGGACGCCGTCGCGATATCGATCTCGCCAACGCTGAACTTCTTAAAGCCACCGCCCGTGCCTGACATGCCAACTGTGACTCGCACGCGTGGATAAAGTTTTTGAAACTCTTCAGCAGCAGCCTCGGCGATAGGAAAGACGGTGCTGGATCCGTCCAGCCTGACTTCACCCTTCAGGTTTTTGTCGCCTTTGTCCGAGGCAAATCCGTGACAACCCATAGTAAAAACAGCCAAACTTAACAAAAGGTTGTGTGCTTTCATGCTCGACTCCAGGTTTTGGTGGAGCTGCTACTTGCAGCGTCTTCTTACAAAAAAAGTGTAAATTCTCGATAAAGGCGCAAAAAACTGTCTTGATTGTCGGCTAAGGCAATCCGGTCAGTTCAGTCCCCCCTTATCTGTAGCTGTGGCAGCATGACAGATGATGTTTAGCGGTTGGCGGTTTTATACCTACAATGGCTGAAATCTTAAAGAGAAAAATGGTCAAAGCGCTGATAGGTAGACCATGGAGGCGGAAACACAGTCGCAGTCTTCAGATTTCTGGCAGGCGAACCGTAAACGTTGAGCCCAGTCCAATGTCACTCTCGACCGAGATGGTTCCTTGAATCTGTATAACCAGGTGCTTGACGATGGCAAGCCCTAGCCCGGTTCCACCTTCATTGCGCGACCGTGCTGTATCG
>NZ_DASQYZ010000521.1:0-2847 GCF_035638955.1 Oligoflexus sp. | reverse complement strand
GTGATTCCCTTACCAAGTCAAAGAGAACTTGTCGAAAGATGGACGGCGCTGGCACATGACCTGGACATGATGAGCACTCAATTTCGTTTTCAAAATTGGACTTGTGCCGCATTGGAAGCAAATTCGCTTACTACTCTACTTTTGACAGCTGAGGCCGATGCCTACTTTGTCGCCCATGCATAAGATTGTAGGGATTGCCTGTTCTGGCTTTAGCGGTCATAATCGCCGAAATTTTCTGCAAGCGGCGGAAATGAATTGGCCGGAGTTCGATCTTCAGTTCGGTTGCTATTATTCGGATGGCCAGGGCCGCCCGGCTCTTACGACAAGGCTTCTGGCAGGACTTCATTATTTGAAATATGCCCATGATTTGAGTGACGAAGCCACTGTTCAGCAATATCTGGAAAACCCCTACTGGCAATACTTTTGTGGCAGCGAATACTTTGAACATGAACTCCCATGCAGGGCCCCGGAAAGAATGGCTATAAAATAGGCTGACATTTAAAATTATTGGGAAATTTCGAAATTACCGCTTATGTGAAAGCCTTGGCAATCAAGGTCTGATCAAATTGCGGGCATTCTTTCCGGGGCCCTGACTCCCATGGGCTCTGTCGCAAACATTTCGGAGGCTGAAATGAGTTTCTGAAGGGACCATTCCCCGGACGCAGTTATCCTGCGAGGGCGTAAAACTGCTCGAATGGAGTGGAGCCCTGAATATCGATCTGGCCTTTTTTGATCATGGCCATCATCTCAATGCCGGCAATCGTTTTCGCGGCTGACATGAAGGTTTTAAAACCGAGCATGGGCCTTGTCCTTTGCCTCACTCGCCTGTGATCCTGCTCGACGATATTATTGAGATACTTCACCTGCCGGAGCTTAATGTCAGTGGAATGTTCATGATTGAACGCCTTGAGGCCGGCGGCGTTTGCCCCTGATTTGTCTGCGTTGATTTTTTCCGGCACTCCATGCTGACGAACGGCCTTTTTCAAAAACCGCATGGCCGCTTTCTGATCACGCTTTGCTGCAAGGAGAAAGTCTATTGTATCGCCATCCTCGTCCACTGCGCGGTAAAGCCATTTGAGCTTTCCCTTGATCTTGATGGCCAGTTGAGTAGATCCCAGGAGTTTCACCCGGAACCCCTCTTAAAACCGGACGACCACAATCCGAATCAACCAGCGGCTGATGAGTTCCTGTAGGACTGAGCAAGTGACTGTTGTTGCGGAAGTTGTGATATCCAAGTTGAAGAGGAAAGAACCCATGATCATGAAGAAATCGAAAACCCTGCCTGTCCTGCTTGCTTGTCTAGCTGCCATCCACGCGCTGAGCGCCTGCGGCACTAGGCCCCAAAAAAGCGACCTTAATATAGTGGGCGGACGTCTCGTTTCTAGCCAGGATAATGGCCCTGAGAAAGTCTCCACGGTTGGCCTGAGCGGATGTACAGGAACCATAGTGGCACGCGATTTGATATCGACGGCGGCTCACTGTATAGAGAATGTTTTGCAGGATCCCTATGCGCTTTTTGGCGTCGATTTCGGCGGCAACGACCGCAAGGTAATTGCCATCGAAAGTTACAGTGTGAATCAAGCGTATTCAGGTCCTCAAAATGATTTGGCCTTGCTGAAGCTCGCCAAAAACATTCCCGCCGGGTATGCCCCCGTGAAGCTTCTTCCAGCCAGCATGCCTTTGAATCCCGGCGATGCCGTCCGTCAGGCAGGTTACGGCACTGACAATGAAGATTCTTTTGGTACCTTGCGGACAGTTAACAGTTTCTATGTTGGCCGGTCTCCCGGAGGTGCTTTACGGGTTGAGAATGGCAGAAAAGCTGCATGTAGCGGTGATTCCGGTGGACCTCTCTTTGTGCAGAAGAATGGTCAATGGTATACGGCTGGGATTCTATCTACTGCGGACTTTAACACGGCACAAAAATGTATTGGTGGCAATAATTATACGAGTGTAGCCCAAAACTACGATATGCTTCTTGATATGGCCCGTGAGCTTACGGGCCGCCAGGAGCCATTTGGTGCCGGCAGCGCAGCGCCCCCGAATTCGCCTCAACCAGAGAGCCCGGATGATTCGCAAAATCCAGCCGAATTTGAGGTTATCGGTCAAGTGACCGAACAGAATAATTTACTCAGCGTCCAGGTGAAAAATGTCTCGGGTCGAGTGGTAAGGAACTGCGAATTCACGTTAACACCCTTTCGTAATTTTCAGAATAGCTATTCCGTCTCGTATGATCTGACTCTCAAGGTCAGCGTGTCCGCTGTGGATCAAACGCATGCCCTGACCTTCCAGGACACTTTTGCTAGTGATAGCCGCCTTAGTGATATCCTTAAGTACACGATCGCAAAGAGCTGCCAGGAATAAGCAGGTCCCCGGAAAGAATGATTAAAAACTCATTCAAGGTCAGCGAGTCCGCTGTGGGTCAAACGCATGCCCTGACCTTCCAGGACCCTTGCGATAGCCGCCTTATTATTGAGGCGGGCATCACAGCCCACTAGATGTCGTGCGCCTCACGGCGCACAGGGCCCCGGAAAGAATGACTATAAAATAAGCTGATAGTTAAAATTATTGGGAAATTTCGAAACTACCGTGAACCTGAAGGCCTTGGCAATCAAGGCCTGCTTAAATTCCGGGCATTCTTTCCGGGGCCCTGCACGGCGCACGCTCTGTTGCAAAAATCTCTGGTTTTTTGCAACAGAGCCTCGCAAAGCCAGGGCCCCGGGGTGAGTAGACCCCCCGGATCGCTCCAGGGAGCCCCTCCTCAGAACGCAGCATGCGGATTTCCCGCACTACGCTCCCGATCATAGGTCACGTGTTCGCGCCCTTCGGGTTAGGAAACATGGAGGTGGT
>NZ_DASQYZ010000520.1:0-50721 GCF_035638955.1 Oligoflexus sp. | reverse complement strand
ATCCGGCAGTTCACCTTGCTCAAGGATTCCATGCTTGTGATCGCCGACCGTAAAGAAGAAGTAGCCCTCTGCATAAGTTTCGCAGCTCTTAAAATAGAATTCGCGAACCTCAATCTCAGTCGCTGACTCGTTCTTATAGCTTCCGGTGAAGCCGTCGAACCAATCTTTTCTATCGCCGCCAGCGTGCTTTATGGCTTCGATCTTGTCCTTGTCGCCCATGTAGCGCTTGAGAAGCTTATCCCGGCTCATGAACTTTCGGATGCAGACCCACTCCATGGTGCGCTCAGAATCGGCGTTAGGATCGGTCAGAAAGTTGTAAGGGGGGATGCGCTCATAGACTATCTTGCCTTTGAACACAGGCTTTCTGCGGTCCATCCTGATGACCTTGGCCATGGACTCATCGCCATCATTTGGCTTCTCTTCGGGATCGTCATTCTCCTCGGTGTTCTCATAGTGTGAGAAGGGGCCGCCGTAGGGATCCCAGAAAGCTTTCATGTGACATTCGCCGCTGACCACAAAGTCATGAATGAGGCGGGCATAGACGGATGGCAGATCTTCCTCGGTCTTGAGGAACTGATAGACCGATTCATTGAGTTCGGCAGACTTCTGGTCTGCGATCTCTTTTTCATTCCGTGGAAAGCATGCTCCATCAGGAGAGCGATTTTGAATACTATTCCTGATGAAAGCTGTAATTACGTGGATGTGATTTTTTGTGATGCGAATTCGCCTGGTTTTGTCCACGCTTTTGTTGAATATTCGCGACATTCCATGGCGGCGGTCTTTGGCGTGATGAAAGCCGGTGTCGAGCATAATGTTGCTACGAATCTCTGCAAAGTGCGCTTGCAGCGCCCCTTCAGCCTTCTGAAACATTTCGCTAAGATCGCCAGCCGTATGCGCCATTACATTCTGTCCTTCCGCAATTGTTCAAATGCGAGGGGATCCTCGACAGCAAGGTTCTCCAGGTAGAGAGCCTGAAGATCAGGATCTTCTTCTATGATGGACTCGATTGATTTCGCGGGAGGCTTGGCCATGGCGGCGGCTAAGCGAGGAGGGTCACCAACTTGAAACTGGAGTTCGAGCTTTTCGAACTTAAGCCTGGTTACGCCACCATTCTTGCATGCTTCAATTAAATACGCAATATCATCAGGGCTCATATAAACTCCTCGAAATCGTCAATCGCATCTTGAAGATCGTCCCAGTCTTCATTGTCCTGCCGCATGGGGTCATCGCGCATATCGAGCCCTTTATAAAAGGCCATCCTTGGATCCATCTTTGATGTGTCTTCGCGCTTTTTCTTTTCCTGAAGCTTGAGGGCTGTAAGCCGCATCGGGCACAGGGCAAGGGCATATCGCAGGGCATCAGCGCAGTCGTCGACCCTATGCTTTTTATTGGTGTCTTCTGAGATGGAACTGAGTTCACTCACGAGATGCACTGCATGTGAGTCGGGACCGACAACTACCTTAAGCTGACCTTGACCAAAGAGAGTATTGAGAAGCGGGATCCCCACGTCATGATCCTTGAGCGCTTTCTCAAGGCGGATCCCCTCTCTCGCTGCAAGCGTGAAAAGATCCACAGCAGCCCAGTCGCCAAACGCTTGATGGACGCCGAACATGGGAGCCATCTCTTTATAGCGAAGCAGCAGATCGGCTTGAGTCATTCGGCGCTTTTGAGAAGTCCAGACGTTTACGACTCTGGCTTTCGAATACGTGGGATCCACTTTCACATGCACGATGGCGCTTGAATGCCCCCAGTCGCCACCCGATCCGTAGTCGATGCCGACGTAATTTCGCCAGCCCTGCATATCGGTTTCGCCGTAGGCTTCGGTGTGCTTATCCTTCTCAAATTCCTGATATACTAGCCCGGAATCTTTGACGAACTTGCCCATGATCCGGCGCTGACGTTCGCGTTCAGACCTATAGCGAGGCTTAAGAACGTTGTCGATATAATCAACGGTGTAGATATCGGATGGCGATCCATCGCAGTAGGTCACGCAATCATAAGCGCTGATCTGTTTCTTCCATGCACCTACGATTGTCTCTAAAGCAGTGCCCTGCATTTCCATTGCGTTAAAGAGCCATTCCTGGCCGAGCGTTGCGGTAAATACGCAATGGATGTACCCGGAACCAAGCGCTGCCATGGCCTGCGTTCTAACACCGAGTTCGTCCCAGTGCTCACCTGGCGGCTCCTCATCGAGGAACACCGCATCGAGTGACGATGCCTGGAGTGCCGTTGGGCTTTGCGAATAGAAGCGGAAATAACACGTAACCCCAGAATTGAAGACGATGCTATCGATAAAGCCCTTGTCATTATAAGTCGGTTTCCATCCGTATCTTGAGTCGTCTTTCATCTCATTTTTGCTGAGATAGACCTTCTCGATTTTTTCTTTAAATTCCGTCGTGGCGAGCTTTGCATCAGGGTAGCAGTAAAAAAATGTCGTGGGCTTTCGCTTTGGAAACCAGTAGGGCCATAGGTCTTGCCTCATGGCCATGTTGCACATTTTAACAATCTGACCCGAGCTATTATGCGTGACAATGTACTCGCGGCCGATGAGATAGGTCGAATCCTGGTTATCAACGGTAATGCACATCGTAGGGACTGATTCAATAGGCTCGATGGAGTAGATTACGCGCTCATGCTTATAGCGGGTCACATACCAGCGATCAGCCTTGCGTTTGATGCGGAAAGGGTTGAAAAGTGTCTTGATGAAAACCCTGTACGAAGGCTTACCGTCTTTCTTTTCGCCTTGATGGGTGTACCGGGTAATCCTTGGATCCCTGATCTCGGCCTTTCCGCCAAGCGATCGGACTAGTTCTGCAACATCATTTGCAAGCTTTTCGCTGATCGATGAGTATTCGATGGTTCCCTTGCCATAGATACTGCCATCGCTATCCAAGAGACCGGCCAGCAAAGCTTTGCGCTGTTCGATGGAACCCACGAGGTATGGTTCAGGGATGAATTTGGTCGCAGAGCGTGTGCCTATGAGACCAATCTTTTCGACTTCATTGGGCACGTTCCCCTTTATCGCATAGTCAATTCGCTTGTTTTTTTCCTGGCGGACGTCGTAAAGGGATGAAATGTAATCGGCAGGCTCCTGATCACCCGTCGAAAGCTTTATGTTTCTCGTCGTTATGCAGCCGTCACCCAGGAGAAGCCCCACAAGATAAGGATCAAATAGGTCCTGTTCTTCATACTGGACGGGCTCAGCGATCGGGATGACAAAGCGGTTGCCGGCCTTTGTCTCTGGAGCATATGCTCCCTCCTCGATGATTTCTCGGGTGGTTTTTACCAGCCATTCATTGTAGCAAGGGTTTGCCCAGGTCTTTTCACCTTTGGAATATCTCTTTCGGAATCGCTCGTCATAGCCCTTGCAGACCCAAAGATGACCCTCACCAGCAATGATCGAGGTTCTATCGTCGAATGTGATCCGGTAGCACTTCTGATTCTCAAAGCGCTTCGTATCGAGAATCCTGGTGGGCTTCCCATCACGCCCAAAGACGTAATCACCCACCTTAAGATCGCCGTAAACCCTTACCCCGCTAGGAGTCTGAATAAGTGCGTCACATTGCAGGTCCTTCCCGACCTGATTAGCAGCGGTCAATAGAGCAGGTGTCGGCGGATTTCCATTTACGCCGCGATGCAGCATGAATTCACGCTGCCAAGGGTAGAGCTTATGAGCGTTACACTCGCTGAAGTCTTTGTTCAAAAACCAGGGAAGGTTTTCTTTCATGTACTGCTGAGCGGCAAGCAGCTGCTGCTTTTTACTTGGAGGAGCCATGCATATCCTCAAGCTGCTTGATCTGAGCTTCGATGGCGATAGGATCCATCTGGGAAGCGTTTATCCCTACATTGACCTGCCTTTGAACGGCCATCCCGAACTTGCGATCGAGGAGAATCTGAATGGTTTTGTGGAGAATTTTCGCGGCATCAATATCGATGCGGCCCTTGTCATCTGTGATCGGAGCTGATGCAACTTCCCAGAGTCTCGTCGAAAATGCCGTTAGCAAAGCATCTTGATCCTCTAAATAGGATCCAATACGGCGAGTGATGAAGACGGCTTTCGGAACGTTGTCCGTTCGGCGCTTGAAGACATCATAGGTGCAGATGTCTTTGAAGATGTCGTCTTGCTTAATGGCCCTGTCAGACATGGGCTTCATGGGATCCATGAACTGCTGGAGAAGGGAATTGTAGCGGATCCTGAGACGCCAATCGAGGCTGTCAGGCATCGCTTCTGCGAAAAGCTTGGCATCAGTCCATGAAGCACATTCGCTTTGTTGGGCTTCGTATAATCTTTTCGGAATGATCTTGTGGAGAGGGAGTTCCCAGCGGATCAGGTTATCTTCGTCGCTCATGCCACCCCCAGGCGCTGGCGCGAAAGCTTGAAATATTCCTCAGATATCTCGATACCGATGAAGTTTCGCTCGAGGTCCTTTGCAGCCTGGCCCGTCGTGCCAGAGCCCATCATAGGATCCAGGATGGTGTCGCCGGGGTTTGACCAGGAGAGGATATGATCATGTGCCAATTTTATTGGAAACGGAGCTGGATGTTTATCAGCCCCACGCTGGCGATGCGGAGATATATCCCAAACATTGAATCGATGCCCAAAATCAGGCAAAACCCTTGCGTTCGATTTTGCTCTCATAGTCCCATCAGGCAGCCTGATGTTTCCATGGTTCTTAGTCCCGGCCCATTTATTCGGCCTGTCTTTGATAGGATTAAAAGACTTTGGTTTGCCTTTGGAAAAAACAAACATGTATTCAAACACAGGAGCATAACGGGTTTGCAGGGATCCAACGTCAGAAAATCCGCCCTTATTCCAGATCATGGTGTCGTGAAGGTTGAGGCCGAGGCTCATGAAATGGAGGGCTTGACGGAAGCTGGATCCGCTCTCAGATCCCTTAACAGTGGCATCTGCAACGATCCAAACAATCACGCCACCAGGTTTAAGAACCCTCTCGAGGTCCGACGCAATTCCCTCAAAATTGAACGTGTAGCCGTTGTATTTGCGCAAATCATCATAGGGCGGACTGGTGAGAACCATGTCCACGCTTTCAGATTCAAGTGTCGGAAGGACTTTGAGACAGTCACCGCAATGGAGGGTTAGAGACATCCAGAGTTTCCAGAAGCTCTATATCTTCCGGCATTCCATGGGGATTGAGACGAAGTCCAGCAACAATACCCCGTTCGACCATTCGGCGAGCTTCAGCCTCAGTCGTAGCCCTAACTACTCCCTCGAATGACTCGACAATAGACCAGGTGAAACGGTAATCGCTTACCGGCTGATCGGGGTACTCTGCAGCGTAATGTGCAGGGCAAAGCCTTTTGAAAAGGCTGATATCATGGCATCCAAGACGGATGCAGATAGAGCGGGGAATCTTTTTCAATCAAAGGGCCTCGGGTGCGTGTGGCCAGTCTGTTCCCTCGATTGATCTGAATAGAAGACGGCACACGGTCAGCCCCAGATCATCCCAACCATCGGCGATATCTGTGTGGCCATAGATCTGAAGTTCATACTTGAGATCTTCGCGGCGTCTAAGCACAAAAGGGATTTCGACATCACTGAGCATGATCAGGGCTTTGTTTGTGTAGCGCGTGTAGCCTGGTGCCCCGAAGCGTCTCTTGGTCGCCCTGCGCAACAGTTTCGCGTCCACCCACTGATCGAGTCGGGCGTCCTGCATGTGATGATCCATCCTTTGTGTTTGACAAAGGATAGAACAGATAGAGGAGGAATGTCTATGGTTTCAATGCAGAAGCTTGGAGAGGAGAATATTGCTGAGCGATTTCGTGGGTATTTTGATGCTGATGAACTTTCCCTGAACTTCGATCTTGCCGCCAAGAGACTTGATATACTTGTCCGGGGAAACCTTACTGGACGGCGCTTCCATGGGGGCATCTTTCTTTTTCATCATCTTCGGAGTTTTCTCAGTGGGTCTGAGTCCCTTGCGATCAATATACTTTTCCACTCTCTGCCGAAGCTGCCAGCCTGAAGCCATAGGATTAGCGGCCTTCACCTTTTTTGCCAATGCAAGATTGGTTATTTCGGGGTTCTTGAGGACTATCTCAGCGGCTCGTGCGACCTTTGTTTCTGCCATGATTCACCTCATTAATGCATTTTTCGCAACATTAACCCACCTTTTCCCTTATGGCCAGGTTTTCTATTCATTTTCGCGCGTTTTTCTCCTAATGTCCCGAGAGACAAGCTTTTCATGTGTACCCCGGCTTTTCGCTGTAGGGTTCACGAGTAAAGGGGAAAATGGGATGAACACAAAGAAAGAGGGTAAAAGTGAGCCTTTGTTTAAAAGGAAGGATTTGGAGGGATGGCAAGAACTGGCGAGCGACACTCCCAGGTCTGGATCTGAGCGTGAAAGGTGCAGAGAAAATCGATGTCATGAAAGAGCTTGAGGAAAAGATCGATGAAATCAGTGATGACCTTGATTATGAGATTACGACTGAGGAAGACGGGCTGCTAATATTTGAGACTGACGAAGTCGCTGAAACAGCCCTACTAATACTCAAGCGGAGAATTATAAAATGATCGGTCTTCTGCTCACTGCCTTACTCTCCAATTTTCCGGGCGTTCAAATAATTCGCGTGATTGATGGAGATACTTTTGTTGTGAACTTGCCCGAGCAGGCCGATGTTTTCGGGCGGGAGATCTCAGTCAGGCTTGCCGGAATTGATACGGCTGAGATTCGCGACAAAAGGGCTTGCGCCAGGCAGGACGCAGAAGCTGCCAAAAAATTACTTTCCCGGCTACTTTCCGATACAAAGGTTGATCTTATTGACTGTACCAGAGAGAAATATTTCAGAATTTTATGCGAAGCCACCGTATCACCAGGTGTGAACGTCTCAGAGACTATGATTGGGCTTAAAAAGGCCGTTCCGTACTATGGAAAAGCTAAGCAGGAGTGGGTTTGTGGACTATCTACTGATCGAAAAAAGTGAATTGACGCGACTTCTCTTGATGGCAAAGCCCCTGAGTGCGTTGGCCATGATGGAGTTCGAACGCATAAGTGCTCAAATTATGCAAAGGGCTGTACCCCCTGACACCGTTGGGTTTGCTCACAAGTCAAAGACACCTGATGGCAAGCTTACGCTGTCTCTCTTTCCCAAAGAATGGAGTCAAGTTCCAGAGACACCTGCCGATAACGTCAAGGCCTGACAAGTGCTTCATTGGATGGAAGCCCTTTATCATCTGACAACTTAGGTAACATTTAAAGGTCCCTGCACTTGCGGGGTCCGTTTCCCCAAAAGCAAAAACCCCGAAGTCCACACTCCGAGGCTTCCGGCCACTCACGCAAACAGGCAGTTTGTGCGCGAGAAACTTCTACTACCCACTATTGGGGTACACACTACCTGGTCACCTGAGCACAGGCAATGCGTAAAGTTATCCACAGGTTCAAGAGCACTTGACGCTTGGCTGCAGGCTGATAATGTCGTGGTTTTGGGGGAAATGAGCCATTGAAGTATTACGCTCTGACAAGCGAAGAAATCCGGCGTCTGATAATCGTCTCCATGGAGTACGCCCTATGCAAAAGGCGCGACAATCCTAATTTCTTCGCTCTTGTGAATCTCAGGAGAGCGGCGAAGGCTAGGCGGATCACTAGCGAAGAACTGCAGAAGATTGAGCGGGATCGCCAGCAGTCTCAAGCCGGCGTAGATCGCTGAGCTTCAGGCATTGTGCCCGCCCTACGATAGGCTTTCATGGCTTTCCATACGTCAAAGGCAACACTGTCGGCCGCAACAATAGACAGAGCCATTTCCTCAGCCTGCCGTATTTTTTGAATCGCCTCAGCCACAGAAAGCACCAGATCGTGACGACCGGCATCCTGAAGATAGCCAGCCGTTTCCTCCAGAGCGCTTATGAGAACATTCATAGCTGTTCCACGTTGCAATGCTTGCAGACCATGCGAATGTGAGCAAATGAAACGTTCACGAAATCGTGAGTGCAGAAGGTGCGAGGTTCTCCATATCTGAAGCTGATGGGTTCAGGGAGCTTGATAACGGCATTGCCCTTTTCGATAGGGCAGACCATAGGCTTTCCTTCGTCCCATGCGATTCTCGTAAAGGCTTTGCCGTAAATGAGGTCTTGCTTGAACTCTTCCAAGGCCTTTTGCCTGCCATATGCTTCGATCGCTTCGGCCAGTGATGTCATGATTTGCTCCGTAGAAAGTAAAAACCAGGCGCTATCCAGAATCCCATCTACACTGCGACATGTTAAGGTATTCAACGCCTGGTTCTGCGCCTCTAATTTCCTGCGCCCGCCACAACAGTTGACGATTTTCGGGAACTTCAGGCTGCATCTAGGGTTTAGATGCTCCCACTCTTATTGAGAATGCTCCCTATGGAAATTTTCTCAATTTTCTTTCAAAGCGTTTGATACCAAGCGTTACGTCTATTGCTCATGATCTTAAATGAGCTATTTATGATGCAGGGTTTCCCTGAAGGCTTTGGCAGCGAAGGGTCGGACTATGGTCCACTTAAGACGTTCACACAAGGCACTTACGCTAATCTTTGATAGAGAACCCATCCAGCAAGGCGATCACCTCTATCACTATTTTGAAAGCTGATGAGTCACCTCAGTTATATGCGCTTCCCGCTAGGCCAAAGCACGCATACCGTAGAGGCCGGATCATCATCAACTCTCAGGACACCTCTCTCACTTGATCTTCGGTGCCACGCTGCCTTCGTTTCTATGAACACCAAGGACTTTCAGTGTTCGCTCTTTCGTATCGTGAAAGACCCATAACCCGTCTCGAATTCTGCTGGATCACCGGCAATTATAGAGGAACAGGGAGGTATCGTCCAGAGAAAGGAAAGGTGCGGAAACACATCCAATCGTCAGTCATCCTCAGCTCCTTTGTCATCAAAAGCACCAGGCGGGCCTATGCTGATGCGAAGATCCCAACCATCGTACTTTCTGAGGTTCGAAATCGTCGCTGAGAACACTACCCCTTCTTCTATAAGCCGCTCGCCAAAACGGGCTTTCTTACCGAGCAATTCCTCAAGCATTTCGTTTATTATTTGTCCGCCGATATTTCCGCTCATCTCATCACCTTCTCCTGGAACTGCTTGAGACTCTCATGGTGCATACTCGCTTTCATAGCCGTCTCAATGGTTCCAGCATGCCGGTCTCTCTCGTTCATCCACTTTTCGCGATAATACTTTATCGTACGGCGCTGATGAAGCCAGATCACAAACCATGTGAAATTCGATAGGAAGATCAATAGCGCATTTATCAATTGCGTGTTTGCGAGCAGCTCCACGTTTCACCTCCATGGTGCGCTATATCTCAGCCAATTGCTTTGCGAGCCTTTCCACCTCGGCCTTTACGAAGCTGATATCCCGATATTTATCCTCGGATCTCCCAGGAAACTTTGGCCAAGTCGGATCATACTTTCTGAAGGCTTCCATTGAAGGAACGAGGTCCCATGCATGAGCGCAGTCAAAGCCAAACCAGTAAACTGGTTCCGCGTGCTCATCAGTTGGATGGCATATCTCGCCCTGGCAAAATTCGGAATACGTGATGCCGCCGTGGCAATCAGGATAAATATCCGCATCCTCCAACTCCCGATAGCTCTTTCCATAGTAGGGATGGCCTTTCGGAACCCCGACATACCCGCACCACGCTCCCATGTGATTGCGATTGATGAGGCAGTCGAAACCGTGTGACTTCCAAAGCTCTTTGTTCGGCTCATCAGCCCAAGGCCCAGGCCCCCACTTTCGTATGTTTGGCAGCTCATGGTAGGCCTTTCGAATCTCAAACGGTGCATCATCTCGCGGCTGTTTTGCTATTTCCATTTCTCACCTCATTAGAGTCCTTTAGCCAATCGTCTGACCCGCATTCAGCCGAACCTCCTCAACAACACGGTCAGCAATGGCACGAAACTTCTCAGAGTCCACTGCGCCGCCGTACTCCCCTACCTTGCCCGCATAAAAGCGAAGGGCTGCGACGATGTGAATGAGGTCAGGCAGGTCAAGCTTTGTGGTTACTATCATTTTTCGCTCCTTTTTGGGGGATTATAGCATCATGATTTCCACAGTCCAACCGGCTGGCTGCACTGATCACAAAATACCGTGCCGTCTGCCGCTTTCCATGTCTTCTCGTGCGGGCACGGCGCGGCCTTTCGGTCGAGCGCCCGAGCGCAAAGCCTGGCAATGAGGTTGATCAATTCGTTCTTTCCCCAGCTGTTCTTTTTCTCAACTTCCGCGATTAGTTCCTGAAGAACGCCCCTTGTATCAGATTCGCTCACTGTTCACCTCAATCAACCTCATTGATCAACTCAAAAGCGCCGCGCTAGGGCGCACTTCAGTGATATTAGAAACGACCTCCCCGGTCTCTGGGATAACGCCCAAGCCATAGTGAAGGTTGAATTTTCCAAGGACTTCGTTGAAGTCAGCCATGGCCGAATTATCAGCGGTTTTGTCCGCCTTTACGAATTTATAAAAGGCTTTCAGAATCTCGCAAAGCTCGGTGTTGGAAAGCGTGAGTTTGCATTCTTGAATAGCAGGCAAATCAATCATTTTTAACCTCATCCGATCGTTAAACACTTTCTATTTTGATCACTCGGCTAGCGCGCTATGACTCGACCTTTCGCCAGCAATGTTGCTGCCAACAAAAGTGAAGTTCGCCCAACCATAAGGGCAAGCCAATGATCATAAATCCCGACCCAGACGTTCCCGACCAACGCCGGAAAGTTGGCCATAGCCTCTTAGGCCAAACGTCGCTACTCGTGCTGTTCTTGTGCCAGTATATTGCCCAGCGCCAAGTGTATGAGGCTGGGTTGTGATAGCTTGCCATCAAAAGCTGGCTATTATTCACCCATTTAAGAAAACTGCGGTTACTCAATCGGATCACCTCGCTATCATAAAACAAATTGTTTATTGATCGACTTTTCTGCACGCTACGACTCATCCTCTTCAGCCGAATAGACGGTCGAAATCTCAGCCGTAACGTGGAACTTTTTAACTTCAGTCTCACCCTGTTTTCTTACACTAATCGTTCGATCCGAAGGCCCTTCAGCGTCGTAATCGTCCCACTGCTCGGCAATCTTTTCCGCTGCATGCTGATAATTCACGGCACGGACCTCGGCCCAGCTTACATCGCCGTTTTCAGAGCACTCAAAGATTGGATCGCACTTATGCTGGCGCTTTTCGCCAAAGCCATTGATCTCAAAATAGTGCTCTTTGCACACTTCACAGAAAGGCATGGATCAACTCGCTATCGAAAAACAATTGTTTATTGGGCGACTTTCCTGCACGCTACAACTGATCCATGAGAGCATTCACCCTGCAGATTTCGCAATCCCCGCAAGGCGGCTCATCTACCATCACATCCTCGACTTCGCATCTCAAATCCAACACTTTGAACGCATCGACCAAGGCCAGGATTTTGGGGAGTGTTTCTCTCATTTCCACTATCAGGCTTGCATCGTTAAACGTGTCCACCCAAACAATATCGCCTTCGTGTCCGGGTTTTTTAAATTGGAACAGATGCCCATTAATATCATGATCCCATGGCCCCGGCGTTGCCTTCGATTCCAGTTCTTTCAGCCTGTCGAGCGTGTTCATTTCGTTTCCTCAAGTTCAGCGAGCCTTTTGCGCAGAATACAGCCAGAACAAGTCCCACAATCGACTGGCGTCCAGTTTTCTCTGTAGTTCGGGCTCTCACAATAAGCCCGTTCTTCGGAAGCATCGACCACGTCCAGGAGTCGATGAACAAAGCCAGCTCGCAGATAAACCGGCGCTGTTTCCCACCGTTCGCCGTCCTCTTCGATGATTCGCTCGATACGTCCACGCAGTTCTTCAATGTTCATTTCGTCACCTCGTCCAATGCATCGCTAAAAGCATCGAATTCCTCAAACAGCGTAGTGGAAGCATTCCCATGATAGGCGTGCCTGAGACGAATAGCCGCTTCGACCACGTCCAGCACTTTTCTCAGCGCATCCTTAACGGCATCGATCTCCTGGAATTGAAGAACCTCGTTATCAAACTCCTGGAGCAGTTCTTTAAGGACGTCAAGCGAGTTCATTTCGGTTACTCATCCAAAGCCTGGAGCGTTCTCATATTCGAAACTTGATGCCGATAACCCAATTCATTGAGCAGCAGCATGACTCTCTTTACATCTTCAGGGCGCGACGTGGTGTACTTCAGTAGGACAGGAGGACTGCCATCGGGATTATCATAATTCGTAGTCACCATAGAAAAATTGCGACACAATTCGTCTGTCGCCTCGACCACGTCCAGGAGTTTCTTCAATCCATCCATCACGTCGCAAATTTCCAGAAAGCCTATGCCGCCTTCATCGCGATCAAACTCCTGAGCCAGTTCTTTCAGCCGTTCGAGCGAGTTCATTTCGGGATCTCCTCACACTGATCGAGCTGATACCAATAGCCACATTTCCCATCGGTCTGTGTCGTGACCTTCGCGTAGTGCGTGGCCCAGGCTGGGGGATCCTTCATCACGCATCCAGGGCAAACGCAAATTGCACGTACCACTGTGTCGTCTGGAACCTCGGTGGACACGGTTTTCCTGCAGTGGAAACAAGTCAGCCTCATGACGGAACCCTGGTAGGCCCCTTGGCGCTCAGGTTGATGCGGACTTCATCGATGATCGCGTTCATATCTTTCTCGCTGTACATACCGTGATCGACAAGCGATTTAAGGGTCATCGATAGAGCGATTATGACGAAATGGGGATGAGGGCCGCGGTAGATAGTGTCTTTAATGTCGGCCTTCTCTTCAATGGCAACGGCCAGATCAAGCAGGCCACCCAAGGATTTGGCGAGCAATTCACCATCGAGTTCCATTGATACGAAGCGAATGTTTTCATCTTTCATGGCTGCTCCCCCCTTTCTTCCTTTGCCCTGAACTCGTCGACATCCTTCTGGGTAGGGGCCAAGTCCATCCAAGTCTGGACCATGAGCCTTGTCGCCTCGGGAGCCGGCGTGTTCTTGATCCACATCCCAAGGAGAATGGAGACGGCCTTCATGGTGTCCTTGCCGCCATATTTCTCGGCCATCATGTGAATGAAAGTCTGCGTTTCGCTGCAGGCCAGGGCTTGTTTTCTGACGGTTTCGTGAATGTTCATGGCGTCTCCCTTTGAAGGTCATCAATAGCCGGGTTATGGGTTCGATGCTGCCAAAGCCGCCATTTTAGAAACGTCCGGCAGTGAGTGTCGGCTTCCTCGAAAGAGAAGAAGTAGCGAGGGAAAGAGTCATGCCCATCAAGGTTCAAAGGCCCATCGATGCAAAGCTGAATGTGCCCACGATCGCAATAAGGCGGCCGAAGCAGCATCCATGCGTGAACCTTCCTATCATCCCTGGTGTGGACATAGAGATTCAGGGTTTTATAGTCGTCTTTTTCCCACTGAGCCTCGTCGATTTCCTGAAGCCCTTCGTCTCTGTTCATGGCTGCTCCTCTGGTTCTATTTGGCTTCTGTAGCGATCCCACTTGACTCTTTCTTGGAGGAGCCATCTTTTGAAGTCAGAAAGCGCTTCATAGGAATTCGCGACAAGGCAGACTTCAAGGGTAAGACCGAGCACCGACATCATCAGAAGATCATCGGATTCCATGCAGCCCATGACCATTGCCCTGAACTCTGCCGGCATCTCGCCCACTCGCAGCTCCACCTTCTGCATGGAAATCTGAAGCTGTTCTTTGACGCCTTCCTCGATGGTCTGGCTCATGACACCACCTCAAGCCATCTGATCGCGATCGATGTCCATCCATGCTCATTACCGTACTCCCTGATCTCCGCGATGTCTTCAGCAGAAGGGGGATGCTCAAGCCAGACGATCGGGACAAGTAGAGTGTCGTAGGTAATCATGAAAGGCAGGCTCATAGCTGCGCCTCGACTGGAGGTTCGGCAGTCCAGATTGCTTTGAATTCGCCTCGATCGACAAGGCCTTCGCAGATCTCCCTCGTCGTCTCAGTGAAGTAAAGGACGCAAATCCATGGCTCGCCAGCTTCCCTGGCCAGCTCCACTTCGATGCCTTTGATGTAGAGAGTCGCACCTTCGGGAACAGTGATGCCGGTTCGGCCAAAGCCTCGGCTCGATGCGTAGGATACGAAATAGTGTTTCATGGCTTCCCCTTAGCAGCTGAGTAAATAGTGTTTATGCGTATGAGGATGATCAGGACATGGGCTAGGGTTTGGAGCCCCTGTGCGGAAAGCCTTGTCATCTGCGAGTGCCCACATGGATGCGATGCCGGTTGGATAGGCGATATTCATTCGGTCCTCTGCCTCATGGATGGGAAGCGAGGTGCAGATGGATGCGTAGCAGATGCCAACGGAATATGCGGTGAAGTCGTTCATGGGCTTATTATGTGCTGGGTTCATGCCTCTCCCTTTACTCTCTTTTCATAAGCCGCAAGTCCCGGAGTGACGATCGCACGAGCCTCGCCATCGTGCTCACGGCTGACGGTTGGAAGCGATCCGCCTTCGTCTATCTCCTCAGCAAAAATGAACAAGAGCGTCAGCGCTTCGTTAATCATGTCCTTACGGGAAAGGCCCAGCTTTGTGCAGAAGGCTTCAAAGGTGGCTAGCTTTTCTTCGCTCAACTCCAGTTTGACTATGGGCATGACTGCTCCTGTGTTGGGCTCCGATGTATTGCGTTTCCGCTTGGTTTTAGCATGCCTGGTGAATTGAGCAAGGTTTTGGTGAAGGCCAGGCTAATGACGTCTCTCTGGCCGATTGTTTTCAGCTATCTCTCAGGAATCGAACGACAGTGAGATGCATATGAGGGATGGTCTGGTTTTTGGTTGGGTGGGGATCATATAGATGGGGGATGCGTCAAAAGCACGGTAAAGCACGGTTGGGGTGTTGGAAAAAAATTGGGAAATGGTGTGGATAGTACAACGTTCGAACCCGGGGGGGTCCACCCTCCCCCTAATAATATCAATGGGTTGGGGGCATTTCGCTATGGCTGGGGGACTAGAGCAGCCGCTCTCCAATCATTTCGCTAGGTTAGCCATTTCAGATCAAATCTTACCGCTCTAACCAGTTGATTCTATTGGGCCTGTTTCCTTCGCTATAGCGCTATGGTTGAAACAGAGCTCTCGATGCATACCCTGTGCATGTTGATATCATTGACCTTTTTGCCATTTTCATTACACAATCCTTCCTCTCAAGGCAGGGTTAGTCCACACTCTCTCTCTCACTCAGCCATTCCGCTCCATCCAAATCAGATGCACCCATCCTGACTTACCCAATCCATAATCCAAACTTATCCAAATCCAACCAATCCATAACCAACACTAATACATGAGCCATTACAACAACTTAGGCCTCAATACCCCTTAATAGCTGAAACAATACAGCGCCACTCAGCCAAATCAACATGTTATGGGTGCGTCAATTCAATAGGCATACCTAAGTCATTCATACCATTCACGAATACAGCCAGACTTAAGTATGAAACAAAATGACCGATAAGAACTTTGATAACGGCGCTTGAGCCGCTCACAAACTGGAGCACTGATATGAAAGTACTTATCCGTAACGCAAAATCCTTCGGTACGCTTGCCTTTGCTGGAGTTCATCAGATCGTCGACTCCGAGCGCGATATCGATAACGCAGTTGAGAGAGCAGTCAGGGACGGTTTTAAAAGCATTATCTTTTACTTCAGTTACCCATCCAATTGGGTAACAAACCATGACTTTCGCTCATTAGTATCCGAAGCCCGAGCCGTACCGGAGCGCCTAATTGCAGACGAAAGCGAAGTCGCTTCGTACCTTGAGCAGTGGCGGGATAACGATAACTTGACTGATTTTAATCTTATGCTTGACCGTGGGCTAGCGCTGCTTGCGCTGGATTTTATTGTGGGCGCTGGAGCCATCGAAGAAGTCGACATGGAATCGAGCAGGATCCTTCGCTGGTACGAAGCCAATCATAACGATAAGCAGCTTGACTCGGAGCGCAGGCTGCTCCTAAGCGGCTGCGAAGTCTGGATCGATAAGCATAACCAGCACGCTTTTATTGACTCCGACGATACTTGGGTAACTCAAACGGAGCTTATGCAGGACGGTTACGCTTTCAGCAGCCGTTACGATCGTAAAGGCAAGCGCCGTAAAACTTCTCAATTACCCAAGAACTAAGGAGCCGACATGAGAACTTATCGACTTCGGTTTATTGACGCTTGGGGTAATGAGGACGAAGGTTATGAGTTCAATGACTTTACAGGGAGCGACACAATTAGGACGCGCTCCAAGCTTGCCTCGATGTCTGATGAGGCCCTGCTTCGCTGGTTTATTAAGAACAATTGGCTCAAGGGCAAGGTCAAGGATTTTTATGTGGATGACTTGGCTCATGGCGATGGCTTCTGCTTGAACGTCTGCAGGGCCGATGGCAAGCCCTTGTTCGAACTAACTTCGGAGGAACAATAACATGGAACTAACGAAGCCGGTTTACTCATATGTCGATGGCAAGCTTTCGATCAATTACGCTCCATGCTTCGATAAGGCGCTCAATTTAATAGGCGCTTCTTGGATCGACACAAAATATTCCCTTGTCAAGGGAGCGCTCCCTAACCATAGCGTAGCCGTAACTGACACTGACTTGCTTGCCCATGACGATTACCTTGCCATTATTATTGAGCGCAGGATTACCGTTATCCTAGTCGCTGGAGTCGGTCAATTATCGGCAAGCCCTAAGCGGCTGCGCAAGGCCGAAGCCAAATTAAAAGAAGCCGGAGTCAAGGTCATTTACAGGGCTTCGCTGGACACGGCCTTATCCTCGCTGCAGCGGATTGGAGCATAAACCGATGGAATATATTCAGTTTCATTTACAAGTAACCGGAATATTCGGCCGTAACCGTAAACCGAAGTTCGAGCAGTTTTTGCTTGCCGAAGTTCCAATTGGTCAAGCAGTGGATCCAGTGGAGCTTGAGCGACTTGCTCGGGAGAAAATGGCTGAAGTAAAGGTCAAGTCGGGTCGAGTAAAGGTTACGCAGACACCGACGAAAATCGAGGTTTATGACGGAATCGAGTTTCGTACCCATACGATAAGGTTCGGTGTCGATAACACGGTAATTGACCTAGGTAGCGTTTGATTTGGTTACTTGTTCAGTGCTCGGGCTTCGCTCCTTAAGGAGCGGGGCCTTTTCTGTTATGCTCGGCTCCAACCAATTACCAATGGAGCACCAGCCAATGCCTAATCCAAACAAACCAGATAAGCCTGACCGTGAGCACAAAGCCATGGCCGCGCGTGTTATTCCAGGCCAGGCCGATAGCCGCAAGCTAGAGGCATCAATCAATCAATCGCTGGATGCGATGGCTCAGGACAAGGGTAAGTTCCACTCCATGGTACCCGTCGATGGCGGCCGCTTAGTCCTGCTTTACTCAATCGAAAGGCCAAAGGAACCAACGGAACCAGACCCTAGTCCAGCTTGACTTAGCTTAGGCGATCGCGTTATAACCCACTCCAGTCAAGGCCTTGACGGCTAAGACTGGAGCAACAGAAAGGAACGATGTGTCCAAAGATCAGTCGGCCCGTCGCCGTAACATCCCGTAATCCTTACACTGTCAAAACCTTGACCAGTGCAGACCCTGTGCGACACTTTCCAGGCACACCACACCTCTGATTTGCAAATCCTTTTTTCCCTGGAACCCCAAAAAACTCGACTGAATATTGGGCTCAGATTCAAACTGAAATCTGGGAAGGGGGGGGTTAAAAAACAGGCCGTTTCTGCCGATAAGGGGATGAACAAGAAACAAGGGAGAATCCAATGATCAGAGCCCTTTCAATCATTCTACTTCTCGTCTCTTCTGAAGCCTCAGCACAGATGCAGTGCCGCATGGAAATGGGGGATTTTGTCTGCCGGGATGGGCGTGGGCTCGTGATCAAAACCTGCCGCCAGGAGATGAGCGAATACGTGTGCCGTGATGCTAGGGGGATGGTCATTCAAAGCTGCCGATCGGATGCCTTTGGGAACCTCAACTGCCAATAAACCTGGCGCTTTCGCTATAAAAGATGTAGATATTCCTCGGGCTTAGGTGAGTCCGGGGCGGGTAAAGTCCTTCCATTTTCAATACTTGGGGCACGCAGATTTACTCGCCTTTCCTTTGTAAATTTTGTTTCAGTTTATTAACCGATCTGCCGATACATATGACGGAAACAAAGGACAGTAACTGAAACACTGGAGAATCTGCGTGATGTCAAAACCTATGCTCGGACTTACCCTACTCGTGGCTCTGACTGGTGCCTGCAGGACACTGGCTCCAATCGTTTTGCCCGATGGCACCAAGGGCTTTGTCGTATCGTGCGACAGTACGAAAGTAGGCTGCTATAAAATGGCCAGCAAGGCTTGCCCTAATGGCTACGATGTGAAAGAGAACAACGAAAATTCAGTGGAAAAAGGCGATGGCTATGCTGCCGGCTTTGGTGCCGGGTCTTCGTATTCCAAGACCAACATGGTAGGCATGGTGTTCGCCTGCAAGCAGGCATCGGATACGGCCGCGAAATAACAAATGGTGGAGAGTCATGACACTCACGCAATCAAGAAACTCAGGCTGGCGCGTGACCTTTACGCTTGATCCAGAATCCCAGCTGATCTGTGAGATGTGGAATCAGTCGGCTGAAGACATCTGCAGATTCGCACTGGCAGCGCTCAAGGCTGATCTTGAAAAGATGATGGGGAACTTCGAAACCTATGCAGTAGCGCACTATATCGAGCACGATCCGAGATGGAAGGCAATCGCTGAGGGATGTGACGACTATAAGGATTTCATCGCAGCATGCAAACGCCAGGGGATCCATGAGACGCCAAGGGGCGGGATTGATCTGAGGACATCAAGAAAGATAGATCGAGCAAAGCTGCTTCCCCTCATTCGCTCAATCAGACCAAAGGAGAAACGCCGTGCTTATGCTACCAAAGAAGACAACAAAGGCAAGGAAGGCAGGCTCTGAAGCGAAGGGGCTGAAAGTCTTCTACGTCAGGCTATCTGCGGACAAGCGTAGAAAGCCAGGCGCAGAGAAGATGGCTGAGGAAGTGGAGTATGCATCTCAGCTTGCAGAGCTTCGAAGGCTATGGCCAGGGGAGCCTGATCAGATCGTCTGCGAGAAGAAATCGGGCAGTGATCCCTTTAAACTTCTGCTTGATCTCATCACGAACCTGCCTGAGCATTCCATCATCTATGGTGTGACGATCGATCGGCTCACAAGGCTTGGCCCATTTGCCCTCGGCTACATCGTGGAAGCTGCCAAGGAGCGCAATGTCACGCTGCATGTGACGGATGACGGAGCCCTGAATACGCTTGAGCCCATGGAGCAAATGATGGCCACCATGAAAGCTTTCTCTGCGAGCCTTGAAGCTCAAGCGATATCGCGCCGAATGATTCAAAAGATCAAGGATCGAAAAGAAAAGGGCCTCAAGTGGGGGTTCGAGATAGCCCGGGAACGTGGGACCTGGAAGCATGGCGCAAAGGCTCGCAATCCACTCTGGGAGATAGCTTTGCCAAGGCTCAGGGAACTCAAAGCCAAGGGCCACACGATCCGCGAGATTTCCAAGATAGCCTCGCGTGAGCATGATGAACTCATCTCACCTGCCACGGTATGCAGACTCCTCAAAGCGGATAAGGCAAAACCTGAGAAGGTTGGCTGAGCATAATCACGCACCTGAAAAGGCTTGATCTCATGATGCGCGGGCTGTACATCTCCGAGTGGAAACACACAAAGGAGATGGAAATGATAAAGCTCGCTGTTGCTGCAGCACTACTCACAGCCGCATTGCGTCCCGCCTATGCTGAGAGGCCTGACTTCACGTCCCACCTTTTTTTACCGACAGATTCCCCCCATTTTACCTATGAATTGAAGCCTGACGGCACAAAATCGCTGGTATTCCTGGATGCCGATGTGCCAGTGGATCCGACTATCAAGATCACGGTTGATAACCTCGTGGAAGCATACGCAGCCAATGCGCTCGTCATGCAGCAAACGGTCGATTCCATGAATGAGACATCTAACCCTGGAAACGATGCAAAGCGTGATGTACTTGATGACGAAAAGATGCTGGCCGATATGAAATCTGAATATCTATTTTATGACGATATGATCTGGTTGACAAAAAACGCAGGGATCGGATCGCTTGGCGCGGCTGCAGCATATGCGGCAAAGCTTCTTAGTCAAACCCAAGGTCTGCCCCATGGCCGTCTGGCTTTCGCTCTTGCAACGCTGACGGGCGTGGCAGCCAACGGCTACGTGAAAGTGCTGGAAGAAAAGAAAGCGTCTCTCAAAAATGAGATCGAACTCCTGCAGCTCGACATAGACGACAGATTCAACTACATGCTATATGCCAGCGAATACGGCGGGGATACCACGACCGATATGCGTCCGCCATCGTGCATCTATAAAACATCGTGCGTTGAGACGAAGGTCTGTGTAACATCCGGCCTGTTCGGGGCAGAAAGCTGCAGGTATAGGGATGTCTGCGGAACGGAGATACTCGCATGTCAGAGCGAATAAAGCTGAGCTTCAAAGGAAAGGTCAAGCGTGAAATCGCCTGGCTCAGGGAAGATATCGTGGAAATGCGCGATAAGATCCCAGAGAAATACCAGGATATGGCGGGATTTTTCGTCATATTTCTCGGATATTTTCTGATCTTTGATGACTACGCGAGAGAGCGCCCTCATGTCGCCGTAGTGGGTGCAGTTCTATGCTCCTGGTTTGGTGTCGAGATGGCAATATTGATAGCAAAAGCTCTGGGAAAATATCCCAGAAAGTAACCAATAGGCTGACTTCTCAAATTGATTCGGGACAGCCGGGGCTGGTATTCCAGCGCCCGGTTCTTTTTTACTTTTTCTTCAGCACATCAGGGATCAACTGACCCAAAAAAAGCTCCACCGCCCGAACAACAGCGTCATCGATGGGTGTGCTCGTCAAGGCAGCTTCCCGCTTGAGACGTGCAATCAGCTCATCACGCTGGGTGTCGATCCAGGGAATGGCAATCTCTTTGAGCTTTTGAGCGAGCTTTTCGGCTCCCCCTTGAGCGACTTCAGAGAGAATCCACTTGACGATAAGACCCATAAAAAATTCTTTCACTCGAAACCTCAAAATATTTGAGTCACACGACTCGTTTGAACGTCAAACCCTTGATGGAAGTCTCATAGCGTGCAGCGATGGATACCTGAGCCAGATTAAGGCCAGTGTCGTTTGCAGCTGCAGTGAGGGATGGATATGTCCGGCCTGTCTCCTTGCAGTAGACCTGCTTTCCCATCTGATATTCATCGAGGCATACGCCTGGGGTAAGGCCGTAGGCCAGAAGCTTACGCTGAAGCGTACGGAGGGCGATCTTAAGAGCCCTTGCGGTCTGGGTCCTGTTGCCCTTGAGAGTCTGAAGGGTATGGAGAATGTGCTCTCTTTCAACATCGGCCAGAGTTTTAAACGTTTCCATCAGGCTCTCCTTTGACAAGCTTTAAGTAGGGTTCAGGATTTCCGATGAATTGGATTTCGAGATTCACGATACCTGCGACCAGTTCTTTCGGGGGGCCTAGCACTATAGGGTCAATATCGATCTGATCCACTATTGCCCAATGGTCTTCGTGATGCTCAACAACAACAAGATTGATATCGCCGCATTCCTCAAGGATCGCCTTGAGCTTTTCCATCGCTTCACTTATTCGCATTCTTTCGCTTCTCCACTTCAAGCATGCACTCACGAATGATCGTATGAGTTCCCTTGTGCATGATCTTCTGCCCCATCCCCAGCTCGCCATGGGTTTCCTTGAGGATCTTGATTTCGAACGGCGGCACCTTGCCTGGATTGAGCTTCAGCCATTTGCGAAGGGCACGCGCACCTGCCACGCCTTCCTTAATCCAGGGAGCCGGTTCATCGAGTTCGGCGGCTGCCAGATCGGAAACTTCTGACCACTCGCGGTTTGGGAGGAGGTCGTCGAAATGTCTCGGAGTGATACCGTGTTTTTTTCCAAGCGCTTTCGCTGTCGTGCTTTTTCCGCTTTTTGGTCCACCCAAAATCAAGATCATCGTCATCGTCGTCTTCCCACTGTTTGTACGGGTAATACTGTTGCACAGGTAATACCTGTTCTACAGGTGGTTGAGGTGATACAGGCATCGGCTGTCGGCAGCCAATTAGAGCGAAAGCCAGGAGCAGAAGGAGTTTCATCCTGCCGCCGCCAGGTCTGGGACTATTGGACGGCCAGGCTTTCCATTCGGGATGCCGTACTTTTTGCAGCGGCGAGCGAGAGAGAACTTGCTGATGCCGAGCACCTTGGCGGCCGCCACGCGATTACCGTTGTTTTCATCGAGGACTCTTTGGATCAGTTCTTTTTCCACTTCTGCCAGTTTCTTGCTCATTTCGTGCACCTTTCAAAGTCTTCAAATGTTTGCATCTTCGCGTAACAGAATTTTTGCTTCTGAGTCCGAACTCTTTCGCCTTCGTTTATGGCCCACACAAAGCCGACCCCGTTCAATAAGACGAACACGATAGCAATCCAATGATCCTCCAGAAACTCCCTCATGCTGACTCCTGCATCGAACGTTTATAGGCTTCCCACTCGGATTTATAGGCACCAAGCTGATTGACTTCAGTGGGGTATCCAGGCCAGACGCCAGTGTCCATGCACCTTTTGATCAGATCCACGGTCTGCTGGATCTCCCATCGCGCAATGGCGAGAAGATCAAACTTGATTTCAAATATCGCCGCGCAGTAGGGCTCAACATTTTCAACGGCCACGATCTGAAACGTGGGGGCTTTGCCGGTGATCGACTTCACGAGGTCGGTGTACCAGGCGGCTTGCCAATGATAGCGGTAAGTTCGCACGTCACGTTCAAACTGTTTAAGACTGGCAGATTTAGTAGATTTGAGATCGACGATCGCGTGGTCGTTCGGATGGTAATAATCAAGGAGTGCCTTTCCATGAAGTCCCAGCAAATTTCCGAAACACGCGCGTTCTGCGACTCCTCCTCGGAGAAGGCTTCCCACTCGCTCGTTTGAAAAGATGGAATCGCGCATAGCAGTAGCCGCAGCATGGTCTTCCTTCGTGATGAGTTTCTTTTTGCTTGCCTTGGCTTCGGCCTTTGCCGCTTCCCACACGGCTTTCTCGTCTTTGCTTCGCTTGTGACATTCAGGAGCAAAAGCGTAGCACGAGTCGAAATCGTCAGGCTCCAGGATCATCTTGTGGGCTGCAGTTCCGAGCTTCATGGCTTCCGAGGGAGCACGCAGCGTGCGCCTTTGGTGCCGAAGATGTGCAGGTGATTTTTCCGCTACAACTTTAATCTCTGATTGACTTAAGGCACCATGAGCGCGGTAAACATCTTCTGCCACAGGAGCCAGAAACATAAGTCCATCAGTCGCTGCAAGCTCTGCCCGCAAGTCGTCGAAGGTGCTGATAATCATGAATTTTAAGCTCTTGATTTTTGATTGAGGTGTCAGCATAGTTGTCACCATAACCACAACACAAGAGAAATTTTAATGCTTACCCCAGTGTCTGGGAGCCTTGTTGAGCTTGCGAAAGCTCTATCAAAAGCTCAGTCGGAGATGCCCACTATTTCCCTCGATAAGAAGGTGAGCTTTCAGGGAGTGTTCTTTGAATACGCATCACTGAGCAACATCATCTTCAATACCAAACCCGTGCTGGCCAGGCATGGGCTGACTGTGCTGCAGTTCCCATCAACTCAGGATCGTAAGGTCACGGTTGAGACAATGCTGCTCCACGATAGCGGTGAATACGTCCTGAGTACGCTCTCCTCAGTGCTTCCACCTCCCAAGGTCGACAAGCAAACCGGGCTCCCGAAAGCTGATGATCCCAAAGAGATGTCTTCGCTCATAAGCTATAACCGCCGCTACGCATACGCTTCGATCCTGGGCATAGCGCTCGATGGCGATTATGACGCTGAGCTTTTGATGCCGAAGTATGACGAGTCTTCCGCAAACAAGGCCTGGCTCGCAAGAACCCTGGAACCCATGGGCGTCACCGACAAGGAAGTCCTTCGCAAGATCTCGGCCGAGATGCTGCGTGGCAATTTCGAGATGACTGAAGAATCAATAATGAGATGCCTGGAGACCGTCCGCAAATGACAAAACGTCCACAAACTTTCGTTACCGAACTGCCCGTTGACACTGAAGTTACCCTTTGCGTTGAGGCCGTGTTTAAAAAGGACGAGCACGACAACTGCTTTCGCCTTGAATGCCGGATTGTGGACGGCGAGCACATCGGCGAGATGATCAATCTTTACTTTTACCGCATGAAAAAAGACGGAAGCGCACCCAGGAAAGACACCACGGCTTTGCTTGAGATTCTGACTGGAGCCAGGGATTCGAAGGACGTTCGCAGCTTTGATCTTCAATCGAAGATCTTCAAGACGACTCCCTGGAAACCCGCGAACAGCAAATACCAAATGTTCGGCAAGTTCAAGCTGGTGGGCACCAATGATGCTTTTTAATCTGATCGCATGGCTGAAGCAGAAGTTCAAGAGAAAGCCGAAGCCGGAGTTGCCTCGCGATGTCATGGGCGTTCGCTACACTTCGAAGGCTCCCCCATTGAAGCCCGAAATTCGCGGCCAGACGTGCAGCGTGATTTTCGTCGATGAAGCCGATGACATCAAGCTGACATGCATGAAGGATCTATACCCGGATCTGCCTGATACGATCCCATCGTGGTTGGGTGAGGTGAGCGTTTATGCTCCCCCGAAGTATGAAGGCGGTGGCGGCAAATTCTCGGGCGGCGGCGCAAGCGCAAGCTGGTCGTCGGACAGTTCGAGCTGTGACAGTGGGTCCAGTTCCAGCGATTCAGGTTCAAGTTGTGGGGGCTCCAATGACTGAACTGCCAGTCCTGACCAGGGCCGACATAGATAAACCCCAGCGATGCGGAAGCGCAGACTGCAACATCATTCACATCAATCCAGACTTCTGGGTTCATAGCGTTTGCCATCCAAGGACACCGACATGGTGCCGCTACAAGGATGGTGTTTTAACGGTCTCATGTTCCCTCTGTAAGAAGCCTATTTACGCCTTCAAGATCGCAGCGGAGTGAAGCACATGGAAGAAGAAGTGGAAGTTGTGAGCAGCGCGAGAATCCAGGTTCGAGTGAAGGCAACAGCCAAGTACACGGCCACAGGCTGGCGCGGGATACTCATCATTGATCGCGATGGTGACCGAGCAAAAAAGCGTGGCCCGTCACGCACATCACTGGCTGAAGCTGAGGCAGACGCCCAAGCGATGCTGCAGGATTTTCAAAGGAGCATGGGTAAATGAGCAGATTTGATTTTATTGCGTGGGATGGCCTGAGCGAGCATGCGTCCCGTCAGATCAAGAGTTATGCGAAGATGCTGGAAGCGTGCATTGATCATCACCTGGAGCCAAGCCGTGAGCGATCTCTTGCGATGACAGCTCTGGAAGAATGCTTCATGTGGGTTGGTAAAGGCATCCGCCATGATCAGCTTGAGCGTCAGAAGAAGGGCGACGACGGAACGCTTCCGCTTCCAGAAGCCGAACCCATCAGCATTCACCTTCCCAAGGGATGGGAAGCCGTTGGCCTGCCTCGCCGCATCGGTGCGATCATGGCTGTTGAGGTAATAGAGAAACGATGAAGCTCCCCTCGCCTGGCAAGGTGCTTTGGTTCGGAACCTATCCGGGCCATCTTTATCCTTTATCGCGTCCAAGGTTTGCCAAGGGTCACGCTTATCAGCCGCTCAAGAACCAGCAGGAATTCCGCAAATGGCTGAAGTCCGAGAATCCCGATGTGCCCTGGACACAGGATCTTTGGATCGAAGCCTTCTTTTGCTTCAAGACCAAAAAGCTCGCTGACATAGATAATCTGGCCAAAGCCGTGCTGGATGGACTTCAAGCAGCCAGGTTTTTGGTCAATGACAAGATGGTGTGTGGGGCGACCTTTGCCCGAATGCATGGCGCTTCGCATCCTTCCGCAACAATTCTGATCAGGGAAGTTGAATTTTATGATACCGAGGCCCTACCAGATCCAGGCAGTTGATGCGGTCACCGAAGCGCTGAAGACTTACCGTAAAGTGGGAGCTGTCCTCCCCACTGGCTCTGGTAAATCTTTGGTTGAAGCCATGGTGATCGATAGAATTGTCGATGGCCTCACCTTCAATCAATGCGTGGTCGTAACCTGTCACCTCACAGATGTTATCGATCAGCTGCACCTTTCCTATTCCGAGCATGGGCGCTATGGAAAGCAGGCCATGCGCTTTACTGCTCGGAATAAACCCAAGATGGGGACCAAGGTTGTTTTCGCAACAATTCAATCGATGACATCATCGGGCGCACGAAAGTATTGGACTGAAAACCCAATGCGAAAAATAGTGAAGGCTGTGGTGATCGATGAAGCGCATCAATTCGGAACCGACAGCTATGAGACGCTCACAGAGGATTTATTCCCGAAAGCGCTCTATATCGGTTTCAGTGCCACACCCTACCGAAAGAACCAATATTCCTTCAGCCAATTCGAAACGGTGGCCTATGCGATCAGCTCAAAAGAGCTTATAACGCAGGGTTTTCTCGTTCCCCCGAAGCTTTTCCAGCTCTGCATGGAGCACATGGAACCGGCTGAACGGTTCGCCGGGGTCATCAAGATCTGGCAGGAAAAGGAGATGTCGCGGGGCTTTGTTTCAGTCGTCTACCTCAGATCAAAACAGGAAGCGCAGGAGATGCGGCTCGTCGCGGAAGAGGCCAAGATTCGCGTGGCCTACGTCTCAGGTGATGACTCAGAGCAATACTGCAGGCAATTGTTCGAAGACTGCAGACAAGGCAAGATCGAGATGCTTGTCAATTGCCGTAAATTGGAGACTGGAATCGACATCCCGAACATCGGCGCCATCTTCATGCCATGGGGTACGAGCAGCGTTGTAACGTATTTGCAGCGCATCGGCCGCGGGCTTCGGCTTTATCGCGGCAAGACCGAGTGCAATGTCTACGTTTTCGGAAGCTCACCGAGTATCGAATCAGGAAAGTGGACCCGCATTCAACGTGAGGCTCTCGATGCCCGCAATCCACTCGACTCTGTTGCGAAGCTTGAATGCGACCTGGCTGATTTGATCGAGGATGGAGCTCCATCGGATCGGATCCACTGGACGCAGGAGGCCATAAAAGCATGCCATTTGATGCTTGATGGACAGATGCCCAACGTGGCGCAGATGATCGCAGAAAAGAAGTTTCCCGAGAAGTACCATAAGAGCATAGCCAGTCTGGCTCCCCTTATTCATCAGGCAGCGGCATCAAACCCGGACGCAGCACAGACTGCAGCCTCTGAAGCTCAAATTGCCATTCTGAGCCACAAACACAAGTTCAAAGGCAATGGCCTTAATCTCACGTCCGGCGAAGCTGAAGCCATCATCTCGGCGTTCAAAAAGTACTTTTCGCGTGGGGAGTACATCCTCCAGCACGGCCCGTTCGCCGGCAAGCACATAGCAGACACAACGAACATGTACAGACGACATATGACCAGACAAGGTCCCAATTGGGCGGTGTATCAAAAATGGGTGAGGGCAGGACAGCCCAAGGGGGAAAAGTGAAACCTGAGAATCGATGGCCGCTCTATTTCCGCGATCACGAGCGTTTTTGCCGCAATCCCCTGAAAGACGAAATCAAGATGCGCTTCGCAGTCTCGGGGCTTTTCTTCATCATCACCGTAAACGTCATCAACTGGCTGTGGAGTTAACGATGGGCTTTGGTGCTTTATTCCTGCTTCAGACGCTGCTATTTGCCCTCAAGGTCTGCGCTGTGGAGCCAGTCGATACTGTGCCGTGGTTTTGGATCTGGAGCCCCACACTGCTCGTGGGAGGGCTCTGGCTCTGCTTCATTTTGGCGTTCTCGATTATGTGCGCCATCGTCAGACGGTAAACTCCCCGCTTCCCCTGCCCTTTGATGGCCATTGAGCGCAAGTAGTCCAGCGTGTTACAAAGCCCCAACACATGAACTGGACTGCGATTAAAAGGGGATTGGGACTGATCATAAATCCCCCATGTAAAATCCATACAGTTCCTTACCTCTGTAAGCATTGGTGCACATACGTTGCGTCATAATGTGATAGGTAATAACCTGTTTTTTGGATGACTTTTCAATCGTGAATAAGCCTGTGATTCTGGATACCTGCACCAAAAGATGGGGTATTTAGATCACTCCCAGGCTCAAAGCCAAGCGCAGTAAAGGATACGGGGGGAATAAGATGAGCGGCTGATTACGAAGTGCACATAAAAGCATAGAGGCGGGCTAGCCCAAAAAAAGAAAAGCCAAGGTTCTGTCAAAACCTTGACTTTCATGGGCTCTAGGCCCTCAAAAAAACTTAAATCTCACAAGGAAATTTCTATCATGAATGATGGAAAAAGCAACGTTTATCCGTTCAAAAAACGTCCCAAACATCGCCGCAGACTGAATCACCTTACCGCCATTGTCAAAAGAAAGCGCTCATTCACAGCGATCCCTGATCCTTTGGACCGGGCATACCGAATGGGCAAGATAAACGACACATTGTTCCGACTGATCTACATTCTGCTCGGCAGTGACGAGGATTTTCTGATCACACGCGAGTATCTCGAAAGCCAATTCAGTGCTCACACTCTGAAAAAATATCTGCCGCTCATCGAGAAGGCAAAGATCGTAGAAATCGAAAAAATTGTGCTTACTGAAGGCGCAAAACCCTCCAACATTTATCACACAACCGACCCAGATGATTGGGATATGTCGCCAATCTTGAAAGCTCCGAGAAGGGGTTGCAACACTGCACGTATGCAGGGTACCCCCAGCACTGCACGTATGCAGGGTAGCAGGAGGAAAAAAAGCAGTGATATCAGCAACACTGCACGTATGCAGGGTACCCCCAAAAAACCCAATGATATCCACAAACCCTTACCTGCATACGTGCAGGACATAAGAAAAGGTTTTAAAACCCCTCCTCAAAAATTGCTGAACATCACGACTTTGCAGTCCCGCTTTCGGTTTCGATTTAACCCCAAGACGCCATCGGATCACATCAAGGCAACGGTCAACGCTTTGGTTGAAGCTGAGGAGAAGCGCTTGCTGCTTAAGGGTTTCGATGAAAGAACGGCCAAGGTTCTCAGTAGGGAAAGGGTCTACAGGTGCATTGAGTGGATTACGCCCTGCAAACATCGGGAGTTTGGAGCAGACACCCAAGCTGAGTGGCTTCGCATGCTGGAAAATTTCCCGCAAGAATGACTTAGCTGTATGCTCCCTCACTTGCGTGATGTCGCTAAACCTCACGAGTGAAGGCAGGCCTTCGGCCTAGACAGGTTTAAAAATCTGCGATGATGCATGGGACCGTGGCAGTCTCCCCCTTGAAGGGAGCCTGCAAAAATCCGGGAACCGAAGCCGCTCTTGATAGGGAAAACCAGAATGACAGGGTGGGTGTGGCCTACGGCGCGAGAAACCGTGTGGGCATCGAGATAGCTGGTGTGTGCGCCTTTGCCGCTTCGCGGTGAGAACCGAAAAAGCAGGAAACCGGGACAACGTTCGTAGGTTTTCTTGCGCCATGCGCCCAAAGACCAAGTGTAGCGACCGAAGGGAGTGGAGCGCGGAGCCTACGGCACTCCGCGTGAAGTTGAAGCCCTCTCGGTGAACAGCCCTAGGACCGGAAGGGTTTTACAACCGGCTTTATTTTTGAAACACCTTGGCGGAAGTGAAGAAGCTCCAGTTCCTGCCTTTCGATCCTAAGCATCAGCTCGTCGCGATGCTGAAGAACAGAGTGAAGGCGGTCTTTCAGTTCCCGGATTTCCGCCTCTCTCGTTTGAATCACCATCAGCATTGTTGAAACATCCGCTCGGACATCGGGCTTCGCCCTTGTTTGAAAAACCATGTTTGGGAATCTCCTGTGCTTTGTTCCCGGTTCTCGCATTTCGGGGTTGGGGATTTCAAGATCCCAGTTTTTTTCCCCAGGGTTTTGGGCTCCGAGATCCCGATTGAATACAAGATTCAAGAGGGAAATGCCGAAGGGTTCGGAATCATTGCCTTTATTTTTCCAAAAGCGTCTGGTGGAGACGTTTTTGGTTTCAAAAGCGTCTGGTGGAGACGCAATTTTTGAACCCGTCGAGTAAAAACACCCACGAATTCATACTATTTTATGGGCATATTTAGGCACCTTTTTAATTTTAAAAAATCCCTGATTTACTTAGTTCAGCCTGACCTGATACATCTGTGCAAACCCCGAAAAATCGATTGAGAGGCCATAGATGGCAACAAAATCACCTTACGTACCCAACACAATAGTGCGTTTTACAAAAGTCGACTGTCGCCAACAGTGCATGAAACTGCTCGGTGTAGTTGATGATGAAACTGTGAGCAGCGATGGAGTGCTGAAGACCAAGAAAAAGCCCCCGGTTTATATCGTGGAGCAGTTCTGCCTGTTCTATATTTTCTGGTTTATGGATAAGCAAAATACCGCAAAGTTCAAAATTCCCTTATCGCGTGAGATTCGTCAGTTGACAGGTTTTCGCGTGCGTACTATCCAAAGAGCGTTGGTTTCTCTGGAGCTTGACGGCAGTATTCGCAAGGAAAACAATAGGACGTACATAGTGCGTAGAGAGCTTGCCAACCGCTGCAATCACAAAGTCCCGACAGGAATGGCTGCTGAGATAGAAACCCCAAAATGGAATCAAAAGCAGCGGGAGCTTTTCGCTCACATGACCCTTAGAGTCAGGGTTTTTGAAAACACCACTGAGGATGACGATATGCAAAACCTGAAAATATCGCTGGACGTATCTGAAGCTGAAAACAGAAGCCTGAAGCATCGAGTAATGGAGCTGAGCATGGAAGTCGCGGAGCTTCGCGGCGTGAGTAAAACCTACCGTGAAATTTTCAATGATGGATCAAGGGACCGGAGCACAGACCGGACCATTAGAACCTATGAGCGCGGCTTTGATAAAGCTCGTGATGCGATACCTGAAGCCAGCCTTGAAGAAGATGCGCCCACTGGCAAGCCAGATATCAAGCTCGTTCCAGGCATGAAAAAGAAGAACCCAAACTACGATGCAACGCACTAATTCAGGGGCCTTTCAGCCCCTGGCCTTCCATCTTCCGCTTTAGTTCGTGATACGCCTTATCCTTTATCTCATCTATCGGATTTCCCCTTACTCCGGGTGGATACTGCAAGCCGCCAGATGACACAGCCGGCACTCCATAAGCATATTTCTGCTCAATAAGATACCGAACTTCGATCTGTTCGCCTGGGTTCAGGTGCATCTGCGATTGGAGTTCTTTCAAGCGTTTTTCTGCTGCAGTTGTAAACATGGTGTTTCCTCGGCGGGAGCAAGGGCAGCCGCCTGTCTGATCGTTATTAAATCAAGGTCCGAGAGCTTCACAAAGGGCATGTCCTCTATGAGTGATCCGCGTCTTTTGACCCAGATGTAGCGATGCGAAACGTCCTGGACATCAGCGTCAGCCGGGAAAAGCTCCATTGCTTCAAACTCACCTCGGCCGCACTGGGCTTTGAGTTCCTGGATTTTATCCCAGGTGATCCCATCAAGGTAGCGGGTAAAATGCCCGTCAAACGCATTTCGGATAATCGCAATGCATTCCCATTGTGAGTTCAAATGGAAGATCTGCACGAGGTAGCTTCTGGAACACCAGATTTCCCGCTGGGCGCTATCGGAGTGGACTCTCACAAGATGCTCGGGATATCGATCGAGGGAAGTCTTAATCGTTTTCCATACCCTTGCCTTGTTGACTTTATTGAGACGCGACATTGCCTGGATGATATCCATTGACATTCCCCCTGTGCTCAAAAAAAACCGTGAACCTCAGGATACTGAAGCCACGGCAGGTATGAGTAATGATGAAAAGTTCGGCATGTGTATGTTTTACAGTACACAGCCTGGCGTTGTCAAAGGCTGCTTTTAAGGTGCTTTGGTCGCGTACGGGTTATCGCCACCAAGGATGGGATTGGTCGCGAAGTTAACCGCAGCCGGTGCCAGTGAAGGCATCCCTGGCAGATTCAGATTCCATGAAGGTGCAGCCGATGATGCCCTGGTAGCCATTGCCTTCCAGAGAGGTGGGCCACCAATATCACGAGCAAGGCCGGCGGCAGCAAGGTATGGGTTTAAAGTCGTCAGCGCTGCGGCTCCACCACTGATGGTACCTAAGCCTGGGAGCTTGCTTTTGGAAGGCCATTGAGCCTTGAGGTCAGCTTCATCAGCCACACGCTTAAGGATCGCCACAAGGTTTCTCTCGTCAGCGTTCCCATACTTTTCAGCAAAGGCATCGATGACCTTATCGGCTGGAACCTCTTCTTTCTTTTTGGAGACCGCCGCAGCTTTTCTCGCGGTTTTATCAGCATCAGCAGCGTAACGGCCGGCTGCATCATCGCCGCTTTGAACAAGGTTCAGAGCCTTGCGGAAATCCTCTATGTCGTCAGTCTGAGACCAGACGCGGAGCATGGGCTTTTTGTAATCGTCGTTTTTCAAAAGCTCTTTATTGACTTCCTTTCGGATGTCCTTCCAGGCTTCCGAGGCAGCGGTATCGGCGTTGTCGCCGTACTTTGTGTTCTTTTTGAGCATCCCATAAAACTCGTGAAGCTCTTTCTGGGTAAGGTGGCCCTTCTCACCGGCAAGATCCTGGGCAGCTTTGCTTTCAGCCTTCCATGCGGCCTTGGCTCCTGCATCACGCCAGGAGAGTTTTCCGGTCTTTGGGTCAGTCGTCACGAGCTTGGCAGCCTTGAACTTTTCAAGAGCCTTGTCTGTGAATTCCCCCGGAGTCATTGCGAAATCATCGGTCAGGGCCGCGGTAGCTTCGGCCATGTCTGCATCGATTTTAGCCGACACACGGTTGGCAAGCGGGGCGATCTTTTGTGAAGCAACATCGGCGGCCGTGCCCACGGATCCCTTATAGATCGTGGGGTTTTTCATGGCACGCTCGGCGACTTCCAAGGGAACATTAAAGAGCAGCGGAGCCGAATACTTCAGCGCTGCATCAAGTCCTTTTTGTGCGACAGCCTTCGCAGATTCCACCGCTGGCCTGACAATCGGTGCTGCGAGCTTGGCTGCTCCTTTGGCCAGAGGGGCGATGATTTGCCGACCGGCAAGGCCACCGATCACGCCTTCGGCTGCACCTTGAACTGTGTCAATCGCCGGCTGCACAAGGCCATCCTTCAATTGCTGCTCACTGCCGCCAAGTCCAGTCACAGCACCTTGGATACCGTCATAAGCCATTTTGCTCTTGAGCCCGAGCTTGCCGAGAAGGCCTGCAGGAATCATCCAGCCACCGATGGACCCGGCAGCTTCTGAGGCCATCATTTCTGCAGGATACATGGCCCTCAGATACTCAAGCTCCTTTTGCTTTCTCGCATAGACTTCATCATAGGACTGATCGCCCATCAGCGATTCAAGCTTGGCCGCGAGTTCATCTGCGAAGCGCGAAGAAAGGCCCTGCGTACCCCCAGCGACATAGGCGTCAAGGGCTGAGAGGTCGCTTGGCTGATACTGGGCCTGCTCCTCGGGAGTCAAGGGAATGGTTTCCCATTTGCCTTTTTCTTCTTTTTCAAGCGGAATGGTTTCCCATTTATTTGGCATCAGTCTTCATCCTTTTCTTCAATCCCGAGCCGTCTCATGGTTCCACTGTCCAGCATCTTCTGGTTCTCGTCTTCGAACTTGGTACGATCAGACCTTGGAATCCGAATCTTGTTTTTACCGTCAGGATGCAAATAGAGGTAATAGCGCTCTCTGTCAGCCGCAGACGCATCGGTTGGAAGGACAACGTCTTCCGGGTTTCTAAGACGGTTGGTCTGGCCCTTTTTAATGTAGGATGACCGCTCTTGACGATATGTCCTGCGGGACTGATCTTCCATGATGTCCATGGCCTTGAGCATATCCCTGATCTGGCCTGGGGTAAGAGTCGTACCGTTGACAAGGTTATCCGGGATCTGCTTGAGCTTCGAAAAGAGACCTTCAGCTTTTCCGAGAGAAGCGGCTTCGTTAAACATAACCGTTGACTCTGGGTCCAGGTTTTTAATGAAAAGGATGATTGAAGCGTAGTCAGGTACACCTGTCCTTGTGGGCTTATAAACAAGGCCACGCAGCTTGTCCGCAGAGACCTTCGACTTCTTATAATTCTTGACAGAATCACGGTTTTCGAACTGAGTTTGGAGCTTTTCGAGCTTGTCCGTATCGTCCTTGTCGGCGCGATATTCGCGTTCTTCGTTCTCGTCAAATTCCTTGTCGTTATAGACTTTTTGCTTCCAGTCCATGCCTTCACTGGTGCCGCCTCGCGCTCTGCCAAGAGCTTTCCCAAGACGCTCAAGAACGAGAGCCTGGTCTGCCGGGTTAAGCGCTTGGCCAAGCTTTTGTTTGAATTCCTCAAGACGTGCCTGGCCCTTGACCTGCTGCAATGCAGCGCCTTCGCCCATGATGCCCTGAGCGGCTTTGATCTTATTCAGAAACTCAGCCTGGATATCAGGAGTCATCTGGGAAGATTTGGTGCCGTAAATTGTGTCCATAAGGTTTGCGAGGGGCCTGACATCATAAGGCATCGCCTTCATGACTTCAGCCATTTCATCGCGTTTTCCCATCAGATCACTGATGTCAAACTTCGGGGCTTCAGCACTTTCCTGGCCAAGGATCCCAAGCTTCACAGCGGCTGCGTGAATGTCTTCAAGCGTGACTGGGCCATCCTCTCCCTTGGGGATGGATGCAGCTGGATTTCCGGGAAGACTCACAGGTGGAACAGTCTTCGGATTCGGCATAATCACAGCCGGCGCTGGTGCCTTGTAATTCGGATTCATAACCAAGGGAACCTGGGAGACTGGTGCGGCCTTCGCTGCCTGAGCCGCCTGAGCCTGCTGGCCAAAGAGTTGAGCAAGAAACGGATCAAGAAAGCCGCCCATAGTTAGACTCCGTACATGTTCATTGGAATCTGATTTGCCATTGGATCCACAGTCGGCGCTGGCGATGGCGGTTGAGAAAGCAGCATCTGAAGCAGCTCTGGGGGAAGAGATGGCTGCTGAGGTGCTGCCTGGCCCATGCCCATCATATCGAGAACGCCCTGCGGCAGGTTTGCAGAAGCCGCATCCAAAGGCGCTTCTGGGCCTTGTTCCTTCTTTGCTGGTTTCGTTTTGACGGTCACAGTTTGCTTACTGTTTCCATTGGCCTGGACCTGGGTCAATGTGCGTTCCTGCGTTGTGTCCGCAAGCATTTGAGCAAGATATTCCATCATTTCGTTTTCTCCTTAGCTCATGCCATACATGTTGAAATAGGTTTCTGGGTCCACTCTGCGGCTGTCGTAGGTCATGGGCTGCTGATAGAGGGACGAAAGCAATGGGGCCTGCGTGGATGCGTTGGGATTCGCAGTGTCCTTGGCAGACATCTTATCGTAATAGTTTCCGAGCTTCTGATTCATTTGATGCTGAGCCATCATCTGATAGCCAGACATTGCACCTTGAAGGATCGCAGGGGTCACCTGATCCTGCTCGGCACCGAGAGGCTTTGGAGCCTGGCCAAAGAGCGGAGCCCAAGCGTTGAAGCGGGCCTGCTCCTTACGTGCATCGGTCTGGGCCTTTTGCTGCTGATTGCCCATGTAGGCAGATACTGCTGCCGTTGCTAAAGGAATCCACCACATATTTCGCTCTCCTTAAGGATAAAGTTCTTTTGCTTTTGCCAGCTGACGCTCAAGGAAAGCTTCCTTCATGCGCTGCTGATAGAGGTTCACAGCCCGGGCTTCATTCTGCGAGGCCATCTCCATCCCTCGCCTGTTTTGGAAGTCCTGATTCATATCGAGAGCGTTTTGCTGAGCGCCCACGTTGAATTTTTGTGTGTCATACATGTTTTGAGCAGCCATCTGATCGATTGGTGCCATGGCTCCTTGCGCAAGGTTCACACGCTGCCGCTGACCTTGAGATTGCAAAGCCTGCCTGTCGGCCGCAGACAAGCCGCCGCTCTGCATGAGCGATTGCATGGCTGTTTGAGTACCAGACTGGACGCCCGCATTGACAGCGCCGAGAGCACGCTGCCGCATGGGATCGAAGTTCTGGGCCATCATGCCTCTGGGTTGACTCACAGACTGTATGTCAAATCCGTACTTGCCTTTTTCGTAATGGTCAATAAAGGGTGCCCATGGATTCAGTGAGCCTGGCTTTGGATTACCAACAAGCGACATGATTCATCCCCCAAACATTTTATCAACGCCATCCCACATCTTGCCGAATGTGTTGGCAAGCCAGCCGCCATCGCGGTCTTTGCCTTGGGACTGTGCAAGCAGCTGACTGATCTCAAGCTGACGCCCAAGATTCCTATCGGCCATGGCTCCGTTATAAAGATTCTGATCTCTGCGAAGGCCAGCATCAGCGCGGAACTGTGAGGCCTGGTTGAAAGCGCCAGCGTTTGCCTGGTTCACATCCATGGCCCTGCCGGCATTGAAGCGGCCTACGTCTGTCATATTCTGAGCCTGAGCCTGACCTACCTTGGAGCTCGCCCCAAGCTGGCCAGTAATTTTCGCTCGATTAAAGTCCGAGAATGAGCGCATCCGATCAGCCGTGGACATGCCTGTGGTCTGTGCGAGTCCACCTGCAGCCTGGGAGTGAGCCTGATTCCGCGCGGCCTGCTGATATGGGTTAAAGTTCATCTTCTGCATCTGCGGGCCAGCTTGAGTCTGATAAGGGGTATAGCCAAGCTTTGCGGAAGCGTAGCCACCCACTGCGTCACTCAACATCTGATTCAATTTAGCTGGATCAGGCTGCCAACCTGCGACCACAGGATCTATCTGCAGAGTGCCTGGCATGTTGCCCTGGGCACCAGGGAGCATTCCCCTGTCTTTGAGGATCTGCTTATCCCTCTGCGCTCGTGCCGCAGCCGCAGCTCTTTCCTCGGCGGATGGCTCCCGGTTGATCATATCTGGATCAATTGATGCTGTCCCTGCCTGGCCGATTTGTGGTTTTGCCATCAGTAATTTCTCCGTCTATTCGTCATATCCGGCCATCGATAATGCGTAATCGTCTGGCTCCAGAATTGTGTTTTCATCGTCATCTGTGAGACTCGAAAGGCTCATCTTCATCGATTCCTGCTGCGCGGTCAGCTTGGCGAGTTCGCTATCATACATGGGATCGCCTTCCTTGAGCATCACCGCGCACTTCACATGGCTCAGGAGATACTGGACGCGAAGGCCCTTATCGAGAACATCACTCATGGCTGTTGGAATGTTGAATTTGCGGATATACCAGAGCCGAAACTTATTGTCTGAAGCTTCGGTGATGGCCGGATAAATATAGAGCTGCTGCCCGTCGGTCGAGGAGTTGATGAGGTCGTAGCGGTAAGCTTCCCCATCGTAAGCCTGAACATCGCGCATTTTACGGATCTTATAGGGGTTCGAAGCCGGATCATCCCAGCCGGCATCACTATAATAAAAGCCGCGCATTCTGCTGTCGTAGATGTCTTCGGGAAGATCAAGAACCGTCTGACCAGCCGTGACGTCAAAATCTGCGAAGGTCTTTAGAAAGTCTGAATAGCAGCCAATCACGATATCCTGGGCATCTTCTATCGCATGGCGAACGAATTTGATCAGATCGCGCGTGGTAACGAAATCTTCCTGATGAAGTTCAAGGTCATCCTTCACCTCATCAATGAGACGGCTGAGTGTCCAGGGCGCTTCGGCCATAGGATCTTATCCTCCAGAGGATTTTTTCCTGCTCGAAAGACTCGATTGGCTCGATTGATTTTGTTCGTGCGAGAAGGGCCATAATCAGGATGAGAATGGCGATGAAGATCAGAAATTGTCTCATAGCACACCTCATCTTAGAGTGCTTTTGGCAAAAACGCCAGAACGAGCAGACGGAGTTCCTGCTCAAATGCTCTCGATTGTGCTTAGGTTCACTCTTTAAATGTGGCGATTTCTGCATTCCACTTCAGAGCGAAATGGAAAAGCTTTGCGCAGCCGCGGCACGTTAGTGTGTGGTCCAGGATAACATCCCCGGGTTCGGTATAGTATGGGTTTTTCTCGGAGCAATGTGGGCAGTAAACCTGGAGCAGGCTAAGTTTTGGAGGATGTTTTGTGGTAAGCATCAGCGAGCCACCAGATGAATGAAAGACCAAACAGCCAGTAGGCCATCTGGTCCAGTAGGAGTTGTACGATGATCGGTAGATTCACTGGACAACCGCCCCAAAAAGAAAGTATCTCGCAGACCTTGTCCGGTGATTATAGAGACAGACGCATCACAAGGAAAGAAAAAAGGCCCGGGGGAGAGACTCCCGGACCAAAATAAATACACAAGGAAAATGGGGATAAAAGGAAAGGATTTATTCTGCTGTCTTCTGAAGATGAGGCAGAGTTTTAAGTACCGTATCAATGATGGTGACACAAGTCGAAACTTTTGCGGATTCGGCAGCAATAGCCCCAAACAGCATGATGATAAGCAGCGTGTAGCGCTTGGACATTATATTTATCTCCCAAAGTGTGGTGCGTCCGTCCTTTTGATTATGTCAAGAAAAACATGATTTTCATAGGGTTGGAGTACGAAAAAACCCGGCCTTTTAAAAAAGCCGGGTCCAGCACTTTGGTTGAAATACAAGATAGGGGACACTATCTTTGCGCGTTGTTTCACTCGGAAAGTCTACAGGAGCCGGGAAATCATAGCAATTAGTCTTCCAATGCTGTGACTGCAGCATAGAGCGTTTCGATATGCGATTCATAATAATCAAGCACGACTTTGATCTTCTCGGCCATCCGATAGAGGGCGTTTCTGGCTTCCTCATCGCTCATGGCTCTGATGTCATCGTCTGCCAGGTCCAGGTGATCAGGACGATTGCTCGTATCCATCCTAGGCATCAACTCCCCCATTGTCAGTGGATTTAGCGTTTCCAGTCGTTCTATCGCCGATCAGTCGGTAGTCCAGCTTGTAGCCGAGCATGTCGATCTTCTGATCCGTAAACACGCGGTAAAAAGAGAGCGCAGGCCATTTCTCAGTATAGTCTGAGGCGTTGATCGGCGCTGAACCGCTTGGCAGCACAATGATTCTGAGGGAATTGGAAAGAAGCTCCACGTCTGAGATGGGCGCGGGTTCCATCGTGTCGTTCCATGAAACATAGAACTGGCCGCTGGCGTCAAGTTCGAGATCCTGGATCGCCGTTCCAGAACTCTGCGTGATATCGATGAAGACCGTTTCCTGCGCGAAGTCTGTGCCGTCCACTGCTTTGTGCGTGAGTTCGATCAAAGTGATGCCAGGATCGTTTTTATCGATCACGTCATAGCGGAGCTTAAGGGCCTGAAAGCCAACCTGCTTATAGAGATTCCGCTGCTTTCCTTTGCCGAAACGCCGCTTATAGGTCACGACTGAAGTCGTCTTCCACTTGGCATCGGTGTGCCTAAAGAAGTGCTCGAGGTCGAGAAGCGATGGCGTGGAATAGTCGAGAGCAAAGTCCATGTGCTGAAAGTTTAGGCAGTTTCCAAGCTTATGCGGGCCTGTGGATAAGTCGTTCCAACCAAGCGGGGTAAGGCTTACGCCATTTCTCGTCAAATCCCGCAGGTTGAAATGAATTTTACTCGTCTGCTTGGTAGCCCATGGCAGCTGGAAGGCAAACGCCGTGCTTTTGAAGTAGGGAAGAATCGGATGCTTAAGGTCATCGATATGAGACTCGTCATAGGTGCGAGCGGAATCCCTTACCATCAGAAACGTGCCCTGGCCGCGATACCAGGCCTTCATGTCCTTTGAGTAAAGCGTGGCGTGGGTCTGAAAGTAATCGACGGGCGTTACTTCCCCATCATTTTCATCGACTGAATTGAAGCGGATTCCGCTCTCGGTGACGATGGGCATCATGGGGGAAATACCTTTTTGCAGCGAAAGCACCACGAAAAAGGGCTTGCCGTTTTCATCTTTCAGAGACCAGTAGACCTTACGATTCAGCGCATCATAGGAGCCCCGAAGCTGCTCAGGGCCTATGGTTGGCAGTCCTCCCCGGACACTGGTAAGCCATGTCTCATAGCGTTCTATCAGGTGCTCACTGACCCGCAGCGCCTTCAGCCCATCAGTGTAGATGATCCCGGAATTGCTCCAGAGAAAGATCCCGACATTGGTCTGGACAATCGACTGATTTGAAATGCAGCCATATTCGTCACTCACAGTTCGAAGGAATGTCCTGCCCGAGCCATCGGCCGTCTTTGAGCCTTCAATTCGTAAGATGGTCTTATCGGTCGTGACGATGGGCTTGTCTGCGAAGGACGAGATACCAGTAACCTCATCATCAAAGTCTTCAAAGACCGTGAGAGCGAGGGCATGCGGAACGCCTGGAACGCTCTCGTATACCCTTTGAATATTTCCGACAATGTTTGCTGCATAGCCTTTTTGATTGATGACATGAAAATAATAGGGTCCTTGGGGAAGTGAATCGAAGGATAAAACGCCACCATTGAAATAGGCCTGGGCTTCAAGCTGAAGCTCATCGTCAGTCGACCGGGACTGGTAAGGAGCCACGTAAAACGTCTTCACAGCCCAGTCATCATCGATCAGCGCTGCCGGCAAGGTCGCCGTTACGTCTGCCGTTCTCCACCAGTATTTCGAAAGCTCATCGATAAAATATGTGTCGCCGCCGTCAAGGGTTCTTGCGAAAACCATTTCCATCTGGCTCTGGTAATGAAGATCAGTCGCGCGGCTGATGGAAGCCGAGATGCCGGCATAGACGGCCGGGGCTGCAGAGAAGGTATGAGCGTTGGTGCGAGCGGCTTCCCGGTATGCGACAATGGGCTCACTGCCAATCGGGGATAAGGTCCGCACAGATTGAAAGGCCGCAGGGCCATCGAAAAGGAACTCCCTCGGAGCACCTTCAAAGGCCGCCTGGTAACTCGTTCTCAGGTATGCACCCACGCCATAAGTGTGGTTACCGGGCACATCCTCAGGAAGCGTATCGGCATAATAATGCTCGTCCATGTAGCCGGTTCCGACATCAACCTGCTCGCTCATTTTTGCCGTTGGGCTCACGCGAATATAGAAGCCGAAGTTACGATAGCCGGCATATCGGTCAGCCGATCCGATGTTGGCTTTTCTCGTCTGATATTCCTGGAAAGCAGCCTGAACGCCTTCCACAGCTTCCGTAAATGTGAGCGTATCGTCAAAGGGAACTCCCGCGGCATCCCATTCATGGAACGCCAGCACGAGATCTCCCCAGACCATGGCTCCACTCACGACCGAGTTATAAGGAGCCACAGGAGCGCCGGCCGCGAATAGATCATAGTCGACAAGGGCAAAGGGTACCGAGTCATCGACAAGGTTTTTAGTGCCAGAGAGCTTTTCATAGATGAGATATTGCTTGTCTGTCATCTGCCCGAGGCTACCGACCTGGCCCCAGGTTCGCTCCGACCAGATCTCAATCCATGCGCTTTCATCAGCGGCGTAGGCGCCAGACTTATAGTTCCAGCGGAGCCTATAGACCTGATAGCGATAGTCTTTGATGGTGTTCGAATACGCTGATCCAGGGACACTTTCATGCGTGTTGACGCCGATGTGAACCTTTGGCAGCTGAGCGTTCATGGCTTTAAGGGATACGGCACTGGAGCCAGAACCCGTGAGTGGTTGAAGCGGTGCAATCTTTCTGAGAGGAAGCCGCCCATTGGTTGGAGGATATGTATCGGGATCTGCTCCGTAAGGGTCAGAAGCATTCGCAGTAAAGACTTTGCTATAGGGCTCCAGGGCGAAATAAAGGTGCGCTTGCCAGTCGGATGCCTGAAGATGACCATCCTCTCCCGCAAATGTAAGGGCCGAGCCATCGCCATCAGATCTAATACTGGCAGGATATATTCCGAGGCTTGAAGCTTCTTCCTCCACAGTGAGCATCCCATCAAAGTGGATGTCATCGGTGGCAAGGGTTCCTGAGAGGAGCGACACGGTAAAGTGGGCTGTGAATGTTGCGGATTGAAACCAGGACCATTCAAGATTCCCTGAACCAGTGATATATGTCTTGTCAGCATTGAGATCAGATGTCTGGACGGTAAGCGACAAAGTGCGATCGGTGAAAGTAGCATCGGGTGTTGTTCCCGCATTGTTCCCTGCCTTTACAACAAGCTGATCAAAAGCGCCAGTCGTTGAGCGAAGAGTTACGCCCTTGCCAAAGGAGTCATAGACTCTGAGGATGGTGGCAGTCCTGGCCTTGGGAGTATCGACCTGGGTCCAGGCTGAGACGGTATCAGACTCCAAGCGATAGTAGACATGACCATTTTCCAGGGCAGCGATGATCCAGTCTTCAAGCTTAAAAAGCTGCACGATGGGAGATGGAGCAAAGGCCTCAGTGAAGCGCCGATACCCTTCTCTGGAAGACAAAAGCTGGAGCTTGACGTTATGCCCAAGATTCTCGCATAACTCCTGGAACTGGGAGCTGGAGTCGGTTACAAGATCTGTAATCCCCCCTGAATGATCATTGACAGTTTCATTTTTCCACTCGATTGGCATCAGTAGAGCCCCACGACATAGACGGCCTTCACGCTGGAATACACCCGGATGCCGGTAGCTGCGACTCTTGCCGTATCAAGGAAAACCTGGGTTTCGTTTGTGTCACGAACCACGATCTGCACAGGGCATGGCTCGCCATTTGCCCAGGTCTTATCCCAGCCGATCGGAAAGACGACATCATAGTAATAGGGAGCCGATGCGCCCACCCAATCAAGAACTGCGATGTCCACCTTATAAGGCTCAGTCGCGCCAGGGGCAAGGGGTTCAGAGTCCACACCATCATGCGTATGGGCATCAAGACGCTCGACATTGAATTCATTTTGATCCCAGAAATCCTGGTCCTCGTCCGTCGGAATCTTAAAGCCGTTTGGTGTGTACCGCATGCGCCTGATCTCCTGCTTTAAGTGATGCCGCTACGCTGAAGCCAAGGAACCTATGCCGCTCGGCCGCTCGCCGCTTGACAAGGCCTGCGTTTATTTTTCCGAGATACCGATTCCACCGAAGAAAGTTATGGGCCGCCGCTGCACGATCACCAGCATTCAAGCGGGCAAGGAGTGTTGAGGTTTTAAACCTGGGTTCGCCGATATTATAGACAAAGCATACCAGCGCATCAAATTCATTCGGCTGAAGCGATATCGTGACGTTTTTGATAACGGCCGCTTCAGCCCATGCGACATCTTCAAGGAAAAGCGCATCAGCCTTGGCCTGCGTGATCTTCATACCAGGCTTGACATCATTACCGTTATGGCCCCAGCCAATGGACCACTTGTCGGATCCATCTTTATGTTTGCCATCAGGGTAAGCCTCAAGCCTGCACATCTCAAGGGCCTGGATGAATCGACGTCCTTCAAGGGAGAGTTTCATTCTTCTTTTCCAATACTGTCACGCGGTCTTCAACAGCGGCGATCTTTTGCTGATTGACGGGCACGGCAGCTTCCAGGGCTGCGATCCTTGCCTCAAAAGCTGCGACTTTTGCGTCAACTTCCTGGACCCGCTTCGCTGTTTTCTTTTTCAGCTGGTCGAGGTCGTCGGATAGTTCCTTTATGGCTCCGACAATCCAGGGAACCAGAACATCAAGGGCAAGGACCCGCCAGCCACGATTGAGGGCAGGCTTTGAAAAGTCTTCAGGCGGCAGTGTGTCGCTTCCATTGTCTTTACCTGAGCGCGATACGTAGTCGGGGAAAACTTTGGCGAAGTCCTGTGCGATAAATCCAGTCTGAAAGTCTGGGTCATTGTCAGCGTTTTTGTATTGAACCGGCGTAAGTCCTACGAGTTTCGTCAGAGCATTATTAAGGTTTCGGACTTTTTTAATTCGTCGTGCGTCACCCATGGCTGGCCCCTTTAAACTGAGTACGAAATTGATGTGTAATAGAAGCCAGCAGCCGCGCTATTTGTGTAGGCGGTTCCGTTTACATCGCGATAGAATTGGATTTGGCCAGATGTGATAATTACGCACATTCCACTTTGAACCCAAAGTCCATTGTTATGTGACATCGACGAAATAGTTTTCTGGATTGGGGGACGTGCCCATACTGGCAAATTCGTATTGGAAATCAAAGCACTTGAACCGCCTGTGGGTGTAACGCCAGTGAACACAGGAATGTCTATCGTTACGATTCTGCCAACTCTGGTTATCTTGATTGCAACACCAGCGGACGCAGCGCCGCCAAGGTTACCCTGGAACGTACACGCCGCAAGGGTTGTATCGTCTTCCTGGTAGTAGTTGATCAGACCGCTGGATCCACCGATGGCAAGTCCGAAGCCTACGGGGCTGGAAGCTTTGGCTTTACGTACCCGGTATTTCCACGCTGTGTAAGACGACCAGTTATAACCCGCCGAGTCGGTCGTGTGACTGTCTGGATACTGACCAAACTTCAAAGCTATTTCATTGCTCGCTAAACCGGCTGTCTGATAAACGCCTAGGCCGAAGAAGTTTGAACCTTCCTGGTGTAGATTTTCCAGAGGGAACTGCGAGCTATCAATGGCTGGCAGCGAAAACCACTTCCCATCGTTAAGCGGCGAAACTTCGACTACAATCAAATCGTCAGATTGAATCGGGTTCTGGAACCGGACGCGCTTAACACACCCACCGGCAGCTGGGTTACTTCCCAAGAGCGAACCGCCGGTCGAACCATAGGCAAAACTGGTCGTGTCGTCGGTGTTTGTAGTGCTGGAGTTATACGCATACTCCACCTGCGCCCCAGCGCCGATGTTCATTCCTGATCCAGCCCATTCCGAGATGGGGATTTCCAAATCGATATTTATCGTGTCAGGACTAGCCAAGGTCATAATCGGCCCAGCCGTATTCGAAACACCGGCTCCGTTTTCCCAGAAAAGACCGATCGTCCCGCCGCTGACATACGCATGAACGATGTAAATTTTAGCGGCAGAGCTATCGTAGATATGACCACAATCATAAAAATAGCCGCCGAGACCACCGGGAAAACCTGAAAGATTTGGTGTTCCGATAGCTGCAATGCCGAATGTGATCGTGCTGCTTATGCTTGAAAGATCAGCTTTTATGCGAATCCTGGCACTATCCGTTAGACGTTTATATGTTCCCGTAAGCGAAGACGTTGCGGCTCCTGAAATGGTAGGTACGAAACTCCGCCATTCCCCAACTGCAGCACCTTGCACTATCTGTCCAGGCCCTACGACAACATCTGAGAGCACAAGGCCGATGCTGTCAGCCATGTCCGCCGTTGCACGAATCACGAGAGAAAGCGTGGCCGTGGATCCGCTATCGAAGGATGTGAGGAAATCCCCATCAGAGGCCGGGATAGCTGTGGTCTGAGGGGTAGCGACTGCAGTCGTACGATCGGCCTGTGTCGTGATCACAACAGCCAGAAGGCCAGCCGTGTATGCTCCGACGAGCTTCTGAGACCACTGGATTTTGAGCTTTTTGTTCAGGTCCACGTCATCAAGCGTGAAATCAAAATAGACGTAGTCAGCAACAGACTGCGTGGTCGCAGCCGTAGCAGTGATCTTGATACCTGTGGCAGTCGTGTACTCGCGAGGCAGCTCGGCAGCCGTGCTGGTGCGAACAAGGGTCAAATCCCCGACTGCAGTCCAGCCTGTGATCGCAGACTGAGCGCTGGGGTTTGTGATGTAGGTTTTCTCGCCCTGGCCTGAGCCTGAACCGACTTCAGTTTTGACGCCGCTTGAGTTTTTCTTATAGATCTTGCCATCGGTGCCTGCGAAAACGCGCTGCTTTCCAGCTGCGGGAGATGTGGGTTCCGACTCTTCATTCACATCAAAGTAATCATCGATTACAGGTGTGACGATGGTTGGTGTAGTGCCGAAGACCGCAGACCCAGAGCCTGTTTCATCAGAAATGGCAGTCCTGAGTTCAGCTGAAGTCATCGCGCCGAGCTTGGCACCAGTGACGGCAGATGCAGCCAGCTGTGTGGTTCCGATTCCGCCATCGGAGACTTTGACCCCTGTGCCAGAGACGGAGAGAGTCGGACCGTCCGGCAAAACCCGGAACGTTGTGCCTGTGATCGCAAGTCCGTTGCCTGCAGTGTAGGTTCCCGCACCCGAAAACTGAGAGAAAGTTACGGCGGTCACTCCTAAAGTTCCACCAGCGTTCACCGTGCAGACGAAGCCGCAGTCAGAGTAAGATCCCGATTCGACAAAGCAGAATGCCGACACGAGTTCAGCCCAGGAATCTGCATCGGTGGTTCTTCCCCACGCGCCGAGTTCGACCCGGTAGATTCCCCGGTTGGCACTTGTGGACTGCCCCATGCAGAGCACGCGGTCGCCCGTCACCAAAGGAACGCCGTCTACGGTTTGCTCGCCAGATAGAACCAAGTTGGAATCGGCTGCGACGACGACAGAGTTTTTGACTTTCAGCCCGGAGATAAGGTTATCAGCGTACTGTTTGGTCGCAGGTTCGAGTGCTGTGGCAGGATCCGCAGCCAGGGTGAGTGCCCCGGTCATCGTCCCGCCAGACTTGAGAAGTCTTGCAGTCAGCTGAGTCTGGACATCGCTCGTCAATGTCGAGAGATAGCCGAACTTCGTGTTATCGACTCCACCACCAGCGATTTTTGCAGCATCGATTCCAGTAGGAAGGTCAACTGCAGCAATTGCCCCGGCAGAGAAATTGCCCGCACCATCGCCCTTCACGTAGCCGCTGAAGGTCGAAGCATTGGTACCGAGGCCGCCCCGAGAAGCGGAAAGCGCTGCTTCAGATGACCAGTTACCAGAGCCGTCATTGATAAGAACATGGTTCGCGGTACCGGCCGCAACACCCGCGCGCAGAATTGCAGACCAGGAGCTTGCGGTTCCATCGGTATAGAGATATTTGCCGGCATGCGTTGCTTGCGAAGGGAGTGCAGAGTCAGGATCATCCCAGGATTGAACGCCAGGGGAAACGCTTCTGAGGAACTTCCCAGCCGCAGCTGAGTCGTCGGGATATTGCTCGTCCCATCCGGCGATCGTTCCATTGGACCTTAGGATCTGATTGGCAGTTGGTCCGGTGACAGGTGGAACTGAGGCAGTACCAGCGGCCAGTGCTATCCAGCCACCGCTATAGATATAGACCGTACCGTTCATGTTGACGATTCGGCCTTCGAATAAATCTGCTAATGCATTGAGGGCTGTGAGGTCTGCGACATATTCCAGGCCCGCGAGATTCAACGGTCCACTGATCTTCATAGCTCTGCCTCAATGAAAGAAAGGGGGCCGAAGCCCCCCGGTTTTCTCGATTGAATTCGCGTGGGTTTAAAGGTTAGCCGTTGAATGCATAGGTTGGGATGCTGTGAATAACTGTGGCCGATGCAGGATTACGGTAAATGAAATCACCGCGCAGGACCAGGTCAGTTAAGTAACAATAACCATTTGTTTCATGACGAATGGTGTAGTACTTCAGGCCATCAGGAGACTCAAGAATTTTAAACGGCATTGGTCCAGTTTTTAGGTCGAGATACTGTGGATCGATCAAAGCCATCCAAGTGTCTTCGAATTCGCGGATACCGACAAGCTTGATGTTGCCACCGATTCCACCGATTTCGATTTCTGTATAATCAGCATAGACCATCGCTGGACCAAACTGCTTATACGGAGTCGTCGCGCCTTCAAGATAGGCCATGACCGCGTGAAGGTGAAAGAGCGAGCACAGTGCAACCTTGGGCTTGGCGTTACGCTGATAGCCTTTCATCCGAGCATGGAAAATCATCTTGAGAACGGTCGATGCGTTGACAGCAGTTACCGAGCCCCAATCGCTGGTAGTCGAAGCCGTGGCATCGTACAAAACAGGCTGAGTGTAAGGATAATCAGTCTTTGTCAGGCCTGCCCAGGTATCAGAGCCGCCGAGGGCCGCTGGGAGCAGCATGGATTTCAGGGAAGTGAAATACTCGGTGTTGGCACCATCGGTGTAGATCTTGGTCGAAGCTTCAGTAAGGTTGGCCAAGTCCAGTGCAGTTACGCCGCCGCGAGTGGTGACGACAGAGATGGCTCCAGTGTTCTTGTTGATCGCCTTAACATAACCAGAGATGGTCGTGTCAGCATCAGCAAGCGTGATCTTCTGGTTCAAATAGAAACGCTCAGGATGCTGCACAACAACAACATCAGTCGCCGAATCCCAGGCAGTAGCGGGAAGATCGAGAACGTTTCCGCCAAGAACCTGATTGGAGATGGTCTGCTTGAAGTAGTCAATCAATTGAGTCAGCTGATCGGGCAAGAGCTTCAGAAAGTTGCGCTCGCTGACCTTGCCGTGTTCGAAAAGATCGCGTTCGAAGAACTTCAGAGTTCCCCACGCTTCTTTTTGAGTCGTTAAATTTCCGCGAACGTATTGTGCTGCAGCCACATCGGATTCAGCAGTCAAGGCACCCATACGAACAGAGTTCGCGATACCTACCTGCACTGGGATGGGAATCGTCTCATTGCGCCAGGATTTATCCCAGGTCGCATTCTTCAGAATCCAGCTGTCCGAAGACTTGAACTCATCTATGAGCAAATCATAGGTGAGATATTCGTTAAGCATATCATTATAACCGTATCCGGTTTTTGTAACCGCCATCTATCAATCCCTTTCAGAGAGTTGCTCAGCAAGTTTTTTGAGATCAGCCATTGTTTTTGGTTTCTTGGAGACGGCAGTTCCTGTGCGTCCTGACCCCAGGTTCGGTAGAGCGGGACGTTGAACTGGCTTTTGCTGCTGTTGGCTTGCTGCTGGCGGACTAACGCTGGCGGGCGAAGATCCCAGTGGGCCAATCAATTTCGCAAGTTTTTGTTGGGCGCGAGTTACAGCATCTTTCGGATCTGTGTACCCTTTGCCTGCAGCGTGATCGATGGTGCCGACCATGTTCACTTCCTCTAGGAAAGCTCCCTGGCCCATGCGCTTATCGTATTCGGCTGCGAACTGTATGATGTCAGGTGACATAAGCGCTTGATGAAGCTTCATTTCGTGAAGCTGCCTGGTCATCGCTTGTTGTGTCTGACTTTCTTGATTGACTCGATCTTCGTATTGCAACATTTGGAGTCGGTCTGCATAGACCTTATCGGCTCGGGCTTGAGCTTCAGGATCTCCGTGGACTTGCAATATCTCTGAGGCGCGTTGCAAAATCGCTTGGTTTGGAATGTCCCAGGCTTTTTGAAACACACCGAAGTCTTGACCTTTCAGAGTGTTCAACTTCTGTATCGTATTCTGTACTCTGTCGAACTGAGAACGCAAGCCCGAATATTCGCTTTCCTTCGTTTGCCATTCCTGCTCTTTTGCGTTCCACTTTTCCTCATGACGCTTCTTTACAACGTCGAGGCCGTAAGCCTTGGTGTATAAGTCGCGGAAGTATTCTTCATCTTCCTTTGATTTCAAAACACCGCGAACTCGCTCATCGAACTCATGCTCTGATTCGCCAACCTTGAATTTGAAATCTGGCGAATACGCTTCGATTTCTGCGGCTGCTTCCCCTTGAGGCGTGTCCTGCTGAATCTCGGGTTCCTGGGTATTCTCGATTGACTCGACACTAGGATTCTCGATATCCATGGACAAAACCTTTCAGGCCTCAGCCTGTCATAGGCATGCCCCCAGGCCCTGGCGTAGGCGCTGACGGCTGCAGTTGATACTGACCCATTCCGCTTTCCATGTTGCTTCTTCCGATAGCAGCCTGGTCGGCCTGGGGCATGTTCGTAATTTTGGAAACGTCTGATCCTTGCTGAGCGAGCTTTTTGACAAGCCAGTCGACAGACTCATAAGGAAGGCGGGCTCTCTTCTGCGATCCATTTTCCCCGGAAACGTAGTAGTCAACGCTGACCAAACCGCCGCCCGTAGGCAGATAGCCGGCAGTCGCAGCCTGAGCTTCCTGCTGACGCTGAGCTTCCATGTCCGAGTGCCAATCGTAGCGATCCTGGTAGGCAAGCTGCGTTTCCTGGGAAAGCATCTGGAAGTCATTTTCATTCATGCGCAGGCCAAGGCGCTGCATCATGTAAGCGTGATCAGAGTTGGGGAACTGGAAGGGAATAACGCCCCGGTCGAGCTGCATGATGGCAGCATCAGCCTGGTCTTTCATGATCCTCATATCGCGCATGAGATTCGACTTATTGAGGAATGGCAATTCATCGATCATCGCTGCAATGGCGTCTGGGGGAAGCTGATTCCCTACGTACTGAAGCGCCTGGATGATCTGAAGGGATTTGCCGTAGACGGATGTGAAGTCATCACTCCTAGGCAGGATCTTGATTTGAAACTGCGAAGGCTGAGTGTTTCTAAATTCCGCGAGGTTCACGGCTTCGGTCTTGCCAACGATAGGAATAATCTCGTCATCGGGCAAATAACGCCTTGCGAGCTTCAGGGAATAGCCGATGATTTTACAGATCATGGATTCGATCTTCTCTGCGTAGAGAGAGAACCGCATCTTGTCTTTCATCGCACGGCCGAGCATGGCCTGAGCATCGTTCGCCCCAGACTGCGCCTTGTCTTCATCGTGCTGCGGGACCATCGCGACCCGGTACATCTCATCGATGATCTTTTCCATATAGGTGACGAATTGATCGCCGGTCCTGCCTGGAATGACCGTGGGCGGGTTCACTGAATGGTAGCTGATCCCTTTGATGCCGTTGCCGATCCCAGTCGTCTGAGGCTTCTCGCCAGCTGGATAAAGGATCGTGCTGTGTCCTAGGATTATGCTCTCAGTGATCGCTGCCGCGGCACACCGATTGATTTCCGATTGGAAGCTGCGCAGATTCTTAATGGGAGAGTAACCGCGAGGATTCTCGGGGGACTCATCGTAGACTGCGCTGAAGATGGGAAAGCCATCCGGCAGTTCACCTTGCTCAAGGATTCCATGCTTGTGATCGCCGACCGTAAAGAAGAAGTAGCCCTCTGCATAAGTTTCGCAGCTCTTAAAATAGAATTCGCGAACCTCAATCTCAGTCGCTGACTCGTTCTTATAGCT
>NZ_DASQYZ010000519.1:0-78300 GCF_035638955.1 Oligoflexus sp. | reverse complement strand
CGAATGATGACGTTGTTCAGCAGCGTGGGATGGAGGGTTGTCGCGTGGGCCTTTGCCTGTCTTTCACAGGCAACAGCCACAAGAGAATAAAAATCGACACCCGGCGTTGTACATCTAATATAACCCGCCCTAGGTGTCCTTCCAAGGTCATCAGGCAGGATTTGTTTCTGAATACTGAGCGGTCCCCATGATGTGATACCCTGCGTCGACATGGAGGATTTCGCCGGTCGTCATGCGCGCATAGTCACTGAGCAGGAACGCGGTCGCGGCCCCGACGTCATCCGCCGTGATGTTGGCTCGCAGCGGTGAGGATTGCTCGTAGAGACCCAGCATTTTTTTGAAATCACCGACCGCGGATGCTGCGAGGGTTTTGACCGGACCCGCGCTAACAGCATTCACACGGATGCCGTCCAGGCCAAGTTCGGCCGCCGCATAGCGAACCGCTGTATCCAGGGCCGCCTTGCAAACGCCCATGAGATTATACCCTGGCATGACCTTTTCCCCACCGAAATAAGTCATGGCCACGATCGAAGCCCCTTTGTTCAAATAGGGACGCGCGGCGCGGATCACTGCTAATAAACTGTAGCAGCTGATGTCCATGGCGGTGGCAAAGCCGGCCCGGCTGGTCATATAAGTGGGGCCTTTGAGATCTTCGGTGGGCGCATAGGCGATGGAATGCACCAGGAAATCCAAATTGCCCATTTTCTCATGAACCTGGGCAAAAAAGGCTTCGATGTCGGTATCTGCGGTGACGTCACATGACGCCACAATGGCTGGATTAAGCTCGTCGGTTACCTGCCGCACCCGCGCTTCATTGCGCTTGCGTTCCCCGGTATCGGGCAGAAAGCTGAACCCAAGCTGGGCGCCTTCCCGATGGAGAGTCCGGGATACGGCCGTGGCAATCGATCGCTCATTGGCGATACCCATAACAATGCCGCGTTTGCCTGCAAGCAGTCCCATCACGTCACCTCATTCCGTTTCTGTGGCGTAAGCTTCAAAGTCTTCCAGAATAGTACTCTCGGAATGGATCCGTCCATAACCGGAGTTTTCACAGGCATCGGCAATTTCGTCGATCAGATTGCTCAATTGCATTTCTTCGCGATGAACCGCGGAGACCACGATGCCGGCCTGTCCGCCCTTATAAAATTCATCCACGATCTGAATACTGATCTTAAATCGCTGACGAAGTTTATCGGCGAGCTGGGCCATTTCCTTGGCATCACGACTGGTCGCTTCAGCTTCGAATGTGAGTTTGGATACGATAAAGTACATAGTGCTCTCAACGTTTTATAACGATAGCAAAGGTTATAGGGACCTCCCGCAGAAAAAGCATCCGGTAATTATGAGTCCACGTGATACGCCAGATGCGGGGCAGATAACCGGTATTTCTGCTCGATTGACAGGCATCCACCCAGCGCCCCTGCTCATTCCAAAACAGTCCGGATTTACGAGTATTTTCCGTCGCGCAAACCTGCAAGCGCAGCTGATGAGGATTCACTAGTAGTCTTTGGCGCAGAGTAACCATCGTCTGGAGGGACTCGTATAAAATGGCCGAGTTCCAGGTGCCTTCACCGGCCAGAAGTGCTAGCAGAACCAGACCCCAGACTCGTGCCATCAAACTGCCTCAGTCGAAGGGGTTCAACTCATCCAGCTTCAGTTCAATGCCCAACTGCTGTTCAATGGCCCCCAGCTTTTGTTTGGCTGCGTTCCCGACAAAAGCAATGGAGGCAATCGCCAGGAGCAGTCCAAAGACGGACACCACAATGTATTCAAGTGCAGCGCCACCGGTTTCGGGATTCGGAAAAAAAATTCTCATCAAAACTCCCTATAAAAAGCTTGAAATCGTTTGCACACCGGTTTTAGGCAATGCGGCTCCTGGCGGGAAGGGACATCTTCTTGTGGCGGAATGGAGGCCCGAGGTAGGATACTAGAGGCTGATTCCGAATTTGCAATTCCGTGAAAGGTGAGGCGTCGATGCAAGATCACAAGATGTCACTGGAACAGGCGGCTCAATTGGTGCAGGACCTTAAACGCGACGTGTCCCAGTCCATCTTTGGCCAGGAAGATTTGATTGTGGAAGCCATCTGCTGCCTGCTTTCAGGTGGACATATTCTTATGACCGGTGCCCCGGGTCTGGCCAAGACGTCCCTGGTTCGGGTTTTTGCCAAGCATCTGCACCTTCATTTTGGTCGCGTGCAGTTCACCCCCGATCTTTTGCCCAGCGACATCATCGGTTCGGATATTTTGAATATCGATCCCGAAAACGGGCGCAAGGCCTTCGAGTTTAACAAGGGGCCCATCTTTGTAAACCTCCTGCTGGCCGACGAAATCAACCGGGCCTCGCCGCGAACCCAGTCGGCGCTCCTGGAAGCCATGCAGGAACGTACCTGTACAGTCGGTGCACACGCCCATATCCTGCCCGATCCGTTCATGGTCTTCGCCACGCAAAACCCGTTTGAATCCGAGGGCGCGTTTCCTTTGCCGGAAGCGCAATTGGATCGATTTCTCCTGCACACGCTGGTCGATTACCCGGATCAGGACGCTGAAGAAAAAATTCTGCAGGCCCACGCCCAGTCCAAACTCGTCGGCGAACAGCATGGAGCGCAGGCGCAGGAGGTTGCGGCCCAGCGGATGTCGGTGGAAACCGTGAAGCAATTGATTGCGGCCAAGCAGAATGTTGTGGTGCCGGATGAATTGCTCAGTGTGATCAATCGTCTTGTGCGAGCCACAAGGCCGCAGGATGCCAACTGCCCGGATCATCTGCGTCATCTGATTTGGTATGGAGCCGGACCGCGCGCCGGCATCAGTCTCTTGTCCGTCTGCCGATCGCTGGCCTTGCTCGAAGGTTCCGATACGGTGCGGTGGCGTCATGTGCGGCGCCTTGTGAAACCGGCTCTGCGCCATCGGATTAAACTCGTCGTGCAGGCGCAGAATGAGCAGAATGCGGAAGATGGCTTTATTGAAAGTCTGCTGACGCATATTGAAGAGACAGCCCATCTCGCTGTGAAAGGATGGATGTAATGCCGGGCCACGCCTCGGTTCCTCATTTGGGGCAGTTGACTCCGTATCATGTATTTGATCCATCGGGCTCGCAGCCGGTGCGCACCATGCGTTTTCACGGCAGCCAGCGCTTGAACCTGATGCGGCCGACGCGCATGCCGGCCAGCAGCCGCCGCTATACGCTTGGTGATCCTGTGCAGTTGATCGACTGGCGTGCCTATGCCCGCACCGAGCAGCTGGTGATTCGCGAGCATTTCGATGAGGCGAGCTGTCGGGTTCGCATCATTATCGAAGACAGCCCGACCATGAACTGGCCGGATGCCCGTCTTTTGAAAGCCATCGGCCGACAGCTCTGTACGAAACGCGAGCTCAGCTGGCGTCTGGGTTTGCATCTTTGCTATCAGTATTTAAAAGCCGGTGATCATGTCAAACTCTATCGTTTGCAGGATAACCAGCTGCATCAGGTTTCCGCGCGTTCCTCGACGGAACTGGCCATTCACTTCGAGCAGCTGCAGAAGGATGCGTTTCAAAATTTTGATAAGCTGCCGCTGGAACCACGATCGGTCTCGGCCGTGCATGCGGAACGTTCCGATGTTCTGATCTGGATCAGTGACGGGCTCAATGGAATTCCGCAATGGCTCCTGGATAAACGAGGCCCCTTGACCAGCTGGATCCATGCCCTGTCATCGCTGGAATCGGATGTCGCGTGGATGCGGTCGGATGATTCCTATTTTGAAGAAGCTCCTGTGCATCGGGAATATCTCGGTGACATTCTGCTGGAAAAACAGCACCTGCAAAAAGGTATTGCGCAGTGGATGGAAAGCATGGCGGAACAATGGCTCAAGGTGCATCGGCATTATCTGCAGGTGCACGATGCGAGTTCCATCCAGCGTTATCTTTTTCACCTGGAACAATCCTGGCACACGGCTAAAGCCGCCCTTAAAGGGGAAAGGATCGGTTGATGGGAAATTTGGGCAGCGGTCCCATGATGATGGCGACCTTGTTGACTGCCGCTTTGGGTCTTGTGATCTGGTTTATTGTCAGACGGCAGAAGGAACGTTATTGGCTGCCTATCCTGCGCGTCATTCCACTTGAACTCACCGTATTGCCTAAATTTCGTTGGATTCCGCCTCCGCTGTGGCCGCTCCTTTGCTTTTTCGTGGCGGCGACGGCCCTCGGTATTTATAGCTTTCGGCTGGCCGAACCGCTGATGAAATCCGATGACCTCGATCTGCGTCGCACGCATGTGCTCTTTGATATGAGCCCATCGCATGCGCTCGGCGTCACGGCCAGCACCTATGGAGGGGAGGCTCAAAAGCTGATTGATGCGATGGAAGGTAAAGCGCGTCTCAGTTTCAGCACCACCAATGACCCGACGGTTTATGTCGATGCTGACCTCAAGCGTGTCGGTTCCATCATTCAAACTCAAGGTTTTCATCGGGCCGGAGTCAAACTTGGTGCGACAGCTGAATCGCTGCTCCGCAAGCTTTCCGATATCGATCAGTTGATCGTCGTCTCCGACAGCGATCTCTCCAGCTGGGAGGATTTCAACTGGCGCTATCTGGAAAAGAAAATGCAGATCTCCTGGTATCCTTTGCCAGGACGGCCCCAGACCATGGATAACCTTTTTATCGATGAGGCCAAGCCCAAGGCGACAGGCAGCGCGGCGCCCAGTGGGCTCTGGCACGTAACGCTCCGGCGCACCGGTGAAGGCAAGGTCATTCAAGGTCGGCTGACCGCCGAGATCGACGGCCAGGTCTTGATTCAGCAAAATTTCCAATTTGAAGCCAATATGAAAAGCCTTGAATTGGAAATTAATCTGGCACTGGCCGAGCTGCAAAAGAAGCAAAAGGATAAATCCACCAGCCTCGTGTGGACCGTCACACCCGCCGGGCCTGATGACCTTCTTCCGGATAATGAATTTCGCACCTGGCTGCAGCTCCAGAATGAAGATGCCCTCATAATTTCCAAACCGCGTGGTGAAATGTTCTTGGAAGACTCCATCTTTCATCTGAAAACCAGTCTTGAAGTCCTGGGCTACCAAACGCAAAGAATCGACCAAATCCGCAATACAGGTAGTCACTGGACGACCCCGTCGCTGGTCGTGAGCGAAGTTGGTCCCGCCTCGCCCGTGCAGGCGTTTTGCCCCACGTTTGTCAGCGAACGCAGCATCCTGGAGCGCAGCCGGTCCGATGCTTTGGTCTGGCTTCTGCCCGGTGAGGATCTCAGCAGCTACGATGATATCTGTACCTGTTTTGCCGCGTTGGCCCAGGCGCCTCAGCCTCTGTCAGGCAAGCCAGCTTACTGTGAAAATCTGGAGCATCGCGATCAGTATGTCGGCGTTTTACAATCCATTGGTGCTTTGCAGCTGGGCGGGGAGGTGGACAGTCCCCTTGGCGCTTTGGCTATGACGCTGCGAAATAAGGAGCTGGGTTTGCGCCTTGTTGGTTTCACCATCCCTCTGAATCCTCTGCGTGCCGGACAGATCAGTTATGGCCAGCTGCCTCTGATGCTCCGCGCGGTGCTACAGGCTACGGGTAAAAAATATGCCGCCGGCGCGGATAAGCAGCTCAGCTGGCCGCGGATTGAAGATATTTCTTTGGCCTATGAGGTGCCGGATGTGAAGGTCAGCAACGTGCCGCTTGGGGAAAGCCTGGGTCGCAAAGCGGTTCCGGATCAGCTGCCGCCGCAGATGACCCTGGGGACCAAGGGTCTGGTTCGCGAGAAGGCCGCCTCGGGAACTGAAAATGATGCCCGCCCCTGGATTTATCTCTGCCTCGTTATTCTGATGATCGCCGTTTGGCTGGAAATTATCGGCAGCGGTCTGCGCCGGCTTTTACAAAAGTATCCCTGGGCCGTGCGATGGTTCGTGCTGCTCGTGATGGTGAGTGCCTGGCCGCAACCTGTGGATGCAGGCGTGCAGCTGAATCTATTAGGTTATCCCAGCATTCCCCGCCCCAGCGCTCTGCGTAAGGACGTGGCGGGACGGACCAGCATCGAACTGGACGAACAGATCATTAATACTCCCAGCCTCCAGCGTGATATGTACCAGCAGCCCTGGCTCTGGGTGAACCGTCCGCAGCTTTTGGAAAGCATGAATAAAACTGATTTTGGTGAACTCACGGGTTGGATGCAGCGAGGCGGATTTTTGGTGGTGGAAAACCATAATGGCTCGCAGGCCTTTAAACAGGCTGTTCTGGAAGCCATTCCCAAAGGCGCATGGAAACCCATTCCGCCTGATCATGAACTCATGCGCAGCTTTCACCTGCTCGCATCCTTACCCCAATGTGGCAATCAGGTGTGGGAAGGTTTTCATTTTGATCAGCGCATTGCCATGGTCCTGGTGCCTGGGGATTTTCTGCGATTCACGTTGGATGAACCAGGTTCGGGCGCCTGCTTTGGGAAGTATACGCGAGAGCAGGCCGTGCGCGTTTTTATCAACCTGATGATGGTGGCTCTGGCTACTGATTATAAGAAAGATCAAATTCATCTTCCGGAAATTTTGAAGAGGCTTCGCTAAGCAGCTTTTCAGCTTTCGGAAATAATGCAGAGGTTGCGCTGAGTGCAGGACTTTCGAGAACTATTTATCGCCGTGTGCGTGGGCCTTGTGATACTGGCTGTGCTTTGGATCAGGCGTTACGGTTGGCAGCGGGGCCTCATGGCCTTCGTGCTGCGCGTGGGCTGGGTCGCCCCGATTCTTTTGGCCGTATTTCCCCGCATGGATAAGGATCTGATTTCCAGTTCGGTCAGTCTGAAGACCATTCATATCCTGCGTGATGATTCCGCAAGTATGAATGATCCGGAATCCCAGGCTCGAACGGAAAATCTCTTGGGTCGATTGGATAGCTCCTGCCGGCAGATGGCCTGTCGCCTTCAGGAAACCAAACTGTCTGAAATTTCCGATGAAGTTGCGCAGGGTTTTACACCCTTGTCTTTGGGCATTCGCAGCTGGCTGCCTTTAACCGGCGTGGACCCATGGATTGTCCTTTCGGATGGCGGGGATTCACAGCCCAATCAACCCTGGCCGCAGCAGTTGAAGGATATGGGACGTCGTGATGGTTTGCAGCGTGGTCTCATCCTGGCGAGTCCGCATGCCGAGCAGGATAATATCTGGCTGGAAATGGTCGGCGGTCCGGATTTTGGTTTCGATCAGAAAAATATCGAACTGGAAACCACCGTGCATAGACGCGGGAAAAGTCTCGATCAGGAATTGACGGTTCAGTTGCAGGCCTCGGTCCTGGCGCGCAATCTGGCCTCGCTCAATGTCACGTTTCGGCCCGGTGAATCGCAGCTGACGGTCACTGTTCCCATGCCGCCTCTGCCGCGCGGGACGCACCTGATCAAGGTTCAGGCTCTGCCGGTCGGCAATGAATCGACGATCTGGGATAACACGCTCTATAAGAGTCTCGAAATTCTGCCCAACACGATTGGAATTTTGCATCTCCTGGGTTCGCCCAGCTGGGATGGACGCTTTGTTCGTCGTTATCTGAAGTCCGAGCCGAAGTATGACATGATCAGCTTTTTCATTCTGCGTGATCCCACCGATATGCAGCTGACCAATGAGCGGGAACTCAGCCTGATTCCTTTTCCCGTGGACCGGCTGTTCAATGAGGAGCTGCCGAACTTCCGAGCCGTAGTGATTCAAAATTTCTCCCTCTATCAGTTTTTGGAGCCAGGCTATCAAAAAAATCTGGTGGATTTCGTTATGAATGGCGGCGGTCTGCTCTTTATCGGAGGACCGCGGGCCTTGCATGAACTGGATCTCAGTGGGTCGCCCCTGGCTACCCTGCTGCCTTTCAAAACCGCGGGAGCCTCGGCTCGCAAGGATGATGCTGCAGCGTGGCTTGATGCACCGGCCGTGCCTTATGACCCGAATTTGAAATTCACTATCAAGGCTGCGGAACCCGATCGGGAAAAACGCACGCTGGCCACCGTTTTTGAAGACTGGATCAAGCTCGATCTCAATCTGAATCCTGAGGATTCGTTCAAAGGTTTGCATCGACTCGATCAGGTGCAGCTGCAGGCGGAAGGCGTGACGCCTTTGCTGATGGCGGAGACGGCAGACGGCAAGGAAAGTCTTTTGGCAGCCGCATCGTATCCTGGCAAAGGACGGGCGATCTGGCTTTTTTCCGATTCCCTCTGGCAGCTGGCCATGAATCCGGGTCCCAAAGGATCGCGTGAAACCTATCACAGCTTTTTACGTTCGGCCATGACCTGGCTTTTGCGTGAGGAAATGCAAAGGCCACTTTGGTTGCAGGAACTCAGTCTGCAAACCCAGGGCTCCTATACACCATGGTCGGTACGGGTGCGCGGTCCAGCGGCACGATTCATCAATGAAGGCAGCGATTGGCAGTTTCGAGTCTGCGGCCAGGTCGTGCCGTCGAAGGATGTCCTGCGGCAGATGGTGAGCGGTGATCAATGGGTTTTGAGTGGAACACTGCCGAGTCGCCTGGCCAGCGGTCTAGCCTGCGAGCTTAATATTGAGGGCACCCATCCGGCCTTCGGCCAGGTGAAGGCCTCGATTTACGGCGTGGTGCCAGAGGTTTTTGCCGACCGCGAGATGGAGGGTTCCTTCAATCGCTTGAGTCAGCTGCAAACTTTGACAGGAGCCGCTTTGGTCGAGCTGGAGAGCGAGCAGGAAAAAGCCCAGATTCAGGATTGGCTGGCCAAAGTCACAGGGGATCTCACCACGATCAAACGCACGGAACAAAAGGTCATTCCCGATTATTACTGGGTCTTTTCCAGCGGCTGGGCCCTGCTTCTTTTGCTGTGCCTGCCCTTGGAGGTTATCGTACGACGCTGGGATGCACTGTTTGGCACCCGCGGATTTCACCTGTCCCACGAGGATTCCAAAAAGTCCGGCGCCGATGCAAGTCCTGAAGTTCCCAACGCACAGCGGATTGTGCGTCCCAGTTGACATAGTAGGTGTTCCGAAGCAGGCTCCAGAATCCTCTATGCTTGGGTGATTCCAGTTTGCTAACCTGGACACTGATGGATTGCATGGCCTTGAGGAGTTCCTGCATGGCGGTAGAACCTAAACGTGTCCGTAAGTTTCTGAGTAAAAAAATCCAGCAACTGAATGAGATAGTCGCTGATCTTGATAGTCTTGTGACCGAAATCGGCAGTGATTTTTATCGGGTGAGTATTTTCGGATCGGCGCGCATCAAGCCCGATACCGATGAGTATAGACAGGTCTATGCGTTGGCTAAAAAGCTGTCGCAGCAAGGCGTTGATATAGTCACCGGCGGCGGGCCTGGCCTGATGGAAGCGGCCAATGTGGGCGCGAAAGAGGGTAGCAATCAAAGCCGTTCCTACGGTCTGCATATCGAATTGCCGTTTGAAACGGACGCCAATTCCCATCTGGACGTGAAATATCATCACCGCCGTTTTTCGTCGCGTCTGGATGAATTCATGCGGATCAGTCATGCCGTGGTGGTTACGCCTGGCGGCATCGGAACCCTGCTGGAACTCTTTTATACCTGGCAGCTGATGCAGGTCGGTCATATCGCGCCGAGACCCTTCCTGCTCCTGGGCGGGATGTGGGAAGGTCTGCTGGACTGGATGGAAAAATATCCGCTGGACCGCAAGCTGATGGATCGCAAGGATTTTGAGCAAATCGTCCTGGTCCGATCGGTGGACGAGGTGGTCACGCATTTGATGCCGAGTATTCAGGATTTCTATAAGAAGAAGGCCGAATCGCAACCCAAGACGGAACCTACCGGACCGCTGCCTTCGACCACGCGACCCTGAGCCTTGCGGTTATTCGCCCGGCTCCTCCAGCCCCTCAACACTGAGTGCTTCCCAGTAGGACAAAAGGGAAGCTGGGGTGCCGGTGGATTCCAGTATGGATCGACTGACCTGAAGGATCGGCATCAGTTTCAGATGACCCGCTTCCTTGTCCTGCTGCAACTGCTCCACGGCTTTTTTCAAGGCGGGTGTCAGCTGAGGAAGATCCTGATCGATCCATTGTGGATTCTTACGCGCCTTAACCAGAATCCGCACCAGTTGCCCGGTTTTGGATAATCCATCATCCAGGGCCGCCTGCAGCTCCGCATTGAGCTGCGGCTTGGCAATCGACCGCAGACTTTCCTGCCAATGCCGGGTGTTTTCCACCAGACTTTTTTCAAGTGAGCCCTTGATGGCGATATTCAAAGCGAAAGGCGGGGCCACATTCAAACACTTGATGTATTCCGCTGAGTAAACACAGCTTTTGGCGTCATCAAAGAGCCCGCGGAAGGCGTAGCAACGTTCGATATCGATCCCGCCCTCATCGCAACTGATGCAGAACGAATCCTTGACCCGCACCTCCAGAGCGCAGCGGGTCGGCAAACCCTGCCGGGTTCGTGGAAAGCTGGTCGTGTTTTTCGCAGCCTGATCCTGGGCATCCCGGGCCGTCAGGTTCAAAGGTGGATGAATCCTGCGTTCCACCTGGCCTTGCGGGCCGCAGCTGGTCTGAGCAAGGCCGAGGCCCAGAACGAGGGTGGTCATGTTTCGAAAGGACTGCATAGGGAAAGCCTTTGCGGCGGTGACTCCATAATTATGACTCATTTACGGGGACCCTGCAAATTGCTATGGGTCGAAGAGGTCCTCTGAGCGATGGAAGGATGGTGTATGCAGGTTTCGGATGCTTTGGCGGTCCTGCGCCCTTTGGCAGCTGACGTGGATTTTTTCGAATTACGCTGGATGCGCCGTTCGCATGAGCAGCTGATCGTTCGGCAGGATGTGGTGGAGCCACCGCGTCTGATCGAGGATGCCGGTTTCATGCTCACCGTTTATCAGGGCGGCGCCGCAGGTTATGCCGCCACTGCTGATACCTCGCGCACGGGTGTGGAGCAGGCCTTTCAAACAGCGAAGCGTCGGGCGGAACTCAGTCGCGGCTGGTCCGTGACGCATTATTCCGCCGATCATCTGCAAAAGCAGACCGGACGCTTTCGATCCCCGATTCAAAAACCCTGGGAAAAGGTGCCTTTGCGCGACAAGATCGATCTGCTTCGCGAACTTTGCCGCGATTTAAAAAAAGATGATGCACGCTTTGTCGATCATCAAGCGCAGCTTCATCTCAGACGCTGGGACATGCGGCTCGTCAATTCACTCGGTACCGACATCGAACAGACGTTTGATATGGTCAATCCCAATCTCAGTGTGACCGTTCATGACAAGGGCGTCACGGAAATGCGCAGTATGAACGGCCAGGCGGCCTGTCGTCAGGGTGGGTTTGAAGTCCTCGATGATATGGGTTATCGGGATGCTGCGCATAAGATTCATGAGGAAGCTTTGGAGCTTCTCTATGCTGAAAATTGTCCCACTGGTCTTATGGATCTTCTGATCGCGCCGGATCAGATGATCCTGCAGATTCATGAATCCATCGGTCATCCCTTGGAAATCGATCGCATCCTGGGTGATGAACGCAACTACGCGGGCACCAGCTTTGTGCGCCCCGACATGTTTGGTCACTATCAATATGGTTCCGAGCATCTGAATGTCACCTTCGATCCGCATCGTGACCAGGAGTTCGCCTCCTATCATTTCGATGACGTCGGCACCCGAGCTGAAAAAACTTTTCTGATTCAAAAAGGCCTTCTGCTGGCGGGACTCGGGGGACAGCTGTCGCAGCAAAGGTCAGGTCTGCCTGGTGTAGCCAATGCGCGTTCGGTCTCATGGAACCGTCCGGCCATTGACCGCATGGCGAATCTTAATATTGAACCTGGTCCGCATTCCCTGAATGACATGATAGCCGGTGTCGAGCGCGGTATTCATATGCAAACCAACTGCTCCTGGTCCATCGATGATTCGCGGAATAAATTTCAGTTCGGTTGCGAGTATGCTCGTTTGATTGAAAAGGGTCAGCTCGGCCGCGTGGTGCGGAAGCCCAATTATAGAGGTATTTCGGCCAGCTTCTGGCGCAATTTAACCAAGGTCGGCAACGCTGGAACGAGCGACATTTTGGGCACCGCTTACTGCGGAAAAGGTGAGCCAAATCAGGCTATTACGGTTGGTCATGCCTCGCCTGCCTGTCTTTTTTCAGCGGTCGAAGTCTTTGGGGGCGAAGGATGAAAAAAGCCTATTTTTACGAGCTGATGGACAAGGCTGAGCAGCGCTTGCAAAAGGGCGAGGAATTGATCCTGGCCTTTCACGGTGAAGACTCAGATTTTTGCCGCTTCAATCAAGGCAAGGTTCGACAGATCGGCAAGGTGCATCATGATCGCTTGCTGGTGCGTCTCGTCAAAGATAACCGGCATGCGCTTTATGAACTGACACTGACCGGACAGATGGCGGAAGATATCACACGTGTGGCGTCCACTCTCAGTAGCCTGCGCGCGATGATACCGCATCTGCCGGCCGATCCTTATCTCATTCAAAATCGTGAACCCACCTCCAGTGAACGTGTGGAAAGCAATCGTCTGCCTTCCATTGAACAATGGACCGAGGCCGTGCGCCACGAGGTGGGTGATTTGGACTTTGTGGGTATTCAGGCGGCCGGCGGCATGTATCGCGGGTTTGCCAATACCCTGGGTCAACGCAACTGGTACGAGAACTATAGCTTCAATCTCGACTGGAGCGTTTATCATGAAACCGATAAAGCGGTAAAAGACAATTATGCAGGCTTCAGCTGGGATAATCAAAGTCTGAAGGGCAAACTGCAAAACTGCCGTGAGCAACTGGAGCATTTGAAAAAGCCTTCGATTACGATCAAACCTGGCGCCTATCGCGTTTACCTGACACCAATGGCTATGGCTGAAGTCATGAGTCTTTTGGAATGGCGAGCCTTCGGCTTGAAATCGCAACGCACCAAATCATCACCACTGCGGCGTCTTGTGGAAGGCAAGCAGGTCCTTTCCCCTATGATTCATTTGTCCGAAGATGTTTCCGGAGGCATGGCACCGGACTTTGATGAGTTTGGTTTTACCAAGCCGGATGCGGTGAGTCTGATCGCGGGCGGTCGGCATCAGGGGGCCCTGGTCTCGGCCCGCAGCAGCCGCGAGTATCAGCTGCCGCCCACCGGCGCGCATGAAGGGGAATCCCCGGAATCGCTTTACCTGCAGCCGGGAGCTTTGAAACCGAATTCCATTCTTCGGGAATTGGGTGATGGTCTTTATATCAGCAATCTTTGGTATATGAATTTTTCCGATCCCGAAACATGTCGCATGACCGGCATGACCCGATTTGCCAGTTTTTGGGTGCAAAACAGCCAGATTCAGGGGCCGGTGAATGTGATGCGTTTTGATGAATCGCTCTATCGGATGCTCGGTGACAATCTGTTGGGCCTGACCGATCGCAGCGACATGCTGCTCAGCAGCAGCACCTATGATAGCCGTTCGACGCATAGCATGCGTCTACCGGGAGCCTTGATCGATCGCTTTGCTTTTACGCTTTAATCATCAAGGAAGTTGACCACGCCTGTGCTCAGGTCCAAAACCGCGCCGAGGATTTGCATGTGACCCAGGCTGAGCATTTCCTCGATGATGCGACTGGAATGCGAAAGCTGACTCACAGAAGCCCTCACGTTGGCTTCCACCGCCCGACTCACTTTCTCCTCGTCGCTCATATCCTTGATTTTGGCAATGGCATGGATGTGGGGTTTGATGCGACTGACGATATCATTGAGGCCGTCGGATGACAGAGCCTCTTTGGTTTGAATATGCCGCAGCGTGGTGGTGACAGCCCCACAACCGGTATGCCCCATCACCATAACTACCGGCGTTCCAAACGTAATCGCGGCGAACTCCACGCTGCCGATGAGCGACGGTGCCACGATGTTACCCGCGACGCGAATGACGAAAACGTCGCCGATATCCTGATCGAAGATCAATTCCACCGGAGCGCGCGAATCGGAACAGCAGAGGACCACAGCATGGGGCGACTGCCCGACTCTGGCGTACTCTTTGAGCTTTTTCAGCGAGGATTGGGACGAATGAAGGGATGTTCCAGCCAGGAATCTTTGATTTCCTGCCTTGAATGCCTCGATGATTTGCGTTTGTCGCTGCCGGTGTTCCATGAGGGATCCTCCACTTTGCCTTCTAAGGCTGTAGCGGAGTAGAGGGAAAAAAACAAGCCTGAGCAGGGGCTCAGGCTTGGGATGGTTGGACAGATCAGCGAATCACAGTGTGGTCATGGTCCCCGGGTCGTGTGTCCTGGGAGGGCTTGTCCTGCTGCGCCAGCTGCCAGTCAGGAAGAGTGCGCATTACGTTTTGCACCAGCAGATTGAACTTGGACAGCTGATTCCTGGCAATCGGTTCTGCGGCTGGGAAGCGGATGCCAAGCGGATCCATATAAACGCCGTTCTCATAGAAAGCGAAATGGAGATGCGGACCTGTGGCCAAACCTGTGGCTCCCACGTAACCGATCACCTGGCCCTGTTCGACAGAGGAACCGCGACGGAGGCCCGTTGCGAAACCCTTTAAATGCAAATAAGCCGTCGAATAGGTTCCGTTGTGACGAATCTTGACCATATTCCCCGATCCACCGTTCCGGCCGATCGATTCGATGGTGCCGCCGCCGACAGCCATCACCGGCGTTCCGGTAGGTGCGCCGTAGTCAACGCCATTGTGCGGACGATGAACGTGCAGAACGGGATGAAAGCGACTGCGCGAAAACCCTGATGTGATGCGACCGAATTTGATCGGGCTCTTGATAAACATCCGCTTCAAACTCTGACCGTTCGGAAAATAATAAGCGGCCTTGTCGCCTTCGGCGGGATAACGAATGCCCGTAAAGAGCTGGCCATCGTTTTCATATTCCGCAACCAGGATATTGCCCCAGCCGATGGTCTTATCATCCACTATTTTTTGCTCGACGGTCAGGCGCCAGCGATCACCGCGCTTCACTTCACGGCTAAAGTCGATCTGCCAGGCGAAAACTTCAGCCAGACTGGTGATCAGCGAAGGATCCATGCCGACGAATTCAGCGGATTCCCAAAGGCTGTTGCTCACAAAACCGTGAAAGGTTTTTTGGACGACTGTAATCGGGTGCTCGATCCTGGTCGCCATCCACTCAAGCCCGGGTCCTTTGCGTTCCAAAACCAGGCTTGAGTCGGCGGCGTATCTCAAGTCCAGTTTCAAAGGTGTATTTCTCTCCGGTCCATCCCACGTGATTTCAAACGTGGTGGCCGACGCTACGTCCTGCAAAGGCATGATGGGCTTGGCGGTCTTGACAAGGTCCAATATGGTTTGGGGCAGAAGGCCCTCGCTCTTCAGCGTTTGATACATGCTGGAGCCTTTTTCAACTTCATGTCGTGTCACAAACTGCGCTGGGGCTTCAAGCTTGGTGTTGGTGACAACCACGCGCTTGGCCGGTGAAGGCAAACTGTCGCGATCCTGAGACTCGTTGCATGCGGGCTGAAGGCATAGAATTGCAGCCATAGCGCAGCTGCGCAGTTTGAACATGCCAGTTCCCTCCTTAAATATGAGATTCCATTATAACCCGACAGGTCATGAAGTCGACAAGGGAACCAGCAAAATCCCGCTGTGTCAACCCTGAAAAGCCGGGCTGCTGTCTGTAGAACTATCTCCATTCCTTGGGCTGCTTGAGCCGCGCGATAGGAGCTGCGGTGAGGGAAGCCGACGGCACATAGTAGCCATCGGATGTACGAGCCCATTCACCTTCATCATTAACCAAGGGATGATCACCCTGCTCAAGGTTTCGCAGAGTTGAACCATTGGGTTTATCGTAAAGTTTAGACCCACCGGGCGTTACATAGCGAACGACGCCGCCGGTTGTCGCGCCGGCGTTGCCTGGCGCCGTGGGGTTTTCCGCAACAGGGGCAAGCACGCTATCGGGGGCTTCCGCCATCCCGTCATCTGTTGCGCCCTTATTAATATCTGGTGACTCCAGAATATCTTCACTTGCGCCATTGATCAATGCACCATCGCCTTGATCCCCTGCATTCAGTCCAAAATTATTGTTACCAAGGCCGTTATTGCCGTTCTTGCCAAGGTTGTTGTTGTTGGCCCCGTTGTTCGGATTGTTGCCGAACAGATTCGCCTGAGCGTTGCCACCTTCTGCAAGGTTGGCGTTATTGCCATTCAGGAAATCCTCATCAGCCGCGTTGTTCACGGCTTCACCGTCCTGGCCTTCGTTGTTGGCGCCTTGATTGAGCGCCTGGTTGTTGTTGCCCATGTTGTTCTCACCGCCGTTGCCTTCGTTCTCGGCGGCGTTTTCATTCAAGCCAGCTTCATTTTCTTCGGCATTGGCGGCATTGGCATTGGCGGCCTCATTGCCACTGGGCTGAACGGGGTCTTCGGTGGGATCGATGCCCCCTCCAAAGCAGCCCACAAGGAGAAGTGAGACGAGGAATGATGAGAGCACGGCAGCGGGTTTACGAATGGTTTGCACCTTCATGACGTCCTGTCCTTTAAGCCTGAAAGCCTGTCGCCTCGCGTCCTGCAAAGCGATCCATAATGATCTTTCGCAAATTATCTCGGTCAGAGGCCGGCAAAACTTTAGCCGTGGAAGGCAGAATCTGCCCCTGCTATGATCCCGTACCGGAGGGAACATGAGTGGGTCATAAATTTCATAAATGGTCAGCCCATCAAGCCGAGCGTCCGCGCAACCTGGCTGATATTTCACAAATCATTCAAAAAAATCGGCAATTTTCGCCGATTGACCAACTCCAGTATGGAGATTATGGCCTTCTCGATGCTGTCGCTGTGATCAGTGAGGCGATCCGCCAAGGTAAGCGCATTGCCCTTTATGCTGATTACGATGTCGACGGCACGATGAGTTGTGTCAGCTGGATCTGGTTCTTTGAGGCCATAGGCTTTACCAATTTCACATGGTACATCCCCTGCCGTTTTGAAGAAGGCTACGGGCTTAACATCCAGGCCGTGCAGCACCTCATCGATGACGAGAAAGCCGATGTCATTATCACGATGGATACAGGGATCACGGCCAACCGCGAGGCGGCGTATTGCAAAGAGCGCGGTGTGGTCTTCGTGTGTACGGATCATCATAAGATTCAACCGGAAAAGATGCCGGATTGCATTATTCTCAATCCCAAGATGCATCCGAGTCCGGAATATCAGGAGCTCTGTGGAGCCGGCATTACCTTTGTCCTGCTTCGCAAGATCGCCCAGCAGTATACGGTTTCTGCCCAGGCCTGGAACGATATCCTGGCTTTGGTCGGCATGGCCACGATCTGCGATGTGGTGCCCTTGAATGGGGTGAATCATAAGCTGGCCAATATGGGCGTGCGGTCGCTGCTCAAAAGCGAGCGCAAGGTGCTGCGGCGGCTCAAGGAAGCCTGTGCCCTGGATAAGGGCCTGGATGAAAAGGATGTCGGCTTTCGCATCGGTCCCAGGATCAATGCGGTGGGACGATTGCATCACGCCCGCGAGGTGATCCATGCTTTCATTCAAAATGAACCTGAGGCTCTGGTAGGGTTCATGGATACATGTAATGAAGAACGCAAGCTGATCCAGAATCGCATTGTGCGGGAAGCCCAAGTCCAGGCTCGCCAGCATCCGGATCTTCCGGTGCTGTTTTTGGGTTCAGAGGGCTGGCACACTGGGGTGGTGGGCATTGCCGCGAGCAAGATCGCGGAAGGCTTCTGGCGCCCTACCTGGCTCTTTGAGAGGCAGGAAGAGGTGTGCAAGGGCTCGGCTCGTTCGATCCCGGGTTTTGACGTGACCGACGCCATGAGCGCGGCGGGTCATCTTTTTGAAAAATTCGGCGGTCACCGTGCGGCCGGTGGTTTTACCTTCAAACGGGAAAACGAAGCGGCGATCCGGGCGGCTTTGATCCAATACGCGGATCAGATTAAGGCGATTCAGCCGGACATCTGGACCAGCAAGGTCCATTTTGATTGCGAGGTGCCTGGTCACCTGCTGCATTTGGATCTGGCTTATGAGCTTGAGCACATGAAGCCCTTCGGTCACGGTTTCGAGGAACCGCTGTTTTGCATGGAAGGGGAAATCAAAAATGTCCGCTTTCTTCAGGATCGCGCCACCGGTGAGCCCAAGCATACCTCGGTGATGGTGATTCCCGACGGCGGCGCCATGCAAAAGATCATGTTCTTTCATGATGTCATCGAAGATTTGGAATTTGTCAAACGCGCCCGCTTTTTGGTTTATGCCGGCAAGAACACCTTCCGCGGCCAGACTTCGCTGTCTTTAATGGGAAAGGACTGGGAACCCGTTCCTTGACGGTTTAAAATGGGGGAGCCCCATTTGCGACTGCCAACAAAGGAACGTCACATGCCTGGTCAACGGTCCTGGTCCCGACTGCTGTTTTCTGCAAGTCTTCTGGCATCCGGACCCGCGCAGGCCTTTACTTATGAAGTGCTGTTCGAAGATACGATCGGCCGCGATGCGGTCGTCTTCGGTCGCACGCCCGGGTTTCAAGCCCTGGCTAAAATTGTCCTTCTCGACGGCCAGGTGGATACCAGTGGCACCAATACCATAACCTACGATCGCGTCCTGATTAACTATGCGAAATATATGCAGCAATTCGCGGTTGGCGGCAATGCTTCCGTGCGGTTCTCCCTGCCGGCTCTGGTAAATTATGCCAAGCAGGAAGGCGAGCAGGTGCCGCGTGAAGTGACGGAAGCCACGTGGGTCGAGACCAAACCGAAATTTGAATTTGTCTATGCAACGCAGAACGCGCTCGACATCATTCTGGGCATCGATGGCTATTATGTAGGCGGTCATGAGGCTAAAACCGAATCCGCCTTTTTCAATGCCACCAATAAATTCGATTCCGCCGCGACCTCCTATGGTCACCTGGCCGTCGTTAAGCATGGTGGGAATTTTGATGGTGGCTTTTACTTCAAATCCGCGGCTGAAAAAAAGCGCAATGTGACCAAGAGCACTGACATCGATGAATCGAGCTTTGTGGCCGAAGATCGGATCTATGATCCCGCTACAATCGCCATCTTCATGCGCTCGAATCTTTCCTTCGGCAAGGTTTTTGGGGAATTTGCGGCCGTGGAAGCCAGCGGCGGTGGCAATCGCACGGATCGTGGTGCGACCGTAAAAGAGGATTATTTCCGTGTCCAGGTTGCTGGCTTTTTCCCCCTGGCGGGGAATTTGGGGCTGGAATCCTCCCTGATCTATAAGAGTCTATCCTATGCGGACAATCGCAATATCACCATGGACACCATCCCCATGCTGGGCCTGCAGATCAAACTGAACGTGAATATGGGCATCCCGGTGTTTGCTGGAATCATAGGCGTCTCGGGCAGTGACGGGCAAAGCATACCGGAATTTAACGCCAAGTATAAATTGTTCGGTTTTGGTGGAATTGCTGGAATCCAATCGAATTTTTAATATTACGCAAAACGCAGAAATCAAAGAATTAAGACCTCAAAATTGAATCCTCCCGGGGATCTGCCGAAGCGTTGGATGTGGAGGGATTCATATGATTGGCCTGTCTGTGCGCCACGGATTCGGACCCTGGGTAAGGATTGCTATCCTGGCCCTGGCGTTACCGTCTTTGTCGGGCTGCTATTTCTTTAAAAAAAATAGTGTGAGCGATGGTACCAAGCAAGCCAGCAGCGCTGAAGTGCTGGGAGCTTCCCTTGGCGAAAAAGCCGGCGAGCTGAATGAAACGGCTCTTGCGGAAGTTCACGCGATCTCAACAACCCATGCTCCTGCCGGTGTGCGGCCGGATCCGGACACCTTTGTGCGACAGCTGCTGCTGCAGTATCGCGAGCAAGGGGCTGTGGTGGCTCGTGAGATCGGTCGGGTCGAGGAATATCGCATGCTCCTGGGCGGTGCCAGCAATAACTTTGCGATCGTACCCCAGGAAACCTATGATGCGACCTCTCTGCTGGCCGAGTTGAAAGTGGCCGAAGAAGTCTGCAAAGGCCTCGTGGATCCTGATGAGCGGCAGCATGCCGGATGGGATTCCATCCTGCCTGGGGATCCTTCCGATACCAATACCAACATCAGATTTTTAGCGCAGAGGCTGATCGGTTTGCCTTCCACCAATATCACGGAAGACGCTCTGACCCAGCTGAATGCGATTCTGCAAACAGCGCTGGTGGATGGACGTGTGACCCATGCCAGCTACATCCCTGTCTGTGCCACCCTTCTGATCGATGCGGAGGCTTTGCTGCTATGAGATTAACCTGGAACATTTTGCTTGCCACCCTTGTAGGAACGTTTGTCAGTGGAACCTTGCAGGCCGGTCAGGATATTCCTTCGGCCCTGCGAAGAGCCCAGTATCTATTAACAGGAACCATGCCCACGGATGCAGACTTTGCTTCCAACGCAGTATCCGACGCTGCCTATCGAACGGCTGTACGCACGTTTTTGGATGGTGACGGCTTTTATGATTCCGTGCTGCGTTATCATGAGCGAGTGCTCGGAGTCGGCCTGCCCGATGAATATCTGCAGGAGCTGATGCGTGAAGATATCGACGGCAAAAAAGAGAAATTTGCCAGCATCACCTGCGGTCGCCTGGATGGAATCAATGGTCGCTTTCGCTGTATCTGGACCAGCAATTTGGATTCGCGTTTGGGATCAGGCTGTCCTCTGGCAGCGGAGCAACCCGTGTCGGTCTTCTGGTATCCAGGCATAGTCGCCTGGGCCTGCCCTTCGATCGTGAAAGCATGCGGCCAGGACCTGAATGCCTGCTTTGTGCAAAGCCCCAATGAAGACGAGGCCCGCAATGCCGAGCTTGGCACCACGGAAACCTTTGATTCCCGTTATTCGGTGATTCGTTCCCTCAGTCGTCAGGCGGCGGGTTTGGCTACAGCGGTTGCGGTGCAGAACTATCCTTATACCAAGGTTTTGGAACCGGGTCTGACAGCCGTGGATGGTGCGGTCGCTCACTTTTACGGGCAGCGTCACCATTTCAAGATCGATGAGTTGAACCTCAATGAAGAGGTCGTTGATATCATCGATAACACCGCGTTCAGCGACACGCGCTTCCGTCTTTTGAAAACCTCGGGCTATGATTACAGCTCAGGCGGACTTCTTTCCACCTTTGGCTGGTTGCGTCGCTACGACAAAAACCGGACCCGAGCCAATGAACTTTACAAGCGCCTTCTCTGTCGGGAATTCACCGCGGATCTGCCTCGTGTGTTCCCTCAGGATCCGGGCAACCTCCGCGTGGCTCCAGGATGTTCCGGTTGTCATGCGACCCTCGATCCTTTAGCTGATTTCTTCCTGGCCTGGGGAGAAGGTGGTGATCTTTATAGCGGTGGTCAATCTGTTGTCTCGACGACCTTTAATAACAAAACTGGAACCAGTGTCGCGGATCTGGCAGAAATCGTGCGCGGTGATAAGGCCTTTGCCACCTGTACCGTACAGAATGTCTGGAAATGGCTCATGGGCCGCAAGTTCTATGTGGATGAAGAAAGCCTGCGCACCAAGCTCACGGATTATTTCCTGACCACCAATTACAGCTTCCGGGAGCTGGTGTATGCAATCAGCACCCATCCGGCATTCCTGGAAGGCACGCGCAGTGATGGGATTGCCACCGATCCGCTGCATGCGCCGCCCCTGGGTGAATTCCCGACGACCGCGACCACCTGTGAGGATCGGGCTTATACCTTTGCCGGTGATGTTCAGTCTCGCATTACCTTATGCACCGGTTGCCATAATGGATCCGGCAGTCGTCAGCCGTTGCGCACAGAGGCGGAGTGGCGACCTCTCAGAGCCACTGCGATTCAAATGATGGCCTCCGGTGTCATGCCTCCGGGACCAGCAAACTCCGAAGTATTTAAACTCAAGGATGCTGTCACCTGTTGGTTGGAGAAAGAGCCATGAAAAAGAAAATCGACAAACAGGTGCTGAAAGACAGCCTTATCAAGGGCACAGGGCATGGCCATATCTGTCATCCCTCGCAGCTGCCAGATTTAACCCGGCGCGAGTTGCTCCTCGGCGGCACGTATCTCGCGGGTTATGTCATGGCCTCGCAGTTTTTGCCAGGCGGACAGGCCCTGGGTGCTGGTCAATATCCTCCGCAGCGGCGTCTGGTGTGGATCAATATGAGTGGCGGATGGGACATTCTGGAAATCACGGATCCCAAGCCAGCGTCCACATCCGGTATTGATATGATGTATGACTGGGGTGCCGCTCAGGCTTTGGCCGGCGGTGGAGCCAACGATAAAATTGGCCGCTGGCTGATCAATACCGCTGCCATGGGACAGGATGTGGTGGTCGTGCGTGGTCTGAATATGGGCACGACCTCGCATATGGCTGGTGCCGTTTATATGGATACGGGCGTGCTCAGTAACTCCGGAAACGTCAACGCCGCTTCGATTCCCGCGATTGTAGCGAGTGAAAGCACCGCAACTATTCCCATCATTCAATTGAATGGCGGGATGGATCCCCAGATTGACCGCGGTCTTCTCAGTCCCGTTTCGGTTGTGCGCGCGCAAAACCTTGATCTGTATCGATCCATGTATCCCGAAGGCACGGATGCGGTGGAACAGAAGATGCTGGTGCTCAATTATTTGAACAGCTCCATTGCACGCGCCAAAGCCAAGACCGGTGATCATGATCGCCTCAAAGCTGTGGCTTCGGCTCAATCCAAAATTCAGACTCAGGTCGCGGACAATGTCGGGAGCAAGCTGGAACTGACCAATGATGATCGGACGGCTTTCAACATTAACGCCCCGCGCACCATGAATAACGGCATGCGCGATGCTTTTGCTCTGTCGCTGAAACTTCTCAAAAATAACCTCGTGACCTGCCTTAACCTGGGTGTTGGTGGCTTTGATACTCACGCTGGCCAGGAACGCTCCATGCAGCCTGTGGTTGAGAGTTTTGATTTCCTTCTGGCCCGCTTTGTCGCCGAGCTCAGAGCAGCAAACCAGCTCGACAATACGCTGATCGTCCTATATTCTGACTTTGGACGTACTCCCAAAGTCAATAACAACGCTGGTCGTGACCATTGGCCTGTGGGTGGTGCGCTGATGATTGGCGGTGGTATTCAGGGCGGACGGGTGGTCGGTGCCACCGATGATAATCTGCGAGCCTTGAGCATCAATAGGGACACTGGCGCTGCCGAAACCGGGGGCTCTTTCACACTGAGTCCGAGCAACCTCGGCGGTGCGGTTTTGGAGTTGACGTTGGGTGCAACCTATACCACAACCTATCGCACGTATTTGGAATCAATTCCTGCACTCACTCGACTCAAAACCAGTTAAAATGGTGTTGGCGTCGTGATGGAACGTGAATTTCCCAGGAAGGGCCGGCTATGAAGCCAGTGAAGGCTTTACTATCGATTTGTCTTCTCGGTTCGCAAACAGTGCTGGCTGACAACGTCGAGGAGCGAGCCTGGCCCGTCACCTCCTTTCTCATTCCCAATCCGTTTCAGGTGAATCCGGCGGGCATTCCCACCGATCGCACGATCATCGGCGGCATGCGGCTGAATCGGACCGAGGAATCCCGTTATCTGATCAATCCCAACAACAATACGCCTCCTTCCATCCAGCATACGACCAACAAGAAAGATGTGGCGTTGGGCTTTCAATTGCCTTTGGGTGGCGCGGCTTTTGGTCTTTCGGGCGATGAACATTCCCGGCAGATCACTGGCAAATCCGATCAGCGTAACAGTGAAGTCTTTGAGGAATTCTGGGTCCGCGATTACAAAATGAAATTTGTGGTGGACCTCCTCCCGGAACTGCGCGGAGCCTTCACATTCCGCTATCAATCGCATCAGGCGGATCTGCTCGGCGGCTATGGTGTGGGCAACAGTGATCGCACGCGCTACAAAGGAACCATGTCGGGCTACTCGCTCGGTGTTAACTATCGCGTTCGGAGCCTCAGCATCGGGGCTTTTACAGCTCCACCCCTGCGCGGCAAGGCCACGATTGAAGGGGAACAGAAGATTATTTCCGATCCAGGGCTGGGCGGTCTGGAAGTGGGGCTGACCTATTCGGATCGTCTCTCGCTCGGGCTGTCCGTTCTGAAATGGTCCTATAAACACGATGACCGCGACGAGGACACGACCAGTCCCGTCGATCAGCGCGATATTTTTCTACGGGGTGTTGATGTCGATCAATATTTTCGCAAGACCCTGGCCATCGGTATCGGGGCGGAATTTGCCGTTCTTCCCGTGGTCGGCATCAAGGGCAGCATCGTGAAGCAGGAAGGGGTCTTCCTCTTCGATCCAACGCGTGTCCCGGGTGATAACGGTGACGTGGAAACCGGCATCAAGTCCTATGAAATGCGGGTCGGCGGCTTCATTCGCAATAAGCAGTTCTTTGCCGAACTGCTCCTGCTGAAAGCCAGCCGCGAGAAGGATGAAGTACGAGTCCGACGCAACGGAGTGAACGCCCTGGGCAGCTACAAACACGACGATTCCTCGAATATGGTCGTGCTTGGCGCTGCGTTTTAACCTTACATCTTTCGCACCGGCAGATCCGCTGCGGACGGATAAGCGGAAATCCTTTCCTGGGTTTCCAAAATATCCTTGGTCGCAGGCTCCTTGCGATTCAGCCACACATCCGGCAGATAAACCAAGGGGAAGGCTGGCAGTTCACTCATAAACTGCTTATCGAGACGCGACAGCAGCCTTTGCAGTTGGATCGGCTCAGCATCACGCTGCATGCTTTCCAGAATGCGATCGACCACGTTCATATCCCAGCCACTGAAGTTGCTGCCATAATAATTATTTTCCGAATTGGGAATGGCCAGCGAATGCATCAGGTTGATCGGCGGACTCAAGGGCGGCAGATTCCAGCGCATGCAGGCCATGTCCTTGAATCGACGCTGTGGTAGAGTCTGACGCACAAACTCCTCCTCCGGGACGATCTCCAGTTTGACCTCGGCACCGATCTTGCGCAAATCCTCCAGCACCGGCTGATAGAACCCTGACTTCATCCGCTCATCCGAGCAGGTCAAAATCAGATGAATCTTTTGCCCATCAATGGTGAGCGTGCCATCGGCGGCTTTGCGCCCCCCGATTTGGTCCAGAAGCTGAGCGACGCGCTGCGGCTGATAAGGATCCGCCACCTTTTCATTGATGCGTTCCAGCTGCGTGGGGTGCAGGAACGTAGCGGCTGGCAGACCGTGACCCTGCAGTTGATTCTTCACCAGGGTTTGACGTTGAATGGTGCGCTGCAAAATCTGTCGCAGCTGAGGATTGACCAGCAGGGGACTCCGCAAATTCAGAAGGATCAGTTCCAACGTATGGCCTGGCCGACTTTGCAAACTGAATTTCTGTTCCAGACCGGGTACCTGCTCCTTGAGCGCCAGCCAGTCGAGCCAGCTCAGTTCGCCTTCTGCGGTTTGATCCACTTCACCGGATTGCAAAGCCTTGGCCAGCGCGGGAATTCCATTCACAAGTCGCAGTTCCAAATCCTGGGTCGGCGCGTCTTCCCATTCCCCTTCCGGATTGGACGCAAGCTGCCAACGCTCCGGTGTGGCTGATTTCACCAGATAGGCTCCATAATAAAGCCCTGGATCCTGAAGCCGGTTCCACCAATTGGCGTCGCGGGTTTCCTTTTGCAGTTTCTGTATCAGATCCGCCTTGTGCGAGGGCAGAAGGGAGATGGCGAACAGTTGGAAGGCATCGGCGCGTCGATGCGTCAGGACCAGACGTATGATGTTTTTGTTATCCTCGTCCATTTCTATACGGCGAATGGGCAGCAGTGGATCCTTGCCCTTGCCGTAATCGGCACGAGCCATGGTCTCCAGTGTGTACTTGATATCCTGAGGCGTCAGAGGCGCCCCATCCGCCCACTTCAGTTTCTTTTTCAGTTCGAGCTCGACGACAAACGTGGTCGCAGCACCGTCTTCACTTTTGCGAGACGACAGTTCCGGCAGTTCCTTGCACAGGATGCAGATAATGCGGCCATCGTTTCGTACGGTAAGAACCGGAGGATTGATCAGGTGACGAATGGATTTGTTATCACCGGACTTTTGCATCAGCGGATAGATCTGCGCAGGATCCTGTAATGTACCGATAACAAATGGTTTTCCAAAGGATTGGGACGCCAGACCCAAACTGCAGAATGTGGCCAGCCAGCCCATGACGGCACGGCGTTTCAAGGAAGCAAACTGTTGCATCGGGGCATTGTCCTTTCGAAACAGACTCCTGTCATGCTCCATCATAGGGGAATGCGGGTGGGGAAACCAGTCCGAACCGTGGGAACCTTACCGGAAAACGCTGTAGACTTCCGCTTTTGCCAAGGTCATCGCGCTTGGGTTGCAAAGATTTGCGCCGATACCGCTAGAGAGACATTCTCAGGCAAGGGGAGCAGGGATTGAGTCGCGAACCAGGACATTGGTTACAGAGTCCATCAGTCAGTTTAAAACTGGCGGTCGGAATCTGTTTGTTTTGGATCACACTCCTCACCCTTTGGGAGCTGTCACCGCTGGCGGTGGAAGCGGAAACCCGAATCGTCAATCCTCTGCTGTTTCAAATGCGCCAGAAGCTCGAGCGAGCGCCACAGGTCAATCCCCACATCAAATCCTACGGGATGGATGACACGACCATTTCCTATATGCAGCGGCCTCATCTGAAACTCAGCCAATGGGTGGCTCTCCTGGAAGCCATCAATTCCCGGTCGCCGAAGGCCATCGTGATCGACTCGCTGTTTTCCGTGACCGATGTTTCGCCCGACGAGCAGGCGGAGCGGGACTCCCTCGCCCAACGGTTGAAAGCCATTCAAACGCCTATTTTAATGGGCTCCTACGCAAGTATGAAGCAGGTGCGTGGACGCGAACACTGGGATCTCAACGATCCGGCCTTTGATATCAACCATTATCTACGGCAGCTGCCCCAATCACCTTTGACGGCAGATCAGGAAGCGGCGGCTTTGCCCGTGATTGATTACGGCAATGGTTTTGTCTATGGGCCGGATGTGTTCCTGCGGGAAGCGCTCTATCGGATTGGACATATCCATTATGGGCAAAAAGAAGGCCGGTTTCACCCCTTCATTCGTTTGCAAAAAAATCGCCTGTTGCCCCATGTCATGGTGCGCGCGAGCGGCGAAGCTTATTTTAAACAGGGTCAGCTTTATATGAATGAAGGCGAGCTGCCGCTTTCCCGGGACGGCAGCGCCTATATCAATTTCCCTGCTCGTGATCAGATGGCGAAATCCGTGCGTCCCTTGCGCCTTTTGCTGAAGCCCAGCCTTCAGGATAAAGAGTTGCAAAGGATCTCCAGCGAAGACTACGTGTACATTATTCAGATGTACTACACGGGGAATGTGGATTTCAAACCCAGCCCGATCGGAATGATACCAGGCGCCTTTTCCCATCTCGCCGTGCTCAACAATATTCTGCAAAAGGAATGGCTGCGGCCGATTGAAGCCGGACCCTGGTTGATTGCTGGGTTTGGCTGTTTTGCAGCCCTCCTGGCTTTTTGGTTGAGTCCGGCTGTATTGATCATGATCCTGGTGGCGAGCCTTTGCCTCTGGGCACTCCTCTGTTTTTACGCCTTTGCCTGGCTCGGTCTGGTGATCCCTTGGCTGGGTCCCAGCATGAGCTTTTTCTTTATTGGCTTGAGCATCGCCGGTTTTAGAATTCGGGCGATGGAATTGAAGTCCTGGTATATCAAGCAGACTTTGCAGGGGACCGTGGAAAACAAGGTCTTGAATGAACTCTCGAAGCATCCTGAGCGGCTGGCTCTCGAAGCGCGCGAACGGGTTCTTACGATCATGTTCATCGACATCGTCGGCTTTTCCCTCATGGTTGAGAATCAATTGCCCCGTACCGCTTTTGAAAGTCTTCGCAGTCTGATTGAAGAGCTGAGCAGTACCGTGCATCGGCACGGCGGAATCGTGAATAAGACGCTCGGCGATGGCCTGCTTTGCTTCTTTGGTTACTCCTTTCATGATGACAAGGAATCCACCGACCATGCGGAGCAGGCGCTCCTTACGGCGCTCGAAATCCAAAGATCGAACGTGCCGCGGATGATCCGATCGTCCAAGCGTCGTGAACCGGTTTTCCCTCTGCGGATTGGCATCAATACCTCTGCGGTTTTCCTTGGCAACCTCGGCAGTGGTGAAAAACTCGATTTTACCGTCATCGGCAACGGCGTGAACTTCGCCAAGCGTTTGGAAGGAGCCTGTCTGCCACATTCCGTGCTGGTGGGGCCCACGACCAAGGAACTGGTGGAACCCCTGGGCACCATCAACGCCCGCGCCAAACGCCGGCTGATTGCCATCAAGCATCACATTGAAATGGTGGAATCCTGGGAGTATGATCCGTTCCTGAATCAGCCAGAGTTGCGCGCTCAGGCGGAAGAGGTCTACAAGACCAGTGCCTATCTGACAAGGGTGGAGCGCCGTTGGAGCGTTGCCAAACCAGAGCGTATCCTTCTCACAACTTTATCCGGACCGGCTCATCTGTTAAATTTCTCTTCGACGGGCATGAGTTTCTCTTTGCCAGGCTTGATTCCCCGCGGCACCCGGCTCGAGCTCAACATTGACTCGGCCGATGGCCTCCTGTATCAGCAGTTGGCCGGGTTCGGCCTGCAGAAGATCCAGGTGGAAGTGCGTTGGGTGCAAAAAAGCGAAGAGCGGTATCTGCACGGAGTGCGCTATCTGGATCTGGATGCACGACAGACAGATCTTATTACGGATCTTTTATGCCAATACGCTCTTGCAGAATTCGAAGACATCTCAGCCGAGGACGCCGCTTCCTAGGCATCTTCCTGCTGGCGTCTCTGGCTTTCAGTTCAGTGGCCCAGGCCTGCCCCGGATTTCTGATCATGCACCAGATTCCCTTGAAAAATCGTTGGAAAATCCCCCGATCCACGTTGCATCTCTTCGTTTTTCGACCGGATCTTCCCGAACGTTGGATGCAGCTGCCGATGCAGCTCGATCCTTTGGATGATGAAGGCAATCTCTTGTTTCCGGACGACAAAAACTGGAACAAAAAGCCGATTGTGCCTTTCGATCGCCTGAGCTTTTTCGATGAGCGTTTTGGAGCCAAATTTGATGGGAAGGGTGAGGGGCCCTGCAGGTCAACCAACGTTGTGGAATTTGATACCAAACGGGGTTACGGATACCTGGCCAGCTGTCCCGAAGATTATGTCCCGAAGCCTTTTGCAGAACCTGTGACGCTTAACGAAAAGCAACGGATGGTCACGGCGAAGTACTATAAATACAACTACAGCGAACGCAACCATTTGGTCTTTGATAACATTCACCTCGCCGATCCAGCCTTTCAGAATTTTTATCCCGTGGCCTCGCAATCGGATCTTTTCATCGTCGGGGATGTGAAGAATTTTTTTACCCTGCATTTTGATTCGGATGACATTGATGCGTTCATCAATCATAAGCGTAGCGGTCAATTGGGTCTTATGGGTGGGCTCAAGTTCTATCTGCGCATCCTCTATTTCAAGATCAAGATGTCGCTCATGCCGGAAGTCAACTTCTTCGATGACTCGGTTTTCATGCCCATGATTCTGACACTGCCGGTGGATGCGAAGAAATATCTGAGGCGGGGCAGCGGCATTTATTATACCTGGCTGGGTGACAAGGATACCGAATGGCTTTGGGATCAAAGCGAGCTGGAAAACCTGGATCTGGCTGTCCTCGATCCTCTGTTCAATGGCGCCTCCCGCATGCCGTCCGAGAAATACTGCAACCGCTCCAAATGCCGTTACAAGATACTCGGGCGCAATCATGGTCGCCTGTTTGCCCTGCATTTTGAAATCAGCCGCAAGGCGGCCGAGCTCGGTTTTTTTCCGCGCCTGATCCGGGATATGCCGGCCGTTGAAAAAATGATCAAGCATCCGGTGAGCCAGTATCCAGCGCAAAACCGTATCGGTGTGTACTTTGAAACTGCTCAGATGCCCGAAGGGGAACACACCTGGGATTTTTGGATCCATTTTCCGGAGCAGGAAAAAGCTGCTTGCAATGTTAACGTCAGGGCCCGGTTTGTCACCGCAGCCCCTTCGCCTATGGAAAAGAAATAATGGTGTTGGTTAAAGTTCTTTTGCACGTGGCATGGATCATTCCCCTGTTTTGGGGTCGAACCTCTTTGGCGGTTGCCATGCTGCTCTTCGTGGGACTCTGTTACATCAAAGTCTTTAAATTCCGACAGCAGCTTTCTGATCTGGCTGCGCGAGGGGGTGATTCTCGAGAAGAAGCGACCCTCCGAAACGCGCTCAAGCGCTGGCATGCCTTGACCTGGCTCAAAGAACGTTAAGCGTAATGCAAGCGTGTTTGGGCCTGCGATACAAGCAATTCCGTTTCATCTAAATTCAGACAGTACGTTGAATGGATATACTGCACGACCTTGTGGATTTCCATGCCGCCTTTCAGCAGCGTCGATATTGCTTGTATGATGCCTCGTTTTGATTTTTCTGACATGGTCTTCGCCTTTCCCGTTCGCGTCTCCACCTAACCTAAAGACGCGCATCAAGGAAAGAGATTGCTCTCTTCCACAAAAAAATAAACTCCAAAATAGTGTGCAAGCCCTGATGAGCTTACCAAAACGTTGTTAATGATTGGCCAGACAGTTAGCTTATCTTTTTTTGAAAGAATTCCACACTCTGTTCTGTCAGCACGGGTTCTCACGAAACAGCAAAGTGTTTCATCATCCCTCGTTCAGCTTTATCTAATCAACCTCTATTGCTGGTAATCAACTAAGGAAATGCTGGGTGATTGCTGGTGTTTACGTGTCCTCTGAAACGTGACTAAATGAGGCTTGTTGTAAGACACACTCTGGCTGTTCTTTAGGAGACTCGAGATGAAAGTCCTCGCCCATCTTTGCACCGCCGCCATGCTTCTTGTTTCGACCTTGAGCTTTGCGCTACCGAAAGTCAGCGTGGAGGTGCTATCCGAAGTGAAAAATGTGGATCAGGTTCTGGCCGATCTGCAAACTTACGAAAGTCGCTTTTGGGCGATTGGCCTGAATGGCGATACGCTGCAGCCCGATGGTTTTCAGCGTTTCTTTGTGGCGCGTGATATCGAGTTCCAATTCTTTGTGCGCAGCATGGCGGGTATTGCGCTGGGCGACGAGTCAGCCTATCAGGAAAATCGGCGCGTTCTGATGGATTATCGCCATCGCATCCTCCAGGACGAAATCATGCAGGTTGAGCAGATTTCGCAGCAAATCATCACCGCTCAGCAGCAGGATACCGCTGTCGGCTTTACGACAGGCACGCTTCAGCCGGATCAATTCATTAAATTCTTTGGTGAGCGCGGTCTTGAGATCCGCTATTACGCACGAGGCCCATCCTTCACCATCGGCGACCAGTCCGCCTATGAGCAAAACCTTCAAGTCCTGCGGGAATATGCGCAAAAGCTGAAAGAGCTTGATGCGACTCCAGGTCAGTGATGAGTAGGGTATTCAAGCTGGAAATGACAATGGATCGATCGGTTTGATCGATCCATTTTTCTATTCTTATCAGAATTGTTTTTCCACGAAGTCCCAGTTCACGAGGTTCCAGAAAGCCTCGACGTACTTGGCGCGCGCGTTGCGATAGTCGATGTAGTAGGCATGTTCCCAAACATCGCAGGTCAACAGCGGCTTCATGTTCGTTGTCAGTGGACAACCGGCGTTGGACGTTTTCTCAATGGCAATCGAGCCATCAGGTTTCTTCACGAGCCAGGCCCAGCCTGAACCGAATTGGGTCAGAGCTGCGTCGGTGAATTTTTCCTTGAAGCTTGGGAAGGAGCCAAAGCTCGACTTGATCAGATCACCGATCTTGCCTTTGGGTTCGCCGCCGCCTTTGGGGCTCAGGCAGTACCAGTAAAAGGTGTGATTCCAAACCTGGGCTGCGTTATTGAAAATGCCGCCTTCCGTGGTCTTGATCAGCTCTTCAAGGCTTTTTTCAGCGTTGGGAGTGCCTTCAACCAGCTTGTTGAGGTTCGTCACATAGGTTTGGTGGTGCTTGCCATAGTGATATTCAAGGGTCTCGGCCGAAATATGAGGCGCCAAGGCATCTTGGGCATAAGGCAGTTCCGGGAGTTTAAAAGCCATTGGTTTTCTCCTGTAAGTAAGACAGATCGTGACTACTATAGGAGAGCCATTTCCCCAGAACAAGTGAATAGGCGAGGCATCCTACGACTTTGCGGGGCTTGGCCGCCTGGACCTGGGGGTTTTTTGGCAGATGCGACGGCGCTTACATCAGGAAATCGGCCACGATCCGGGAAGCCAGTTGTTCAGAAAGCTCTTTGACCTTGGACTGCAGCGCTTCCTCGTAGTTGAGATAGGCGCTGGCAGCGGGCGTGATGGTTTCTGAGCGCAGACTTTTGAAGGTGGTCCCGGCGCTGTAGTTTCGATTAAACAGCACAGCTCTCGTTTTCAGATCATGCACTTCCACATTAATAGCCATGTTGACCGCTTCATCTGTGGTTCGATTGCCGGCCCGCTTCAGATTGCGGAATTCCTGGGATGCCGGTTTTTCAGTTTCGGTGACGACGGGATCCCGGCTGATCTGCTCGCGACTGGGTGTGCCGGTGGGATTCACCGTGGCTTTGTTTAAAGTGATCAGCATAATCGCATCGGCCTCGTCCTGACTGGTCACCATCAAACGCCCGCTGCGCGCCAGTTCCCGCTGCACAGCCGACCACAGAAGTTCATGCGGAATCACTTCGCGACTGACGTCATACACGGCTTCCACTGCAATCGTCCGCACCCCAACGGGTGGCCGGAGGGCGGTGTTACTGAAACGATAGACACAGCCTGAAGACGCCAGCATCACAAGCAGGCAAAATCCGCCCATCTTTAAGCGGCGCAAGGCTTTCGGTACAATAAAAAGTGTCACGATGAATCCTGACCTAAATGAGGAGCACGGCGCCTATGTCTTTTTCGACCCCAATGGGGACAACAAGACGCCCTGTGATCGCTAGTGTAGCGAGTGCGGATGCTGAGTTCAATCACTGGGTGGAACGTCAGGGTTACCGGGAGTTCAAGGATGCCAATGGGGGCATCTGGCAGCTCCACATGAAGCTCCGGCAACTGCCGCATCCACATGACACCCAGGCCTCTCTGTACCGGCTGCAGATCGACCTGAAATGTGAGCTTGATGCCCGTCATTTGGTCGAGGTCGGCGCCTATGACAGCAAGGAAGACGAGCGACTTCTCCTGCGGCTCGGCACGGATCGGGTGCCGGTGGAAATGAAAAGCCGCATCATGGAAACGCCGAGTATTGAGAACCTGCGCGGCGAGCTGGTGGATGAACTTGATAGAATACGAAAATCACTGGAAAAAATTGATCTGAACAGCATGCGTAAGCGCGTGATTGGACAGTGGATCGATCGCAAGCAACTCTTTGGAAGCAGGATCCCGTCTTCATCTGCGGACAAGATAGATCTTGATGTTTGAATAGCGTTTGATATATTCCCTCAGTTTTTTTGCAGAAATCAGCGGGTGTATCGGGTCGGAAATCACAGCGGGAGTTAGAGAGGCTTATGGACTTTGTTCCCGAATTCATCGACGAAGCAGTGATCCTCAATGCGGTCGATATTTGCACGCACGGCACCGATTGTCGCCCCTGTGCCGAGCTCTCCGTGGGTATCCACAACTGGCTTGTGGCGCACAAACTGCAATATCTGGTCGTTGATTTTCAGGATGAGAAGGATGTGTGCACGTCCATTCTTGCTGAACTTCTGCAGCTGAAAAAACGCCTGCGCTATCCCTTTTTATTTTGCGGCGTGTTGGATGGACCCAAAAAGTTTTTGAAGTCCTATGCCTACAATGACTTTCCATTTTTTACGGTTCCGGAAGAGGCGATCGCCTTCCTCCGTAAAACCCAGCCTGAACTTTTGAAGGTCGATCTTTCCCATGTGAAAGCGGGTGAGCCCATTCCCTGCACCCGTTCCCGGAACTATCGTCCCGAGGACGTCGAAGAAGTCGAAGAACCCGAACCGGAACCCGAAACCTAATTCAAGCGTCCCATGGCTCCCAGCTGCGTTTCAACCTGTTCCAGGCCGTCAGCAGTTTCGAGCCATTCCTCCTCCAGCTTCTCCAGCTGCGCGGTGTGATCCTGCAGCATGCGATTGAAGTCGGTCGCCTTCACATAATCATTCGGATCCAGATCGGCGAGCTTTTTTTCCACCTGAGCCATGGTGTTTTTAAGCTTATGCTGATCGATCTCCAATTTTTCCATCGCCTTTTGCAAACGATTGCGATCCTTTTTGAGCTGCTTGGCCTGCTCGAAGTCCGCGTTGCTATCCTTGGACTCGACGGCTTTGGCCTGAGGCGCTTTCGTTTTGGTTTCGCCGCCGTCCAAAACATCCGGGAAGCCCTGCTGCGCGGCCAGACGTTTATAGTCTTCCAGCTTGCCATGAAACAGAGCGGAACGACCATCAGGCAGCATGACAAAGATATGCGTGGCGAGCGCTTCAATAAACGTACGGTCGTGACTGACGAAGAGCAGCGTGCCGGTATAGGCTTCCAGGCCCTCAATCAAGACTTCAACCGATGACATATCCAAGTGGTTGGTCGGTTCGTCGAGAACCAAAAGGTTCGACTGCAGCAGCAGAGATCGACAAAGAGCCACGCGCGCTTTTTCACCACCGGACAAAACCTTGACCGTCTTGAAGACATCATCGCCCGAGAAGAGGAAGGAACCCAGAATCTGCCGGCCTTCCTTGTCACCCAGGTCAGCGCGTGTGCTGAGCACGTTTTCCAGTACGGTGCGATTGAGGTCGAGGATTTCGCCATGATTCTGGGCAAAATAAGCAAGGCGGACCGCATGTCCGGTTTGGACCTCGCCACCTAAACTTGGAATTTGACCCGATATGGTTTTCAAGAACGTGGATTTGCCGATGCCGTTGCTGCCGATAATAGCGACGCGAGCGCCGCGTTCCATCAGCAGATTGACATTGGTTGCCAGGGGTTTGCTGTAACCAATGCTCAAATTTTTCACGGTCAGGACATCCCGGCCACAGGGTGGGGCGGGTGGCAGCCTGAGGCTGAATGTTTGTTCCCCAGCGGTGGGATCAAGCTCACTTTCCAGGGATCGCAACTTGGCAATCTGTTTCATTTTGGATTGCGCCTGACGAGCCTTGCTGGCTTTGGCCCCAAAACGGTCGACGAAGGTTTCGAGCTGCTCGCGTTGTCGCTCCAGGTTCTGCCGTCTCGATTCCATCTGCGACTCTTCCATTTCGCGCTGCTCAAGAAGCGAGTCGAAATTGCCGCGATAGGCCTTCAGGATGCCGTGACTCAGATGAAGCGTGACGGTCGCCAGACGGTTGAGCAAAGCGCGATCATGCGACACGAAAAGCAAGGTGCCGCGGAAACTTTGCAGATAACGTTCGACCCAAATCAAACTCGGAAGATCCAAATGGTTGGTCGGTTCATCGAGGACCAGCACATCGGGATCATTCAAAAAAACCTTGGCCAGTTCGAGGCGCATGCGCCAGCCGCCTGAAAGCGCCTTGGGGCTGTGATGAATCTGGTCCGCACGAAAGCCAAGTCCATGCAGAATCCCGCTGGCTTTGGCTTCCAGACTATAACCACCGGCCTGGGAAAACTGGCTTTCCGCTTTTTCGTAACGGGCCACCAGCTCATCGGAACTCTCGGTTTGCAGAGCATCGAGTGCGGCGTCCATGCGAACTTTAAGCTCATAGATTTCACGATGCCCGGCGAAGCAGTCGGCGAGGACGGTTTCCTTCGGATTGCTTTCTGGTTCCTGCGGCAGGTACCCGAGCTTCAAATTTTGTGACGTGACGATGCGGCCGCCATCGGCGGATTCCAGGCCGGTGAGGATATTCAATAGAGTGGTTTTGCCGGCACCATTGGCGCCGACAAGAGCCACTTTTTCACCATCAGGAAATCGGTAGTTGACATGATCGAGGACGATGCGACTACCGAAGTTTTTTTGCAAATTTTCTAGAGCTAACATGGGTCCTATTGCGTCTTTGGAGTGTTTCCGCCAGCGTCCTGGTCGATGCCGCTCAGATCCCGCGTTATCACAGCCAGGTTATCACGAACAGTGTCCAGTTGATCCGCGACCGGATAATCCTTGAGCGCCTGTTCGAGAAGATCCTTGGCTTGTTTCAAATAAGCGGCCTTGGCTCGATTATCGGCCACGGGCATGGCGTTTTGAAAGGCTTGCGCGGCCTTCTGTCGAAGATCCTGCACGGCCCGGTTGCTATAAACTTTGATCTTTTCCTTGGCCTGGTCGAAGAACGGATCGCGATTATCAATCCGTGCTGCAAAGTCGATGGCCTGTTTAAATTCACCCTTATCCGCCAGACGCTGCGATTGCATCAGTATGGTATCGCTGCGTTTGAGATCAGCAGGGCCGGTTTGAAAATCACCCTGAGGCTGGGAAGCCGGTTCCGTTTGCAAGGTGGCCACAGGTGCAGCTTCCGCAGGCACGGCTGGGGTTTCCGCAGGCGCTTCGGTTTCAGGTTTCGTGGAACTTTGCAAGACCGCCCATTTTTGGGCTTCCTGATCGAGGATGGTCTGCATTCCACTGTTAAATGGAGCGCTATTGCTGGTGTGCTCCATGAGCGATTTCACCAGCGCCAGAGTCGGAAGATTTTTCAAATGCTGGTTCTGATGGAAGCTCGTGACGAGATCGATATTAAGATCACGGAATTGCTTTTCCATCGATGGCATCTGACCCGCATTGGTGCCCTGAGCTCCTGCTGCGGGTTGATTCCTGGCGACGTCATTGGACTCATAAAGATCACGGCTCTGAAATTTGCTGCTCTGTTCCGTTTGAATTTTCAAGAGGCGCAGCTGGGCCAGGATCAGAACGGCTTCTTCCAGGCTACCCTGAGGCGCCGGATGTAAAGCCGTGGCCGCGCGAATGTCCTCATCCATCAGTTGCATGGTCTGATCATTGAGACGATTGAGTGTCCGCGTGAGATCGGTCGCAACAGGCGCCGTGTCAGCCGGCTGCACCGGGACCGGTGCGTCCGCCGCGATCTCCTGAGTCTTTTGACCTTCCTTGGTCAGCGGCTTGTTTTTCTTGGCTGCGCTCAAGGCTTCGGCCGTGCTCCTGTGCGTCGTGCCATGGGGTCGCGAAGTGACACAAGCGGGAACTGTGGCCAACGTTACCAAAACAAGAGGAGTTGTGAATTTTGCTCTCATGCCAAGCCTTTTTTGAAGAGACAGAACCAAGAGACCCTCGGTGTCCCGTCCTGGGGGTTGAGGATTCACTGCAAGATATACTGGAATGTTAGCAAATTTCCCAGCGAGTTGACAGAAAGGGAGACAGTTCCGACATGGGAAGCCTTTTTGGCTGTGATCGAGGGGGGTGCTTAGAAATCGAGCGACAGGCCACCCAGGAGGCGGCGGTCCTCTTTGGGACTGGCAGACGAGGATATATCACGACCAAAGCTGGCAAAATCCAGAGATAACGCTCCCAGGCTTACTGAGCCGCCCACTGTATAGTAGCCCTGGTTCAGCCCAAAGGCGAAGGTTACAGGCGAAGGTAGCAAAGGATTGCCGGTAAAAAATTCAATCCCGGCATGCAGCTGCTTGATGACGTCCAGGCCGTCCAGGCCATAGACCTTGTCGCCGGCGATCACCACATTGTGGTGCATGTCAACAGCGATGCGGGCCCCAAGCTTATTGCCAAATCGAGGCGTGATGGAGACGCCGTACCGAATGTCAGTGGGATCCACGGTGGAGACGGCTTCCTCGTTGGCAAATTCACCGCTAAAAACTGTGCCGCACACATTGATGCGCGATTTGCTGAAGGGATTCAGATAATCCGCCTTACATCCACTGGGCGAATTCAAAATGGCCACACCCACGGTCGGGAACCAGAAATCAGCAAAAGTCCAGAGCATGCCCATATCTATGGCAAGGGCCGTGGACTTATTGGATTTGTTCTTGATCTCTTTTTGCAGCGCGCGCCCATCAGCCAGCGTCGTCAGGGGTACCTTATCTTCATAAGCATAACGGGCCAGGTAACGGGCTTGTATGCCGACGTTGAAACGGTTGCTACGATTGGTGAAGGCCACTCCAAAAATCCCGCCGACATCGGAAATCGCTTCAGTATTGGCCAGCTCAGGATTGTCTTCGTTCACAACGGATTTCAGGGTCGTGGTGGTATACGCGCCCACAACCGCCGGCAGACTATCGATATCAAACATCATCAAAGGATAGGCCTGGGTGGTGGCCCAAAAGGGTTTATCCCCCAGTTCATCGGCCTGTGCTGCAATTTGATCGGCATTCTCGGAATTGTTGCCGACGCCCTGGATGAATTCGCGACTTTTGGTATTGGCGCCGACGATAATGGCAGGAACCTTGATCAGGTTCACGGTGGAACGACTCCGAGCTTTGCGAATGCGGGCAATCCCAGCGGGATTGGTCCAAATCGCATCTTCATCGTTGGCAATGGCCGTAAAAGCGCCACCCACCGCATTAGGGCGGACGGGAATAAAGGATTCGGGAATTTCCTCGGCGCGCAACGATTCTGCACTGCTTCCCAGCAGGGCTCCCATCAATGCCGATAAACAAATCTTTCGCAAAGGCAAACCCCGTTCCGTAAGTCGACTCTTCTCTTAAGGCTATCGACCGCAAGGTGCGCCTTCTAAAGAGGAAAAGTCTGCCTGGTGGACGGGATTTTATTTGTTTGATTTCAATAGGTTAAAGATTGGGTGTCAGGCGACACAGGGTTTCCAGGTCTTCAACGTTCTTTTTGAGGCGACGGATTTCCTGCTCATTCTTTTGCAGTTCCGCCTGCAAATGCTGGATTCTTTCGTCTTTCATGCGGATCAATTCATCCTTGGTGCCCAGCAGCTGTCGCGAAAGATCCATGGTGCGATTCATCGCATCCTGAGCGAAAAGCAGGAGATCGCGATAATCTTCGACGGGGAGTTCAGGATGGTCATGAGTGGCTTCCGCTTCGTGCGTCATGCGCGGAGCAGGATCCTCTTGCCTGTCCATCGCAGCGCCCGGCCTCGCGGTGAACGCCGCAGGTTCCCTGGTGTTAGCGATAACCGGTTCCCTCGCGGTGAATGTCACAGATTCCCTGGTGTTAGGAATAACCGGTTCCCTCGCGGTGAATGTCGTAGGTTCTCTGGCGGCGACCGGTTCCCGCGCAGGAGCCGCCATGGGGTCTCGCGCACGCGCGGCCACGGGCTCAGTGGGTGAAATTTCCGATTTGGCGTCCATGTCCCACGCAGGACCCGCGGAGAATTCAATCTGGGGCTCACCCCGACCCACCTCAAGATGAAGCGCGGCATCACTCAATTCGACACTGGCGTCCAACTCGGGCTCCTGCTCCCGCAGGATCAGAATCTCGTCATTGACGAATCGGGCGGCCAATTCCCCCTCTTCAATCAGTTCCCAAACCCGGTCCTCAGTGATTTGGTTGCGTTGAGCAAAATCACTTAAATTCAGTGGCCGCTCGCTGGATTGCTGCTGCTCGGGACGGCTGGGATTGATGTCCATGGTCGGAACTCCCTAGAAAGTTGTCAGGAAAAGTTTAACCCGGTTTTTCGCGGGCCTTAAAATTTTTCGCCAATCTTCCGAAGACTTTACCAGCTGAGCTTACGTTACAAGGGATGGCATGATGAAGGCTTTTTTGCGTAAAGTCCGCAGTAAGATTTCCAAGCTGCTGCCGATCTGGATTATCTGCGGCACCATAATGGGTGCATCCTGGTGGGCCTTGCGGCAGCATTACTTCCGCTTTGCCGTCGGCGCCAACGAACGCGATCCCCTTTATCGCATCGAAAGCTCCTGGTTCGACATTAAAGTGACCAGCTTGCGCGGTCCTCAAAAGCCCACCGGCAAAGTCGGCATCCTGGCCATCGATGACGATTCCGTGCACGAATTCGGCCGCTGGCCCTTTTCCCGTCGCTATTATGATCAGGCTTTTAAGAATCTCAAGAAACATGGCGTCAAGTGGATTGGTTTTGACTCTGTGTACGATAAACCTGAACGCCCGAGTCTGGATGATATCGAAGGCCAGCTGATGGCCCTGACAGGAAGTCGGCAACAATCGCGTGATCTCAATACGGTCATGCAGTCCATCGGCCAGATGAAAAAAATGAGCCCGGCGGACTTGAGTTTCCGGAGCGCACTGCAGAATTTTGGCAATATCGTGCTCGGTTACTTCTATATGGAAACCAAGCTGGAGGCCAGCAGGGCTCTCGGCACCCGGCAGCATTATGATGGGATCGAGCGTATTTCCGTCTCGGAAATCACCGGGATTGATATGCCCGAGGGCAAAAAACTCTCCGATTTCCCTCTGATGAAGCCTGAGGCCATTCAGGTCAACGATCCCGTTATCGATGAGGTGGGCAACCACTTTGCCTTTTTCAATAACGATGCTGACCAGGATGCCATTAACCGCTGGCTGACCCTGGTGGCCGACGTCAATGGCCATCTGATGCCATGTCTGGCCCTTAAAACCGTAGCCGAATATCTGGATCGCGAAATCTTCGTCTTTTTTAATAACAACGGGATCGAAAGCCTGGCTCTCGTCAGCCGCGAAGATCCCAGTGACTCCATTGATATTCCGGTCGATTCCACGGGTAAAGGCCGCGTTCTCATCAATCCTCGTGGTCGGGGCGAAACCATTCCCCACTATGGATTGGCCGCAGCCTACCGCGACTCCTTCACCGAGAAACAGAAAAAAGCTTTGAAGGATTCCGTGCTCCTCCTCGGCGCCACGGCCACCGGTATCAACGATATGCGCCCCAATGCCTTCGACCCCACCATCAACGGGGCAGAAAACCATGCGGCGGTGATGGATAACATCGTGCGTGGCGATTTTTATAAACGCCCGGCCACCATTTTTAGAACCGAGATGCAGATCCTGCTCGCGCTGGGCCTGATCTTTACGCTGATCCTCTCGTTTGGTACGGGGATGCTTTCCGGGGCTTCGCTGATCGTTTTCCTCGTTGGCTACTACTATTTGGACAAATACTTCTGGATGGGCAAAGGCATCTGGACCTTCATGGTCGTGCCTGCGGGTGAAGTCACGCTCATGTTCACCGTCGTGACTCTTTATAAGTACGTGACCGAAGAAAAAGAAAAGAAGATGGTCAAGGGCGCGTTCCAGCATTACCTCAGTCCCGAGGTGATCGACCAGGTGCTGCAGAACCCGGAACAGCTCAAGCTCGGCGGCGAGAAAAAAGAACTGACGGTATTCTTCTCGGATGTCCGCGGTTTCACCACGATCTCGGAAACACTGACGCCAGAAAAACTCAGCGAACTGATGAACGAATACTTCACGCCTATGACCGGTATTGTTCTGCGCAGCAAGGGAGTGCTGGATAAGTACATTGGTGATGCGATCATGGCCTTCTGGGGCGCGCCTTTGGAACTGGAAAACCCGGCGGAAACCGGTTGCCAGGCAGCCATCGAAATGCTGTATGCCTTGGATAAACTGCGTTTGGAATTCAAAGCCAAGGGATTTCCCGATATCGACATCGGCATTGGTCTGAATACAGGCCCCATGTCGGTGGGTAACATGGGTTCCGGCGAGCGCTTCACGTATACGGTCATGGGTGATGCGGTGAACCTGGGTTCGCGATTGGAAGGCCTCACCAAGGAATATGGTATCAAGATCATGATCAGCGAGTTCACGCACGCCAAGCTCAGGCCCGGAAAATTCTTTACGCGCGACCTCGATGATATCCGGGTCAAAGGTAAAAATGAGCCGGTCAAGGTCTATAACCTGATGCGGCCCGACTATCTATCGACTCCCGAACAGATGCGAGAGTTCATCGCGCACTTTGAAAAAGGTCGCAAGGCTTATACGGCCCAGGATTGGGCCGAGGCCAAACGAAACTTTGTGAACTGCATGCAGATGAAGCCGGATGACAAGGCCAGCATCCTGTACTGTGAACGCATTGATCACTATATCGAGGAGTCACCAGGCCAGCAGTGGGATGGTGTTTATACCTTCAAACACAAGTGATCAGAACATATAACCCAACTTGAGCAAGCCGTAATACGGCCGAAACTGGGCGCCCAATTCCTTTTGAATACGCTCGTCGGCCGTCGAACCCGTTAACACCAGCGTGAGATCATCGAGATCAGCATTGGCTTCGTAATCAATCGCGCCTGATAACGGAGCGCCGAACCCGAGCCAGTCGATGGCCACATAAAATCCTTTGCCAGGTTCCCATTGGCTGCCGAGCGTAAGATCGAACAGGATCAGCTGGGCAGTAAAATCAGTGGAAATCTCCTCGTCCAGCACGCCTGGCCCTTCCCAACCATAAGTGCCTTGAATACTGTTCACGCTCAATCCTGTGCCGAGGAACAGCCAGCGACTGTTGAAGAAGCGCGCCGTCAAGCGGCCAGTTGTCATCTTCGTGGCGAGGAATTCATCGGTTTCAGGATTCTGTGAATTGGTCAGACGCGTCTGCGTGCTGGTGATCTGCAGACCCCAATCCATCCAGGTCAGCGAGCGACGTAAATACTCCAGGCCAAAGCCGGTGCCGAGAAAATTGCCGACTCCAATGAGGCCGATCTGATTTCTGGCTTCTCCCGACCCATCCAAAGGCGCCGCGGTCGGATCATCACCCCAAATATTCAAATCCCCTCGTTCTTCCGGCAGAGGCACTTGGAAACGCGAGTTATCCACCGGTGGGTCGAGGATCACGGGTGGTGAAGGCGGAAAATAGGGCGCCGGTTTTTGGGCCGGCCGCGGTTTCGGCGCTGGTTTTGCCGGTGGTTTAGCGGGAGCCTTGCCCTTGGCGCCTTTGCTGGGAGTCGCTGGTTTTTTAGGCTTGGCTTTGGCCTTGGCAGGCGATTTTTTCGCCTGCATTTGCAGGACCGCGTTGCTTTCGCTTTCGACTTCCTTCGCGTTGGTTGCCGGGTCCATGCTTTGCTCGCTGTCACCTTGCATTGCCTGAGCCAGAGTGATATTTGGAAGATTCCAAACCATAGCAGCGCTGATAAGGGCGAACAGCGTTCGGCAGGTCACGGGGAGCCTCCAAGAAACCAGTTACGCGGTATTGACTCCCTCCAGGATAAGAAAAAAAGCCCCACTGCGCAAACGATCCATGGAGTGTGTATGGAAAAGATCACCGTCATTGGTCTCGGTAATATGGGAGCGGCCCTGGTTCGCGGGCTCTTGAAATCTTCTGCAAAAAACCCGCTGCCGATCGAAGTTTATGACGTTGACAAGCATCGCATTGATCAGGTGGTGGGATCGGGCCCGGCCCGCGGTCTGCCCTCCCTGACCGATATTCAGAAACACCGGAATGTGCTGATTTTCTGCGTAAAACCGCAGGACCTCCCGACCATCGCCAAAACTCTTGGTGGCAAGCTGGAAGCGGACAATCTCATTATTTCGATTCTGGCTGGTAAAAAGACCTCCACCATTGCCGAGGAATTACGCTACGAGGGTCCCATCATCCGGGCGATGCCGAATATTGCGGCCGTGATTGGGGAAGCCGCGACCGCCATGTGCGCGAATGAAATCGCCGAGGACATCCACAAAAATCGAGCCGAACAGATTTTTAAGGCCGTGGGTGAAGCGTACTGGACCAAGGAAATTCTCATGGATGCCGTCACGGGTCTGTCCGGCAGCGGGCCTGCTTATATTTATATGGTGATCGAGGCGCTGGCCGATGGTGGCCTCAAGATGGGCATGCCCAAGGATTTGGCGTTGAAACTCGCAACGCAAACCGTGCTGGGATCGGCGGCCATGGTCAAGGCCATGGGCTTACACCCCGCGATTCTTAAGGATCAGGTCACGACACCCGCGGGCACTACAATTTCAGCCCTGCACGAACTGGAAGAACGCGGTCTACGATCGATGTTTGTGAGCGCTGTGGAAAAAGCCACATTGCGTTCCCAGGAATTGGGCCGCAACTCTTAACGCGTGACGTTTTGAAAGCGAATGAACCATTCCCCAGTGTCCTGCTCTTCATGAATCCTTGCTTCCACATCATAGGTCCGCCTGATCATGTCCGGAGTAAAAAACTCCGGGCAAGGCCCAGCTGCTACAAGTTTCCCTTGTTTGAGAAACACCAGATGCGTGGCCAGACTGCGGGCTGAGTAGAGATCGTGATGCGAGAGAACGAGGGTCCGTCCTTCACGGGCGAGCTCGGCAAAAAGCAGCGTCAAATGGAGACTGGCATCAATATCGAGATTGGCAAAAGGCTCGTCAAAGAGCATGACCGGACTGTCGGCAGCAATCGCGCGAGCCAGATCCACCCGCGTCTGCTCCCCTCGACTCAGACTGTTATAGACGCGCTGCGCAAAGCCTTGCATGCCAACTCGTAGAAGGGCCTTATCCGCCGCCTCCCGATCGCTCTTACCTGGAAATCCCTGATGCCAGGGATAACGTCCCATCAGGACAAGTTCCTGCACAGTAAAAGCAAACGGCAGCGCGCTGCTGAGAGGCGTCCAGCATAAAGGCAAGGGCACGTTGGTCTGCGCCAGCATAATGTTTCCCGAGGTCGGCTGCAGAACGCCAGCCATACAGCGCAAAAGTAGGGTTTTGCCAGCTCCATTGGGTCCAAGGATCAAATGAATGCCACCCGCTTGCACATCGAGGTCGATGCGGTCGAGCAGCGTTTTATCCTGCACTTTCAAAACCAGCTGAGCCACTTTCAATGCGGACGTCATAGCGCAGCATGCCTCCGCCTTTGATAGAGCATCCAAAGGAAAAAGGGCGAGCCGATGAGAGAAACCAGAACTCCCACCTGAAGTTCCTGAGGCGGGATCACAACCCTGGCCAGCAGATCAGCCAGCATCAAAAGCGTCATGCCATTGATCACGGACAGACCGAGGAGTTGCCTGTGATCAGGCCCCACCATGATGCGAGTAAAATGCGGCACAATCAGACCAATAAAGGGCATCAAACCAGACATGGAAACCGATGTTCCCACCAGGAGCGAGATCAGAAGGACAGATTCCATACGCAATCGTTTCAGATCCAAACCCAGTGTTTGCGCCACATCATTGCCAAGGCTCAGGACATTGAAGCGATAGGCAAGCTTTTGCGCATAGATCACGCCCATGACAATGGGACCCACAGCCACCACGCAATGGTCCCAGGTTTTTCCGCTCAAAGTGCCGAGCATCCAATTCATCATGGCTGGGCCCTTGTCGTAATCGTGGATGGAAAGCGACAGCACGAACGACGTCAAGGCACTCAGAATTCCATTCAAAGCAAACCCGATAAGCAAAAGATCCTCGATAGGAAATCCCCTGGGATCCCGCGCAAAACGCAACAGAATCACAGTCGTCATGAGGCAACCGACGAGCGCAAAGAGGGGCAGCATCCAAAGCGAAACTAAATTCAATCCAAGGTAAAACGCGATGATGGCCCCAAGCACGCCGCCGCTGCTAATCCCAATGACAGAGGGACTGGCAAGTGGATTGCGAAACAATCCCTGAGTCAGGACCCCGGCTGCAGCCAGGGCGCCTCCGATCAGGCAGGCCGCGAGGACTCGTGGGAGGCGAATATCGATCAAAATACGCCGTAAAATGTCCATGTCCTCAGAACCACTGAGGAACTGCCAGGGGTAGGCGGGGGCCCCCCCAAAGGACCAGGATAGGAAAAAAGCCAGAAGACACAGGCAGGCTGCGCTCCAAAAGGCCAGAGATTTGGTTCGGAAGAGGGCGTGCAAGGCCTGAGATTCCTTTGAAAAATTCTGTCAAGGCGACGGGCAAGGCCCGCTGCACGACATGGATACGAGGATTCGGCGGCTAAGGCAACGTTTTTTCCCTTGAATATATGTCAAAATAGCCTATACTCGCCCCTGGTGCCTGTCCCTTTTGACCTGTTGTGAACCGTGGAGCTGAAAATGAAAAAAGGCAAAACCATCCTGGCCGCTGTCGCCCTTGGAACTCTCACGTATCTGGCCTGGCTTGGCCTGGATATCAAAAATCCCGAAAAACCAGCTCCTGTGACGACACCTTATGAAGTCGTATCAGAAACTGTGGCCCCTGTGACCCCACCACCGGCACCACGCCGTGTGCTGGCCCGAAAAGCCGTGAAATACCGCAAGGCCAAGCCCCTTGCCAAAACGGAAGAAACGGCTGTGGCCGCGGCTGAGACGACCACTGAAGAAAAAAAATCCTCAGTTGAAATTCCCATGCCTGGCGCCTGGGAGGGTTCTTTTGTCAAGCATGATCGCCCTTATAAAAAAGATGAATGCGATATCGATCGCCCCTGCGCTCCCCGTGGGCGTGATGGTGTCCTTCTGGTCGGCGCCTCATTTTCCCTGAATGGTTGGAAGCCCATGATGCCGGAAATCCTTGCGGTTGGCTCCTATCAGCGGCGCACACCACTTCTGGTCTATAAATAAGCGAGGCGGTCAAAGTTTCGGCTTTTCACACCCAGCCTTGCAAAGCTTCATCGTTTTGATATCTTTGAAGATTGATGTCAGTTCATGACCTCTTCAAGGAAATTTCACATGATTGAAGTTCGTTCGATCAGCAAGTTTTACGGCAACAAACGAGCGGTCGAGGACCTGAGTTTCACTATAAAAGATGGTGAAATCGTCGGGCTTCTGGGCTTGAATGGAGCCGGAAAAAGTACAATCCTCAAGGTGCTCGGCTGTTTTCTGGTCCCCTCGCACGGCGATGCGCGTATTGGCGGTCACTCGGTCCTCGAAACGCCCGACGATGTTCGGCGCATGATCGGCTACCTGCCGGACACGCCCCCCCTCTATAACGAGATGCCAACCCGCGATTATTTACGCTTTGTCGCGAAACTCAAAAACGTGTCGAGTGAGCAGGTGCCGTCTTTTGTCGACGATGCCATGAACAAGACCAACCTGCATGAAGTATCGGACGTGCGTTTGGGTGAACTGTCCCACGGTTTCCGGCAGCGGGTCGGCATTGCCCAGGCCTTGGTGCATAAGCCGCGGGTCCTGATTCTCGATGAGCCCATCAATGGCCTGGATCCCATCCAGATCGTTGAGATGCGCGACATGATCCTCTCGCTCAAGGGCCAGCACACCGTAATTCTTTCCAGTCACATCCTCTCGGAAATTACCAAAACCTGTGATCGTATCCTCGTGCTCGATCGGGGTCGCCTCGTGGCCGAAGGCACGGAGGCCCAGCTGCGTGGCCAAGTGAAACAGGGTCTCGATGTTCGGGTCGAAGTCGAGTCGTTCGACGCCTCGGTGCGGGACGCTCTCCGTGCTCTGCCTGGGGTTATTGACGTCAAGGAAGCCCGTATCAGTGGCTTCTTCCTTGATATTCAATGTTCCAGCGATATCCGCGGGGATATTGCCAGAACGATCGTACAGTCGGGCGGACGCCTGCTGGGTCTCGGCAAGAAGGAGGCGGAACTCGAAACGCTGTTCCTCAAACTGATCAAGACGGATGGAGCAAACTGATGAATAAAATCTGGTTGATCGCGCGAAGGGAACTGAACGCTTATTTTTCCACCTGGATGGGCTATATCATTATCTTTGCGGCCCTGCTGATCGACGGCATGCTGTTCAATGCGTTTGCCATCGGGGATGACGCAAAACTGTCGAGTGATGTGCTCAAGGACTTTTTCTTTTTCAGCAGCGGCATTGGAATGGTCGCTGCGGTGTTTCTGGCCATGCGACTTCTGGCCGAAGAAAAGCAGACCGGTACGATCGTATTGTTCTATACCTCGCCCCTGAGCGAGCGGCAGCTGGTCTATGGGAAGTTCCTGTCGGCTCTCATCATGTTCGTCATTCTTCAGCTTCTGAGCGTGTATCTACCCTGCCTGATTTTTCTGGAAGGCAAGGTTTCCGTGGGCCATATGGTGGCGGGTTACCTGGGCGTGACGCTCCTCGGCGCCGGTGTGTTGGCCCTGTCGCTCTTTGCTTCGGTGGTTTCTCCGAACCAGCTGATTGCCGGGATCACAGCCGCAGCCATGACGGTTTTCTTTCTTTTGCTGTGGCTTCTCTCGTATCGCGTCGATGAACCCTTCCGCCAGGTGTTCGCCTACATGTCGATCCATAATGAACGCTTCCGGCCCTTTACCAACGGTGTGCTGCATACCCGCGATGTTGTGTATTACGGCAGCCTGATCTTCTTTTTTCTGGAATGTTCCATCAAATCGCTTGAGACACGGAGGTTGCAAGGCTAATGAATCAACTTCGCGCGCTACGCATCCCGCTTTTTCTTTTGGGTCTGGCCCTGGTCTTTATTGTTGAACGTTATTTGAAAACCTACGATTCGTATAAAATTGTGCTGATCATTGGCGCTGTTGTGACTCTTTTGCCGATCGCATTAAGCTTTTCGCTGATGCAGAAGGTCAAGGCCCAGGGACTGCTGGCGGAAGCCAAATCCTGGAGACTGGTCCTGATCTGGAAATTGCTCGTGGTTTTGGCTGTCGCTCTGTATTTCGTTTACAGGTGGACCCTGGACACGACGCTGAATCCGGAAAGCCTGGGTCAGAAGGCTTTGCTCGTTCTGTGGCTGTCGACCTTGTTCCTTGGTCTTTTCATGGGCCTGGGCGTGGAATTCAGTCACCGCATGAACGGGACGGGTGAAAACGCCGAACCCAATCGCCTGGCCTATTCCTCCAAAATCTGGCTCAGCATCGGCTTTCTATTCCTCGGTTTGGGCGCTCTCAATTATGGTGCTGCGAAAAAGGACAAGGTTTATGACCTTTCCTATTTCAAATCCACCAAGCCTGGGGAAGCGACCCTCAACACGGTGGCTTCTCTCAGCGCACCGGTTCGGACTGGGGTGTTTTTTGCCAAGGATAGTGAAGTCGCAGCCTTTGTGAAGGAATATCTGGATGTTCTGGCGGCCAAGAACAATAACCTGCAGCTCGAATTCTATGACAAGGATTTCTATCCGGCTCAGGCCGAGGAATTCAAAGTGTCCAAGAACGGTCAGATCGTTCTGCTCAAGGATGGCAATCGGCAGCGCATCGATCTGGGCGATAAGCTGGAAAACGCCCGCAAGAAACTCAAAACACTCGATGCCCAATTTCAAAAGGCCCTGCTGCAGCTGACGTCAGAACAGGGCAGCATCTACTTCACCTCGAGTCACGGGGAAATGGGTTGGGGCATCGACCGCCACAGCCCCCTGCGCTCGCTCCGCAATCTGGAAACGGTGCTGCGTTCCCAGAATCTGACGCCGAAAACCCTAGCCAGCACCTTTGCGCCCATTCCAGATGATGCCGCAGCGGTCGCCGTCGTGGGACCAACCGCCAGTTTCACCAAGGAGGAAGTGCAAACCCTGCGTGATTACCTGAACCGGGGCGGTAAACTGCTTTTGGCGCTCGATGTGGAATCGTCCGGAGAACAGACGGAAGAAGTCGTGGTTGCCGATCAGAATGAGATGCAGGCGCTCCTGACCGAAATCGGCATTCAATTCCGCAAGGATCGTCTGGCCAATGACAAGGAGTTTGTGCGGTCGACGCGGCAAAAGTTTGATCGCGTTTACCTCTATACCAACCTCTTTGGCAGTCACGAATCGGTTTCAACGCTGACCCGCAACGATGAAAAGCTGAATATTCTGGCCTTGCATGCGGGTCATCTCGTGGTGGAAGGCGGGGCCAACAACTGGAATCCCGTCGCGACCATCATGACTTTGCGTAGCACCTTCATCGATACCAACAAGAATTTTGAGTATGAGCCGACTGAAGTTCGTGGGTCCTATCCGCTGGCGGCAGCCGCCGAGAAAGGCATGGCCGAAGGCAAGAAGGGTCGCATCATCGTTCTCGCCGATGCCAGCATGCTGTCGGATCCGCCACTCTACTACAACGGCAACCAATGGATGGCGCTGGATGCTTTCCGCTGGCTGACCGATCGTATGAATACAGCCGGTGCTGTGGAATCGGAAGAGGATGTCCGGATCCAGCATTCGAAAGGTCGGGAGCTGGTCCTGTTCCATGGTTCCATTTATCTGGCACCCCTGCTGATCCTGACGCTCGGATTTGTGGCCAATCGTCGTAAGAGAGGGCGAGCATGAAAGTTAGAATAGTCCCCTATATCGTATTTTTTGTGGCGTCTCTGGCCTTTGCCTGGTTCGCCTCGCGTCCCAGCCTGCAAAGCGAATCGATGGGCAAGGAATGGATCAGCATCTCCAAGGAGAGCCTGAAAAAGATCGTCTATACCGACGAAAATGGAACGGTGGAAGTCAGTAAGGATCCCACCGCTCCGGAAGCTTTTTGGATTGACTCTGCCGAAACCCGCAAGGAAGGTCCAAACGATGTGAGCGTCAAGGACCGTTATCTGGTCGGTGACCGCATGAAGGAACTCCTGGCGGAACTCGCCCCATTCCGCGTCGAAAAACAGATCGGCGAGGCGGGGAAAGTGAATCTGGCTGATTTTGGTCTGGATAAACCGACCGGAACCTTTGAGGTGCAGTACGGCGAAGGCAAAACGTTTACACTTCTCATGGGCAAACGCAGCTTTCAGTCGCCCACGGTCTTCGTCCTGGATAAGGATAAGAACCTGGTTCTGCTCGTGCAGCGCAAAGTCATGAGCATGCTGGAAAAACCCAAAGCACGGATGGCCATGTCCAAACCCTTCAGCCTTGCCGAGGATGATGTGAGCCAGGTTTATGTCCATCAGGATAACAAAACCTGGAAGTTTTACCGTAAAACCCAGGGCAGCGAGAAGGTCTGGTATCCCGAAGCCACCGATAAGCCGGCTGAAGCCTTCCGCAACTGGATCGATAAGGTTCTCAAGCTCCGTGTTGAAGGCTATCCGCAGGATGATCAGAAGGAGGCGCTCAGCAAGCTGGTGCCTAAATTCTCGATGGAACTCAAGACCGATCGTGCGGACCTCGACACCTGGTCCATTCTTGAGGAGGCAGGCACACCGACCCGCTACTGGCTGAAGGCTGGAAAACTCCCCGTTCCCGTCCTTATCGATGCCACCAAGGTGCCTGTTCTTGTCAATGATATGAAAGCTTTCCTGCAGTGAAAGTCCTGTCTCGTGCGGTCCTGCTCTGGTCCGCACGGGCCCACCGGGCAAAGATTTCACCCCTCGTCTCGTCCCCCGCACATTGAATGCTGAAGAGAGCGTGTGTTAGAATAAAAAAGAGCAGCCTTCATTTTCCAATAATGTTTATGCTGTGGCGCCTGTCACTCGAAGGACTTTCCTTTGGAGTGCTTCGGAGGGGTAACTCATGGGTTTGCGCATTGCGACCAACGTCTCATCGCTTACTGCTCAACGACATCTGATCAACACACGTCGACTGTTGGATCGTTCCTTGGAACGACTGTCGAGTGGTTATCGCATTAACAAAGCAGGCGATGATGCAGCCGGTCTTGCGATCTCAGAAAAACTGCGTGCCAAAACCCGTGGTCTGATCCAGGCGCAACGAAACGCGTCGGACGGTATTTCTTTGATTCAGGTGGCTGAAGGTGGTCTGGAAGAAATTCAAAACATTCTGGTTCGTTTGCGCGAATTGGGTGTTCAGGCTGCTTCCGATACCATTGGCTCTCAGGAACGCCGTTATCTGAATGAAGAGTATCAATCCCTCAAGGAAGAAGTGGACCGTATTGCCAACGTGACCGAATTCAACGGCACGGTGCTCCTGGATGGTACGGGCGGATCGCTCGACTTTCAGGTCAATACCGGTGGTTTGAACCTTTTGGGCGTCGACCGGATTTCCTTTGATGCCTTCAAGTCGGATGTCAACTCCGACAAGCTCGGTTTGGAAGAACTGTCCATCGATACCAAGGTGAACGCGCAGCGGAGCTTGAGCATCCTGGATACAGCGATTGAAGATGTGTCTTCGATCCGCGGTGAACTCGGTGCCATCGATAACCGCCTGACGTCCACCATTCGAAACCTGTCAGTCTCGATTGAGAACCTCACGGCCGCAAACTCCCGCATCAAGGATGTGGACGTTGCGATCGAAACATCGGAACTGACACGTAACAATATTATGATGCAGGCCGGTACATCCGTGCTGCAGCAGGCTAACTCGATTCCGAAAATGGCATTGACCCTTCTGCAGAATGCTTAAATAGAATCCAGCCCCCAGATAAAGAGCTGAGCCAGCTCGCTTTCACGACCTTCCTTTAAAATTCTCATCAGCGCCATAGGCACGGCTTCCACAGCCGACGCCTGGGCGAGGATCTCCTGATGCCAGGCCGGCTTCAGTTCACCCGGCGTCAGCAGCATGCATTGGGCCAGATCCTTGTCCCGCCTTACAAAATGCACAAGGTCCAAAAGAAAAGCCGCATCGGTGCAGCCCCACTCATGAATCACACCCATCATGTCGTAGCCTTTCCCCTGGATCGCAAAGGCGACAATATCCGCTGTTTCATAGGCCACATAGAGATCGATCCAAGGAATTTCCAGCATGCGGCGGAATTCCGCAAGGCTCCGTTCCAGTGTCATTCCAACCTTGGGTCTTAAGCTCAGCAGCTGCTTTAAAACATCATCCGTAAGACCCTGCAGATCCATGCGAACCAACCGGGCTGCGGTGCGGGCTTTGCCACTGGAGCGTGATTCCAAAAAATGAAAGTGGTATTCCTGTCCCACTGACACGAAACCCAACTTCTGATAGAATGAAGTCAGGTCGCTCCACAAAAATAAAGCCTGCATATGATTTTGCAGAGCGACTTCTTCCACAGCTGTCAGAAGACTACGCATATGTCCATGACCTCGAAAGCGAGGATCCGTGGCGACGTTGCCCACCAGACCAATCAGGAATTGATCCTGCCCCAAGGCATTAATGGCTTTGCGAGGCCATAAATTGGCGTGGGAACACAGTTGATTTTGAAAGTCATGACAGTAACTAAAGCTCTGACCTTCCGGTGCCAGCACGATGGGATATTCCTGCTCGATCGGAAAGGGTAAGGGGTCCGGCCGCAGACACTGTTGCAAAAGTTTATTGCGATGCTGAAAATGGATTGGTTCTTTCGGGTGATAAAGACTCATCGTTTTTCATTTCCAGTTATATAAGGGGGAATGCTCATGGGAGTTCGCAGCATGCCGGGCGCGACTACAGGCCTCTTCGACCCTAAGATTGTAGAGGGTTTAATCGAGGTTGAAAAGATCCCGATTGAGAACGCCAAAAAGCGTCGGGAGGCGGTCGATACCGAGCGCGCAGAATTCAAGAAATTGATCGATATGGTCGGTAAATTGGATACGACGCTGAACAAGCTCAAAACCAAGACCGACTTCTACCATATGAAAGTTGAGTCCTCGCATCCCGATATTCTGGACGGCGTCGTGAACGGCTTCTCCATGCCCGGAAGCTACGAATTTGAAGTCCGGGGCCTGGCCAAATCGGAAAAGGAACTGGCCTATGGTTTCCCCGACAAGGATCAAACACCGGTAGGCTTTGGTTACATGGTGATCGAAAGGGAAGGAGACGGAGATCTCGATATCACGATCGAGCCGGGATCCACCCTGCAGAATGTTGCTGAAGCCATCAATGAGGCGGACGGCGGCGTGAAGGCCATGGTTATCAATACCAAATACCAGCCCGACCCTTACCGTCTGCTGGTGGTCAGTGAAAAGTCCGGTAAGGAATCCAAGATTCGCATCGATGAGGATACGACCTTCCTTGAATTCAAGGAGCAGGTGGTGGGCCGTAACCTGGATGTCCTGTTCGAGGATGTCCCGGTCACCGATGAAACGAACGACCTGAAGGAACTGGTCGATGGCGTTGTCTTCAACGTCAAGCGATCGGAACCTGGTACCCGGGTCCAGGTGCAGGTCAACTACGATGTGGATGCCACCATGGAAGCCATTGCCGGCTTTGTCGAGGGCTACAACGAAATCTCCAAATTCATCAATGGCCAGTTCCAGGTGGATCAGAAAACCGGCCGCGCCGGAATTCTGGCCGGCGATGGAACCATTAAAACGGTCATGAGAAATTTAAGAAGCGCCATGGCGGACCCGGTTTATAGCGCTGGGAAATATAGGACTTTGGCTGACATTGGGATAACGACCAACCCCAAGACTGGTGAGCTGGATTTCAAGGAGTCTAAAGTAAAGCAGGCTTTGACCGAAGATTACGAAAGTGTGGCCAAGATCTTCATACGAAGTAAGGATGCGATGGGGATTGCGGCACGACTTGCGGACCAGGTGAAGGCCTTACGTGATGCTCAGAACGGGATCCTGAAAAGTCGGACAAGGGCTCTTGATAACATCATCAAGGACCAGGACCAAGGGATCGCCAGGAAAGAGCAGGCAGCGGCCAAGAAAGCGGATTCGATCAAAAGACGGTTTACCAGTCTCGAATCCCAACTCTCTGGAATGAAGGCGCAAGGCGATTTTCTCGCGCAGCGGTTTGCGCAGAATAAGGAAAATTCTTAATCAGTCAGGAGCTGCTTCAAGATGAACAATCCCTACAAGGCCTATCAGAAGACCCAAATTACGACCGCCAGTCGTGAAAAGGTTCTCCTTATGCTTTATGAAGGTGCGATTCGCTTTGTGAAGCACGCAGAAGTCGCCATGCTGGACAAGAAAATTGCCGAAAAAGGCAAGCAGATCAGCAAGGCCACCGCCATCATCTCGGAACTGATGGCCACCCTCGACTTTAAAGTCGGCGGTCAGCTGGCTGTGGATTTGGAAAATCTCTATGTCTTCATGATCGATAAACTGATTGAAGGCAATATCAATAACGATGTTGAATGTCTGCGCACCGTGGAACAACTGCTGCGGACGCTGCATGTGGCTTGGCAGGATGTGGTGGAAAATCCACGTCCCGACGGTGTGCCTTCACCAAAACTGCAGCCGGAAGAATACAAGAAGTGGGTTGAGACCAACGGCAGCGCGTCCGTTAAATCGGGCGCCAAGCAGGATGTTAGTGCTGGGAATCACCAGCAAAAATTAAAGCATATCGCCTAAAAAAAGCTCTTCGTCCCGGTATGAACTTGCCGGGACCATTCTGCCTATATACCCCCAGATGTATGTGTTTTTGCAACAATCCTCCAGCATGAATATCGCGTGTTAATCTGAATAAGAATCAAGATTTGTTATGAGTGCGATCTCTTTTCAGGGGGTTCTATGGCTATATCTCAGGCGCTGTACACTGGAGTCACCGGTATGTCCGTCATGTCTGACAGCATGGCTGTCGTGGCGAACAACCTGGCGAACGCCAATGCCAAGGGTTTTAAGTATGACAGGGTGGAATTCGATGACCTTCTGTCGCTTGACCTCGGTAGCTCAGCAGGAGCAGCGCAATTGGGTCGTGGTGCACGTTTGAGCCGAGTGCGAGCCATTCATACGCAAGGTGGCTTGTCGGTGACCGATCGTCTCACGGATATGGCTGTTCAAGGGAACGGATTTTTCGTCGTGAATAACCCGAAAGGGGAGAAGCAGGAAGCCGGGGGACTTTTTTATACCCGGGTCGGTTCCTTTAACTTCGACAAGGATGGTTATCTGTCCGACGCGACCGGCGGCCATTTGCAGGGCTATGAAGCGGATCAGGATGGAGTTCTTTCCACCAAGCTGACCGATGTTCGCATCGTGACCAATAACATTCCTCCGAAAAGCACGGATAAGGTTGTCATGAACGTGAATCTGGATTCACGTGAGGAACCCGTCCCCGGTGAATTCAATATCGATGATCCGGTGAAGACATCGAATTTCGCGTCCACCGTGAACGTGTTCGATAGTCACGGCACCAAGCACGCGATGACCACTTACTTCCGCCGGATGGCTGATGATGAGGGCATTTCCTGGGAATGGCATGCAACTGTCGACGGCAAGGAAGTCACCGATGCCGATGGCGCCAAGATCAAGGAAATCGCCAGCGGTACCGTGAAGTTTGATAACAAGGGCAACCTGCTCGAGGAAGAGTATAACGAATCGAGCGCCAACTTCTCGAAAGGCGCTGTGCCTGGCCAGAAGATCCTGATCGACTTCGGCAAGAACATGGGTTCGGAAGAAGGCAATGGCGTCGGCGCATCCAGCTCGACCGCTTCGTCCTCCATCACCGTCTTCCACAGCCAGAACGGTTATGAATCAGGTAACATCAAGTCGCTCAAGATCGACCTTGATGGCAAAATCAAAGGCTATTACACCAACGGAATCGAACGCGTTCTGGGCTCCTTCGCCCTCGCCACGTTTGAAAACCAGGATGGCCTGATGAAAGCCGGCCGCAACCAGTTCTATGCAACCAATGATTCCGGAGCGCCACGCATTGGTACGCCGCAATCAGGTGTGCGTGGATCGGTCTATGCTTCGACCTTGGAAGAATCCAACGTGGATATGGCTCAGCAGTTTGTGGAGATGATCCGGAGTCAGCGTGGCTTCCAGGCCAACTCCCGTTCGATCACCACCACCGACAGTATGATTGAAGAAGTGGTGAACATGAAACGCTAATAGGTAATTAGCGAATGGATTCGAGGTAGCGCAGTCGCGTTTCGATCATGGATCGGACGCGTACGGCAAACAGTTCGGGGGTTTCCTCGGGCAGCGGCCAGACCTTGGGCATCACGTCCAGGATCAGGTGCGCGGCCTTGGGAATCCCCGAATTTTTTCGCATCATATGTTTCGTGCCGCAGAGCACGACTGGACAGACGGCCACACCTTCTTCAATCGCGAGTCGGAAGGCTCCCATCTTGAATTCGCGCAGGCGACCATCCTCAGAACGGGTTCCCTCAGGAAAATAAAACATGGAAACGCCGCGGCGAATCCAGTTGGAGCTTTGCACCACAGCCGATCGACTGCTGGCCGCATCCCCGCGTTTGATAGGCACATAACCGGCCCACTTCATCGCATGACCGATGCAAGGCAAACGAAAGACGGTGTCTTTGGACAGCCAGCGAAACTGAGCCTGGGTGAGATAAATGGAACCGATATCGGCCGAGCTTTGATGATTGGCGACGAGCACGACCGGTGGTTCGCCCTCTTTGGGCAGGTTTTCAAAGCCACTGTAGCTCCAGCGCCAGCCGGGGGCCGCGTGCATAATCCAGCGCGCCCAAAATGTTGCCAGCCAGTGCGCGCCATGGGTGAGACGCTTGGGATCAAACAGTTTTTTCCAAATAACAATGGCCAACAGGATCAGGTAGCACATGATGGTGGCAAAGACGAACGTGATCCAGAAAACAACAGCGCGCAGGTGGTCCTGGCCTGGAAAACCGGCGGTCAACGGCTTGCTCATGGTCTCAGTTGAATTGTTCACGGAATGTTCTCCCAGCTTCTTGAACCAAATATTCGGCGATGGAATCCTTGCCTTTCAAAGCCTGTGACGGTGCTGTCGGCCCAGCGAACACCAGTGCGGCGTGATCGGTTTGATTCACATCCTGCAGCTGATTGTAAACCAGGTGAGTCAGGCTATATTTCTGCAAATAATCCTGCACAATGGCCTCGCGCTCCTGGGTGTTGGCGGCCACCTCGAGCTTGAAACCTACCTTGAAAGCGAGAGGCTGTTTCACCTCGGCTATGATTTTGGGCGTGCGAACAAAATCCACCTTCAGTTCATCGCGACTTCGTACTTTTCCGGAGAACTTCGCTGCCGGAACAAAGTCCAGAACAGAGGCAGCAAAAATAGCCCCATCGATGTCACCGCCGGCGATCTCCTGCACCGCGTGCAGCATCTCATCCGTGGTCACGATATCAGTCAGCGTGGAATAACTCGTCGGCCTGACCGGACACGGACCAGCCACGACATGCACGCGATGACCGTAGCGGTAGAATTCCTCGGTAATATGGCTGCCGAGGGCGCCGGACGAGTAATTGGAAATATAACGCACATCATCAATCGGGCCGCGGGTCGTGCCCATGGTCAGGAGAAATTTGCGGCCATACGATTGATTGAGAATGTGAGCCACGCGATCGGCGAGCTGTTTCGGATCCGGGAATTTTTGTTTGCCTTCCTCTTCCCGGGCCGCAAGCACGGTACAAAAACTGCTGATTTTCTGCAGATTCGCGGCCACCATCGGGCTATGGAGAAGGCTATCATGCATATTAGGAACCAGGATCACCGGCTTATGCTGACCCAGATAGGACGCGATCAGAGCCGTGGCCGGTGTATCGGTCAAACCCTGAGCGACCTTGCTGATAAGACTCGCTGAGGCTGGGGCGATGATGCAGGCATCATTCTGCGCAATGTGCGAGGCCTCGCCTTCGAAGCGGGTCCGGACCGACCGTGCCGCCGCCCAGGATAGGGCTGTTTCGGTGGTAAAGAGCGCACCTCCTTGGGTCAACCAGGGATGGACCTCAGCTCCCAGCCGACGCAGAGAACGGATGAATCGAACACTTTCCACGGCTCCGATGGAACCCGATACGACGAGATCCACCGAGCGCGCCCGTAGCGCTGCCGATATTTGACTGACATGGAGATCATTCGACGCCATCAAAGCACCTATCCTTGCGATTTGAGTCCAGCTTTGAATATAGGTCTTGGTGCCATTTCGTCAAATCATTCTGTAAGGTTTTACAAACGCAATGGGGCTGAACGACAGCACGCTTCCAGTGAATGTGCGGTTGTTCAGCCCCAGCTCAAGTCAGCTTGCTCCCAAGGATAAACCTTAGGCGTTAGCTGCCTTTTGTGCGCGCTCGTTGGCATTCGGAACGTTCAAGGGCAGACTGGCTGCTGTTGTTCCCTCGATGCGAACTTTATTTTTGCGCTTCTTACCGGCGCGAGCTTTGTTCATTGCACGTCTAACTTTGGATCTTTTAGTAGGGGAAGCCATGTTTTTTCCTCTCGACTTTCAACCTAAGCGTATAGGTCGGGGGAGCTTATTGGAAATTATCGGGGCTGTCCAGCCAAATCCGGGTCCCGTGGCCTGATTCATGGAGCCGATGGACTTCATAGCCCTGTAAGGTATGATGATGAACGACGCGTAGGTTTATTATGTTTATATGGCGGAGATTGTATGCGGTTGATTCAAGTCTTTGCAGTAATGTCTTTATGGCTATGTATGAGCCAGGCTCGGGCCGAGGATCCTGTGGATCGCAACTTCCCTGGTCCTTATGTAGGCGGGCAACTGACTCTGGGACAGGCGTTCAAGGCCGGGTCAGGTTCCCCAGGAACAGCCTATTTGCTGGGCGCGGACCTGGGATACGGCATCAAACGCGACACCTGGAATCGCATCGAGCTCGGCCTTGAACTGGCCACGGGCAAAGCTGCCTTTACCGAGAAAACCAATCTTGGTGATGTGAAGGTCGATCTCGACCTCGACCTTGTGATGATGCTCAAAGCCGGTTACGGCTATAGCCTTGGTGATGCGGCCTTCGGGACCTTCCGCATCGGCGCTGGTATCGCGCAGGCCAGTTATGAAGGAAAATTAGGTGGTTTCGTGGCCACGGACAATACCAGCGGCGTGGCGGCCATGATCGGCTGGGACGCATTTTTTCCAGCGAGCCCAACGATGGATTTTCTTTTTGGCGCCAGCTATCGGATCTTCAATTTCAAATTTGAGGGCCAGGATAGCTTTCAGATGAGCTTCCCTGGACTTTATGCGGGTGCGCGGGTCAGACTTTAAGCCGACCGCTCATCAGGCGGACAGGGGGATGGACTGCTGTCCGCCGCATCCTCGGCTGGTCTTTCAATCAGCCTGTTCCAACACAAAATAACTGGGGAAAATTTCGCGACGACTGTTGGAATTTTCCTTCTGCTGAAACTCCACCGGTCGAAAACCGACGCGACGGAAAAGACTTTGCGCGTGGCGCATTTCGGAAGTGGCTTCCAGGTAAACACGCACATAGCCAAGATCACGAGCCTTTTGAATGCTGACTTTCATGAGCTTGCGGCCGAGCCCAAGGCCACGATAAGCAGGCCCAATCACGAGTTCACGGATTTCACCGATATGCTCGCGGGGATCGAGTCCAGCAAAAGGACGCACACCGACTCCACCAATCACATGGCCGGCAAGGCGATCACGCAAGACGAGATAGAGGGAACCTTCTTCCTGATAGCTGGCAAGGAACCGTGGCAAGCGTCGACGGGTCGAGGCCAGAACCGTTCCTTCGTCGGGATAACTCATTAAACTTTGCTGAATCACAGCGACCACCTCCGCCTCATCGGCGGCCTGTAAAGGGCTCAGGTCATAGCGTTCTGCGAAGAGCAGTTGATCCAAAGGATCCAAGAATACCAATTCAGAGGCGACCGAATTGTCCATGAAGACGACCTCATACAAGAGTCGGAGTAAGCCTTTGCAAAAAGGCTGCCGCTTGCGTTTTTGTCACAAAATGTAGCGCGTCATAATTTTACGCCTATTCTAGCAGCTTTTTTCCAGTTGTCAAAAAGCTCTTGACTTTGGGGGTCTTCCCCCTTAGGTTTTGCTATCTATTGAGGCGCCTGCTTGCCTTTGGGTCGGAGCGTGTCTTAAAAAGTGAAAGTCCAGCTTCAGCTATGTGCCGAGGCGGCAAGATATTATGGAGTAGACCAATGGCCAACGTACGTAAAAATCGCCCGCCTCGTAAACGCAACAAGACCGCCAAGTATCGCGCCAAGAAAAAACTGCGCGTCGTTCGTAGAAAGAATGCCAGTTCTCACGGTAAGCGCGGCGGCAGAATTCGCTAAGATATCTGGGGATGGTGAACATCCCCATTTTCTTTTTCTCTTTCTCCGTAGCTCCTGCCTGCATGTCTTTTAACGTCCCAGACAAATTCCAATCGCTTCCGCAGCCTGCAGATACATATCGTCCTGCGCCACAGGTCTGAAACTACTGGCCACCGACGCATAGGGTACTGTTTTCATTTCGTGCTGATGCATGACCACAACCTTGCCATAATCCTTGTTCACGACAAGTTCAACGGCCTTCACACCGTACAGGGTCCCCAGCACGCGATCGCGTGGACAGGGTTGTCCGCCGCGCTGAATATGCCCGAGCACAGTAATGCGGGTATCGATACCGGTCAGCTGATTCAATTTTTCCGCCACGATTTGGCCAATGCCGCCCAGATTTTTTTTGCCGGGACTGGTGGCGTTATACAGCGGCTCGCTATCCGTTTCCATGGCGCCTTCGGCGACGACGATCACACTGTAGCTCATGCCTTGCTTCTGGCGTTCCTGAATTTTATGAATGATAGCGTCATACGAAAACGGAATTTCCGGCAGAAGAATCACATGGGCCCCGCTCGCCATGCCGCTGTGCAACGCTATGTGCCCGGCATGCCGTCCCATGACTTCCAGAACCATGATGCGATCGTGGGATTCCGCAGTGGACTGCAGGCGAAGGATGGCATCGCTCGCCACCTCGACGGCGGTTTCAAATCCGACTGTAACATCGGCTTGCAAGAGATCGTTGTCGATCGTTTTAGGAATCCCGACGACGTTCATTCCGATTTGCGTCATCTGCCAGGCTATGGTTTGTGTCCCATCACCGCCGATCACGATGATGCAGTCCAGCCCCAAATCCTTATAGGCCTCCATCACGAGCTTGCTTTTGTCGCAGGTCGTGGGATTGCTGCCGGCCTTTATTTTGAAGGGATTTCCCGCATTGGTCGTGCCCAGAATGGTGCCGCCGCGATTCAGAATGCCGGAAACATCCCGAAGTCCCATGGACCTGACCCGATAGGGGCGTTCCATCAGACCGTTGAAACTATCCTCGATGCCGATCACTTCATGCCCGAGAGTGCCCACAGCGTAGCGAACCACGGCGCGTATCACGCTGTTAAGACCCGGGCAGTCGCCACCACCAGTGCTGAGGCCAATCTTCAAGGCGAATCTCCTTCATGAACGGGATAGAGGGGAAAACCTTCTGCGCTATGCCAGGAACTATGATACACTTTTTGATACCTGAGACACGTGCAGAAGGCGAATAAAAACGAGGGAAAGCCTGTGAGCGATACCACCCTGCCCCAAAAGATTCTGATCGTGGATGCTGACAAGTCCGTTGGGCAGGGAATCAAGGGTGCCCTGGAAAAACACAATATCAAGGTCGATACCGCCTCGGATCTTGGATCCGGGCTCTATATGTTCAACCAGAATATGTACCCCGTGGTGCTGATCGAGTTGGGCTTCGAAGAGGTCCCGGGCCTTGTCCTCGCCCAACGCTGGCGGGCTCATGAGGTCATCGATAAGCGTAATGCCACCTTTATCCTGGTCGCCGGCAACCGAGATGGTCATGATCCTGGTCAGGCCAAGCTGATCGAGGAACTCGATGACATTGAAGTCGTCTACAAGCCGCTCAATCCCATCCATATCCTGCCCATTCTGAAAAAAGCGATGATGACCCGCGCCCGTCGCCTGCGCTTTTCCGATGTATCGGTGCAGGCCATGAAGCTCGCCAGCCGACCCGAGACCGTGCAAAATGCCATCGATTACGTCAAAGCCAATCTGAAGGACCTCGGCTTCCGCGGCCATGATCTTTTGCGGGAAATGTACGAAGCCCAAAAGTCGTGGTCCAAGGCCATGGAAGTTGTGGATGGCATCCTTTTGCAGAAGCCGGAGAATCTGAACGCGGTCAATCACAAGGGGCGTCTGCTGCTCAAGCTCGGTCGCCACGATGATGCGCTGAAATACATGGAGCACGCGGATAAACTGGCGCCGAATAATATTCAGCGGATCAACGAGATGGCCATGGCCTATTTGGCAGCCAACAAACCCGATTTGTCCGTGAAACAGATGCGGGACCTGATCCGCTACCATCCCGACCAGCCGGAAGTGAAATTCGATATGTTTGCCAAGCTCCAGGAGTTTGGCTTCGATGACCATGCCATCAACCTCTGTAAGGACACCACCGATCCTTTGGAAGTGGTTCGCCACTACAACAACAAAGGGGTCGCCCTGGCCAAGGCGGGCAACGTCGAAGGCGCCATCATGGAATATGAAAGATCCCTGCGTTTTTATCCCAAGTACAAGGAAAATTACCGGATTCTCTATAATATTGCCCTGGCCCACCTGAGCTACAAAACCCGTCCGCACTACGAAATTGCCATGGACTACATCATGCGCTGCCTGGAATTGAATGACAAATTTGAGAAGGCGCAGAAGACCAAGGAGCAAATTGAAGACCAGCTGTCGAAGCGAAACAAGACCGCTTCGTAGCGTTTCCCGAAAAATCCTGGAGCCCGGCCTTGCCTCTCGTGTAACTTGTCTGGAACTTTGATTCCGGTGACCCACCGTTGCGAAGAGGCGTTCATGGATACGAGGAATATGCAGGCTCTGGAGCGGTTTGAAGCTCTCTGTCACAATCTGGAAAAAGTGGCCCCCCTGGCCTATGTCTGGCATCCCAAAAAACCAGCTCCTGCTTTACCAAAACCCATCGGCGTTACCCTGCAGGCGGCGACCCATGGGAATGAAGTCGGTGGCATCGATGTGCTGAATGCCTTTCTGCGGCTTTTGCATGCGGGTCTGATCAACCCGCCATTCCCCATGGGTTTTGCGATCGGCAATCCCCTGGCTGTGCAAGCCAATCGACGCTTCGTCGAAAAGGATTTGAATCGATCATTTGGGCAAACCGTAAGGGACCTGGATGAGGATAAACGCGCCCGTTCGCTTGAACCGCTGCTGGAAAAATCCGCTCTCTTCGTCGACTTTCATCAGACGATCGAGCCTTCGCATCGGCCCTTCTTTATCTTCCCGTATACGAAATCGGCTTTTGATTTTGCAGCCGCTCTCCACGATCAGATTCCCATCGTCACGCACTGGGGACTGTCGTTTTCCAAGGACGGCATGTGCAGCGATGAGTATGTGAACCACCGAGGCGGCACGGGACTGACCATTGAGCTGGGACAAAAAGGTTTTGACGCTTATCATAGTGGTGTTGGCTTACAAGTGGCCCTGGCCGCGGTACAATATGCTGTGGGTTTGTTCACAGGTGTGACGGACGGGCGGCCATCTCTTGATCCTGAACTTTACACCTGGAAAGCCATCATCCCTTATGAAGAGGGCATGACGTTGCGTGAAGGGCTGGTCAACTTTCAGGCGGTGGCATCGGGTGAAGCGGTCGGATCCCATCAGGGAAAAATCCTGCGGGCACCGGCTGATGGCTGGATTCTGTTTCCCAAGTATCCACGCGATCCTCTGGCTGCACCGGCTAAAGAATTGTACCGGATCATCAAACGGGTTCCGGTTGATGATCTCGGGAAGGACGGAGTGATAAACAGATGAATCGGATCGTACGCCTGCTGGGTGTCTCTTCCCTTGGCCTTGGTTTGCTGACGATGAATACGGCCTGGGGTGATGATGGAGCTTTGCCACGTGGCAAGTCACCGGCTCCGGGACAAAAGCTGGCGATACCTGAACCTGTGCAGGTTGCCGAAGCCCCTGATTGCTTGAATTACCTGGCCAATCCTGAAGCCGGTGAAATGCTGTTCTCCCAGGATGGCAAATCGGTTTATTTTCTGAGTCGTCAGCCCGGTGAAACCGGTCCCGAAGGCAAGGCTTTTCTGTACGAGGCCGACTTCGAAAGCCTGCGCAGCAAGCGCATCGTATCCCTGAAAATCGGCGATAACGCGGCTCTTGTGGGTCATGGCCTGCCTCTGGAAGCTATTACGTTACTCGACTTCAGCAAGGCCCGTATCGGCTGTGGCGAAGGGGTGACGGCCGGCATTGGCATCAAGTGGATCGGCAAGCAAAAAATCATCAAATCCTATCCTCAAGGCTCGTACAAGATTGTTCCCTCGGAACGAGCTCCGGTCGTGGCGGATATGGATCAAAAGAATATCAAGATGCTCGATTTGAATACCTTTCAGAAGCGAACCATCACCAGCTTTCCCGAAAATTTTTTCCCCCTCTATCTGCGCACGGTGCCTTTGCAGTTGACCGGTTTCAAACCCGAACAGAATGAGCTGGTGCGGTATGAAGGTCAGGATCCCGAACCGACCGCTGTGTTAAAGCTCAAAAAAGGCATGCGGCTGGTGCAGGATCTCGATCAATTTGGAATTGTGACGAGCAGCGACGACGGTAAGGTGCTGCAGGTGAAACAAATCAAGGGTTGGTCGGGGGATGCGTTCCGCGGTATCGACATTCGTTTGCCGGAAGGGTTTTCAGCCGATCGCGTGGGAGTTCAGATCGATTTCCGCAGTGGCTTGTGCCTCGTTCAGGGCGCCAATCAAGCGATCAAGCGCGAGCTGCGGCAGCTCATGGTTCATAACGGAGCCAAGGGACAAACCGACCGTTTGCTGAAAGCGCCCGAAGGCCAGTATTTTGGTCAGGCGGTGTTTGCGCAAAAAGGCCGCAAAATCCTTATGCTGAGCCGCAGTCTGCAGGATGATAGCGTGCAGTCGCTTCGGGTCGGCGATCCGATCAGCGGTGAATGGCGTGACGTCGTGATTGCACGGGACGCGGAAAAATCTGGCGAAAAGCCTGATGAGAAAGAGAAAGAAAAAGAAAAATCAGCGACGGATAAAGTGGAGAAAGAAAAAGATAAAGAAAAAGAAGTAGAGAAGCCGGTGCGTGCCGAGAAAAAGCTTCCCGATTGATTAGCGGTTGCCCTTCATCGCCCGATGAATTTCCCGCTTGGCGTCTTTCTCTTTGGATGATTCGCGCTTGTCGTGCGCTTTCTTACCCTTGCCCAAACCAATTTCAATTTTCACATAGCGCCCCTTGAAATAGATCTTCAGGGGGACCAATGAGAAACCTTTTTCCTGAACGGCTCGGCCGAGTTTGGCGATCTCTCCGCTATGGAGCAAGAGGCGCCGCGAGCGACGTTCGGTATGGTTCATGATATTGCCGTGCGAATAATGGCCAATGTGCACCTCGCGCAATATCGCTTCATCGTTGGTCAGGTCTACCCAGCCATCATTCAGGTTGCAGCGTCCGTCGCGCAGCGCCTTGACCTCAGTGCCTTGCAAAGCAATACCGGCCTCGTACTTATCCCCGATATTGTATTCGTGGTAAGCCTTCTTGTTGCTGGCGATGAGTTTGATTCCCTTGGGTTCCATAATATGCTAGGTCATTCCTCTCAGTGGAAGCACAAACCAACAGCTCAATGTAAAGCCAAATGCACAAAAGTCCAGTTGAAAATCCAGATGAAAGCAGCGCTTTCAGGCCGCTCGGCCTGCCTATTGCCTCCTATCATGCCGGGGAGAGGGCGGATGCGTACCTGGCCCGCCACTTTCCGTTCCTGTCGCGGGCTGGCTGGCAGAAGCGCCTCCGAACCGGCGAAGTGCTGGTCGATGAAAAGCCGGCTGGTGTGTCATATAGGCTTCGAGAAGGGCAGCAGCTCACGCTGCATCATCCCCAGAGCGTGGAGCCGGAAGTCGATCGCGGCATCTATCCGATATGGCGAAGAGGCGCAGTCATGGCGGTTTTTAAACCGGCGCCACTGCCGATGCATGAAAACGGCGCTTATCGCAAAAACACCTTTGCTGAATTGGTTAAGACCGAATTGGGACCCGAATGGTCGGCTGTGCATCGACTCGATCGGGAAACCTCGGGCATTGTTTTGTGTGGCGCCACGACCGAGGTTCGCAATCAACTGGCGCGATCCCTGGCCGAGCGCAGTTTGCATAAGGAATATCTCGCCATCACTCACGGGCTGAGTCGTGAGGAGCGGTGGATCGAACAAGGTCCGATTGGTGACCTGACGACCAGCGAAATTCGCATCAAGAAATGGGTGGTTCCGGAAGGACAGTCCGCAGAAACGCATTTTCAGGTCCTGGAGCAGACGGCGGGTCTCACCATGCTCAGGGCCATTCCGAAAACCGGGCGTACCAATCAGATTCGCATTCATGCGGCTTATGCAGGCCTGCATCTGGTCGGCGATCGACTCTTTCATCCCGATGAGCAGGTGTTTCTGGAATGGTTTGTTCATGGTTTGACTGACAATGTGGTTCGGCAGACGGGATTCCGGCGCTGTCTTCTGCACGCCCAGGCCTTGGCTTTCCTTCATCCCGAGGATGGCAAGGTTCATGAGGTGCGGTGCGAGATGCCGGATGATATGCGGGATTTTTGGAATCTGCAGACATAAAAAAAGGGGCTTTTCAGCCCCTTCGAAACTTCAAGCCGTTAAGCTTAGAATTTGTAGTACAGAGTCAGGCCAAAGGTTGTGCTGGTTGCCGCAACCGACACGTTTTCACCCGTCAGCACGCGTTCCTGAGACAGGCTCAAGCCAACCGGAATTCTGGGCTGCAGGCCGAGACCGTCAAATGACAGCGCATAGCTCACGCTGGTCGATTTCGCGCCATTCTGCTGAGCTTCGTCATCATAATAAGTTTCTGGATCGAAGTTCCAGCCGTAGTAGCCAAAGATCGAAAGCGTGGACAGCATGGGATTCAAATCACCCAGAGCGTAACCCAGACGAACGTAACCCGTATTCAGAGGAACCTTGCGGCTCACTTCGAAGTTGTTGGATACGCCATCGCCTTCGCCGGGAACGCCGACGTCAGCACCGTTGAAGTTGGGATCGGCTGCGTTCAGTTGATCCGGGTCGACGAGGCTGTGACGCTTGTAGTTGGGATTCTTCAGATGGATTTCAGTCTGGTTGCTTAACGAGAGCATCAGAGGATCACTGATACGATAATCGTATTTCAAGGCGATACCCAGAGTGGTGAAGCCACTGCCGGTCCGGTTATAACCTTTTTCGTCATCATGCTTCGAACTGGTGGGCAAACGGAGACCGCCACCAACCGAGAACATCTGCTGCTTGCTGTTATAAACATTATAGAGAGCGGCGACCATGATATCGCTCAGACCGGTGACACCTTCCTGAGGCTTGGCTGCGTTGGTAATCAACGAATAGGCGGCGCGCTCGATGGGAATCCCGCCTTGAACGGTATAAACTTCGCCGGTTGGCAGCACGAGGCTGGAGTTGGTGGGGATCGCATAAGCCTGGTTATTGATCTTGTCATAACAGGCTGCTTCGTCCGCACACTGGCCCTGGCTGATCAGGAAGGGAACGACTTTCTCCATCAATTCCTGATACTTCTTGGCGTAGACTTTGCTCTTCGAGAACTTCTCAGCATTGATCGTCACCTGGCTTGAGGCCAGACGAGGAACCAGAAGTTGGAAAGAGAGTTTGTCACTGAAGCCGTATTCCAAAACATAAGCATCGACATTGACAACGGCATCGATACCAACGTCTTTTTTATTGCCACCTTCTTCAAAGGTCTGATTGCCGACGACGTTGCGCCGAACGTAACGGAAACGCGCAACCTTCTCGGGCAAAGTTTGCGCTTCGCCCAGCATCACATACTTGGCTGTTTCAGGATCCTTGCCGCGACGCTTCAGAATTGCGTCGGTGGTTTCCTTGCGGTTCTTCACGCGGTTCTTTTTCAGATCCTTGACTTTATCTTTAACCTTGTCGCCCAAACCTTCTTCTTCAGTCGGAGTGGTTTCGGTTGGAGTCGTTTCTGGGGGGGGCGTTGCGGGATCAGTAGGTGTTTCTACGGATGCCGGTGCTGAATCTGTTGGTGTTGGCTCTGTTGTAGGAGCGGGTGCTGGTTCTGCCGGAGGAGGCGTTCCTTCATCCTGAGCCTGAACGTGGCCTGCGTGAAAACCAAGGCACAGTCCTAGTACCAGGAGCTTGCTTGTGAGACGAGCCGTCCCACGGTGTGAAGCCACCATAGATTTCATAGAGGGCACTCCAAGAAATGATTCCATAGATGAAGACAGTTTATGTTGATTATAGAGGAAGCCACTTTGCATTTCCAGTGTGCGGTCATTCTTTTTTAAAAGCGGGTCTTTTAGTCGACTGCAATCTGCTTTAGAATGGAAACATCATAGCACCCATCCTTTCTTGTGCGAGGCTAAGTTATGGCGTTTAAGTTCAGCCGACTGACACTTATTCCTATCGGGATATTCCTCTCTTTGCCTTCGTGTGGCGAGAAAACAGCTGAAAACGAAGGTTTCATTCCCAAGTTGAGTGAGATAACGAAAGAAGATGTGGTGACGGAAGCTGCCGTTACCGGTGATAGCCTCTGGAATGCCGTGACCACTCTGCTGGAAATTCCTGGCTTGGAAGGAACACAAGCGGACGTCATCACGAGTTTGGGCACGCCTTCAACTCTAATCACTGACACCACCAAAGCAACAGCCGCCGCCAATGCGAAAATCGGCGCTGTCGTGGCAACGGCGACTGAGCAGCAGTGCGACGCTGGTGCAGCGACAGGTCCATTCCTTACGGACTTGACCGCGACCATCGCAGCAGGCATTTCGCAAAAATACAGTATCACGATCGCTACGGGTGGTTTTAAGATCGACTCGACCACAGGTGCACCAACCAACCTTGGTGGCCAAACGACTCTGACCACCAAGGTCTATCTGATGTCGTACAAACTGAAGAACGACACTGATTTCCGTTATGCCTTCCTCTCGGTTCCTCAAGCGACTCCTCTGGCTCAGACTCTGGCTGTGAAGACTGAAGCAGCCGGCACGACTTACGGTTTCCCCTTGGCTCTCTATGCCCATGCTTCGACCTCGGGTCTTTCGTATGGCGAAATCGCAAAGGTTGCGGGTGATCTCCAGCTGGGTCATATCCTTCTCGCCCCAGCTTTTCCTGGCGAAAAGATCTGTATCAGTCCAGATGCCAACAATGCTTGTACAGATGATATTGGCAAAACCAGCGTTGGGACGTCCAAGCCTTATCAAAATGATGTGACGGATCTTCTGGGTGCTTATGAGTGTGTTCGCACGAAACTCACGACTTATGCTGCGACGGCCGGCGCCAGTGGTTCGTTCTCCACCACGGCGGGTGGCACGGTTGCTATCTCGAACTATGCAAAAATCAGCACCGATATGCTGAACTCAGCAACCTACGGCGCGACGCTGGCGGGAGCTTCCCTTCAGCCTTTGACCTATACGATCGGTCTCGGTCGCGGCGCAAACGTTATTGCCCTGGCTCAGCAGCGCGCCGGTGCGATCAACTCGGTTCTGTCTTCCGCTGGAACGGATACCGCGACAACAACAGCTAAAGCGGCGCTGACGGCAGCCGGTATCGTGGCACCGCAGACCTTCAGCTGTGCCGTCTCTGCGGGCGGTAACTTCACTCTGGCTCACGGTAAAAATAAGGTTTATTTGAATTACTGGGTCGCTGGCTACTCGGACTTTATTCCAGCAGCAAGTCAGACGGCTTTGGAAGCCATCCCAGGTTTCAAGGAAATCCACGCTACGATCGCAACGATTCGTGATGATGCAGCCAAGGATGAAGCCACCAAAGCAGCCGAAATCGCCGCTTATGTCAAAGCCATCGACAGCAGCTTCCTCATGAGTCTCTATCACGGTAGCGTTGCCAACTGGGGTAAGATGTACCGGGCGAAGTATTATGCTGGTGCTGCAGCTGCTCTGGCAGCTGGCGGAAACGCAGCAGGAGCCGCTGCCGCTGCTTCAACAGCGACCAAGACTCTGGCCGCTGCTCAAGGCGCAAACCTGGTGATGAATGGTACCAAGGATAAAGTTGCTGACCTCAGCAATAGCCTTATTTTCACCGGCGTAGGCGCAGGCGTAACCGCAGCTATCGCAACCGAAAAAGGCACTACAGGTTCGACGAGCCCCTTGGCTGCTCTTGGTGGTGTGAACTGGCTGAGTCTTGGTATCAATCAGGATGGCAGCGATAACGGTCACGTGTCCGATGTCACCTTCCTGACCGGAAAATCCATCAGCAAGACCTTGACGAAAATCACCTCGACTGTTGATGAAGCGGCTTACCTGGATAAAATGCCAAGCGAAATCATCAGCGCATGGCTGACCAGCGAGTGCAAAGGCAAGTCCATTCTTTCAGACGCCAGCAACTAAACCAATCGTCAAAGTTTTTATCGAACGCCCCTTTATGGGGCGTTTTGCATTTCCACTGGATCAAAAACTTTGCTGCGCCGTCCAGCTTTGCTGCGCCTTCTGATGCACACTCGCAAAAGTCTGCCCCACCTGCGACATCAAACCATCGGAACTCAGATCCTCAATCACAGGGATCTGTTCAATGATCTGCTTGATCCCAGGCATGCCTATGACCTTGAAATAAAGCACCTGCATCAAATAAAAACTCTGCTTATAAGCGACCTGCGCATCCCCACGATTCAGCTTGAGAAAGCCGGCGTCGAACGATTGCGCTGATAAAAAAGGATACTGCGATGCCGCAAACCGATATTGCCAGCAAAGCTCCTGGCACTCGGCAACCTGGGCCAGCCCTTCCTGAAACCAGGCTGGGAGATTGCGATGCTGAGCGTGTTCCGAAAGAACGGCATGAGTGATTTCATGGCGTAAAACCCGAGCGAACTCTTCATCAAAATTCTGCTCGGCGGGCACAGGAATACGGACCCGACCATCATAAAGGCCAGCTGTCCATGAAGGGCTGTGAACGATACGTCCGAAATTTTCACTTTGATGGAAGATGACTTCAATCGCCTCAGCGGGATAGGGGAGGCCTAACTGAAGGTTCAGAGTCTCGATGGTTTTCTGCAGAACCTGCAGACTCGGGCTCACCAGCTGCTGATGCTGGACCAGCTGATAACGCAGGCGAATAAATCCTGACGAGAGTTCGCCCTGTCCCGCGCTTTCTTCCGCTTTGGCATTCAGACTGGATTCGCGCTTTTTCAACTCAGTCGTTTCTTCTTCTGTCAGGTTCTGTAAGGCGGTTGCCCTTTGCGCCAATTCCCACGCTTCGGTCGTTTCACCGAGCGATTCCTTCACTTCGGCCAATAGAATGTAGGCTTCAGGATCGGACTTATTTTTCTCGAGATAATTTTCAAGATAGGTGCTGGCGTTGGCAAAGTCCTTTTTCTGATAAAGACAGTAACCCAAACCTTTCAACGCCAGAGACTGAACGGTATGATCGGGCGTCGATTCGAGTAAAGGCATGGCCTCGTCACAATTTTTCTGGCGAATCAAAGCCCAGGCCCAGCCGAGTCGAATGATCGGCAACTGCGTATTCAACCAGGCCTTGTAACCCGCGCTTAGCGTTGGATCGATCAGCTGACTTCGAACCAAAAGATCCGCGTTTGCGTAATCACCGCTTAAAAAACTCGTACGAATCAATTTCTCGGCGGCGGCATCCACTTCATCCGTGCGAGGCGCCGCGGCCATGCTCACATCAGCACTCGCCAAAGGCGGCAAAGACTGCGTGGAAACCGGCAACAGGTCGGCCTCGCTGACTTGAGCTGTCACGATGTTGCTTCTTTTTGGCTGATCTCCGCCAGCCGCCAGCACAGCCAAAATACCAAAGCGGCTCATGGCTTTTTGACCGAAATTACTATTCAATCAGCTTACCCTGCTTATGAAGGGCCACCAGATCGGTGTAGCCACCGATGAATTTTCCATCGACAAAAATCATCGGAACGGTGCGATAGCCGTTGTTTTCCTCGGATATTTTCCGCCGTAGATCAGGGTTCTCTTCCAGATTGATCTCTTCATAGGGCAACTTCAACTGAGTCAAAAGTCGCTTGGCTTGCACGCAGAAGGGACAGACTTCGGTGGTATAGATCTTGACTTCTCGCATGGCATTTTATCCTGATTTAAGGTACGGACTGGTTGCTAACCTTATTCTGGCCCGCATGAGGGAATTCTAATGAGCAGTGACCATCAAAGCAACATTTTGTCCGTTCTCGTCGTCGAGATACTGACTCAAGCCGCCCTCCGTCCCGAATTCGCTTTTCTCGGCAAATCGCCAAGCGAAGCCCGCGAGCGTTTTATTGGGATTGTGCCAGGCGAAAATACGGCGGTTGCCCAGATCGCATCGGATGGTATGAACCTTGATCAAAAAAGTGCGCTCGAAGTTCTTTTGCAAAAAGAGCTGGCCCAGCATGGACTCTCAGCCACTGTTTATTACAAGCGGCGGCATTCATTCGCTGATCGCATGACGCTGCCCGATAACGGTCCGACGCAGCCGCCACCCAATCGTCCTGGTGCCTTCGGTGTGAAGATGCAGCTCAAGCCCATTCCCGGGGTCAAGAAAGTGATCGCGGTTTCCTCGGGCAAGGGCGGAGTGGGTAAATCCACAGTGTCGGTGAATCTGGCTGCTGGACTTGCTGCGCAGGGCCAGGCCGTCGGGCTGCTCGACGCGGATCTCTATGGACCATCAGCGCCGCTCATGATGGGGATTCACGGACCCATATCCATTTCCGCGGATCAAAAAATGATTCCTCATGAAAAACATGGCGTGAAGGTCATGTCGTTTGGTTTCATGTCCGATCCCTATCATCCCGTGATTTGGCGAGGGCCGATGATCGCCAAGGCTTTGGAGCAGCTTTTTTATCAGACGGTATGGGGCGAGCTGGATTATCTCATCATCGATCTGCCGCCCGGGACCGGTGACGTGCAACTGACCTTGATCGAAAATGTTCCCTTACATGGTGGGATCGTGGTTTCCACGCCGCAGGCTGTCGCTTTGCTTGACGCCCACAAAGGGCTGTCGATGTTTGAGAAGCTTAAGGTGCCCGTGCTTGGCTTGGTCGAAAATATGTCGCATTTCCGATGCAGCTCGTGTGGACATCTCGACGATATCTTTGGCCAGGCTCAAATTGAAGCCTTTGCCGAAGAACGCAAGATCCCGATCATAGGCCGTATTCCGCTGCATAGACGCATCCGGGAAGCCTCGGATGGTGGCATCCCCGTCATCAATCTCGACCCCGAGTTCGCGCTCTATTATATGCCGATCATCGAAGCAGTCCTAAGGGGTTAGAGCGGATTTCACAGAGTGTCGGGATCTTTGACATCTGATCAAGACCCGACGCGTTAAACCTTTGAAATGGCTTGTAAACCAGGGATAAAATCAGGGTAGGAAATTTTGGGTGCAGTCAAAACAAAGGTTTGGGCGTCTGGCACGGCCGCTGCAATATCTCTATCAGCCGGGTACCATCCCGGATGAAAGTTGGCTGAGTTTTCCCAAAGGTTTGAGAGAAAAAAGTTCAAACTACCCCGTTGTTGCTGCTCTTACTGCTCTTCTGAAATGCTGCTTTAAACTGACCTCTGAACTCAGCCAGCTTTCATCCCACCCGGTCCTTATTTCGATCCGAGTTGCTCGGCGAAGCTCGTGAGAGCTTCCCGCAGCGACTCATCCTCGACCGGATAGTCCCCCACTAAAAGCAAAATACGCCCATCATCTTTTTGAATCTTGTAGACACTCACTGTTTTCACCGAACCAAATAAATCATCCTGCGCCTGCACCGGTATTTCCGACCATTGACCAGATTTGGCGGCTTTGGCCATTCGCTGGAATGCTGCGGCTTTGCCTTTCGCAGCGGACTCAGCACCGCTCCGCCAGGTGGCAAGTGTTTCGGTGGTTTTGCCGATATCAACGAGGCAACCTGTGGCGCTGATTTGCGGCAGATACTCCCGGGCGATTTCCAAGGCTGTGCTGCGATCAAAGCAAAGACTCATGCGGAGCAAGGCTTCATTGGCTTTGGCTGTCGCAGTTAATGAGGCCAAGCTTCCGTTATCGACCAAGGATGGTGTCGTCCGTCCGCCGGCTCGGGCCGGGGCCGCTGGGGCTTCAATGGGAATGTCATCCAGGTCGGCATCAGCCGCGAGATCACCGATGGAGGGTTCGTCGATGACGTCATCATTATCGAAACCCATGGCGAGACCTTCCAACGGATCATCGTCGCCTTTATGAAAGGTGGGTTCTGACTTGCCCGGCTTTTTTTCTGGGGCTGGATGCAACTTAATGTTGGTTTCTTCATCATCCTCGAACTGCAGGTCATCCTCGACGGGGGCATGCAGATCAATGCGTGTATCTTCGGCTTCGCCATCGAAGTTGGGATCATTGAATTCCGGGACCACGCCGTCTTCGTGAACGGCTTTGCGCAGGGACACACTGGTCTCATCGTCATCATCAGCGAATTCAAGCGCGCTGAGATCGTCGTCCAGTTCGTCCGGTTTCGATTCCAGATCGGGCTTTTGCGCCATGCGAGTGGATTCGTAGTGTGGCTTCGACGGGCCGTCACCAAATCCAAGGAGATTCTTGCCGGCATGGGACGAGGCAGGCGCCGGTTCATCCAGAAGGCTGTCGATGTCCTCGTCGCTGGCTTCAGCACCAAAGTTCAAATCTTCCGCCAGTTCCCCGGACTCGTCCGATTTTTCGATTCCGATTTCGTCGTCGACGGCCTTGTCTTCATCACCAAAATTCAGATCGCCGAGTTCCTGGTCGTCGGCTCCCAAAGGCTCTGGTTTCTCGTCGTCCAGGCTGAGGTCTGGAGTTTCCCCGAGCAGGTCATCGTCCACATCAGCCGCGGCCTTGGCTTTTTTCTGAGGTGCTTTCTTCGGTTCATCATCCAGTTCGAAATCATCAGCAAGATCGTCGCTTGAAGCGGCAGCTTTTTTCGCGGGCTTGTCGTCGTTATCCAGACCGAAATCATCCGAAAGTTCCTCATCTGAACTCATGGAAGCCTTCGCGGGTTTGTCGTCATCATCCAGGCCGAAGGCCGATAGCTCGTCGCTGATCGCGGTGGCTTTTTTTGCTGGCTTGGCCGGTTCATCATCCAGCCCAAAATCCGATAGCTCGTCGCTGATCGCGGTGGCTTTTTTTGCTGGCTTGGCCGGTTCATCATCCAGCCCGAAATCATCGGACAGATCATCCCCGGCGCTCAGTTCGTCGTCGGCTGGCTTCGGTTTGGGGGCGGCCGCCTTGGGCTTGGCGGGGGCATCGTCCAAATCGGGCCAGAGGTCGTCGGTGGAATCACCGCCCGCTTCAAGGCCATCAAGATCATCATCGGCAGCCGCGGCCACAGCCTTGCGAGCTTTCGGGGCCTCCTCGAAATTATCGAAAGGATCATCGTCGGACATGCCGCCATCATCAATGGCTTCGCCCAAGCTGCGGTCCGGATCATCACCCGGCGCCAGCTCCAGGTCGGATCCGTCGTCCTCGAGATCGATATCATCAAAATCGCTGTTGCCGATGCCTTCATCCAAACCACCAGCTGCAATATCATTCAGATTGTCGGAAGAATCGTCCATGGCATCAATTTCGTCATCCAATGCCACATCTTCAACCTGATCTTCATCATAATTATCCAGCGCACCAGCTCGTGCGGAACGCCGATCCTGCGGGATCTCAACATCCCCTTCTTCGACAATTTTCTGTTTAATCCACGCCGCGCCCGCATGATTGCGCAAAAAGTTGGACAACGCTGTGGGGCGTGCTTTGAATTCCGGATTGAGGCGATTCAATCCTTCGTAAATCTGTGACAACGGGGCGATCACCGGCACCACTTCAAGTCCAGTGAAGAATTCAAGCTGTTTCAGTGTGCTTTTATCGAGTGGATCGGCGACAGCGACGGTGATGCGATGATGATCAATTTCCAGCGGCAAAACTTCCAGCCGTGAGACCATCCGTCGGTCGACCTGCTCGATGATGCCAGGATCCAGCCGCTCCAGCAGATTTTTGGGTGCGACCACATATTTGGTCCGCTCGGCAAAGAACGCCGACAGCTCATCTTCGTCCAGCAGCCCGGTCGAGAGGATACACTTGGCAAAAGCCCAGCTTCCCTGACCACAGGTCTTGGTAATCGTGACGCGGTCCTGTTCGGTCAGGAATCCCTCTTTGACAAGCAGCGCGCCTAGACCGGATGCTCCCATAATCCCATCGCTCCTTGGATGAATGACGTGGAAGACCCTGGCACAAGGCTCCCAGGGCCCGTACAGCGGGACAATTCCAGGTGGATTGTGCTAGGCAAAGAACTTTAAGATCTATACTATCACATTTTTGCAAACTAGCGCTTTTATGCGTTAATTTGGCCGAAATAAAGAGGAATGTATGTCCAGCGAAAAGTCGAAAGAATTGGAACTCAAGGGACCTGACGCCTTCCAGGTCAAAGTTGGTGATTTTATGGCTGGTATTGCCCAAAATCCCAAGCCGCTTTTTGCCGTCATCGCCCTGCTGCTCGGAGCGCTGGCAGTTGGATATGGCATTCGCTATTTTATCGCCCATAAGGAAGACGGCCGTCGCGCCGAGCTCTCCAAAATTGATACCGTCTACGAAGACGAATTGAAAAATTACAACAAAGCTCGCGAAGCTTTGGAAAAACAGCGTGATACTCTGAAGGCCGCCCAGCCGAAACCAGCGGCCGATGCCAAGGACCCCAAGCCGGTCGAGGAAACGGCAGAAATCAAAGCTCTGAACACGAAGATCACGGATCTGAAGCCGGATCATGCGGCGTCTTCGGAGCAGTATAAAAGTTATTTTGCGGCTCATCCCAATTCAGCGGAAGGCTGGGTCGCCGGTTTGAAATACGCAGCGTTTGCCGCGGAACAAAATAAATTGGAAGACGCTCAGAAAGTTTTGGAAGACGTGAGCAAAAATGCCAAGTCGCATCCTGTGCTGCAGACGCAGAGCCTTATGATGCTCATCTCGATCCTGACGGATCGCGGTGAACTCGATAAAGCTTTGGAACAGACAGAGGCACTGCTCAAGGTTGTTGCCGATGATCTGAAACCACGCGCCCTCCTCACCAAAGCGCAGCTTCAATATTTGAAAAAAGACTTCGCCAACACCAGGGCGACTACAGCTGAGATTTTGACCAAGCATGAAACCAGTCCGGAAGCGGATCGTGCGCGTAGCCTTGTGGCTTTGCTCCCGGAATAACAAAGGTCGATTCATGAAAAGCCTTCGTCTTGCTCCCTGGATATTATCGCTCGTCCTGTCGGCGTGCACCCATGTGGAAACCGAACAAGATCCCACCGCTCCTGATGTGGACACCGAAACCACGACAGGAGCCGCGGCAACTCCGGGCGCAGCGACTTCGAACACCACGGCTCCAGTTGGTCTGAATTCACCAACGGCTCCAGACGCGGCTGAACCGGCTTCGTCGGCGGAAGCCGGCGTGAAACCAGCGCCTGGAACCGGAACACCTAACACCAGCGCCGCCGCACCAGGTGCCAATGCCAAGCCTTCCACCAATCCGGCGACGGGAGTAGGGGCTGCTGCTGCCACGGAAGCCACATCGAGCGGGGCTCAACCCTGTCTGGACGTCAATGTTTCCTCGTTTTCGAACTGCCGTCCCTTTCGCACAGGCATGATCAAGCTCGCCCCTCAATTGGATGCGGAAAAGCCCATCGGTGCCATCGATGAATCCGGCTGGTCCATGGCCACGGATGTCCTGATCGGTTCTGTGGATCCAGGCTGGGTCAGCGCGTATCATCTGAAATCGAAAACGTTCACTTGGTGGCTGAAAATTCCAGAAAGCATGACGGCACCTGCTGAAGTCTTCGGCAGCTGGGCCGTTATTCCGCTTCGGGATGGCCGTCTTTTGAAGGTGGAAACCCAAACCGGCAAGCAGCTCTGGGAAACGCGATTGAGCCGCTTTGTAACGGCTAAAACCACCCTCTCGGGCAATGTGCTCTTAGCCTATAGCGCGGATCAAAAGCTGTACGCGATTGATTTCCAAACAGGCCAGCATCTGTGGGTCTATGACACCGGTACAGCAGCCAACCTTTTACTGCGGGCTGGATCCGGTCCGGTCGTGGCAGGCAATGAAGTTATTTTTGGAACCACCGAAGGCGATGTCAGGTCTGTGAGTTTGAATTCCGGCAAGGAGAACTGGAAGCTGGACCCCAGCCGCGAGGACTTCCGCTTCAAGGATGTTGTCGGTGAAATTGGGATCGGCAATCATCAGATCTACGTCGCACGCAGTGATGGACTGGTCTTTGCCGTGGATACCCTGAACCGTCCTTCCGATGCGCTGTGGAAGGAAACCTTTTCCAGTGTCACCAGTTCCGCCTATCGCGACGGAACCTATGTGATCGGCTGTATCAATGGTGATTTGATTGCCTTGCAAGCCAGCACGGGCCGTCAGCTGTGGAAGGTCAACACGGGCGCTTCCATCAAAACGATCACGATCGGTGAAAAGGCCATCTTTGTCGGTGGCAGCCAGGGCCGCATTAC
>NZ_DASQYZ010000518.1:0-7528 GCF_035638955.1 Oligoflexus sp. | reverse complement strand
CGAAAACGATTGCCGGAATCGAGATAATGGCCATGATCAAAAAAGGTCAGATCGATATTCAAGGTTCCACTCCATTCGAGCAGTTTTATGCCCTTGCAGGATAACTGCGTCCGGGGGATGATCCCTTCAGAAACTCACTTCGACCTTGGAAATGTTTGCGACAGAGCCCATTGATCTCCGGCAGGTGAAATATCTTAACAATATTGTCGAGCAGGATCACAGGCGGGTCCGGCAAAGGACAAGGTCCATGCTCGGCTTCAAGACCTTCATGTCGGCTGCGAAAACGATTGCCGGCATTGAGATGATGGCCATGATCAAAAAAGGTCAGATTAATATCCCAGGCTCCACTCCATTCGAGCAATTTTACGCCCTCGCAGGATAACTGCGTCCCGGGAATGATCCCTTCCGAAACTCACTTCGACCTTGGAAATGTTTGCGACAGAGCCCTATTTTTTCTGGGCCCTGATAATTTCTGCTATTTCAGCACAATACGGCCAACTCATCAAATCTATTCTGACTCAAAATCAAGTTGAATCCAAAAAATGTCACAATTTGAGTTAAGTTTGTGTGGCGCATGCCGAAAACTTTCACGAGCGCTCAGAATTCGACCCTGGGACAGTATGGATAGGATTAGCCATGGATTTATCTGTCCGACGTTGTCTGCTCGTGATAGATGACGACCATGAAGTTATCGAGCTGGTGAGCAGTTACGTAAACTATCAAGGCTATGATGTGGTCGCTTCCAACAACGGTTTGGAGGCCAGGAAGTTGATTGTCAGCCAGACCTTTCAGGCAGTGTTCTGTGACATTCGCATGCCCGGGACAGGACTCGAGCTATTGAAAAAACGCGTGAGAATCTTTTGGCTATTCCTTTTATCATGGTCACTGGCTTTGTATCACAGGAGCACCTATTAACTGCGCTCCATTATGGGGTAGCTCACTTTGTGGTAAAACCATTCAAGCGCAATGAATTGATCGAAACCGTTGAGAGAGCTTTGGAGCAAGGCATCAGGCAGCTGAGGGTCAGCAACGGCCTGGAAGCAGCTGCCTAACAATTTCCAGAGTTTCATCCTTGCATCCGCGAAAATCTTCGAAACATGGCTCAGATGGTTGATTTACGGGGTCCAATCTCAAATAAATCCAGGTAGACGTATTTATGGAACAGATTCTGCAAATTTTTATCGAGGAAGCCCAGGATACGCTGCTTCAATGGGAATCGATCTGTCTCAATATGCTGAAAGGCCAGCCCTCACAGAGTGACCTTAATGCCCTTTTTCGTGCAGCGCATAACCTCAAGGGTTCCTCGCGGAGCGTCGGTTTGGAAGATTTCGGGTCTTTCCTGCACGAAGTAGAGGATTTCATTTCCTGGCTCAAGGCCACGCCCACCGAAGCAGGCGCGGTTGCCATCCGTTTGCTCCTGGACTGTCAAACTCTTATTTCTGAATGGACCGCCCAGCTTGATGATGGACGCAACTACCAAACGAATACGCACGACATTCGCGATGGAATCCGCCGTCTGATGGAGTCTAGTGCATCGCCCCTCATAAATACCCGGATGCAGATTAAGGAAAACGCAGCGACAGCAGCCTTTGGTTTTTTCGACGATGACAGCGGCACCATGGCGAGCGCCGCTGTGTCGCCGGAAAGGAATCGTGAACTGGCGCCTTCAATGCAATCAAATAAAATTATTAAAGATTCCAGCATCCGCGTCAGCTTAAACAAGATCGACAGCATTATTCACATTGTGAATGACCTTTCTGTGCAGCTATCGATGTCATTGCATGAATTAAAGAATGAACGGAATGAGAAGAATTTGTCTGCATTGATCGGCGCATCGAATCATTTGGTATACGAACTGCAAAACCGGATAGTTGGCATGAAAATGCAGAGCATCGGCGGTTTATTCCAAAAGTTGGAACGAAGCGCCAGAGAAACCTCTGACGCTGAGCATAAACAGATCAGCATTCTCTGTGAAGGAGTCGAGACCGAAATCGAGCGACAAACCCTGGAAAAAATTACCGATCCTTGCGTTCATATCATACGCAATGCCGTGGATCACGGTATCGAGCCCCCTGGCGAGAGGGAAGCTGCCGGTAAATCCGCGGTTGGTACTATTCGGCTGTCTGCCCGCTCGGAGGGAGAGTATGTGGAGATCGAAATCGCCGATGATGGTCGCGGTTTGGATTTCGGCAGAATTCTAAAGAAAGGACAGGATCTGGGTCTTTTAAGCATGCAGTCCAACCCCAGTCATCGCGAGTTGGCTGAACTCATTCTGCAGCCGGGTTTTTCCACGGCATCCAAAGTCTCCCAAATATCCGGACGCGGCGTGGGAATGGATGTGGTAAAAACAACGATCGATTCCATGAGCGGCGAATTGAACATCAACACCAACCAGCAGCATGGTACGAGCTTCGTGTTGCGCATTCCGGCAAACCTGAATGTCGTCAGTTCGTTGATAGTCCAGTGCTCCAACCAACTGTATGCTGTGCCAATCCGCGATATCATGGAAGTCGTCGATCTGGAAAAAATATCCATTGATGAGTCCGGGCATCAAAAGGTCGCAATACTCAATGATGAGCCCGTCCCCATAGTGGGTTTGGAAACTCTCCTGGGCAATTCTGAAGCGCATGCGCCTTCAGTCTCGAATCGTATGGCTCTGGTAGTCGGCAGTTTTCCCAAAGCCGCTCTGAGCGTCCTTACCATCCTGGACGAAGCGCGACTTGTAGTGAATCCTCTCGACGGAAAACTGCATAGGCTGGAAGGTGTGCAGGGCATCGCAATCCTTCCGAGCGGCTGCATCTGCAGCGTCCTGGACATCAAGTTTTTGGCCATGCTCCATCACAGCCGCAGTCAGTCTTTGCAACTGATCACCCAAAGAGAGCGCGTATGATTGAATCCAACAAAAAAAGCCAACAGCCATCAGCCAGTAACGAACCTGAATTGGCCCTTTTTTTCCGGTTGGACAGCTATGTTTTCGGCACCCCTTTGGGCAAAGTAAGAGAAGTCATTCCAGTCGGGGCCTGCACCCGACTGCCAAATACGGTTCCTTGCTTCCTGGGTATGATGAATATTCGTGGCGAGGCGGTGGGGATCCTGGATCTGCGCCTGCGGTTCGGGTTGCCCTCCCAGCTGGGGCCGAAGTGTCTTATTATTGTGTTTGAAACTGATGCTGGGCCCTTCGGGTCACTTGTTGATGAAGTGGTTGAAGTCGCGGAAATAGCTGTCCAGAGCGATCAACGCTCCAGCTATGTGCCCATTATCCCTGAAGACTATGTCCTGCAGGTGACTGTTCGGGACGAGAAGCCAACAACGATTATCGATCTAAGGCGTGTGCTTTCTTCTGAGGAACTTCGAGCATTAAGGACCAATGCCGCTTGATCGGCCGCTATTTTTTAAAAAGGAACCGAAGGAAATGGCAAGAATTAAGTTGGGATTCAAATTCAGGCTCATCGGCATATCGGCAGGTAGCGCGCTCGTGCTCGCGCTTTCTTTCTCCTTCTTCAGCCTCCGTCAACTCAAAACGCTGGAAAACCACGTCGAATCCATCAACCGCGATTTGGATATCGATCGAAAAATAACGGTTCTGCAGGTGAGCTTCGGCAATCAGACTCAGGAGTGGAAGAACATTCTGCTCCGTGGCGACAGTCCCGCTGATTACGAAAAATACAATGCAAATTTTGAAAAGGAAGTTCAGTCAATTTTGGATCAGACCAACGACCTGGAAAAACTCCTGAGCCCCAAGGAGAATGAGCTGCTGAAAACTTTTGTCGATGAAGAAAAAGTGTTGGTTGAGAAGTATCGTGATGCCCGAGGAAAGTTTCTGCAAAACATGCCCTTCAGCAGCAGGGAGGCTGACAAAGCAGTCCGCGGTGCCGATCGCAAGGTACTGGACAGCCTTAAAGCCTTGCTGGAAAGCCGTCTGCTTGCTTCGAAACAATCTCAGGCGACCCTTCTGGCGGACGAACGGGCCAATGCATATTTGGTTTTTGCCATTCTGGCCATTATATCGTTGATCAGCGGAACTGCCATTGTCCTTTATAGTCATTCTGCGGCCGCCATGCTACGCTCGATCGCCGATAATCTTATCAGTGGCGCTCAGCAAGGTCAGGCTCGTAGTAGCCACCTCACCGATAATACCCAACGCGGTGCGGCGGCGGCCGCTGAACAGGCGGCGGCGATCCAGGAAACTGTTGCATCGATGGCAGAAATGTCGAGCATGCTGGCACAAACCAATGCTCACACGCAGGCTTCTCTCCTCAAGGCTGGGCATGTCAGCCAATTGACCGAAGCCGGGTCCGAAACAATGAAGCAGATGCTGGCTTCGATGGAACAGATAGCTGATGCGAATTCACTTCTGAAATCCATAGTTAAGCTGGTCAATGACATTTCGCGCAAGGTCTCGGTCATTAATGAAATCGCATTCAACACGCAGGTCGTATCCTTTAATGCTTCCATCGAAGCGGCGCGGGCCGGTGTGACCGGTAAAGGATTCAGCGTGGTCGCCAGCGAGGTCAGTAACCTTGCCAGGACGAGCGGGCAAGCAGCCAAGGAGATTCAAACTTTGCTAGCTGACAGTGCCGACCGGGTAAAAGACATTGTCGATCAAACCGATGTCCGGGTGGAAGCCGGTCTACACATATGTTCCGAAGCAAGCCGGCGCTTTGCTGAAATCAAAGAAGCCACGAGTCAAATAGTATCCGCGTTTGGACAGATCAGCGAGGCCACCAAGGAACAATCGCTCGGCATCAAACAATCATCCATCGCCCTTGATCAGATGAATATTGCAACATCAAGCACCAATGCTCTATCCAGTGAGAGCGCCAGGCTCGCAGCTGAGATGTCCCGCGAAGCTTCGTCGTTCTTCGGACTTTCCCGCCAGCTTCATTGCTTCCTGACCGACGAAATCGATGATGGTCATGTCAGGACCTCGACCCCCTCTCCACTTCAAAAGCCTCATGACTCCGAAAAGGGAATCGGCCTGGATCCTCTGCATACGCCGCCGCAAACCCAACTGGACGATCGTCTGCTTGAACGCCTGGCCGAGCGATCTGAAAAGAGCAGGAGCCCGGATAAGAAAGATGAGTCCGCGGCATGATCCTGAGTGCTGAAGAAAAGGAATTTCTCTTTCGACTGGCAAGGCGCTTGACCGGCGCCAACAATGAAGCCCGCTATGAAGTTCTGGTGCAAAATGTTCTACGACGTATGCAGCAGTTGGGAATGACTGGCCTTGGGGACTACTTGAGAATTGCAGAAAGCAATGAGCGTGAATATGCGCAGCTCATTTCGGCTCTGACGATCCATACCACGTCCTGGTTTCGCGAGGAACCGCATTTTGAGGCGTTTGCGTACTATTTGAACGGCTTTGATAGACAAAACAGCCAGACTTTTACTTTTCTTTCCGCCGCATGCTCAACCGGCGAGGAGCTTTTTTCCTTTGGAATGCTTCTGGAATTTTTCAGGCGACGCCACCCTGCTTTTGAATACACGCTGGATGGATGGGATATCGACGCATTGAGCATCGAGAAGGCGCGAGCCGGGCGCTTTGAGAGGCCTCATGGTATGACTGAACCCTGGCAATCCTTGCTGACGTCATTGAGCCAAATGATCGGATCCCATGAAAGAATCGTCTGCCAGGACATTCTTCGCCGCACCCGCTTATTCGTAACTGACCTCAGCAAGCCGGAAAACTGGCCCAAAGGCGGTCCTTATCACTGGATTGCCTGCCGCAATGTATTGATCTATCTCCAGGCTCAGCAATCCCTCAAGACCGTGCAGCAGTTGGCTGGAAGGCTTTGTCCTTCAGGCCGTCTTTGTCTTGGGCATTCCGAAGCGGCCCTGGGTCTTGACGCCAAACTCCGACCCGTTACTGAATCGATCTTTGTAAATCGCATGCAGCCTGCAGTTTCCCAACCTGACAAATCAAAGCCCAAAGTGCTGGTGATCGATGATTCGCTCAGCGTTCGGCGGCTGCTCGTGGAAGGATTTAAGACACGGGGTTTTCAATGTTTTGAAGCCGATGGCACACAGGCTGCTGAAAATCTTTTGGTAGAGGGACTTGACCCCGAAGTGATCACCCTGGACCTGCAAATGCCTGGCGAAAACGGCAGTGCCTGGTTGCATCGTAAACGCAAGAGCGGTATGCGAAAGCCTGTGTTCATTGTCAGTGATTTTTCCGATAGTGAAAAATCCGTGGTGGTTGAATCTCTTACTGAAGGACTGACGGATTATTTTCCAAAATCAGAACTGCGTTCGGGATTGGACGAACTGCTTAATCGAGCGCAGGCCGTGGTGCGCATTGCGCCTCCGACGGCCGAAACTGCGACGATGCAGCTGCGCCAGACGAATTTTTATCGACAGAAAAATAAATTCGATGTCATCCTCATCGGAGCCAGCACCGGCGGCATCGAGACGATCTGTCGTTTACTGGCGCAGCTCGGTCCCGGTCATCCGCCGATCGTCGTTGTTCAGCATATCCTCAAGAATTTCGCCAAAGCAATTGCCGTGCGCATCGGCAAAGCCGCGGATCTAAAAGTTGCCGAAATTTCCGGACCCACACCGCTCCAGCCTGGTCACCTTTATATGGCACCTAACGATGTTCATTTGACGCTCAGTAAAGGATCCAGTGGCTTACGAATTTCGCTCGACGACAGTCTTGTTGCGCAATTCGGCCAAAAACCCAGCATTGACGTCTTGTTTCGCTCCGCAGCTCGCATTGAAGGAGGATCGTTTCTGGCGATCCTTATGACCGGCATGGGCAAGGATGGGGCCGAAGCTCTCCTGCTTCTAAAAAATCAAGGTGCCACGACCATCGTACAAAACCCCGCCGAATGTGTGGTCCCGGGCATTCCCGCCGAAGCCATCCGGCTCAATGCGGCCGAGCTGGTGCTGAGCATCGATGAAATGCGTCGCCTTTTGTTTTCGACATCGAATACTGCTCATAGCGCCTGAATCGGGCTGGGGTGAACGGAAAAGCGGCAAAGCGCTTTCTATGCAAGGCAATCAGGTCAAATTTTGAACCGATAAAAATCAATATCGACAAAAAGTGGAGCCAACACTGCTGGGATAAATGACTATAACGATGACGAAGAAATTGATATCGAGACTTGTCAGAATAAATATTCTCTTGTCGATTTAGCTGACGAGTTGGGGCGTGTCGTCCAAAGCAGGGCCCCGGAAAGAATGCCTGGAATTTCAGCAGGCCTTGATTGCCAAGGCCTTCAGGTTCACAGTAGTTTCGAAATTTCCCAATAAGTTTGACAGTTAGCTTATTTTATAGTCATTCTTTCCGGGGCCCTGCGTAGCGGCAACACCCAACCCTGGATGCTTCAAAAATGGCAGGCAGTTTGCTGCCTGGATAGGTCTTCTACCACGACACTCGGGCACTGGAGGAGCACACAGGAATAAACCGGGAAGGATCAGTAAACGAGGAGATCCATATCTTCGACGCCTTTTGGTGCATGGAGGACGAGCGGCAATCCAATACGTGGATCGTCGTGATGATGCCGCGGCCCAGTGGATCAGAAGACTT
>NZ_DASQYZ010000517.1:0-8369 GCF_035638955.1 Oligoflexus sp. | reverse complement strand
TTCCGGCATAACAACGCTGGCAATTGCAACAACTGTTGATTGTTCCTGTTCAAGCTCTCCCTGTGCAGCACGCCGAATGCTTGAATAGCTGACATTAGGAGTCATGCGAGACAGAGTGTGTAAAGATCGGCCTGCTTTGGCTTTTAGCCATGAGTTTATAGCAACAGCCAGTGCCTGCTGTACGGTCATAGATCTCCCTCCCACCTAGAGTTCATCATGATGAACTGAACCTATTGTTACAGCTCACCTTGATGAACCGACTTTCTTGCATCGTCAAGACTTTAGTGGTTGCTGATTCTGCGGGTGAAACGATAAAACCGGAAACATCAGAAACCCGATCGTGTACAGCCCTTGAGCAACAAAGCATTCATCATAGAATCCCATGGACAGTCATACCCAGAAGCGAAATCAGATTCTCCACAGATGCTGAGCTTTGTCCGCCGTGCAAAATGGAGCGTGCTGTACTGGATGGCAGTTGCAGGACCTTGCCATTGTGGCAATGGAAAGCTGAGGTCTGGCACTCAGGTGAGCTTTGATCAAGGCACGGGCAACGGCCCCAGTTATTATAAGCAATTTTATGTATTGTCTGGCATCAATACTTCTCGCTTTCGGAGTGAGAGGCGAACTGTCGAAGTGTCTGAAGACATGTCACAGCAAGGGGATAGACGAGATAATCGGAAGCCGGTATAAGCTACCAACCCAAAGCCAGTTAAGGCCTTGGAAGCAGGGGATATGTAGATGGACTTGAATAAATTCAGCAGAGCCTACAATAGAGCTTCGATTTTCATGTTGGTTTGTGGAGTTGCTAATTTATGTAGTGTGTATATCGCCAGTCGACCTGAATCCCTGGATAGTTTTATTAATGCGAACTCCGGAACGGTGTTCACATGGGGCGGCGTCGTACTTTGGATGGTCGTTGTGAAGGCTATTATCTTTGCCACTAAAAAGGGTTGGACCAAATGATTTATAAAGTACTTATTGCAATTGCATTGATCGCTATCGGAAATCAAGCGCGTGCTAATCAATTCTGGAGTGCTACAGTAATTGTCAATATCGAGGCTTTCCTGTGCGCACCAGACAGCGGAGTTACTTGTTTAGACGACGGCAGCCACGCTTTCATTACAATTCTGGATCCCCTCAACCCAGGTGCAGCACCCGTAAAACTCACAATGGCAGACGTTGCCGGTGCATATAATGAGTTTTATGCACTGCAGAATAACAATCCAAAAGGAACGCACAGAGACGAATATTTAGACTCTCTCTACTGGATGAAGGCTGCAGGTAACGCTGGAAAAAATAAGTGCTCATTCGGCTCCGTCGGTTGTTTTGCGTCAGCGGCGCTCTTGGCGAGTTTGGGACCGGTGGGAATAGGTTTTGGTGCCCTTGGAGCAGCGGCGTGTGCATATCGTAGTTACGATTGCACGACTTCCTGGGAAAATTACAACATGAATGTTGACCGGGCAATTAATGAAGCGCTGCTGTGCGATGCTTCAGATTTGGAATGCTTTCAAAAGGCGCTGAAGCTGGCTAAGCGTCCCATATCTCTTATTCCACCTAAACAACTCTCTGGTGGTGTCGCTCCTGGCGGGCTAGGCAGCTATTCGGGCTCGGGTACAGGAAGCACAGGCAGTATGGGTCCCGGCGGCTCTCCATCTGGCGTTGGTGGTGAAAGCTATAAATGCGTTAGGTACAAGGTTGGTGATCCGGTACACGGATACGATTTTCAAACCATCTGTGGCTGGGGCTGAGATAGTTAGCTTACTTAACGCTAGAACCTCAGACTTACTCTCTGGGGCTTTTTATTTCCTGCCTCTGGGTTTGTTTCATTTCTTTCAAACAAGCCGATCTGAAAACAGCTGATAGGAGTTTTCTTTATGAGCTTTATACTTAGCCTCCTCTTGACTGCTTCGGCTGCGTCTGCTTCCAAGGCCTATCTTGCCGATGACAATCTGCTTGCTGGTTCTCTCATCAAGTACTGCGAGCAGGGTGCGCCCGAGTCATGTAAAACGATAGATCGTCGGAATGAAACCATTACGAATGATCTAGGCGCAATCTCAGGCCAGCTGGCATTGAAACTTAGTAAAATCGCACCTGAGTTTAGCACCTTAACGGTTGATTTTGTAAAGTCTGACACAGCCCCAGGTAGTCTTGATTTCCAGCTCAAATACACACATGACCCTAAAAAGAAGCCAGTTAAAGAATAAAATGCGCGTTGAAATCTAAAGCTACTGCTAAAGCCCGACAGGAATTCTGCTTTATTGCCCGTGATTTTTTGGTGGTCTATTCCTTGAAAGCACTGATAGCTTTACCTATGCGGCTGACAAGACTCTTGTCAGCTTTGCTTATTTTGTCCTCCAACTCTTCCTTTGCCGCTTTTAGCATTTTCACTTCAGATTCAAGATGAGACATGGCCTCGATTTTATCCAGAAGGCGCTCCCGCTCGGATTTGAGTTCTAGTACCTGCTCCTTTAAAAGGTGCACAAGCTCGCTTTCTTCGCTTGCGTCCTTATTCGCGCGCGGTGTGCGCACTTTTCCGGAAGCAGCAGCAATTTGGACGACTCTTTGCGCATCTGCGAGCGACACTAGTGCGCCCTTCCCGGTCCGGCTTTTTTTTACACCGCTTTCGTCTAGAAGCTTTGATAGGCGTTGTCTTGAGATCCCAAGCTTTCTCGCACAGTCAGCCACATTCAAAAGATCATTCCCGCTCATTTGCGCCTCCGTTGCGCATGTATTTGCACATTCCCTTCACCTGTCCGACGAATGCGCATTTTTATCCGCATGGTATGCGCATAGGTTAGCAGATATCGAGGTAAGGCGGAAACGATCGAGCGCCGTCAGGCTTGTCTTGGGTCTGGGGCTATGCCCCAGCCAGGGAACGTAGTGACCGGAAGGAATGGTGTTCGGAGTTGAGGTCTTTGCGGCGAACAGGTGTTTGACCAGGACGACGCACATAATCGCCCTATTCAAGAGCGGCTTTGGTCTTTTGCTTTTTTCTTGGCTCTGAGGATCGCAAAAAGGGGTCCTGGAGCTTCGAAATGATATCGAAGCGAGGATTGCCTAGTCTGGTAGTGGAATTCGATCTCAGGGCCAAAAAATGTAACGACGGCGTGAGCTCTCGAGTCAGTGCGTCTTGTTGATGATGATTAAGCCCTGCTCTGCAGGGAAACTAGGTCAGGTATACGTGCATCGAATAATGATTGGGGCGATGGTATGCAGCCAGACGGCTATCTTCGCTTCGCTTTCTCCATTCTTGCGCATCGTCCTGACCCGTCGTTTGTACGAGGCTCGATATTTTGGGTCTTCAACCCTTGCAATGAACTGGTCATTTCGGCGGGCTTGTTCGCTTTCTGGCAGTTGCATTCAGAACTCCGTCGTATCGCCCGAATTCGTGCTTTTTTGGCTCGGTTTTGGGGTCTGTATTACTATCCTTGATAATTAAGAAACGTTTCAAGCAGCTGAAAATAAATCTTCGCTTAGAGCCACATGGTTTTGCTGGGATTTTCAGGGTAAGGGGGGGATTGCGAGGGGTTGTCGCCGGGGCTATTCTGAAGTTGCGACGCTTTAAAATAACCCGGTTTACCCAAGGAGAGCCAAGGAATGGCTTCCTCATTTCCAATCGTGCCCACGATTGCGCCCGGTGTCAACGGAGCTTCTTCAAATTCAAAGAAGAAAGCTGACTTACCGAGGCTTTCCGAGCTTTCCCCCGATGATAAGCCGTGGGATACTCACGGCCAGAATAGCCAGAATCTCATGTGCGTATTTTCGGAAGGGGATGACTGGCAGCAGCGGAAATCCGAACGCATGGAATGGTGCGGACGGCGTTTGACTTTCGCCGTCTCACAAGAAGGGCGGCACAAATTGAAGTCAGCACAATTCTGCCGAATCCGTCTTTGTCCCCGCTGTGTCTGGCGGCGAAGTCTTGCATGGAAAGCCCGTTGGTATAAGGCTTGGCCTGAGATTCAAAAGCTTGCACCGAAAGCCCGCTACTTCCATCTGGTCCTGACCGTTCCGAACGTCCCTGTCACAGAGCTGCGCGAAACTATTCTTAAAATGTCAAAAGCCTGGAACCGTATGGTCAGCCGCAAGACTTGGCCTGCTCTTGGTTTTGTCCGTGCGACCGAGGTCACGATCGCGGAAGAGGAAGGCTATGTCCATCCTCACTTTCATTGCCTTGTTATGGTAAGTACCTCATATTTTTCCAAACGCTACATGACTGCCGAGGACTGGAGAGCTTACTGGGCCAAGGGCCTGGGTGTTGAGCCTGAGACTTTGATCAAACCTTACATCCGCGCTGTCGATCCCAAAGGCGGCGTGGACGCCGTGGCAGCAGCTGTGAAGGAAGTCTTTAAATACGCTGTTAAGGGCATCATGATGAAGCCGGATGATGATGGGTCGTGGGTTCCGACGCTTCTGGAAATGGATCGGCAGCTGAAGGGTACCCAGGCGACCAGCCTGGGGGGCCTGATCCGCGAGGTCTTCCGCGGCGAAGAGGAAATCAGCGAAGAGGAAATGCTGGCGCATACTGATGACCCCGACTTTAAGGCCGAGCAGTATTGGGAATATGTCTGGTCATTCGTGGACCGCTACTACCACCGGAGCCGGGTGCTCAGCCAAGAGGAAGGGGAGGCGATCGAGGCGAAGGACCAGGAACGGGCCGACCGGAAGGAACGGGCGCGGGCGGCTGAGGAGGTACTGAAGCCGGATGCCGCGACCAAGGTCGAATGGGATATGAACAAGGTTGGCCTGGAGCTGTTGAAGTTGGATGCGACACCGCAGGCGACGAAGCGGGCGCGACGAAGACGCGCCGAAAAGCGCGAGGAGCTGAAGCGGGAGGACTGGCGGCTTGACCGCCAGGGCGACCCGTGACTCCAGCGTCGGGGAGTGATCCGACGCAACCTGCCGAGCGTGACGGGCGCAACCGCGCCCACGTCATTTAGCGAGAGCATGACCGGAGCAGACCCCGCATGGCGGGGGACTGCGGAGGAGCCCACGGCCTGGTGCCGCCAGGGTATGGGCGCACGCGCTTGCGCTGCGCTTCTTTTTTTTTTTCATCACCGCCTGGCGCGGTGATGGGGTTCCCGGATTTTGGTTTTCGGTTCCCGGATTTACAGGGGGTCCAGGGGGCGGCACGCACCATGGCAAGTGAAGTTGTAGCGAAGCGGAAACGAAACTTGCTCCTGAATCCTGACCCGTTGCCTTATCCGCTGCGGGGGGGTAGATTGCCGTTGGGGATTTGCTGGGAGGGAGTACCGCATGGCAAGGCCAAGGACTGACCGGACGGAGCGTATCTATATCAGATTGACGTCAGAGGAAAAGGACGCGATTGAAAGTAAGGCGTCAGCACTGGGATTAACCGGAGCTGATTGGCTGCGAAAAACCGGCTTAAGTCGAAAGCTGCCCGGAGGGAAGCTTGATGCAGAAGCCAGGAGGCAAATGCTGGCTCAGCTCGTTGGTATGGCGCGCAATATGAACCAACTGACAGTATTGGCGCACCGCTCGCATGTCGATGCAGAGGGTCTGGAGGGGATTCGCACGTCGGTTGAAGAGCTGCTCGATAGAGTGGGCCGACTATGATTATCAAGCTCGGCAGCGGCAAATCGTCGGGCGGGCTCATGCGATATCTGGAGCAGGGCAAGCGCCAAGTGGAAATAGGGGAGATGCGTGAGCCTGACTTGGAACACCGGAACATGGCCTATAACAGCCTGGGTGCCACCGACATCAAAGGGCTTGAGCGCATGTTCCGGGCGACCAGGGAGGTGTGGAGCAAAAACGACGGGGTCAAGGTTCACCATGCTTCCGTCAGCATGAACCCAGGCGACCCCGTGGCCCGGTCGATGACCGATGAGGCCCTAGTCGAACTGGGGAAGAACTTCATGGAGCGGCACGCGCCGGGGCACGACTACGCGATCTTCATCCACCGTGACCGGGAGCACCCGCACATGCACTTAGCCTGGAACTCGGTCAACCCGGAGACCGGAAAGAAATTTCAGTCAACTCGCATCAAGCTTTTTGATGCGCAGCGGTACGCCCGTGAGATGGAAGGAAAGCTTGGCCACGAGCGGGTGCTGATGCCCGGTGATCCCGAATTCAAGCCCCAGCGGGATCGGTTGAGCGATGCCGAAATCCATATGAAGGTCCGCGACCAGGGCACCTATATCTGGAAAGAGGATCTTAAGCTTAGGATCGAGACGGCGCGGGGCATGGCTGACAGCTACCCCGACTTTGTAGGCCGTCTTGAAAAGATGGACGTTGTCGTCACCGAGCGCGGGGCGGATAGAAAGATAACTTACTCGTTCAACGATCGGGACGGCAAACAACGCAAGACAAGGGAGGCTAGCCTTGGAGACGAGTACACAAGAGAATCAATCGAAATCAAAATCGGCCGTAGCCAGGCAGTCGATGTCATACGAGGACCCGGGCAAGGTCATGAACTCGCAGATGGAAATGTTGCGCTCCGAACTCCGGGACCACAGCCAGGACATGGCGCAAGTCTCGGTCGGACTGATCCAGGAGAGGCAAAAGCTCATCCAGATATCGAAGCTGACAACCGATGCCCTGCAGAAATCGCAGAAGTCCTACCAGGATACGCTTCAAGCCTTGAACGCGCAGCAAGCCGCATCATTGAACGAGAGGCTCGCCGTTTTAGAGAGGTCGATAGCCGTGGTACAGGCTGGGCAGCAGCAAATGCAAAAAGCCCTGGAGGGGGCGGCGAACGTGGCATCGAGGATCGAGGTGAAAGCCTCCGAGATCAGCTTCGCGTCCGAGAACATGAAGCGGCTGTTCCAGAAGGAAACCATGATACCGATCTGGCTCTCATTCGGGCTCGGAATAATCGGAACATCCTTATGCCATCTGCTATGGACGAAGTTCATGACTGGCGGAAATTAAAGGAGGTTGATCGTGGAAGAGAAAACAATATACGGCAAGGTTCTGACTCCGAACGGGCGCATGACCCCGGAATTTCTGGCCGAAGTCCAGACCATGAGCAGGGACGAGCTGATCGACTTCGTGGTGCATATCAACAAGGTGTGGAACGAAATGTTCTTCGCGCTGGAACTTCAGCATTCGCAGGAGAGAGACGAATTAAAGAGCTGGTGCGAAAAGGAGTTAAAGCGGTTGGAGAACGAATTCACCACGCAACAGGGTTCATTGTCGAAAAGTTTCGAGAGTTTAGCCGAAAAATCGAAGTTCCTTTCAAAGTGGCTTTAGATCGGGAACAAAAGCATAACATTGAGATTGAACGGCAGCAGAAGCACGAGCAGGAGTTGAAGAAGCAGCACAAGATAGAACACAAAATTGAACGGGGACGTGGTGGCTTCGACCTGGGCCGTTAACCCAGGGTTGGCTTTGAGTTTTCCCGACTTAGGGGTTAGGCAGGATTTCTTTGGACAGATCTGAATTTACAAGGTGATCCGCGATTTTTCTGACTTCAATCGTATCACCGTCAACTACTACCGCAGTCGCTGATTCAGTGCTATCCACGGACAGACGTGCTTTAGTTCGCCGAAAGCTTTGAGCGTCAATAAACAATTTTGGAAGAGATTCGACATGTAAAGTCAGTTCAGACGTCAGCCCACCGCTGCCGCCGCCGATTGTACCACCAGCATAAGCTAGTCCGGCAAAAAGAGAAGCGACGAATATTCCAAGCAGTTTCATCATGCCAAGCCCTCCTGACCTTTCAGTATATTCTGCAAAATCCCAAGCACCAGCAAAATATCGCCCTGATACTTTGGATCCTGGGCTATATCGTAAACGGCTTTCGCATGCTGCGTGTTGGTTTTATAAATTTCCTTTATGCCTTCGAGATTTAGAGATTCCCAAAGGAGGTACGAAAACGATGCGAACTCGGTCGAGTCATTTTTGACATCGAACTCCTTTGCAAGACCACACAGCACTTTCCTGGCCAGGGCAAGGGATACATTGCCGACAGATCCATCGAAAAACCAGCTTCCATCGGCATATCGGAGGATTCCAGAGTTCTTTATTTCCTCAAAATGATGGAGACAGTTTTCGCCATATTTTCTTGCGACTTCTTCATCTGTGGTACCAGTTCTGGAATTGGCCAGAATCAGGATTTTTGCGTGATCTTCGGATTTTAAAAACTCAACAATGCTTGCACTGCGTGTATCGTCAGAACTTTCTTCATGGCCGCGCTCTGGACCGCGAACGTCAAGGACTGCACGTTCCAGCGTCGGGTAATGACTCTTGATAAAAGAACGCAACTCGGTTTCCGGCATAACAACGCTGGCAATTGCAACAACTGTTGATTGTTCCTGTTCAAGCTCTCCCTGTGCAGCACGCCGAATGCTTGAATAGCTGACATTAGGAGTCATGCGAGACAGAGTGTGTAAAGATCGGCCTGCTTTGGC
>NZ_DASQYZ010000516.1:0-25705 GCF_035638955.1 Oligoflexus sp. | reverse complement strand
CTCTTTTTGATTACATGGAACAGGTGATGGCTGAGCATCCTAATGCCTCGCTTGATGAACTTGATGAAATAGTAAAGGAACATTTCTCAAGTCAACGTCTAGCGGAGTCGGAGGACGGCTCAGATCTTGAGTATGCCGGAGTTGTTGACGAATTCCTTCCTTCACACGCGAAATTAAACGATGCCGAGAAAAGCCTGTTTAATGGAAGTCCTTGGCGTGGACTTCGGGTGATCAATGCGGGACGACTGGCTTCCAACTCATCCTTCGAACTGTACAGCGAGGGCCATTGGAACGGCAATGCGGATGCTTACCGACACTGCTACTGGAATAACTTGATGGTAATGCATACCGATCAGGATTTCGCAAAAGCCTGGGGCAACGCTCATGAGGAGAATCCAAACAACCCACCGCTCGAAAAATGGATGGATATCTCCAATAATAACGACGGGCGTCGCCTTGCCGCAAACCATAGAAGTGACAGCGATAAAGAAAGAAGTAGTCGCTGCCTTCAAGGCGTAATAAACAAGCGTCTAGTTCGCATTGTGGATGGCAAGATCGTGCCCACAGACGGGACAGGGCAAAAATAAGGAAAATAAAGTATGGCGGAACATCGCAGAAGTGTTTTGGGTGGAGTCAGCCTTATGGTATGGGCTATGACGGGGTGCGCAACAAGTACCAAGCTTGGTCCAATGGTTGAATACATCAAAATAACAGAATATCAAACAGGCCCAGAAAAAGTAGCATCATCTGTTTATATTTTCAGTGCTGAGTGGTGTGAGCCATGTAAGATCGCAAAACCGATTGTTGAGAAAGAGGCGGCCGCAAGAGGCGATCGAGTTGTCATTGTTGATGTGAATGATCTCCGGGTATTTGACAAACTTGGTTACAAATCTCTTCCGCTGTTTCGCTTTACAAAGATCGATCCACCCAGGGACGAACTGTTCAACGGCTGGGATGAAAAAAAGTTTATGGAGATATATCACGCGATCTAACGCGGACAACCCCACTTACTCGTGTCGCCGCGCATTGCTTGGCGATTCGTTTTATTTCAGGAGAATGTGATGGGAAAAAGGTTTTGGCTCGGGTTCAATGTGGTGCTCGCCGCTTTGCAATTTTTCGTTGTGACGATCTGGGCGGATCTGACTGCTGCAAGCATGGGGATTGGAGCGGCAAGCAACGGCATATACTCATACTTCCAGCGAGCAGAATTGTTTAAAATCATCGTAGCAACCAGCAAGAACGAGACTTACACGATCAACTACTGGCCAAGCATCTTCGCGGCGATTGTGCTTGCAGGCGTTATACTTTCAAGCGCGAAGCTGTGGAAGACAACAACAAAGTGAGTTACGCCCCATCATTCGAACGCAGAACGTAACTGAGAAAATAGTCACCCGGGAAAGCACTAGCAGCACCAATTAGCAACTTTTAAAATCCCATCAAGCATAGCAGCGAGGATTCACTATCGCTGCTTTTTCATTTCCAGAGTGGACGACTGACCACCCAAAGAGCGACAATGACCCGACCATGACCCGACCACATGACCTGTCCAAAGGAGCGACCAGACGTGAGCGTTTACCCACCACTGAGCGTCCAACAAGCTGCGACCATGGCCGGAACATCGGCGACCACCATCAAGCGAAAGATCACAGCAAAAGAACTGAAAGCCACTCAAAACCAGCGCGGGCAGTACCTTATCGAGCACGACGATATGATGACATACCTAGCACAGCAGCGACCAGGCGGTCGGCAAGGTGCTTCGTCCAAGACCGGACCAGAGCTGGCCATTGGACGACCAGACGAACTGGTGCGCGTCCTCGAACGCGAGCTAGATCAGGCCAAGGAGCGAATACGGTCGCTCGAAGGACGGAACGAACGGCTGCAGTCTGAGCTGCTTTCGCTCATGCACGAATTGAAAGAGGCGTTAACCGGAAACAAAAAGACAGGCTTGTCAGCCTGGTTCGGGCGGGTGCTGGAAAAGTAATCAGGCAGTGGCATCTCCCTGTGAGGCCCATGCAGCTATATCTCGCAGGGCCTTGGTGATTGCCACTTTCAATTCCCGACGAATCGCATCAGCGCAGCCATTGACTGCACCTTCCAATTTCGGATCCAGCTCTGATATACCCATCTCTTTGGCCATATTCTTCAAAGCTCTGGTCTGAAAGCCAATCACATCATAGGGTACATTAAGCATGCGATCTCGAGTCGTGCGGGCAATTTCAGCCGCTTCGCGCTGGTACTTCTCTGCTGGCATCAATCGCTTGGCCGCCTGTTCAAATTTCAACTGCTTTATCAGAACAGCATAATGAGCACGCATGGCGTTTGATTCACTCAAGGCCATGATCCCGTCAACGCGGGGAGTCCCGACTGCTGTTACCATATGGCCACCACGGTCATGAGAAGAGTCACCATTTAAAAACCACTCCAGAACTCCCTCAGAAGCATCAATCCGGAGCCCATCAGCCGTTTTAACTACCGACTTGCTCAGCCGGTCGCCACGCTTCAAAACCTTATGCACAGCCTGCTTGCTGACCCCTATAAGCTCAGCAAATTCCGTTTGCGTGACCAGCTTCCCCAACAATCCACCTCCACAAAAATCCACCAGAAGCGCATTGAATTTAACAGTCAACCCGCGAAAAGACGAGAGAGGGAGAGAGCATTTGGCTGATTCTCACCTATCCAGACTCCCTCGTGGAAAATTCCCACTACGGAACCCATCACGCCAACCACCACCCCTGAGAGCCAACGGAACGGGCCTGATTTCAATTCTGAGCCTCGTACGCCTCCCTTCACGGGAAAACGAGCGACCAAAGACCTGCGCACATCAGAACCCCCTTTTTGAACGCCACAGAAAAACCAAAATGACATAGTTGAGTTGACCCAAATTATTTTTTCAAATCGAGCGAGAGCCCAAGGTTGATCGTCACCCATCACCAGCAAGCGCTGGAAGGACCCAAAAAAACCAGCAAGGTCAAGCGTTCCGCCGTCCAAGGGGAAATCTACTGCCCGAAGAGAAATCCACAGATTCAATGCAATGCAACGCCAGATTGCATGTGCCACAGAGAGTAGGCAAGGTTGATCGTCACCCATCGCCGGAAAGCGCTGGAAGGACCCAAAAGGCGAGGTTAGGTGATCACTTGAAATTCATCACCCGCATATATTTCAAGGCAAGCAGGCCCCGCCTCGTACCGTCATCAAGAGCGGAAGGACCCAAGGGGGGACCGAATCCCAGGTTTAGTTGATCAACTGAAAACCAGAACAGGCAAATATTACGAGACGCGCAGGCTCCGCTCCGTGCCACAAACCACGCTGGAAGAACCTACCGACAAGTGGCCGCAGACCGCACACTGCATGACCCACAAGCAAAGACAGGGAAAATATAAAATTGAATCTCAATAAAAGGGAGAAGTTGGGAAACACTTTGCAGTCAAAGGATACCGGCAAATAAAAAAAATTCATCAACATGCCTGAGACTACGGTTACAGATGGTTACATGAGGTTACAAGATCATGTAACCACATATTTCCAGATGAAACCCTTATAAACAAAGGGTTTTAGAAGGGATAAAGTTTGAAGGTTACAAGGTTACATTATTTTTTCACACATCGCGCACGCGCGCTGATTTTTGGGTGTCATTGAGACGCTTGTCAATGCGGTTCATTATGACTGGCTACTCCTAGATCTCGCGCGCACATATGTGAGACACGTTTTAAAACTGTAACCTTGTAACCTTTGCATTTAACCTATTGATAACAAATAAAAAAATCCGGTTACAAAAACTGTAACCGGAGATGTAACCTAAGATGTAACCTTCGGGTTGAGTTAAGAATCCATTACAAATTGACTAGGCAGAGAGATATCTTTTCTTTTAAAAACCCAACAGCGCTGTGTTGACGGCGCTCCAACCCATTTGGCCTTTTTGACCAGCTTATCATCCAAAAATTTCCCGCATTGGCGTAGTGACGACTTTAGATAGGGCGATTTAGCTACGTCATAGCCGTTTCGGCCCATGACATTGCAGACTTCACCAAGACGCACGTAAACCTTTTCTGCATCATAAATATAATCCCGACCATATTCCAAGAACGCACCCGAATCGTGGGTTCTATACGCTAGGGCTTCAAATGCCTCGAAGAATGCCGCAGAGGTATCGCTCTCGCCCATATTCTGTTCGGGTTTCAGCTTCGCCATTTGAACGATTTGGCTGCAGGTGGAATTGATATGTTCTGGCTCAAGTCCAAATTCGTCGCGCATTGCGCACAAAGCAGCCAGCAAATTGCCGTGATGATAAATATTGCGATCGTTCTGGACTCCCTGGTCACGCATATAGTCCGAGCACTCTGGGATATAGTGAGCCTGCCTCGCTGCGAGGGAAGCGAAGCGCTTGTAGTGTTCCGCCCCAATCCCTGTGAGCGGCACCACACCGTCAATTACCTGGGAGAGCCGCTGCAGTTCGGCAACAGCTTCCTTCTGTTCAGGAGTGAACTCTGTTGAATCTATTTTGACGGAAATCACCCGTTCCTTCATGCTTTGCTTGGTAAATGGCTCGTAGTTCTGCGAGAAGATCAGGCCCGCATCAAAGGGGAGTTTGTTTGTTCCCGATCCGTCCTTGTTCGCGCGAGTCTGACCAGACTGGCGGTTATAGAGCCCAAGCTGCGAATTCTCATCCATCTGACCGTAGCGCCGCTGTCCTTCGGCTTCGATTTCCTTGTTGTTCTCAGCTAACACAATAGGCACACAGATCGGCTTTGCCATGGTCCGCAATATCCCTTTGACCGTTGAGGCACCCTGAATAACCCCTTCATAGGCACTCTGAAAACTGAATACCGTGTTCATGTTCGTGACCAGTGTACTCTTTCCTGATCCAGGCTTGCCGGAGATTGAAAGAAAGGGATGGTTCCGGCAATAGAGAGGAATATCGAAGTTCAGAGCAGAGCACATTGTCCAGACATAGTAAGCAGCAACCATGAGCCCTTGCTCGCGTCCGGCTGCATAGAGGACATTGTAAAACTGCCTGACATCACCTGTCTCGGCAATGTTTTTGATCGCCGATTCCATCGATGTCGGTTTTACTCCTAGCTCCGTATAGTAGCCGTCTGAGTTAGGTTTCAGCATTCGACCATCTTTGGTGAAAGCTGCATGCGGAAAAATGAAAGCTTTGGCTTCATAGTCATAACCATAGCGCTCGACCGCACGAACGTGAGGCATGTCAAGGATTTTAAGTATATTCACCTTGATATAAGCCAGCTCCATTTTTTCGCCAACGAATGTCATACCCGTTTGTTTTGAAACGCTAACAGAAAAGTCGCGGTCGTGTGTTATTTCCCTGGGATCGAATTCCACCAGCCTTTTGACCATCCGGCCTTGCTCCTCATAGTGCGCAAAGAAGCATTGCATGCGGGTTGGTTTTTCTGAATCAAGAGGCTGCTGGAGCAGAGTATAAGCGGGTCGCAGGACGCCGTTCATAAGCTGGATGCTGTCTTTTAGCTTAGTGCAATAATCACCATCTTTCGATTTAACTTTCTCCGTAACCGGCTTATACCAAGCACAGCGATACTCAAGAATAGGCGGATAGGAACCAACAAGACGCTCATACCGCATGATCGCATTCCTGGCATCGCCGCAAAAATCAGCGCCTCCAATGGCTTCGCAGCGGTCCAGGAAACGCTCATTCAGCACCCCATCACGCAAAAGCGAATCCCAATCGCCACCGATTGGAAAGGAAACACTGACATTCTTGCCTTTTTCATGGAAAGCCCAATACCATGACCTTGCACATTTTCTTCCGGCTTCCCCTTCATCAAAAGCAAGAATAATCCTGTCAGTAAAGCCGGAAAGGTATTCCATGAATTCCGGCATGCTCTGCGGTCTGGCTTGCGCAGAGAGCAAAGACACCGCCTGTCTTCCAACTTCGAGAATTGCCATGGCTTTCAGGGGAGACTCAGCAACATAAATTGGCTTTGCTGTGTCTATCGGATGAGAGGGAACCCAATAGGCTTTGGATGCTTCCGAGTCTTTGTCGTTCCAGTGTTTCGCTTTCTCAAATGGCGGATTGATCACTCGGTAATTAAGGAAAGCCATGGATGTTCTGAACCCCAAAGCTTTGTAGCTTCCATCACCAATCTTGACTTGCGCGTAGATGCCGCCCCATTTGATAAAATTGGGAATGCCGCGAGACAGAGCATAGTTTTGCTGGAGAGTTGTGTTGTCATCATCGCGCGCAAACGAAGCTTTGAAATCCTCATAGACCGATGGCGCATATTCACTCCAAGGGATACCAGCGTATCCATCGCAGGATGTTCTATTGCACTTGATACGTCTTGGATCATTAATTGCGGTAAATGCTTTTGCCTGACCGCATCTTAGGCAGAGTACATCCTGATAGTGTCGACCTTTCGGTTTCCCGCCGTGCTCCTTCTCTATGACCAAAGCCACGCGGGAAGCCAGCTCTGGATTCATTTTTGTTGAATGAAGAGAGAAGGGACGGGAATGGGAATTGTGAAGGGAATGAGAGGGTTGGTCTACATTTTCTGTCATTAAGTAACGCCTCCATGGCAATTTGGAGGGTCTTTTTCGCTTAATGTGGAATTTTGCGTTGCCATCAGACTGTGGTACAGTCTATACAACGTCATCCCTGGCTACACGGCGAAGCCCTTTGTTCTGCGAAGTTCCGACCAAAGAAAGACGCAGAAGAGGGGCAAGACCCAAATTCTCCCAAAGAATACACCTGACACCCGATCTAGCAAAGCAAAACTCCCAACCATAACAGCAGCAAGACACACGACCCTGTGTATAACTTTCTGGAAAATTGAACAAAGGTCACTCCCTTTGCTCACTTACACTATCGTTACTTTTTTTGAAAAAAAGTTTTCTACAAACCCCTTGTCCAGCAAGAGTTATAGAAGCGATGTCCGCAGCTGTTCGCTCGTGACTAAAAATGTTGACAGCGCATTGAAAATGACTAGTATGCGCGCGAATATCGTTTTTCTTTCATTTCTTTGCTTTGCCCGCAACATCTTTAAAAGGGTTGACGATTTCAATTTGCCAAGGAGCAAAATCTTTTTCGTTAGCCGTGGCAACCGGAACACCCAAAGCCTTTGCCGTTGCGCCTATGAGCAAGTCCTCAATGTGAAGAGTCTGGCCGATGGCTTCCTGTTCGGCTCTCATGTTGGCGGCAAGAAGCGCGATTTCCTCATCAACCGGATAGGCTCGAACGCTTCTTTGAGCAAGGATTTTGAATGACGCCAGGGACTTCATCGACCCGCTACGCACCAGCCCATACTCAATTTCGTAAAGCACAATCACGCTGGTTTTGATGATGCCAAGCCTTGAGAGGAAATCCCTGGCTATGGCCTGGCGTTCAATGTTCTTGTTGAAAACCGACGAGAGGACATTTGTATCAACGATCATTGCGCGCGCTCACTCGACTGTTATTTTTTTGATGGGAGCTTTCACGTTCTCGAAAGTTTCTTCGGTCACGCCTTCGGTTTTGCTGACGCGAATAAGATCATCAAGCAGGCTCCTGGTCTGGTCTTGCTTGATAGACATGAGCAGCGCATAATCATCATCACTGATCACCGCACCAGCAGGCTTTCCATCCGAGAAAACTCGTTGCGGCTCATTCCTTGATTGCTTGAGTACTTCAGAGAACTTGCTCTTTGCTTCTCCAACGCTCCATGAGTTCTGTTTTTTTGCGGGCATTTCTTATTCCTCCAAATCAGATCTAAAACCATGATGCGCCCATCTCTCTTATTAGTCAAATGACTATTTGCCTATGTCATCCATACTTCGCGCGCGGGTCAATATATATATAGATGATTCATATAATAAACAAATTTAACTTACACGCATCTACTATATATAATTGCCCTAACTCAATTTTATATACAGACGATTCATGCAATAGTAAACACAAACTTACTCTCATTTTATATATACTTGATTCATATAATCATGATTATATGAATCAAGTATATATAAAATGAGAGTAAGTTTGTGTTTACTATTGCATGAATCGTCTGTATATAAAATTGAGTTAGGGCAATTATATATAGTAGATGCGTGTAAGTTAAATTTGTTTATTATATGAATCATCTATATATATATTGACCCGCGCGCGAAGTATGGATGACATAGGCAAATAGTCATTTGACTAATAAGAGAGATGGGCGCATCATGGTTTTAGATCTGATTTGGAGGAATAAGAAATGCCCGCAAAAAAACAGAACTCATGGAGCGTTGGAGAAGCAAAGAGCAAGTTCTCTGAAGTACTCAAGCAATCAAGGAATGAGCCGCAACGAGTTTTCTCGGATGGAAAGCCTGCTGGTGCGGTGATCAGTGATGATGATTATGCGCTGCTCATGTCTATCAAGCAAGACCAGACCAGGAGCCTGCTTGATGATCTTATTCGCGTCAGCAAAACCGAAGGCGTGACCGAAGAAACTTTCGAGAACGTGAAAGCTCCCATCAAAAAAATAACAGTCGAGTGAGCGCGCGCAATGATCGTTGATACAAATGTCCTCTCGTCGGTTTTCAACAAGAACATTGAACGCCAGGCCATAGCCAGGGATTTCCTCTCAAGGCTTGGCATCATCAAAACCAGCGTGATTGTGCTTTACGAAATTGAGTATGGGCTGGTGCGTAGCGGGTCGATGAAGTCCCTGGCGTCATTCAAAATCCTTGCTCAAAGAAGCGTTCGAGCCTATCCGGTTGATGAGGAAATCGCGCTTCTTGCCGCCAACATGAGAGCCGAACAGGAAGCCATCGGCCAGACTCTTCACATTGAGGACTTGCTCATAGGCGCAACGGCAAAGGCTTTGGGTGTTCCGGTTGCCACGGCTAACGAAAAAGATTTTGCTCCTTGGCAAATTGAAATCGTCAACCCTTTTAAAGATGTTGCGGGCAAAGCAAAGAAATGAAAGAAAAACGATATTCGCGCGCATACTAGTCATTTTCAATGCGCTGTCAACATTTTTAGTCACGAGCGAACAGCTGCGGACATCGCTTCTATAACTCTTGCTGGACAAGGGGTTTGTAGAAAACTTTTTTTCAAAAAAAGTAACGATAGTGTAAGTGAGCAAAGGGAGTGACCTTTGTTCAATTTTCCAGAAAGTTATACACAGGGTCGTGTGTCTTGCTGCTGTTATGGTTGGGAGTTTTGCTTTGCTAGATCGGGTGTCAGGTGTATTCTTTGGGAGAATTTGGGTCTTGCCCCTCTTCTGCGTCTTTCTTTGGTCGGAACTTCGCAGAACAAAGGGCTTCGCCGTGTAGCCAGGGATGACGTTGTATAGACTGTACCACAGTCTGATGGCAACGCAAAATTCCACATTAAGCGAAAAAGACCCTCCAAATTGCCATGGAGGCGTTACTTAATGACAGAAAATGTAGACCAACCCTCTCATTCCCTTCACAATTCCCATTCCCGTCCCTTCTCTCTTCATTCAACAAAAATGAATCCAGAGCTGGCTTCCCGCGTGGCTTTGGTCATAGAGAAGGAGCACGGCGGGAAACCGAAAGGTCGACACTATCAGGATGTACTCTGCCTAAGATGCGGTCAGGCAAAAGCATTTACCGCAATTAATGATCCAAGACGTATCAAGTGCAATAGAACATCCTGCGATGGATACGCTGGTATCCCTTGGAGTGAATATGCGCCATCGGTCTATGAGGATTTCAAAGCTTCGTTTGCGCGCGATGATGACAACACAACTCTCCAGCAAAACTATGCTCTGTCTCGCGGCATTCCCAATTTTATCAAATGGGGCGGCATCTACGCGCAAGTCAAGATTGGTGATGGAAGCTACAAAGCTTTGGGGTTCAGAACATCCATGGCTTTCCTTAATTACCGAGTGATCAATCCGCCATTTGAGAAAGCGAAACACTGGAACGACAAAGACTCGGAAGCATCCAAAGCCTATTGGGTTCCCTCTCATCCGATAGACACAGCAAAGCCAATTTATGTTGCTGAGTCTCCCCTGAAAGCCATGGCAATTCTCGAAGTTGGAAGACAGGCGGTGTCTTTGCTCTCTGCGCAAGCCAGACCGCAGAGCATGCCGGAATTCATGGAATACCTTTCCGGCTTTACTGACAGGATTATTCTTGCTTTTGATGAAGGGGAAGCCGGAAGAAAATGTGCAAGGTCATGGTATTGGGCTTTCCATGAAAAAGGCAAGAATGTCAGTGTTTCCTTTCCAATCGGTGGCGATTGGGATTCGCTTTTGCGTGATGGGGTGCTGAATGAGCGTTTCCTGGACCGCTGCGAAGCCATTGGAGGCGCTGATTTTTGCGGCGATGCCAGGAATGCGATCATGCGGTATGAGCGTCTTGTTGGTTCCTATCCGCCTATTCTTGAGTATCGCTGTGCTTGGTATAAGCCGGTTACGGAGAAAGTTAAATCGAAAGATGGTGATTATTGCACTAAGCTAAAAGACAGCATCCAGCTTATGAACGGCGTCCTGCGACCCGCTTATACTCTGCTCCAGCAGCCTCTTGATTCAGAAAAACCAACCCGCATGCAATGCTTCTTTGCGCACTATGAGGAGCAAGGCCGGATGGTCAAAAGGCTGGTGGAATTCGATCCCAGGGAAATAACACACGACCGCGACTTTTCTGTTAGCGTTTCAAAACAAACGGGTATGACATTCGTTGGCGAAAAAATGGAGCTGGCTTATATCAAGGTGAATATACTTAAAATCCTTGACATGCCTCACGTTCGTGCGGTCGAGCGCTATGGTTATGACTATGAAGCCAAAGCTTTCATTTTTCCGCATGCAGCTTTCACCAAAGATGGTCGAATGCTGAAACCTAACTCAGACGGCTACTATACGGAGCTAGGAGTAAAACCGACATCGATGGAATCGGCGATCAAAAACATTGCCGAGACAGGTGATGTCAGGCAGTTTTACAATGTCCTCTATGCAGCCGGACGCGAGCAAGGGCTCATGGTTGCTGCTTACTATGTCTGGACAATGTGCTCTGCTCTGAACTTCGATATTCCTCTCTATTGCCGGAACCATCCCTTTCTTTCAATCTCCGGCAAGCCTGGATCAGGAAAGAGTACACTGGTCACGAACATGAACACGGTATTCAGTTTTCAGAGTGCCTATGAAGGGGTTATTCAGGGTGCCTCAACGGTCAAAGGGATATTGCGGACCATGGCAAAGCCGATCTGTGTGCCTATTGTGTTAGCTGAGAACAACAAGGAAATCGAAGCCGAAGGACAGCGGCGCTACGGTCAGATGGATGAGAATTCGCAGCTTGGGCTCTATAACCGCCAGTCTGGTCAGACTCGCGCGAACAAGGACGGATCGGGAACAAACAAACTCCCCTTTGATGCGGGCCTGATCTTCTCGCAGAACTACGAGCCATTTACCAAGCAAAGCATGAAGGAACGGGTGATTTCCGTCAAAATAGATTCAACAGAGTTCACTCCTGAACAGAAGGAAGCTGTTGCCGAACTGCAGCGGCTCTCCCAGGTAATTGACGGTGTGGTGCCGCTCACAGGGATTGGGGCGGAACACTACAAGCGCTTCGCTTCCCTCGCAGCGAGGCAGGCTCACTATATCCCAGAGTGCTCGGACTATATGCGTGACCAGGGAGTCCAGAACGATCGCAATATTTATCATCACGGCAATTTGCTGGCTGCTTTGTGCGCAATGCGCGACGAATTTGGACTTGAGCCAGAACATATCAATTCCACCTGCAGCCAAATCGTTCAAATGGCGAAGCTGAAACCCGAACAGAATATGGGCGAGAGCGATACCTCTGCGGCATTCTTCGAGGCATTTGAAGCCCTAGCGTATAGAACCCACGATTCGGGTGCGTTCTTGGAATATGGTCGGGATTATATTTATGATGCAGAAAAGGTTTACGTGCGTCTTGGTGAAGTCTGCAATGTCATGGGCCGAAACGGCTATGACGTAGCTAAATCGCCCTATCTAAAGTCGTCACTACGCCAATGCGGGAAATTTTTGGATGATAAGCTGGTCAAAAAGGCCAAATGGGTTGGAGCGCCGTCAACACAGCGCTGTTGGGTTTTTAAAAGAAAAGATATCTCTCTGCCTAGTCAATTTGTAATGGATTCTTAACTCAACCCGAAGGTTACATCTTAGGTTACATCTCCGGTTACAGTTTTTGTAACCGGATTTTTTTATTTGTTATCAATAGGTTAAATGCAAAGGTTACAAGGTTACAGTTTTAAAACGTGTCTCACATATGTGCGCGCGAGATCTAGGAGTAGCCAGTCATAATGAACCGCATTGACAAGCGTCTCAATGACACCCAAAAATCAGCGCGCGTGCGCGATGTGTGAAAAAATAATGTAACCTTGTAACCTTCAAACTTTATCCCTTCTAAAACCCTTTGTTTATAAGGGTTTCATCTGGAAATATGTGGTTACATGATCTTGTAACCTCATGTAACCATCTGTAACCGTAGTCTCAGGCATGTTGATGAATTTTTTTTATTTGCCGGTATCCTTTGACTGCAAAGTGTTTCCCAACTTCTCCCTTTTATTGAGATTCAATTTTATATTTTCCCTGTCTTTGCTTGTGGGTCATGCAGTGTGCGGTCTGCGGCCACTTGTCGGTAGGTTCTTCCAGCGTGGTTTGTGGCACGGAGCGGAGCCTGCGCGTCTCGTAATATTTGCCTGTTCTGGTTTTCAGTTGATCAACTAAACCTGGGATTCGGTCCCCCCTTGGGTCCTTCCGCTCTTGATGACGGTACGAGGCGGGGCCTGCTTGCCTTGAAATATATGCGGGTGATGAATTTCAAGTGATCACCTAACCTCGCCTTTTGGGTCCTTCCAGCGCTTTCCGGCGATGGGTGACGATCAACCTTGCCTACTCTCTGTGGCACATGCAATCTGGCGTTGCATTGCATTGAATCTGTGGATTTCTCTTCGGGCAGTAGATTTCCCCTTGGACGGCGGAACGCTTGACCTTGCTGGTTTTTTTGGGTCCTTCCAGCGCTTGCTGGTGATGGGTGACGATCAACCTTGGGCTCTCGCTCGATTTGAAAAAATAATTTGGGTCAACTCAACTATGTCATTTTGGTTTTTCTGTGGCGTTCAAAAAGGGGGTTCTGATGTGCGCAGGTCTTTGGTCGCTCGTTTTCCCGTGAAGGGAGGCGTACGAGGCTCAGAATTGAAATCAGGCCCGTTCCGTTGGCTCTCAGGGGTGGTGGTTGGCGTGATGGGTTCCGTAGTGGGAATTTTCCACGAGGGAGTCTGGATAGGTGAGAATCAGCCAAATGCTCTCTCCCTCTCTCGTCTTTTCGCGGGTTGACTGTTAAATTCAATGCGCTTCTGGTGGATTTTTGTGGAGGTGGATTGTTGGGGAAGCTGGTCACGCAAACGGAATTTGCTGAGCTTATAGGGGTCAGCAAGCAGGCTGTGCATAAGGTTTTGAAGCGTGGCGACCGGCTGAGCAAGTCGGTAGTTAAAACGGCTGATGGGCTCCGGATTGATGCTTCTGAGGGAGTTCTGGAGTGGTTTTTAAATGGTGACTCTTCTCATGACCGTGGTGGCCATATGGTAACAGCAGTCGGGACTCCCCGCGTTGACGGGATCATGGCCTTGAGTGAATCAAACGCCATGCGTGCTCATTATGCTGTTCTGATAAAGCAGTTGAAATTTGAACAGGCGGCCAAGCGATTGATGCCAGCAGAGAAGTACCAGCGCGAAGCGGCTGAAATTGCCCGCACGACTCGAGATCGCATGCTTAATGTACCCTATGATGTGATTGGCTTTCAGACCAGAGCTTTGAAGAATATGGCCAAAGAGATGGGTATATCAGAGCTGGATCCGAAATTGGAAGGTGCAGTCAATGGCTGCGCTGATGCGATTCGTCGGGAATTGAAAGTGGCAATCACCAAGGCCCTGCGAGATATAGCTGCATGGGCCTCACAGGGAGATGCCACTGCCTGATTACTTTTCCAGCACCCGCCCGAACCAGGCTGACAAGCCTGTCTTTTTGTTTCCGGTTAACGCCTCTTTCAATTCGTGCATGAGCGAAAGCAGCTCAGACTGCAGCCGTTCGTTCCGTCCTTCGAGCGACCGTATTCGCTCCTTGGCCTGATCTAGCTCGCGTTCGAGGACGCGCACCAGTTCGTCTGGTCGTCCAATGGCCAGCTCTGGTCCGGTCTTGGACGAAGCACCTTGCCGACCGCCTGGTCGCTGCTGTGCTAGGTATGTCATCATATCGTCGTGCTCGATAAGGTACTGCCCGCGCTGGTTTTGAGTGGCTTTCAGTTCTTTTGCTGTGATCTTTCGCTTGATGGTGGTCGCCGATGTTCCGGCCATGGTCGCAGCTTGTTGGACGCTCAGTGGTGGGTAAACGCTCACGTCTGGTCGCTCCTTTGGACAGGTCATGTGGTCGGGTCATGGTCGGGTCATTGTCGCTCTTTGGGTGGTCAGTCGTCCACTCTGGAAATGAAAAAGCAGCGATAGTGAATCCTCGCTGCTATGCTTGATGGGATTTTAAAAGTTGCTAATTGGTGCTGCTAGTGCTTTCCCGGGTGACTATTTTCTCAGTTACGTTCTGCGTTCGAATGATGGGGCGTAACTCACTTTGTTGTTGTCTTCCACAGCTTCGCGCTTGAAAGTATAACGCCTGCAAGCACAATCGCCGCGAAGATGCTTGGCCAGTAGTTGATCGTGTAAGTCTCGTTCTTGCTGGTTGCTACGATGATTTTAAACAATTCTGCTCGCTGGAAGTATGAGTATATGCCGTTGCTTGCCGCTCCAATCCCCATGCTTGCAGCAGTCAGATCCGCCCAGATCGTCACAACGAAAAATTGCAAAGCGGCGAGCACCACATTGAACCCGAGCCAAAACCTTTTTCCCATCACATTCTCCTGAAATAAAACGAATCGCCAAGCAATGCGCGGCGACACGAGTAAGTGGGGTTGTCCGCGTTAGATCGCGTGATATATCTCCATAAACTTTTTTTCATCCCAGCCGTTGAACAGTTCGTCCCTGGGTGGATCGATCTTTGTAAAGCGAAACAGCGGAAGAGATTTGTAACCAAGTTTGTCAAATACCCGGAGATCATTCACATCAACAATGACAACTCGATCGCCTCTTGCGGCCGCCTCTTTCTCAACAATCGGTTTTGCGATCTTACATGGCTCACACCACTCAGCACTGAAAATATAAACAGATGATGCTACTTTTTCTGGGCCTGTTTGATATTCTGTTATTTTGATGTATTCAACCATTGGACCAAGCTTGGTACTTGTTGCGCACCCCGTCATAGCCCATACCATAAGGCTGACTCCACCCAAAACACTTCTGCGATGTTCCGCCATACTTTATTTTCCTTATTTTTGCCCTGTCCCGTCTGTGGGCACGATCTTGCCATCCACAATGCGAACTAGACGCTTGTTTATTACGCCTTGAAGGCAGCGACTACTTCTTTCTTTATCGCTGTCACTTCTATGGTTTGCGGCAAGGCGACGCCCGTCGTTATTATTGGAGATATCCATCCATTTTTCGAGCGGTGGGTTGTTTGGATTCTCCTCATGAGCGTTGCCCCAGGCTTTTGCGAAATCCTGATCGGTATGCATTACCATCAAGTTATTCCAGTAGCAGTGTCGGTAAGCATCCGCATTGCCGTTCCAATGGCCCTCGCTGTACAGTTCGAAGGATGAGTTGGAAGCCAGTCGTCCCGCATTGATCACCCGAAGTCCACGCCAAGGACTTCCATTAAACAGGCTTTTCTCGGCATCGTTTAATTTCGCGTGTGAAGGAAGGAATTCGTCAACAACTCCGGCATACTCAAGATCTGAGCCGTCCTCCGACTCCGCTAGACGTTGACTTGAGAAATGTTCCTTTACTATTTCATCAAGTTCATCAAGCGAGGCATTAGGATGCTCAGCCATCACCTGTTCCATGTAATCAAAAAGAGGTTGAGCCGACGAATAGTCAATATCAATGTCGGCGTCCGCAAAAGCTGGAGTAGCAGTAAGTAAACAGCACATGAGCAGTTTTTTGTATTGCATATATGTCCCCGGCGTCTGAAAATCGGCGGAGTATTTGACCCCGCCGATAGCTTAATTACTTCGACGAAACACTGATTTGGACTTCGGTATCTGTCTTCTCAACTTTCTTAAGCAAATCTTCTAATTTTGTGTTTTCTAGTTTCGCAGACATAAGCGGAGACTCTCCAGGATAATCTCCTTTAGTACATTGCCAAGCAATACAGGCTCCAAAATCATCCTGTTGTGTACAGACACAGGTCCACGTTTCAGCAAAAGCGGCGGAAGCAGTGAAAGCGAGTGCAATTGCAATGAGCTTTTTCATTTCTTCATTCCTTGAATTTGGTTTTCGTATTTATGCTTCACAGCTTGGGCAAAATCCTTTGCTGTTATAGCTTTGATCTTCGGACATGATCTTGACGAATGATTTGCAAGCAATTCTGCAAGTATAATGATCGATCGCTAGTTTATAGTAGGTGGCTCTGCAAGCCTTTACCCAGTTGTGCTGTAATGCACGGTCGCATTTGATCTTTTTCTGACTGCTGATTATAGCAATCGTCGTGTTGTCGGGAGGCAGAGCCCAGGGAAACAACGGCTAAGCGTTGACACTTGCTATAGTCAGCGTCTGAGACGAGTTCCCGCAAGGCGTCTGTTTCTGGTAGGAAATAATCGGGAATGAGGAACGTTGATGTGAGTTGGTTTAAGTAACCTTCCTTTGAACCGCACAGCTCCCCCGACCAAGCTTGGGTTGGTGTGAATAGTAAAAATAAGCAAGTCGATATAACATTAAACAAATTGATAATGCGCATACACCGCACCTAGCTTTGAATGCTTTTCGCATCAAGGGTTACATTGATTTTTGATGTCTATGGCTGGCCGTGCTTTTAGATCACCGTGACTGTTTGATGGAATTGAAGTTATAATGCGTTGCGTTGTTCAATCCAGTGTGTTTTAAGGCTTTCATGAAGAAGTTTAAACGAGACGCATGAAGAAGTATCGTCGTGATGGGGTATCAATATGGCAGGAAAAAGTGATCAAACCGAGTTGCTAGCTCAATATATTGAGCGGTGGCTAAGTCAAAGTCCGCGTCGTAGCATGCAAATGCTGTCAAGAAACAGCGGCGTTCCTTATCCAACCATTCGGCGAGTGATGCAGCGAGAAGGTGAGCAGACGCTGGAAACGGCTCTTTCCATTCTTAACTTGGTGGCGTCTCTTGAAGAAACGCTTGATTATTTGAGTCCGGTTGAATCTGTCCGTAAGTTTTATGAAAAGGTTTCGTCTCGTACCACTGTAGCCAAACAGGAAATGCTTGAAAAATTTGTTGGCAAGGATTCCTTTTGGGTGATGGCTCTGGCCTTGACTATCGGCGCTACAAAAGCAAGGGTGCAAAATTTATTAGGATCAAGTGGCTTGGCTGTCATGGACGACATGATATCTGAGGGTTTTCTTCGGGAATCGGAGTTTGAAATCTATAGGGCTAACTCCGATTGCTCGACATACTTCTTTCATTCGTCGAAAGTAGGCAGGGAAACGGTTAGGCACGTTAATGAAATGCCTGCTTCTGGACGGTTTTTTGAGCAGGTTGTCGTTTGCAATGTTAGTGAAGAAGGTCTTAATATATTGATGGACTCGCTCAAGGTGGCTTTTGATACGGGTGCTGAAGTTGCGAAAAATCACGAAGGAGACATACTTGTTGGTTTCTCCTACGTTGGAAAAGAAATCCTGCGGAGTGAAGTCAGCAAAGGAGTTTTGCAATGATTAAGATTTTTTGTTTTGTTGTTGTCTCACTAGTGTCAGTCGTTGCCTTTGCCGGTGGAATCATTGGGGGTGGTGGAACAGGCTTAGTTAAAGAAGATAATATTTCCAGCATGGCATTTAGTATTGATTCCTTGTCTAAAGTCTATGTGAATTCTGATGATTTCCGTCGGACACAAGCAAGGCTTTCTGTTGCTAATGCTGGCTCTGTTCCGTTTCTGATTGATGGTGAATCCATTCAAGTTAAGAGCTGGCGTAAGAGTGTTGTTGACGTTAATGTGTCGAAAGAATTTTTGCCTGAGCTGGCAAATTGAATCTGTAAAAATTTACAGGCCCTTTGACCCGCAATAGATTGCGGGTTATTTTTTGACTTCGGGTCCTTCCGTCCTTTTCTCTTCTTGTGGTTGACGATCAACCGCGCTCATTCTGAAAACATGATTTGTCTGGCCCTGCATGCACTGCATTAGGTGGTAAATCCCTTTGTGGTCAAGTATTTGATCGTGTTCAACATGCAGCTATTCCTTCTGGTACTTGACACTGTAAGTTACATCCCTATCTTGTCTTTTGGGTCCTTCTGTCTCTTCTCCTGCATGTGGTTGACGAACAACCGCACTCCTTTTTAGTGTTTAGAAATATTGGCCTAACCTAAACTAACGAATCCATGTAACCCATGATAGTCAATCTTTCTGGTGATTCTGTCCGTTAGTTCATGCTGGATGCGTTTGGGTCCCTTCTGATCGACCTTGGTTTGCAGGTCGTGTCAGCGCAAGCTTTCACATACCTCGATTGTTTTACGCAGTAAGGCAGCGAAAAAGTCCTGCAGTGTTCGCTGAAATGGATTTTCCATTGGGAAAGGATTTGCCGTTTGGCGCTGTGTGCTTTTAATACCAAGGTATATATGGCCTTTATCCTGTTGCATCCAAGCTCCTATTTTTTGGGTCCTTCCAGCCGCTTTTCGTGATGGGTGACGAACAACCTTGGGCTCTCTCTCGATTTTAAAAAAAATCAGGGTTAACTATTGACTCTCTTTTTTTATTTATATATAGTTAATTCATGTTTATTGGAGATTGTTAAATGACTGTTACAACAGAAGATAATCAAGGAAAGTCAGGCAGAGGAATAAGCCCTCTGGCTGTCCGTCGTGATGTCCATGTCCAAGACCGCATTGATTTGTTTGTTGATAAGCTTATAGCGCTTGATGACAAATACATGCCTGATGAGTCTCTGCGGGCCAGTAAGGATAAGGCTTCCCAGAAAAAATATGCTGACCATCGTAGGCGCTGGATCAGTAAATTGCGCGACTTGGTTAAGACTGAAAAGCGATACCTTGGAGGAGAAGGAACGTCGGAAACGCGAGGAAAAGCCAAGATGCGCGCTTCCAGCTTCCAGGTTCGTCTTTCACATTACAAGAAAGCAATCATTGAAAAAACGAATGTGCTTAACCCTGACTTTAGATATGAAGCCAGAAAAATCTTGGCTGATGATGATTTAAGCGATTCTCTTCGGCGGATTCTGTCTGATGTGATGGCTGCAAAGAAATATTCGACCGCACTGAAGAGATATCGTGATGCGCTTGTTGATGAAGCAGAATCTATGACAGACATGGATTACGCTCGGTTTAAGGCGTTGAAAAAGTCGCTAGCTCATCCGGTTATGGGTATGTTGACTGTTGGCGCTAGAATTTCTGCAGTCATCAAACAACAGAGCAACAGAGCGCACAAGATCCGCCATACAACGGCTGTACGTAGGGTTAAGCTGCAGCTTCATTTGTCATGGATGCGTCGGATACTGACAAACTACATGTCGCACGATTGGAAAAACTTGGCAATTGCGCTTACGCAGGCTACGGGTCGGCGTCCTATTGAGCTTTTTTTGAAGGGTAATTTTGTTGTTTACGATAACGGTCATATAAAATTTTCCGGTCAAGCAAAGAAGAAGCTGGCAGAGTCAAAGCCTTATGTTATCCCTGTTCTGTATGATGCAGGTACTTGCGTTGCTGCGGTTAAGCGTTTGAGAAGTCTCCTTAAGCTTCCGGCATCGATAACTCCTGATCAGGTAAACAAGAAGACAGCGAAGCCGCTAGCCAATCGCATGAAGCAGGTGTTTGGTGATGACTGTGTTGAGTTTTACGCTATTCGATCGATCTATGCTCGTTATGCGGTGAAGAATTTCTATAGCGCTCATGCTATGGGGACGGAAGAGGCTTATCTAGCAAGCATTCTGGGGCATGAGCCAGACGACTTAGCTACGGTTCAGCACTATAAGACTGTCCTTTTCAATGAAGAATTGACCGAAGAAGAAGCCGACAACTATTGGGCAACCATAGCGGCAAAAGTAGAGAAGGAAGAAGAGAAGAATGATGAGGCAACAGCGGCTGTGCTTGAAAATATTGGCGTCTTCTCTGACAAATTTAAAGGCGCTAAGGCACGGGTCTATGACTTCATCGTTTCTGAATTGAAGAAGGGCAACAAGCAGCTAACCCAGTCATATATAACCAGGGAGGGCGGCTTTTCTATACCAGCTATCAGGGCTGTGTTGGCTGATATCGGGCAGGTTAGCATCATGGACGCAGGAAAGGGCGGTGCAAAGCTTAAAGCCAAACTGGTTTAGAAGGGGCGGGCAGTAACCGCACCTGTCTTTGATTCGATCATGTTCCTATCCCCCGTATTCCCTTATTTTATAGCTTGTTTTATAGGCTATGAATAAGGTTTTAGCGGGGCCTTTATCCCTTCCTATATATACCTGCAAAGACATATACATCCATTTCATTTACGTCATTTAGTCATGATTCAATGGGCATGATTAGCTCCATAGCTCCTGTTTTCATATTACATGAATGATCTATATATAAAATAGAAATCCATAATCACGGGCTTTATCATGAGGTCATCTTGACTCTAAACTTCATATATACTTTATTCATATATATCTTTTAACTTCCTGGTTTATATATAGACGATTCATGTAACCTCTTTGGCGTTTGTATATAGTCATTTCATGTAATCATGATTACATGAAATGACTATATACAAACGCCAAAGAGGTTACATGAATCGTCTATATATAAACCAGGAAGTTAAAAGATATATATGAATAAAGTATATATGAAGTTTAGAGTCAAGATGACCTCATGATAAAGCCCGTGATTATGGATTTCTATTTTATATATAGATCATTCATGTAATATGAAAACAGGAGCTATGGAGCTAATCATGCCCATTGAATCATGACTAAATGACGTAAATGAAATGGATGTATATGTCTTTGCAGGTATATATAGGAAGGGATAAAGGCCCCGCTAAAACCTTATTCATAGCCTATAAAACAAGCTATAAAATAAGGGAATACGGGGGATAGGAACATGATCGAATCAAAGACAGGTGCGGTTACTGCCCGCCCCTTCTAAACCAGTTTGGCTTTAAGCTTTGCACCGCCCTTTCCTGCGTCCATGATGCTAACCTGCCCGATATCAGCCAACACAGCCCTGATAGCTGGTATAGAAAAGCCGCCCTCCCTGGTTATATATGACTGGGTTAGCTGCTTGTTGCCCTTCTTCAATTCAGAAACGATGAAGTCATAGACCCGTGCCTTAGCGCCTTTAAATTTGTCAGAGAAGACGCCAATATTTTCAAGCACAGCCGCTGTTGCCTCATCATTCTTCTCTTCTTCCTTCTCTACTTTTGCCGCTATGGTTGCCCAATAGTTGTCGGCTTCTTCTTCGGTCAATTCTTCATTGAAAAGGACAGTCTTATAGTGCTGAACCGTAGCTAAGTCGTCTGGCTCATGCCCCAGAATGCTTGCTAGATAAGCCTCTTCCGTCCCCATAGCATGAGCGCTATAGAAATTCTTCACCGCATAACGAGCATAGATCGATCGAATAGCGTAAAACTCAACACAGTCATCACCAAACACCTGCTTCATGCGATTGGCTAGCGGCTTCGCTGTCTTCTTGTTTACCTGATCAGGAGTTATCGATGCCGGAAGCTTAAGGAGACTTCTCAAACGCTTAACCGCAGCAACGCAAGTACCTGCATCATACAGAACAGGGATAACATAAGGCTTTGACTCTGCCAGCTTCTTCTTTGCTTGACCGGAAAATTTTATATGACCGTTATCGTAAACAACAAAATTACCCTTCAAAAAAAGCTCAATAGGACGCCGACCCGTAGCCTGCGTAAGCGCAATTGCCAAGTTTTTCCAATCGTGCGACATGTAGTTTGTCAGTATCCGACGCATCCATGACAAATGAAGCTGCAGCTTAACCCTACGTACAGCCGTTGTATGGCGGATCTTGTGCGCTCTGTTGCTCTGTTGTTTGATGACTGCAGAAATTCTAGCGCCAACAGTCAACATACCCATAACCGGATGAGCTAGCGACTTTTTCAACGCCTTAAACCGAGCGTAATCCATGTCTGTCATAGATTCTGCTTCATCAACAAGCGCATCACGATATCTCTTCAGTGCGGTCGAATATTTCTTTGCAGCCATCACATCAGACAGAATCCGCCGAAGAGAATCGCTTAAATCATCATCAGCCAAGATTTTTCTGGCTTCATATCTAAAGTCAGGGTTAAGCACATTCGTTTTTTCAATGATTGCTTTCTTGTAATGTGAAAGACGAACCTGGAAGCTGGAAGCGCGCATCTTGGCTTTTCCTCGCGTTTCCGACGTTCCTTCTCCTCCAAGGTATCGCTTTTCAGTCTTAACCAAGTCGCGCAATTTACTGATCCAGCGCCTACGATGGTCAGCATATTTTTTCTGGGAAGCCTTATCCTTACTGGCCCGCAGAGACTCATCAGGCATGTATTTGTCATCAAGCGCTATAAGCTTATCAACAAACAAATCAATGCGGTCTTGGACATGGACATCACGACGGACAGCCAGAGGGCTTATTCCTCTGCCTGACTTTCCTTGATTATCTTCTGTTGTAACAGTCATTTAACAATCTCCAATAAACATGAATTAACTATATATAAATAAAAAAAGAGAGTCAATAGTTAACCCTGATTTTTTTTAAAATCGAGAGAGAGCCCAAGGTTGTTCGTCACCCATCACGAAAAGCGGCTGGAAGGACCCAAAAAATAGGAGCTTGGATGCAACAGGATAAAGGCCATATATACCTTGGTATTAAAAGCACACAGCGCCAAACGGCAAATCCTTTCCCAATGGAAAATCCATTTCAGCGAACACTGCAGGACTTTTTCGCTGCCTTACTGCGTAAAACAATCGAGGTATGTGAAAGCTTGCGCTGACACGACCTGCAAACCAAGGTCGATCAGAAGGGACCCAAACGCATCCAGCATGAACTAACGGACAGAATCACCAGAAAGATTGACTATCATGGGTTACATGGATTCGTTAGTTTAGGTTAGGCCAATATTTCTAAACACTAAAAAGGAGTGCGGTTGTTCGTCAACCACATGCAGGAGAAGAGACAGAAGGACCCAAAAGACAAGATAGGGATGTAACTTACAGTGTCAAGTACCAGAAGGAATAGCTGCATGTTGAACACGATCAAATACTTGACCACAAAGGGATTTACCACCTAATGCAGTGCATGCAGGGCCAGACAAATCATGTTTTCAGAATGAGCGCGGTTGATCGTCAACCACAAGAAGAGAAAAGGACGGAAGGACCCGAAGTCAAAAAATAACCCGCAATCTATTGCGGGTCAAAGGGCCTGTAAATTTTTACAGATTCAATTTGCCAGCTCAGGCAAAAATTCTTTCGACACATTAACGTCAACAACACTCTTACGCCAGCTCTTAACTTGAATGGATTCACCATCAATCAGAAACGGAACAGAGCCAGCATTAGCAACAGAAAGCCTTGCTTGTGTCCGACGGAAATCATCAGAATTCACATAGACTTTAGACAAGGAATCAATACTAAATGCCATGCTGGAAATATTATCTTCTTTAACTAAGCCTGTTCCACCACCCCCAATGATTCCACCGGCAAAGGCAACGACTGACACTAGTGAGACAACAACAAAACAAAAAATCTTAATCATTGCAAAACTCCTTTGCTGACTTCACTCCGCAGGATTTCTTTTCCAACGTAGGAGAAACCAACAAGTATGTCTCCTTCGTGATTTTTCGCAACTTCAGCACCCGTATCAAAAGCCACCTTGAGCGAGTCCATCAATATATTAAGACCTTCTTCACTAACATTGCAAACGACAACCTGCTCAAAAAACCGTCCAGAAGCAGGCATTTCATTAACGTGCCTAACCGTTTCCCTGCCTACTTTCGACGAATGAAAGAAGTATGTCGAGCAATCGGAGTTAGCCCTATAGATTTCAAACTCCGATTCCCGAAGAAAACCCTCAGATATCATGTCGTCCATGACAGCCAAGCCACTTGATCCTAATAAATTTTGCACCCTTGCTTTTGTAGCGCCGATAGTCAAGGCCAGAGCCATCACCCAAAAGGAATCCTTGCCAACAAATTTTTCAAGCATTTCCTGTTTGGCTACAGTGGTACGAGACGAAACCTTTTCATAAAACTTACGGACAGATTCAACCGGACTCAAATAATCAAGCGTTTCTTCAAGAGACGCCACCAAGTTAAGAATGGAAAGAGCCGTTTCCAGCGTCTGCTCACCTTCTCGCTGCATCACTCGCCGAATGGTTGGATAAGGAACGCCGCTGTTTCTTGACAGCATTTGCATGCTACGACGCGGACTTTGACTTAGCCACCGCTCAATATATTGAGCTAGCAACTCGGTTTGATCACTTTTTCCTGCCATATTGATACCCCATCACGACGATACTTCTTCATGCGTCTCGTTTAAACTTCTTCATGAAAGCCTTAAAACACACTGGATTGAACAACGCAACGCATTATAACTTCAATTCCATCAAACAGTCACGGTGATCTAAAAGCACGGCCAGCCATAGACATCAAAAATCAATGTAACCCTTGATGCGAAAAGCATTCAAAGCTAGGTGCGGTGTATGCGCATTATCAATTTGTTTAATGTTATATCGACTTGCTTATTTTTACTATTCACACCAACCCAAGCTTGGTCGGGGGAGCTGTGCGGTTCAAAGGAAGGTTACTTAAACCAACTCACATCAACGTTCCTCATTCCCGATTATTTCCTACCAGAAACAGACGCCTTGCGGGAACTCGTCTCAGACGCTGACTATAGCAAGTGTCAACGCTTAGCCGTTGTTTCCCTGGGCTCTGCCTCCCGACAACACGACGATTGCTATAATCAGCAGTCAGAAAAAGATCAAATGCGACCGTGCATTACAGCACAACTGGGTAAAGGCTTGCAGAGCCACCTACTATAAACTAGCGATCGATCATTATACTTGCAGAATTGCTTGCAAATCATTCGTCAAGATCATGTCCGAAGATCAAAGCTATAACAGCAAAGGATTTTGCCCAAGCTGTGAAGCATAAATACGAAAACCAAATTCAAGGAATGAAGAAATGAAAAAGCTCATTGCAATTGCACTCGCTTTCACTGCTTCCGCCGCTTTTGCTGAAACGTGGACCTGTGTCTGTACACAACAGGATGATTTTGGAGCCTGTATTGCTTGGCAATGTACTAAAGGAGATTATCCTGGAGAGTCTCCGCTTATGTCTGCGAAACTAGAAAACACAAAATTAGAAGATTTGCTTAAGAAAGTTGAGAAGACAGATACCGAAGTCCAAATCAGTGTTTCGTCGAAGTAATTAAGCTATCGGCGGGGTCAAATACTCCGCCGATTTTCAGACGCCGGGGACATATATGCAATACAAAAAACTGCTCATGTGCTGTTTACTTACTGCTACTCCAGCTTTTGCGGACGCCGACATTGATATTGACTATTCGTCGGCTCAACCTCTTTTTGATTACATGGAACAGGTGATGGCTGAGCATCCTAATGCCTCGCTTGATGAACTTGATGAAATAGTAAAGGAACATTTCTCAAGTCAACGTCTAGCGGAGTCGGAGGACGGCTCAGATCTTGAGTATGCCGGAG
>NZ_DASQYZ010000515.1:0-57662 GCF_035638955.1 Oligoflexus sp. | reverse complement strand
GAGAGCCTTGCGACGGACCTGAGTCGCCAGTTTTTCCATCTGCTGCTGGCGAGCGTTTGTTTCATAAGCCGGCGCATTTTTTTCCAACTGTTCAATCAAAGCGAGAGCCTCGGGAATCACCACCGAAGTCCAATGCGCTTTATTCAACTCCGAAGGGACCAGATTGCGGCGGAGAGCCTTGGTCAATTCCAGAGCGAAATCCAGCCATAGTTCATCGAGCTCCAGCTGGGTCTTCAGCTGCTGATCCAAACGCTCCAAATCGATTTCACCGGGCCTTGAGAAAAAGAGATGCGCGATAAATTCCAGCTCGGCACCTTTGAGTTCCTGCACCTTCATTCTGGGGGCTGGCGGTGGGGGAGCCTCCAAACGCGCTGGAGCCACACGCTTGACAGGCTCTGGCTTGACCTTGTGTTCCAGATCAGCGGCGGGAACCCCGGTGAGTTCAGAAATGCGTACCAAGAGATACTGACGGCGAACCGGATCTTCGACCGACTGCAACCAGGGAATGAATTCCTTATTGATCAAATCCGGAACGCCGAGGTCATGCGTTTCCATCAGGCGTGCCTGTATCGCAAATTCCAAAAGATTCTGGGCGGCGTCCAGCTGCCGTTCCAGGCCGGCGGTTCCATACTCTTTCACATAGGTATCGGGGTCGTGCTCCTCGGGAAGGACCACAACTTTAAACTCGGTCTGAGGCACTTCCAGGGCTAGTGAAACGGTGCGCAGGGTGGCCGCTCGACCGGCGCGATCACCGTCAAAGATCAGATACACACGAGGTGTTAACGCAGCCAGACGCCGCAGATGATGAATGGTCAAAGCGGTGCCGAGACAGGCCACCGCATGCGGAATGCCAGCCTGCCAAAGCTGAAGCACATCCATGTAACCTTCACAGACAATGGCGCGACGATCGCGACGAATGGGTTCCTTGGCCAAATGCAGGCCATAGAGGACCTGAGATTTATCAAACAGCGGCGTTTCCCGACTGTTTTTATATTTGGGCTGCTCATCACCAAAACACCGTCCACCGAAGGCAATGGCTCGACCATGCATGTCGAAGATGGGAATCATCAAACGATGATTAAAGAAATCATAGGCCTTGTTATCGTAGTTGGAACTGTTGGCCACCGACGCCGTGATCATATCCTTGATCGCAAAGCCTTTGCGCAGGAGGTGATTGACGAGAAACTGCGGTTCCTGAGGGCTTAAGCCGAACTGGTGCTTCTCGATAAATTCAGGCGTGAATCCCCGGCTTTCGAGATACTGCAAGGCAAAGGTACCGTTGGTGGCCATGAGTCGTTCGCGGAAAAAGGTCAGACTCTCGGCACAGATTTTATAAAGGTTTGCTTCCGTTTGGCGAGCCTGGCGATCATGAGTGGGATGTTCCAACTCCGGCACCTCAATGCCGAACTTTTCAGCGAGATAGCGCAAGGATTCCAGAAAGGAAAGACCCTGCATTTCCCGCACAAAGGTAATAGCATCACCACGGGCGCGGCAGCCGAAACAGAAATAGTGATCATCAAAAATGGTAAAGCTCGGAGACTTTTCCCCGTGAAAAGGACAAAGACCGACCTGCCGACCGCTACGGGTGGTCAAGGCGATGGTTTCGCCGATCAATGCAGCGAGCGGCACTCTTTGCAGAATGCGTTGCTTGGCGACTTCGACGCTCATGAGGGATCCAATGCTGAAGTTCAGATTGAAGGCGGTCTGGCCGCGACGGCGGGTATCATAGCAGGTCGGGGGGTTCTCAGGGACCTTTTTTCAAAAACCGGCTGGAGATTTTGTCACCATAACGACAGAGGTTGCTGATGTTCGCCAGCAGAGTATAAGCGGCCATTCCCGTTTGTTCGCGTTCCGTCACGACGGCCATGTATGGCGAGATCTGGTCGTTTTGGCACACGTTCCTGGGGTCGCCTTCTTTATCGAAAATTTTGGGCTCAACCTGTGAGATCAGGGTGACGCCTGGCCTGGTGGTGAAGGTGCGGTACTGATCGCCGAGCTGCGCCCGAATCTGTTCAATCAAATCCTTGGCGGCTATGCGGCTGTCATCCCGGTAAAATGCTGTCCCAAAATAAGGGGTCACCTGGGTGCTCACGCGATCGACCAGGTAATAAATCTTCATGCCTTCGAACACTGGCCCGAGTTTGCGATCAAAGTTGCAAAAGCCCATGGGGAAGTAATTGATGGTTTCCTGGGTCGACGGCTCATAATGCAATTCGCCGAAGTCACGATGCATGGAGAGGAGCATGGTTTTTGGCTTATTCAAAGCTGCTGCCAGTCCCACCGCTTTTAGAAATTCCTCGCGCTTGGCGTGACGCAAGGGCGTGTAGACAAAGGGATCATTGCCGAAAAGAAGGTATTCGGGCTGCTGCTCCCGGAACATGGTTTTATAGAGCGTCGTGCAGGAAAAATTGCCGAAATTATCGCCCATGAAGAGCCCGGCATTCGGATCCTCGTCCTCCTGAGCCCGAATGGGGTGACTGCGATTCATGCCCGCACCCGCAAAAAACAACTGATCCCCCCGCAGCACAAAAGGCACTGGGTTTTTGGGATTGAAGGTGTATTTGCTGTATTCGTTTTTACATTCAATCAAGGCTGCCTTAAGCGCCTCATGGTCGTCCCTATAGGCCGCGGCCATTTCCTTTTTGCAGTCGATCATAATCGAGACCGCAGGATAACGATCCTTGCAGGCCGCCAGGCCATTTTGGAGTTTTTTGTTCTTTTTGACGTTGCCTGGGGACTGGTATTTTCTAATGACCGAGGTCACGCACTCCTGGTAATCTTCGCGCTCCTGGGAGGGTTTCATCGGGGCAACCAGTTTTACCTGGGTTTTCTCGGCAAAAAGACAGGGGACCGCAGCCGTATAAGTTAATACGACGCAGCTGGCGGATGCAATGATTCTTCTGTTCTTTGGCATAATCCTTTAGGTTAAAGAAATCGACTGTTTATGGGAAGTCCCTTTTTTAGGAGTTGCTGAAAATGCCTTCTTTCGACATCGTCAGCGAAGTTAATCTTCAAGAAGTCGACAATGCCGTGAACCAGACGGTGAAGGAAATATCGACCCGATTCGATTTCCGAGGCAGCAAGTCGACGATCGAATTTGATAAAACTGAAAAAAAGATCAAAATCCTGGCCGATGATGAACTGAAACTCCGATCGATCCACCAACTGCTGGAACAAAAACTCGTGAAACGATCGGTGGACCTGCGGCTTCTGGACTACGGCAAGCAAATCGAGGGCAGTGGCAACGCTTTGCGCCAGGAAGTGACTCTGAAGAATGGAATCGATAAGGAAGAAGCGAAGAAAATCATCAAATTGATCAAGGATTCCAAGATCAAAGTGCAGGCAGCGATCCAGGACGAGCAGGTCCGTGTCACCGGTAAGAGCATCGATGATTTGCAGGAAACCATCCGAACCTTGCGAGCCGCGTCCGAAATCGGTCTGCCGCTGCAGTTCATCAATATGCGGAGCTAAGAGCCATGGGTTTTAAGTGCGGTATCGTTGGTCTTCCCAACGTCGGCAAGTCGACAATTTTTAATGCTTTGACGTCGGCGGGAGCGGCTTCGGCCAACTATCCGTTTTGTACGATCGACCCGAACGTGGGCCGCGTGGATGTTCCAGACCCGCGTCTGCAGGAACTCGATCGCTATGTGAAAGCCCAACGCATCGTGCCCGCGAGTATGGAATTCGTGGATATCGCCGGTCTGGTGCGCGGCGCATCCAAGGGTGAGGGACTGGGCAACCAGTTCTTAGGCCACATCAAGAGCACCAATGCCATCGCGCACGTGGTTCGCTGCTTTGAAGATGGCGACATCACCCACGTGGAAGGCGGCGTGGATCCGCTTCGTGATATTGAAATCATCAATACCGAGCTGGTTCTGGCTGATATGTCGACGGTGGAAAACGCCAACGGCCGTTATCAGAAACTGCTGAAAACAGGCAAAAAAGATATCATCAAGACCGCTGATATGCTGACCGCGCTGCAGAATCATTTGAATGAACTCAAGCCAGCGCGCACCTTTCCCTTGCCTGATTTCGTGGGTGATGAGCCTGTGGTGCAAAAGGCTTTCGAAGAATTGCACCTGATCACAGCGAAAAGCGTGCTTTATGTCTGCAACGTCCAGGAATCCCTGGCCGATGGGTCGCATGATAATGAATTCACGAAAAAGGTGAAGGCTTTTGCCGCCAATGAAAAGGCCGAGGCGGTGATCATCTGCGGCAAGATCGAAGAGGAACTGAGTCAGCTGTCACCGGAAGAGCGATCGGAGATGATCAAGGATTTCGGGATGACGGAAGCCGGACTGAACCGCTTGATCCGCGCGGGCTACACCTTGCTTGGTCTGCAGACCTATTTCACAGCGGGCGAAAAAGAAATTCGCGCCTGGACGATTCATAAAGGTGACAAGGCGCCGGCCGCGGCGGGCGTGATTCACTCGGATTTTGAACGCGGCTTCATCTGTGCCGAGGTTTATGTGATCCCGGATCTGGTGAAAATCGGCGCGCGAGCCAAGCTCAAGGAACAGGGACTCATTCGTCAGGAAGGCCGTGAATATGTCGTGAAAGACGGCGATGTCATGGAATTCCGCTTCAACGTATGAACTGGGCTTTTTCCAGCAGCGGGGTCCCTTCGGCCCCGTTTTCGGTGTTTCGCCTGGATGCGTTCTGGGCTTATGAAGCACCCGATGGTCTTCTGGCTGTTGCCGGCAAGCTGCCCTGGGGGCAGCTCCCTTCCTTCCTCACGGATCTTGCCTACCCCCGTATCCATTACACGGCTTTTCGCGGTTGGAGTGACGACCTTTGGTATGATGGTCCCCTGTTTTATGTAGCGGACGGTGCGGTGCAAAGCTGTGTTTTGCCGGGATCCGGAGCGCAGCTGCCGACGTCCACTCAAAACGCTGCCGAAGGTTTTGCGCCATGGCTGGTCGATCGCGAGGTTTTAGCCTGGAAAAAAAGCCTGGCGTGGGCCTTCCGAGAGAGGCTTGCGCTGCCGCATGGAGCTTATATTCTGCAGAATCTTCAATGCAGCCCTTTGCATATTCTTACATTGCTGGGTTTGCGTATCGCATTTCCTGCGACCCAATTTTATGCTCTGGAATATCCTGCTGAGCTTAAACCTCAGTGGAAACGGGTCTGTCAGAATTTAAATTTATCGACCTGGGCGGCGCCGGCTCAACTGCAGGGCTTGACTGTCCTGGATGTCGATGATCTCAGTCGCTTCTGGCCATTAGCCGCCTCGACCTCTTTTTTGCTGCAGTTGAATCAACGTATTCCGTTTGTGCCGGGAAAACTGTTGCAGAGTTTCAGCTCTTCACAGAATGTCAGCTCTTCATAAAATTCCGCAGGAATTCTTCATGAGCCGGATGCCTCCACAGCTGCTGAAAGAGATCCAATTCCCGGTCAGCCCACTGCGATTTTCGATCCACAAAGGGACCCTGGAGCATGCGCTTCTGTACCATCAATCCTTTGGCGGAAAGGCGCGTGAAATCGTGAATGACAGAAGCGATGAGAAGTTCCAACGCCTCATCATTTTCGGCAAGGTCGTTGATCAAACCGATACTTTGCGCGTCGGCAGCCGAAAGTCGCCGGCAACGGAGCAGAAGATCCGTGGCCCGCGCCTGGCCGATGAGTTGAACGAGTCTTTGACAGCTGCCATAACCCGTAGCCAGTCCCACTTCCAGTTGCTTAAAGTGAAGGGAGCTTTCGCGAGTCGCCAGGCGCAGATCAGCCGCCAGAGCCAGCTCGGCTCCGCCTCCAATCGCGGCACCCTGAATCGCAGCCAGCACGGGAATTGGTAAATCCTGTAAAATAAGGCCAATCCTGGCCCATTCCGAAGCATAGGCGCGACCATCCACGGGGGCTTCGATCTGAGCCAGTTCTTTCAGGTCGCCGCCTGCGATCCAGATCGGTGGATTCTGGCCCCGCCGAACCGGATCCGCGCGTAGGATAAGACAACGATAGTGTGGGTCTTCCGTGACTTGATTCGAGGCGAAAGGCTGAAGCTCCTGCTCAAGCTGCATCGCCAGCTGCAGAAGTTCCGCGCCAATCAAGGGCCCCAAGGCGTTGAAGCGATCCGGTCGGCGGATTGTCCAGATCAGAGCCGAATCCTGCTTTTGAACTGATATGTACATAAATCCCCTTCACCCAACGGGCCAGCAATGTTAGAAAGAATGATACGGAACAATCTATAGCGGATAACTGATCTTGAAAAAAGTCCTCGAATACCCCACGCTCGATCGCAAGCAGTTCCCCAACCTCGTCGTGGTCGGCGCGACAGCAAGCGGCAAAACCACGGTAGCCTATCAATTGGCGAGGCTCATTGGGTTTGGCGTTTTGGATCTGGACGACTGGATCGAAAAAAAGCACGGACGCCGTATTGAAGACATCTTCGCTCAGGATGGGGAAGATACGTTTCGCCGGATGGAAACAGAAGCTCTCACAGCAATCGGTGGTATACTGAATCACATCATCATTCCGGGCGCCGGTGCGGTGGAGCGCGAGGAGAACCTCGAACTCATGCGTCGACTCGGACCCACTATCTGGCTGGCCACGCCCATGTCGGAAGTTGTGTACCGCCTGATGCAGAGACCCGAAGAGCTGGAAAAGCGACCCATGCTCATGGAGGCCAAGGATATTCCTGATCGCCAGCAGCGTCAGGCTTATTTGGAGGAGCGTTTGGGTCAGATGGAGAAGCGCCGAGTCGATCAATATCGTCAGGCCGACTATGCCATGACCATAAGTTTCGCCACGGCTGGGACCTGTGCCCAGTTTATTAAAGAGCTTCTTGTCTCGAGCGAAGCTGCCGATAATGTGTGAATTTGGCTTCTTTCTTGCCATGCCTTCAAGGCAGACACGAAAAAAAATCCTCATGCAGGACTAGTCGAATAGCCGAAAGATGCGTTAGGAAAGAGCCTGCGCATTTGTCGTCATGGGGAGCCCGCGTTGCTTAGCACTCCTTCATGGGGCGTTTGGTAGAAAGCACAATTGAACGTGCTCAGGGTGGGTATGGAAAGGGTCTTGGTTTCTATAGATCGCAAACAGTTGCTCCGGTTCGTCCGGTTCTTGCGCCGCTTTTCGTTGAAATGGGTCTCTGCCCTGCTCGCAGCGGCCTTTATTCTTGCCAGTGGTCTCTCGCTGTACATGTCGATGGTGTTCCTGCCCGTTGGCAAAAACCCGCGTCCAAAAGCCCGTGGTACCAGCGGTGAAAGCGTGAAGCTTGATTCCAAAAAGGTCAGCAAAGCCGATCAGACCATTATTCTGGAACGGAACATCTTTAACAGCGACGGCAAGATGGGCGATGCTCTGGATGGCCCGGCCAAGCCTGGGACCCGGACTTCGGACAAGCTGGTGAGGTCGGATCTTCCCCTCAAGCTGACTGGCGTGATTTTCTCGGGGGATCCGTATAACGGCCTTGCGATGATCGAAAATACTCAAAAGAAACGGACCAGCAGTTACATGGTGGGCGAAACCATCCAGGATGATGCGAAGCTCGTGGAAATCTATGACGACCGCGTGATCCTCGAACGGCAGATGGGACGCGAGTACGTCGAGCTGGAAAAATTCGTCATGCCGGTCCCGAAACGTAAAGGTCAGGGAGCACGGCCAGGCGGTGCTGGTGTCGCTCTGGATCGCCTGGCAGTCAAGCCGCCTCCTGATGCCCATCAGGAAGAGGGTTTTGAACGTAAGGGCATGAACATCAAACTTACGGACGAATTCAAACGCAATATGCTGGCGCCGGAAATGCTGACCAAAGTCCTGCAGGACGCCAAGGCTGAACCCAATATGGTTGGGGGCGAACTGAAAGGCTTCCGTCTGACCCGCATTCGTGAGAATTCCGTCTATGAAAAAGCCGGATTCCAGAACAACGACATCGTTGAGGAAATCAACGGCATTCCCCTGCGCGATGCAGCCGGAGCCATACGTTTGCTCAATCAGCTCAAGAGTGAAAAGGAAATCGAAGTTCGACTGAATCGCAATGGTTCCACGCAAAACATGACGATTCAGATTCAATAGGGACAGTGAATGCAGATTCTGGCTTGGAAAGACAAAGTGCTTGGCTACTGGCGATCTTATGAGGACCTGAACCGCCTCGTATTGGAAATTGCCTGGCGCAGTCTTGCGGTCCTCTTTGCAGCCTATATTTGTGCCTCCATTCTATCCGCTGTCAGCCTTATATTTCTCTCAGGTCCTGCGATGCAACATAGGTTCAAACCGAGGCAGGAAGTTGATCGCCCCCGTCTCAGTAAAGATACGAACTATCGGGATTTGCGCAAAGTGATCTTGGCTCGCAATATTTTCAACAGCACCGGTGCCGTACCTGAAGAAGCGGACCCAAGTGCCGAGGGCAGCGCCGCCGCCACCTTCAATCCTAATGACAAGTGTCAGAAACCATCTGTGAATGTCGAGCTTTTGGGGATTATTCATACCGGCAATGCCGAGACCTCTTTGGCGACCATTCAGGAAAAGGGTTATACTATAGCTGACATCTATCGTGCAGGGGATCGCATTGTCGGGCAGGAAGCTGCTTTGATCTATGCGATCGAAGAAGGCAAGGTTGTGCTCAATAATAATGGCGTCAAGGAGTGCTTGGAAATCAATTCCTTGCTTGTCGCCAACAAGCCTGATGCACTGCCCACTTTGCCTACGGCTTCAGCCGTTCCCAATGTGGCTACTGCTGCCGATGCCGGTCAGTCAGGTGATTGCGCCACGACGACCGTATCTCTGCAAAGCAGTTTAGTCGAGGAATCCCTGGGACCTGGTTTTTCCAAGATCCTGGAGCAGGGACGGCTCGTACCCTACCATCGCGACAATGTGATGGTGGGCTTCAAGTTGATCGGTGTCAAAGGCGGTTCGCTGTGGTCGCAGGTGCATTTGGGAAGCGGTGACGTCATCACAGCGGTCAACGGCACTAGTATGGCGCAACCGGAAAAAGGTTTTGCGGTTTATGAGTCGCTGCAAACGGACAAACAGATTCGCGTTGAGTACCTGAAGGGCGGCAAGACGCCTTGCATACAAAACGTTGAAATAAAGTAGCGGGGAGGCTAGTTTGCCAAGTCTTGGAAGGCTGCCTGCTCACACTATGGGGAGATTGAGTGTGATTCGCTTACGAAATCTTACTACTGTGGTTCTTCTGAGTCTGGGGGCTGGGAAAGCCTTGATGGCTCAGGATGACAACCCACCGCCGATGCCGGAAGAGTCCATGCCGGACGAACCGGAAGGTCCGAGCGATAGCCCTCGACTGCCCTCAGGCCCTGCCTTTGGTCAACCGAACGGCGCGGCCAACGGCAATAAACCGGCTAATCCTGGTGCTGATAATGTTCCTGAAGGCCAGGAACTGGTGAGCATCGACTTTCCCGAACCAACGGAAATCAAGGATATCATCCGTGCCGTTGCGTTATGGACTGGTAAAAACGTTATTATTGGCAAGGGCGTCAGCGGCAAAGTCCAAATGATTTCGCCGAAAAAAGTTACGAAAGATGAAGCCTATCAGGCCTTTCTTTCGGCTTTGAACGTCCTTGGTTATACAACTGTGGAAACCGGCAAGGTCATCAAGATCCTGCCCACCCGGAACGCGCTGAAGGGCAACCTTCATATCTATCAGGGTACAACCTGGGCGCCACGTACGGATAAGCTGATCACCCAGATCGTGCCCCTGAAGTACATCGATGCGAAACAGATTCAGCAGACTCTATCGCAGTTGGTCTCCACCAACTCGATGATTGCCTATCAGCCGACCAACACTCTGATCATCAGTGATACAGGGTACAAGGTTCGCCGTATTTTGCAGATCGTCGAGCTTTTGGATGTGGCCGGTCAGCAGCCGAAGGTCGCTTTGGTCCCCATTCGTTACGGTGATGCCAAAGCGATTTCGACCAAGGTTCAGGAGATTCTCCAGGTTTCGGAAGCCAGCAAACGTGCTGGTCAGGCCGGTGGTGGAACGTCCTTCAAAGTGAGCGTTGATGAACGCTCCAACTCAGTTGTGATCTTTGGACCACCACGGACGATCCAGGACGTCAAAGACCTGGTGAAGAAATTTGATTTCCCCGTGGAAGATCCAGCCAACCAGGCTGCGATTCGGGTGCGCTTCCTGGATTATGCTGATGCCAAGAAAGTGGCAACGACCCTGTCTTCGCTGGCTCAAGGCTCGTCTGCAACACGACGCCCTACGACCTTTACGCCACCCGTTCGAACCATTGGTCAGAACGGTTCGTCACGGACGCGGCCTGGAACTCCCGATGCCCCGTCGCCTGTGGCGGAACTCGGCGATAACGTCAAGATCACAGCGGATGAAAGCTCCAACTCACTGCTGATTACCGGCTCGCGAGCCGCTTATGATGCGATCAACTCGATTGTACGTAAGCTCGATCGTCGTCGACCGCAGGTTTATGTGGAAGCGGATATCCTGGATGTGAAGCTGTCTGATGATTTTAGCTTTGGAACCTCTCTGCTCTTGGGAAGCAAGAGCGGTAAGAGCGTTCAGTCCTACGGTTGGCAAGGAGCTGGTGTGGCGCCTATCGCCGCTGCTTCAACGATTACTAATGCCAATGGTGCAACTACCATTCCTGATGCGACCAAAGCGGCCGTCGCAGGTGCTTTGAGTAAGGACTTTACCATCGGTGTTCTTGCAGGGCAGCCGATCAATATTCCTGGTATCGGCGAAGTGACCCCTGCGGGACTCATCACCATGCTGAAAACCGACGGGAATACCCGGGTGCTTTCTTCGCCGCATCTTCTGACTTCGAATAACGAGGTCGCTAAGATCGTGGTCGGTTCCAAAATCTTTTATAAATCAGCCGTTCAATCGGCTGCCATTGGTGCAGGCAATCTGGAGAAAGTCGAGAAAGAAGACGCGGATCTGAGCCTGGAATTGAAGCCTAACATCAGTCATACCGGCAATTATGTGACCTTGAAGCTCGACCTTGAGGCCAACGAAGGGGGTATCAACCCAGCGACTGGTTTGCCTGATATCAACAAGCGGCAATCCTCGCAGCTCGTGACCGTAAAAAACGGTCAGACAGCTGTGATATCCGGTCTGGTCAAGCGGCGGGAATCAGAAGTCTTTCAGAAAATACCTCTGCTCGGTGACATCCCGATCCTGGGCTGGCTCTTCCGCAATAGTAAGCTGACAAAAGAAACGACCAGTCTGATGATTTTCCTGACGCCGCATATCGTTTACGGCGCCAATGACCTGGCTGCGATCTATGATCAAAAGGTGCAGGAACGCGATAATCTGATGGCCAAAGCTTTCGGTGAAGATGAAGATGATGAATTCATGAAAGCATTGCCCAACAAAGACTCGGGTCGCTACCGTCCCGATGACAATGATGTTCGCGAAGAACGTGAGCAGGATCGTCTGAGGCGTCAGCAGCAGGAAGATCGTGGCATTGAAGACGAAAAACCCGCCGCCAAGCCTGAGCTTGGTGAGCGCCCGGAAGACCCAACCACTGTGCCAATGCCGCAAGGCGGATTTGATGATGCTCCGCTGGGTGGTCCCGGAGGTATGGACGGAGGCGATGCGCCGCCTCCACCACCGCCACCGCCGGTTCCTGTCCCAACACCGGAACCCATGGATATGCCCGAGCCTCTGGAACCGCCTCAATGATACGGATACGGCCTGCGAGATGAAGGAAGTGGTTCGATGACGGATACGACGGACAATACGAAGAAATCTGAAGCAGCACCCAAGTGGACCCGACTGCCTTCTGTGGATTTTCGCAGCCTCCAGCATAAAACGCTGGGGCAAATTCTGGTTGAGTCCAAAACCATTTCTGAGAAACAGCTGCAGGAGGCCCTGCGCGAGCAGAACGAAGAGGGCAATACCAAAAAGCTTGGCGAAGTTCTGGTTGCCAATAATTATGTCAGTGAAGAGGACATGCTGAAGGCCTTGGCCATTCAGCTGGACCTGCCTTATTACGACCGCCTGCCCATCAATGATATCGATCCCATGCTGGTCGATAACATCCCGATCCAGTTCTGTCGTGACAACAAGATCCTGCCCATCGCCCGCGATGACTTCAACGTCACCGTGGTGGTGGCTGATCCTTTGAATATTCATCCCCTGGATGATTTGCGCCTGATTCTCTCGACCAACATCAACATGATCGTCAGTCCACCTTCCGTCATCGAGAACAGTATCAACCGCGTGTTCGAACGCGCGAATGATGCCTCGCAGAAGGTGCTCGACGAATTGAATGTCGGTGACGTCGGTGATGAAGGTGATCTGGACGAAACGCGCGACCTTTTGGAATCATCGGATGATGAAAAACCGATCATCCGTCTGGTGAACAGCCTTCTGGCCCGTGCGGTCAAGGAACGCGCCTCGGATATTCACATCGAACCTCTGGAAAACGAGGTTCTGGTGCGCTTCCGTATCGACGGTATGCTGCAGGATAAGACCCAGATTCAAAAGCGCCACGCCGGTTCTCTGGCGTCGCGTATCAAGGTTATCGGCAAGCTCGATATCGCTGAAAAGCGGGTTCCCCAGGATGGTCGTATTTCCATCAAGGTGGCCGGCAAGGATATCGACGTTCGTCTTTCTGTGATTCCGGTCGCCTTTGGTGAACGGATCGTCATGCGTCTTCTCGATAAATCGTCCGGTGGAAAACGCCTGGATCAGATGGGTCTGGAAAAACGCAACTATGATGCCCTCGGTTCCTTGATTGAGCAGAAACACGGGATTGTGCTGGTCACCGGTCCTACGGGTTCGGGTAAATCGACTCTGCTCTATGCCTGTCTTATGCATATCAACACCAGTGACATCAACATTCTGACCATCGAAGACCCGGTCGAATACCAGGTGTCCGGTGTGGGTCAAATTGAAGTTAAAGATAAAATCGGGATGACCTTCGCCACCGGTTTGCGGGCGATTCTGCGTCAGGATCCCGATGTGATTATGATCGGTGAGATTCGTGACTCGGAAACAGCCCGGATTGCGATTCAGGCCTCGATCACGGGTCACCTTGTGTTATCCACCCTCCACACCAACGATACGGCGTCAACTGTGACACGTTTCCTCGATTTTGGTGTGCAGCCCTTCCAGCTTTCCTCGGCTGTGCTCGGGATCGTTGCCACCCGTCTGCTCCGGCGTCTTTGCCAGCACTGCCGCGAGGCCTATGACCCTAGCGAAGCCGAACTGCATCAGATTGGGATCAAGCGAGCGGATCTCAAAGGTCGGCAGGTCTACCGAGCCGGTGGTCATGGCTGTGACCGCTGCTTCAGTATCGGTTATCATGGCCGTATCGGTGTCTACGAGCTTATGGTGTTTGATGAGGAAATGCGGACCCTGATCATGCAAACTCAGGATGCCAAAAGCATTAAAAAGCGTGCGGTTGAAAAAGGCATGACCACCTTGCGTGATGCTGCTTTACATAAAGTTGTCACCGGTGACACCTCCCTGGATGAGGCGGTCAGGAAAACCCAGACGGACGAACTCGAAATCGAAATGAGCAGCGTCATAGAAAAGGGGTAAGTCCAGATGCCGATGTACAGCTACAAAGGCTACAATGCGGCCAATGGCGCCAACGTCAAGGGTCGCATTGATGCTGATTCAGAGCGTTCTGCTCGGGCCACACTGCGTCAAAGACAAAAGGTCATCGTTGCCGAAATCAAAGAAGAAAAGGCCTCGACTGGCAAAAAAGGCTCGATGAGCAGCCTGACCCAGCGCGGCGTAAGTCTGGAAGAACTGTCCGTGATGGTTCGCCAGTTCGCCACCTTGCAAAACGCTTATGTTCCCGTCGATGAATCCCTGAAAGCTCTGGTGAGTCAGGTTGATAATCCTGCACTTCGCAACACCTTGTCCTCGGTCAAGGATTCCGTCTCTGAGGGTAAGTCCTTGGCTGAAGCTTCGGCCATTTATCCTCAGATATTCAATAAGTTATACGTAAATATGGTGAAGGCTGGGGAGTCATCCGGTAGCTTGGGCCTCGTTTTGGAACGTCTCGCGGATTTCATGGAATATCAGGTTCAGGTACGCGGCAAGATTGTCCAGGCCATGGTGTATCCCTCGATCATGATCTTTGCATCGATGGGCATCGTAGTTTTTCTTTTGGTCGTTATCGTGCCGAAATTAAGCAAGGTTTTCACGAGTATGAAGGTCGTGGTGCCTTGGTACACCGAATTGCTCATCAATTTTTCAGGGTTCTTGCAGAATTATTGGTTTGTCCCGATCGTTCTTCTGGTGGTGGGTCTCTTAGGGGGCCGGAGTTGGCTGGCCACTGCCAAAGGACGACGCAAGTTTGATCAGTGGCTGATTTCTGCGCCTATTCTGGGACCTGTGTTCCTGATGCTGGCTGTCTCGCGTTTTACCAAGACCCTTTCCACGCTGCTGTCCTCGGGCGTGCCGATCATTGCGGCTCTGGATATCACGAAGAACGTCGTGAACAATACGATCCTGACGGAGGTATTGGAGCAGGCCAAAGTCGAAGTCCAGGAAGGGAACAGTCTGGCGTCCTGTATTAACAAGAGTGGGGTATTTCCTGGACTGGTGACGCACATGATCGCGACCGGTGAAAAAACGGGAGAGATGGTCACTATGCTGGCCCATGTGGCCAAGGCCTACGACGCGGAAGTGGAGCGCAAGATCTCCAAAATGGTCACTCTGATTGAGCCGATCATGATGATGTTCCTGATGGTGATTGCCGTCAGCGTGATCATCGGCATGATTATGCCCATGATGGACATTATGAAGCAGATCAAGTAGCAGTTGGGCTTGGCCGTCAAAAGTGCTATCAAAGTGGAAACGTTTTTTGGAAGGAGACCTTGTGATGATACTGAAGCGTTTAAAACGAGTGTTGCAACGACCCTTTGGGCCGGCTGGTGAAGGCGATCGCGGCATGACCATTATCGAGATCCTGATCGTGATCGCGCTGATGAGTACGATCATGGCTGTGCTCGTCAGTCGTTTGCTCGATAAAAGCGACGACGCGAAAAAGCAGTTGGCCTCGGTCAGCATGGGCACTCTGAAGAATGCCCTGGACATGTACCGCCTGAAAAATTTCAAATACCCTTCGACTGAAGAAGGTTTGAACGCTTTGGTCGAAGCGCCAGCCACAGCGAAAAGCTGGGGCGGTCCTTTCGTGGAAGCGAACCAGATCAATGACCCATGGGGTCAGCCTTACCGTTACGAATCGACCGGACCCAAGAATTTTAAAATCATCTGCGTGGGTGTGGACGGACAGGAAGGCACAGAAGACGACGTGGTCTATCCACCGGAAGCTGCTGCGGCAAAAACCGGTGAAAGTGAATAACACTCTTATTTGATCCTGCCATGACGCTGCAGGTTTTGGAATGGGGCTATGACGCAAGCAAAGAGGCGCCGACCCGATCCGCGCCTCTGGCGTGTGATCCCAGGTATCGGCCTACGGACACCATACGACCGTCGACCCGAACACGACTTGCCTTCCCACAGGGCACGCGCTGGGGAAGGTGGGTTCAGTCTGATCGAGATGATCGTGGTCATCTCTCTGGCTGCTCTTATGTTTGTGGTCGCCGCTCCCAGTTTTACCCTCTCCGAAGAAACCGAGGCGACGCAAAAACTCAATGCCCTGGCCGGTGACATCCGGGCCGCCTATGATACGACTGTTCTTTCAAGAAAGCCGCATCGCCTCGTCTTTGCCTTTGGCAGCGGGGATTACTGGCTCGAGACCACGGATCGTAGCGATTTCTATATGGGCGATGAAAAGTTGGATCGTGATCCGACGCCTGAGGAAATCAAGGATCGACAGGCTGCCTTTGAAGAGGAATTCGAGCAGTATAAACTGCTGGCCGGCAAGGAAGTTGAAGATTCCGAAGCCGAGGTGGTCGTGAAACCAACGTCCCCGCTTCTGGCTGCCAAAGCCAAGCTCGCGCCGGCGGAATGGAAAGCTGTTGAAAATGCGGAATGGACTGTAAGGCATCTGGGTCCGCAATTCGGTGTGCGCAGCATGCAGGCCGAGCATCACGGCAAACTGCAGACCTTCGAGGAATTGGGCAAGGAAGGATTCGTTTATCTTTATTTCTTTCCGCGCGGCTACGTGGAGCGCGCCGTCATCCATATCGCACCAGCTGATGTGGAAGATAAAAACCGCTATGATGAGCGAACCTATACCGTAGTCACCGAACCCTATGAAGGGCTGGCCGAGGTTTCATCTGGATATCAAGAGGTGGATTTAACCCGTGATGAAAAAGCCCGTTGAAAAACATCCCCGCGAACTCAGTTTCACTATTTTTGAAACCATAGTCGCTGTGGGTTTGCTGATGGCTTTCGCGCTGGAAATGGCGGCGGGACAGGGCAATATCGTCAATAAAGTGGAATATGCGCGGCGTTCAAATGAAGCCATTTGGCTCGCCAAACGCATCATGTCCCAGGTCGAATACAATTATCAGACCATGGATATGAAAGAATTGGATACCAGCATGTCTGTCAAAGACGTGGAATTCAAAGATATTGGACGAGAGATCGAGTTTGATTACCGCTATAGCATCGATGTCAAGGAATGGAAATTCCCTCTGTTCGATTTCCTCTTAAACGGGGGAATGAAGGATGAAGAGGAGGAGAACGATCCCACCCAACCGGATAAGCCCACGGCTGCTGAAGGTATGCCCGGTATGGATGCTATCCTGGATCAGATCTTTAAAGGCCACATTATGAAAGTGGCTTACGTTGAAGTGAGTTGGCCGGATGGAGCGCGGCGCGACAGTGTGAGCCTGACCTATTTGCTGACCAACACCAAGGCTTTGGATGAGTACCTTGGGCCCAAAAAAAAGCAGTTTGATGAGATCATTGCCAAAATGCAAGGCGGGCCCGCGACGCCGGATCCAACTGGTCCTGCGTGTCTCCCCACCGAACCGAAGGGGACGACCGAGCCAGGGAGTGGGTGTCGGTATGAAGATGGGTCCCTTAGAAAGGTGGACGGCTCGATCGTTAATGCCGAGGGCGTCCAGACCAAAGATCCTGTGCCGCCAGCGCCACCACCTCCCGGACCTTGATAAGATCCCGTCATGGCGGGTCCTATCATTCAGCGGCGTCTCATGAAAGCCATGGCATACTTAAGACCGATGGAAAAAGAGGAAGACTGATTGTGAGTTTCGGACAGAGTCAAAGAATGCCAATCAACAAGGAATCCGGGATGACACTCCTGGAGATCCTCATTTCGATTGCGCTTCTTTTGACCATGACCGTCGCGACGTCCAGTCTCTTGACCAATGGTATCGACATGCGTATGGAGCTTTCGCAAAGGTCCAAGGTCAATCATCGCCTTGCCATCGTCATGGACCGAATTACCCAGGACCTGCAGCACGCTTTCGTCTTGAACTTCAAACGTCAGGAATATTCTCAAACGGTGACCACGCGCACGACCAAAAGCTTCTTTAGCATTAAGCCTTGGGAAAATAACAGTGAGTTGCGTCTGACGACTTTCACGCATCAGCCCCGGATCGCCAGTGCCCATGAATCCGACCAAACCTTCGTGGTTTATCGTATTGAAAAGGATAAGGATAATCAGCGTCCGAATCTTTATCGGGGTGAAACGTCCAGCATCCCCATGAATTTTGAGGACGATGTTCCCATGGTGGTCCTGGCAAAAAACATCAAGGCTCTTCGCCTCAAACCCTGGACTGGGGAAAAGTGGGAAGACGATTGGAATACGACTAGAACCGATTGGCGGGATATCCTCCCACGTATGGTGAAAATCGAAGTCGATGCTTATACCAATGACTTGACCGACGACACGGCCCAATACGCGGAAGGCGACCCGGTCACGACTCTGCGAACGGTCATTACGCTCCCCAATGCCTTTGAAATGAAAGAAATGAAGGATCGATCCAAAACCCTGAAGTGGGATCACGAGTGAAGAAGCCGCGCCTGACATCATCATTTCCCTGGCCGAAGACCTTTTTGGGTTTTCCGGTGGGTGAGCCTCGGTCGGGAGAGCCCGCCACGGCCAAAGATCGTGGCATTGCGATGATCGTTGTGATGTTTATGATCACGCTTATGGCGCTTTTTAGCGCCGATATGATTGTTAACTCCGCCGTTGACGCCGAGCTGGCCATTGGCAGTCGCAATAACTTGAAAGCTGAGTATATCGCCAAATCGGGAGCCAACCTGGCAACCTTTCTGCTGATGGCGGACCTCGCGATTGATTTGGGCCAGCATGAAGCGACCGGGGGAAAAGCCAGTATCTCCGATAGTCCCACCGATTTCTGGGGCATGTTGAACGGCTTTCCCATCGGCGCGGATACCATGGAAATGGCGGGTCAAATGCAGGAAACATTTGATCTTAGCAAGATCAGCGACAGTGCCGTGCTGGATTCTCTGAAGCAGTTTGATGGGCATTTTACGCTGAATGTGGCTGACGAAAGCTCCAAGCTGAACATCAACAGCATGCCGGACAACACCGGGAATGTTTATTCGAACATGTTCAAGGCCATGATGAGCTGTCCGGCGGAAAAAGATTACCTGGATAAGAAAAAAGTCAATGTCCCCGAACTGGTGGCTTATATCAGGGATTGGGCGGACAAGGACGAGCGCCCTAACGACGAATCAGCCAAAAGCAGTGAAGACGATGTTTACGCCGACCGGGTTCCTAAAATAAAGGCCAAGAATGCGCCTTTCGATAGTCTTGACGAGCTGCGCATGATCCCGGGCTGGGATGTCGATATGCATGCGATTTTTTCGCCCCTTTTGACCGTCTATCCCATCCCCGTGGGCACCGGGAAGAACACGAGAACTCTCATTAACTTCAATACCGCATCCCGGGAGTTTTTGGGTTGTCTCTTCCCGAAATCGACGACCGACTGTGCGGAAAAAGCCATGGAGTACCGCATCAAGTCGGACAAGGACGGGCCGCTCTCCGGACAGCCCGAGATTCAACAGACACTCAAAGAATCATTCTGTGCCGACAGTCCCGAAAGTGAGGAAATCATAAATAGATTCACATATCGGTCTGATCTCTATCGGGTTAAGGTACAGGCCGAAGTTTTCGGGCAGAGCAAGACCCTGGAAGTGGTCCTGCAGAGGAAGTTGCCCGGTGATGATGACGTCAAAAATCAGTATAAGGCAGCCTACCGCTATCTTTACTGGAAAATGTTATAGAATGGATAGGGGGGCACCCAAGGTCACCCCCATTATCTTTATTTTGCCAGCGACCAGGACGGAAACGCTTCTATGCAAAAAGTCATAGGCCTCGACATCGGCAGTTATTCGATCAAAGCCATCGAGATTGTCAACACCTTCAAGTCCTACGAAGTCGTGAACTTCTACGAGACTGTCATTCCCAATCTGGATGGTGTTCCCCTCGATGCGATCGTGCCGATCTGTATGGAACAGCTCTTCCAGGAACATAATCTGACGGCTGACCGTATCATCACGGCCATGCCGGGCCAGTTTATTTCATCCCGCGTGATCCCTTTCGCCTTTAGCGACCCCCGCAAGATCCAGCAGTCGATCGCGGTGGAGCTTGAAGAATATGTGCCTTTCAACATGGAAGACATGGTTGTCGACCATCAGATTCTGGGGCATTCGAAGGGTCAGACCATGGCCCTTGCGGTCATGACGCGCAAGGCGTTCCTGCGTAATTTCTTGGATCTGCTCAGCCGGGTGAACATTGACCCCAAGCTGGTCGACGTCGACAGTCTGGCTTTTTATAACCTTTGCCCGACCATCCTTGCCCAGGAAAATGAATGCTATGCCCTGGTTGATGTGGGGAACGAAAAAACCTCCGTCTGTATTATCAAGGGCGGGGTTCTGCGCATGTTCCGCTCCATTAACCTGGGCGGCCGCTATATCACCGATTTCCTGGCCCGTGATCTGGAGTGCAGCTTCCACGAAGCCCAGCGCGCCAAGCACGAGGTCAGCTCCGTTTTCCATACCAATTATCGCGGTGAAGACCTGACCGAACGCGGGAAGCGGATCGCCGAGCGTACCACGCTTGCGGCTCATGCGATTGTGAAGGAACTGGGCCGGACGTTTTACGCCTATAAAACCTGGGATAAGGAACCTATCAATCGGGTGATCCTGACCGGTGGAACGTCCAAACTGCAGAACTTTGAGAAGTTCTTGAGCGATCAGCTCGAACTGAATTTCGAAAAGTTCGATTTGACCAAGACCAATATCAGCATCAATCCCGCTCTGGAAGCCAAGCAGGAAATCCTGCCGCAAAGTCTGGCCATCGGTTTGCGAGCCGTCACCAATTTGAAAAAGCATTCGCAGATCAACCTGCGACGCGGTGAATTCGCTTACGTCCAGAACTACGAATTCATCATGAAGGGCGTAGCTCAGGCCTTTAAGGTGATCTCCCTGGTCCTGGTCCTTCTGATGGTGACGTATGTGGTGAAATACTACTTCTACAATCAGCAGATTGAAAAGGTGAAGGACCAGTACACCCAGGAGTTCCTGACCAGTTTTCCGGAACTCAAGAAAAAGTATTCCGACAAGAGCATTACCTTTAAGAAGCTCCGTTCGGATGCGGAAGGCAAGTTGAAAGCCGGGATTCGCGACAAGCGGTCTGCCGTAGCCGAGTTCATGCTGGCCAACAGCGAAAGCGGCCCGATGCGGGTCATGAAGGAAATCAGCGAAGTGGTTCCAAAAAACACCAAAATCGATGTCACGGAATTTGATTTCCGGACCACCCAGCCGGGGGTCGGCAAACTCACGATGCGAGCGGAAACGGATAACTTCGCATCGCAGTCCGCCATCATCGAAGCCTTGGGCAAAACCAAGTCTTTGCGTAAAGTTGAAGAAAAAAGCTCAGGCGCCAAACCCGGGTCAGACGGTAAGGTCATCGAATTCACCATCCAGGCCGAATATGTTCATCCTAACAGTGAGGCGGCGCAATTATGAGCGCTTTTCAGAATGTTCGTGACTCCATCCAATCCCTGGTCGGTCGCGTCGTCGATAAGGTCCGCCGCTCGCTCTTCGGTGCCAACAATGAGCGCATCGACTTTATCATGGATAGTTTTTACAAACTATCTCCTGAACATCAAACAGGCGTGCTGGCGGGTGTTGCCGGAATGCTGCTGGTGTTCGTGCTCGGTGCCTTCACGATCTATTACACCCGTATCAATGCTCTGGAAGATGAATTGAATGCCAGCTTTGATGCTCTGACCGAGGTGCGTGGTCTGACGTCCACCTATGATCAGGAGCTCAAGCGCTATCAGGAATTGAAATCGGCTGTCAGCCGCAGCGCTGCGGAGTTCAAGCCCAAGCCCTTCTTTGAAAGCAAAGCCAATCAGGTCGGGGTCCAGATCGCCGACCTGCGTTCGCAGGACACCGAAATTCCCGCTGAAAGTCCGCTGGCTGCCGACTTTCGCTATACCCAGGTCGAGTTCAAATTGCCCAAGGTTTCCTTGCCGCGTCTTCTGAGATTCATGGAAGAAGTGGAAAAGTCCAATGGCAGCCTGAACGTGCATAGTCTGCAAATCCGGACACGTTATGGGGATCGCCTGTTCTTTGAAACCAGTGCTAAAGTCATTGCTTATAAGACGGGAGGATAACAGTGTCCGAGGTGACCGAACAAACACGCAAGGTCTTTAACGCTGCGTGGTATGTCCTGCTGTTTTTTCTGGGTTTTCTCGTATTCTTCCTCTTCACCTTCCCTTATGGGGTGCTGAAAGAGGCGATTGTTGCCGAAATCTCTCAAGCCACCGGTTTTACGGTGCGGGTCAAGGAAATGGGTCCATCATTCCTGATTGGGATGGACGCCGCGGGAGTCCGCATCGCGACAGCGGACGGCAGCGCGCAGATGGAGCTGAAAAGCATCGACGCCTCGATTTCGCTGCTGAGCCTCTTCATTGGTCAGGCCAAGGTCAATGTTGAACTGGTAAGCCGGAACAATGGGACGCTCGATACCAGCGTCTCCTGGAGCATCTGGCAACTCATGACCGATAAGAATTATGTTCCCAAGCATATCTCGCTCGAAGCCAAGGATTTTGAGCTGGGCGGTATCGTGAACGTGGGTCTGCATCATGTGGCGAAAACCGCCAATGACATGATCAAGGACCTTCTGGTGCAGCTGATCTTTCAGGGCAACCTGAGCGGACGGAGCGAGATCAAGCTGGCCATTGACGATCCCCTGCAGTCGACCGGGAATGTGGAGCTCAACATCAACAAGGCCAGCCTGGATCTGGCCAACCCCACGCTGGTCGTTGCCAAGCAGAACTTCAAGCGCGCCATCGTCAAAGCCTCCTTGCAGGGAGGGCGGCTGCAGATCGACAACAAATCAGGATTTGAAACCCAGGAGATCAAAACCGACGTCAAAGGTGTGGTCACCCTGAAGAATCCGTTCGCGAATTCCATCCTCGATGTCACGATCCCCCTTAAGCTCGAGGGAACACTGAAGGATAACTTCGGTTTTATCCTGAGTGTCATGGGCGGCACGGAAGGCCAGCTGAATTACAAGATCAGCGGCACCATCGCGCGTCCTGCTTTCGAAGGCAACGGTTAAATTTAAAGCAGTTCCCCAAGCTTCTCAGCCCGACCAACTTATCCATGAAGTTGGTCGTGTTCCCCAGTTGAGCCCAAAATCTCCAGTCACTGTCGCAAGATGCCTGCATATACGAAAACGCGAGGTGATCCCTGTTGGATTGACACTGAAAAGCCCCGTCCCATACAATGAAGATATGCAGAGCATTGAGGCTGTCATGAACCCTGAACTTCATCGCATCAGGAAGATTTTAGAGATCTATCTTGCGCGCTCCGAAGCAGCATGGGCAGCCCTCGCGAAAGAGGACTGGAACAGCTTCGATTCCGCAATGCGTTGGCGCAATGCCGCCTTTCATAATTTCCGTGCCGCAGACCACTTGGTGCGGAGGCAGCGCTCCGATTACCTCGATGATCCCGACTTGCATCGTCTGGGCATCGCCCTTCAAGCAGCGGAGCAGCGTCTGCAGGAAGCGATGGAGAAACAGCGGGATCACATGAGCGAAAAACTCGTGAAGATCACCCAGCACCAGGCCAAGATCGGCAAGTTTTATTCAGGCGTTCAAGAGCAGGCAGGCTTTCAAAAATCGGTTTAGATTCGGAGGCGTTCGATGGGTGAGTTGAAGAAAAAGGTAGCCCTGGTTCTGGGTAGCTTGCCCAGTGTCGAAGAGGTTGATCAGTTTCGCCTCTTGACCGATGCTTTCGAAGTTCAGGTGATAAGCTCGGAGTCGATCTGCGGTTATCTGACCCAGACTTCGTATTTCCAGGATCTGACCTGCGTGGTCCTGCGGGACCATGACGACAATCCAACGTTCCTGCCCAGCCTTGAAAAGGTCCTGAGCAGCTTCGATATCGTCATCGTCAAGGAACGCCTCGGCCTTTACGCTTATCAGGCTCTGAAAGCCCGCTGGCGCCACAAATTCCGCCTGCTGGTTTGGGTTGATAACCTCGTGCCATTCCCGGCTCAGGACGTGGATCAGATGCGCACCATCCGCTCTGAGATCACCAACGGTGCCGACGGCTTTATCGTGCAATCCAAAGCCGCACGCAGCGCCCTCGAACTCGAAGGCGTCCATGCGGATCGCATTATGGAAATGGGCGTTTGGGTTGAACCCCGCCTCGACCGTAGCCCCGCAGGTCGCGCCAAGGCTCGCGCGACACTGGGTCTCGCCGAAGGCGAACTGGTGATCAGCTACATGGGTCAGATGGAATGGGAAGAAGGTCTGGCTGATCTGGCCGGTGCCGCTCGCCTCCTGATCATGCGCGAACCGACCCTGAAATCCAAACTGCGCATTATCTTCTGCGGCGTGGGAACCTATGCCGGGGAGCTGCGCGATCTGTTTGTGAATATGGGTATCGACAATTGCGCGGTCTATTATGCACCGACTCGCGACAGCATCCGTGCCATTCAACAGGCGACCGATGCCATGTATATCTCGCCCATCGCGTCGCATGATCGCATGGAAGGCGACCCCTACCGCATGGTCAGCGCCATGACTCAGGGTATCCCTGTGATCGCGGCCCGGCATGCTCTGGTCGAGGAATACTGCGGCAAGCATCGCATCGATTTCTGCGCATCCTCGCCGATCAGTCTGGCCAAAGCCATCAATAAAATGCGATCCAATCCCTCGATCGTGCATGACATTGTTCAGAAAAACCTGGCTGAAGCGGCCCGACGCTTTACTCCGGAACGCGTGCGTGCCAGCATGCTCGAACTGATGAACCGTTTTGTGGAATCGACCACCACGGCCGATCTGAGCAGCCTTGACCACCGCGTTTTGGAGATCGAAGCCAAAGTCCGCAGCAAGCAGTATATCGAAGCTGTTGATGCCATTGAAACCGTCTTCAAGATGGATCAGGTTCCGGTTCATCACCGTGCAAATCTTTATCGCCTTATCGGCGACTGCTTTGCAAAACTGGGTGATATTGATGGCGCGAAAGACGCTTATCTGCATGGCGCCGATCTGGATCCTTATTCGCCACGCGTTTTCATCGGGCTCGGCACTGTCGGTCTGATGAAGAACAGCAACGACATCGCCGTGCTGCACTTCCAGAAAGCCGTGAGTCTGGCTCCCGATGACGAAATGGCAAATCTGGGGCTCGGTCTGGCCTTCCAAGGCATGAACGAGCTGCGCGAAGCCAGTCGCTGGATTGTGAAAGCTCTGGCCATCAATCCAGAAAACACAGCAGCTTTGTATTCTCTGGTTCGGATCTCGCATGAAAGCGAAAACTACGGTGATGCTGAAAAAGCCATCCGTCGCTATCTGCAGGTTCACCCCAACGATTACAACTTTATCTATACGCTCGGCGGCATCCTTTATAAGCTCGGACGCTTCGGTGACTGTCTGAGCCTCATGAAGCAAATCCTGGACGCCGATCCTCGCGACAAGCGAGCCGCCGCCCTGGCCAAGCAAGCCAGCACCGAATTTGAACAGCAGCAAAACAAGCTGACTTCATCCAACGGTTGAGAGTGATATGCTCAAGAAACTGCTGATCAACGGCAAGAAGATCCCGGTTCCTGTGCCGATCCATAATCTGTCTGAGGCCGCGGCCTGGATTGAGAAGCACCTTCTGCGGCCGGACCACACGATCACTCGCATCATTCTGGATGGTCGCGAGATCGATCTGGGTCATGAGGATATACTGCGGTTGCCAGCGTTGCCCCTGACTCCCGAATCGGATCTGCGCTGCAAGATCGATTCACCCATGGAAATTTGTGTTCAAACCATTGATGCCCTGCGGAATCTCAGCACGGCTATTGGCCGTAACCTGAAGCCGGTGGCGGTTCATCTCTGGGAGTACAAGGGCTCACGGTTGAGTATGGAAGCGCGCGCGGTGATCGAAGATGCGCGGCTTATGATTGAGCTTTTGGATCATATCCTTGTGCTGATTGACCGCCGCATTGATATCACCAACGTGACGTCCATTCGCGAAGCCATTGATAAAGCCCATCGCGCCATTCAAATCGCGGAATCACAGTCGGATTGGAAGGGCCTGGCCCGGGTGCTCCTGCAGCAACTCGAGGAACCCACGCTCGAGCTTTCGAACGAACTGTCGAGTCTGCAAAAGACCATTTATGAAGCGCAGGCGGACCGTAATTGGGAACGTCGTGCCCATTCTATCAATGGCTGACATCCTGCCACACAGATTCTAATTGCCATTCGATCCGGGCGTCACCGCCTGGAGCGCTTTGTCGAATTCATCTCGCAATTTTTTGTCACTGAATACGGCTGAGTACGAAGTCGGTGGGAAGATTTCAAACATCCTCACTTCGCTCTTTGGGTAAAATTTCTCGCGAAAGTATGTGAAGATTTGCTTTTCGAGGATGATCACCTGGGATCGTCGTCTGAATAACGTCTCGATTTGCTTGGCCTGATTCGGCATTTCCATATAGACCGTGCATTTGCTGACGGCTTTTGCATAGTCCGGTCCCAAGGCGTCCTTGGCGTTTTGGAAGGCCACCACGCTATATTTCGACAGATCCTGTAAAGACGTAATTTGAACCTTAGGGTCCATGGTAATCGCGACGTTTTGAAACTGAATGTAGGGTCTGCTGTAGAACAATTTATCCGTGTTCAGGGCCTGGGAGCGGATCCCAAAGCTTATTTCATGCTGGGCGACCTGGTATCGAATCCGCTTGGGCGGCAAATGGCGCCAGACCAGGTTATAGCCCATTTTCTTGACAACCGAAGTCACCAGATCCATTTCAATGCCGCGGCCTTCGCCTTCAAAAACAAAGGGCGGGCTGTTCAAAGGCGAACCGATGGTAAGGGTTTTCGCAGGTTCAGACCCGTGGAGCGGACATGTCGGGATCATAGTGCCGATGCACATCAGCCCGCTCGCCAAAATTTTTAGCCAACCGTGAATAGTGAAACTCCAGGCCTGTTGATCAGAGCGTCGTTGCTCTTGGGATCACCATTGTCAGTATAGGGGTTTGAAATGCTTATCGGAAGAATGAGTCAGAGACTTGTGAGGAATGGTGGCGAATAACATGCAAGTCCACGGTTAAGAAAACTTAACCGCGCAAAGCTACCTTGCATGCTCTAGAATCTTTGATCTTTTTAGGACTTGAGAATAGCTTCGATCATGCGGTCCAGGTCGTCCGCGTAATCCGTCATCTGCCTGGCAAAGGCACTGTGCACCTGTGCAGGCTGCTGCTTCAACTCGGGGCTGCTGGCATCGACCGTGACTTCGTCAGTCGTCTTCACCAGACGCAAACGAAATTTGTTTTCTTTCTTTTCCATGATAGCGCCTCCTGCGCGATGCTTTCGTATCGGCAGATTCTTTCAAAGCTGAAAGAAGAGGCGGCGGGAAGGTCTTGGTGAAAAAGAAAAGGGCTCCTTGCGGAGCCCCTGATAACAGCATGTTGCTTAAGACGATTATTCGTCGTCTTTCTTGCCGCCTTTAGCCTGATCTTCGCGGAATTTCTTGACCAGCTGTTCCTGGATTGACGAAGGAACAGGTCGGTAACAAGCGAATTCCATGGAGAAGGTTGCTTTACCCTGAGTCTTCGAGCGAAGGTCGGTTGAATAACCGAACATCTCGCCCAGTGGAACTTCAGCCAGGATAACCGCATATTCATCACGCATATCAGAACCCAGGAGCATACCGCGGCGAGACGAAAGATCGCCCTGCACAGTACCTTGGAATTCCATTGGCGTCTCGGCTTCCACCTTCATGATCGGCTCGAGGATCACAGGTTTGGATTCCAGGAACGCCTGCTTGAACGCTTGACGAGCGGCGATCTTAAACGCCATCTCGGAAGAGTCGACTGGGTGATACGTACCTTCCTTCAGTTCGAACTTGGTGTTGATCACCTTGAAGCCACCCAAAGGACCCTTGTCGAGAACTTCGCGGTAACCTTTTTCCACACCTGGGATGAATTCCTTCGGAATCGTACCACCGACGGTGGCGTTAACGAATTCGTGCGAATCATCCTCGGATTTGGGAGCGTCGTTCACGTGCAGGGTACCCACAACGTGACCGTACTGACCCGAACCACCGGTCTGCTTTTTGTGCTTGTAATCGAAATCGGCTTTTTGAGTCGGGGCTTCACGGTAGTTAACCTTCGGCTGACCGACGATCACGTTCGCCTTGTATTCACGCTTCATGCGCTCAACGTAGATTTCAAGGTGCAACTCGCCCATACCTGCGATACGGGTTTCGTTGGATTCCTTATCAACGTGCACGCGGAAGGTGGGATCTTCCTTCATAAAGCGGTTCAGAGCTTTCGACATCTTCACCAGATCTTCCTGCTTGGCAGGCTTGATGGCGAGTTCGATCACAGGCTCAGGAACGAACATGCTTTCCATGGTGACGTTGATGCCTTCGTCACAGTACGTATCACCCGATGCGCATTCCACACCGACCATGGCGATAATATCACCGGCTTCAGCCACGGCCACGTCTTCACGGTCGTTGGAGTGCATACGCACCAGACGGCCGACGCGCTGGGTCTTGCCCATACGTGGATTATAATAGCTTTCGCCTTTTTTCAGCGTGCCCTGATAAATACGGGTATAGGTCAGCTGACCAAAGTTTTCGTCCGAAATCTTGAAAGCCATGGCGCAGAGCGGCTTCTTGGGATCGGGATAAACTTCGATTTTCTCGCCCTTGTCGTTGTCGTTACCATAGTACTTGCGTTCCATTGGGGAAGGCAGGTAACGGAGAACGGCGTCGAGCAGAGTCTGCACACCCTTGTTTTTGAAAGCCGTACCCATGAGAACAGGAGTCATGGATTTGGTGCTGACGGCTTTTTTGATGGTGGCATGAATCATCTCTTCTGGAATCTCTTTTTCTTCCAAAAGCATTTCGGTCATTTCATCGTTGAATATTGAAATCTTGTCGAGCATTTCTGCACGATAAGTCTCGACCTGACCCTTGAGTTCGGCTGGACATTCTTCAAAGCGAACGACATCACCCTTGTCGCCGTCGTTGTAGATGGCTTTACGGGTAATAAGGTCAACCACGCCGAGGAAATCTGATTCAGCACCGATCGGGTACTGCAGCAACACCGCATTGTGACCAAGTTTTTCACGCAGCATGCCCGTAACCTTGATAGGGTTGGCGCCAGCGCGGTCGAGTTTATTGATAAAGGCCAAAGCTGGAACGTTGTAACGCTTCATTTGGCGGTCAACGGTGATGGACTGAGACTGAACGCCCGACACACCGCAGAGGACCAGGACAGCGCCATCGAGTACGCGCAGCGAGCGCTCCACTTCAACCGTAAAGTCCACGTGACCCGGGGTATCGATCAGGTTGATCATATGGTCTTTCCAGTAGACCGTCGTCGATGCGGACGTGATCGTGATACCGCGTTCTTTTTCGAGTTCCATGTGGTCCATGGTCGCGCCGTCACCGCCACCCCGAACCTCTTCGATTTTATGGATCTTACCTGCGTAATAGAGGATACGCTCGGACAAGGTTGTTTTACCGGAGTCGATGTGTGCCGAGATACCAATGTTCCTGAGCTTCTCGAGTTTCATGGGCTGCAAACCTTTGCGGTAGTAAAAGATTGAAACAACATGCTTATAAGCGCACGGGAGGATGTTTAAGTAACACAAAATCCTCAAAATTCAAGCGAAGTTTATACGCAATTCCAGCGCGAAGAACAATCAAAACTTCCCTCTTGCCGCCTAGCTGGCGCCCCTTATCAGGGACTTTTTAAAGGAAATATCCGGCAAATTCCGCCGCATACCCTTCCCCTGCATTCAAGTTTTCTTGAAACTCTGACGATGGGGAAAGAAGATCCAAAGGGACCAGAGGGTGCCAAATGAGTGAAGCTATCAAAACCATCAGTCTCGATGATGTCGGGGGCCTGCAAGGCCAGGGCAAAGACGCGCCCAAACCCGCGAATGTTATGTATAATCCCCAATACGGCGGCGGGGACCAGTTTCAAACGTCGACCACGGCCGGCAGTGAACTGGATCAAGCAAGCAACGTCCAGCCCGTGAGTTCGATCTCAGACAATTCGTCATTCGGGACTTCTCTCACCCGCATGACCGAGCTTTTTGGTAAATTTGACAATTCTTCAAACACCCGAAACTATATCATACTTGGAGCTCTGGTATTAGCTCTGGCTGCCGCACTTTATTTAACAAGTGGCGACGGAACGGAAAGCCCGCTGTCGCAGATCTTAAGTCAATTCGACTCAATAAGTGGGTTGGCACCTGAAACACCTGCGGATGAAGAGGGTCTGGAAAGCGCGCCAACCATGGCATCAACGCAGCAAACGACGCCTGCTCCCGTGGCTCCGGCCGCTGCTGCTGCTGCCGCCAAGCCGACTCCGGCTGTGGATCTGGGTAATCCTTACTGGGCGCTGCCCAATCCGCTCGAAGATATCGAGGAATTTGAAACGTCAGGCATGCTCACCGCAGGTCAGGAAGAACGTTGGCGTCAGGGCCTCGCGCATCCCTTTGTTTGGCAGCGTTATAAAACTGTGATCGATATGCGGAACTCCCGTTTGAAAGGCACCCAGCTCCTCCTCAATGATGCGTTGGCGCAGCCTAAATTCTGGACGCGTATGGAAGCTCTTTTGGCCCTGGCTGAGTCCGGCGAAGCCGTGGATATCGACACTGTGGAAGCGGCGATTGGTTCAACCCGCCGCCCTCTGATTCAAAATTATTTCCGGCGTTTTCGTACGAAGAGTACTGGCGGCGAACTTTACATCATGCGCCAGGCCATTCGCATCGTCGATGCGGGGACACGTAAAGTCATTTTGGAAAATCTTGTCACACGTCGCGATCCCACCAATGAGCTTTATCTGGTGGCGGCCACCTATGACCCCAACCCCAAAGTGAATGGCTGGATCAATCAGGAATTGGCTGGCAACGCGCTGTCTGAATCGGCCCGGGTCCGCTTCCAGCAGGTTGCTGCAGGTCTGGACGACGCGCCCGGTACGCCTGCGGCCTCACCAGCTCCTGCCAACAAAGTGCAGGATTTGAAAGTCGAAGAACTTTCAGATGGTGATGTCAACGTTGAGGAAGTCTATTTCCTGAAGGATGAAGATAAGCAGCAGGAAAAGAAAGTCGTCCCTGTGGACGATGGTTTTCAGCAGCTTGAGCAAAAGCCGTAATCAGCTGACGTTCACTTCGTAGCCCGCATAGCTTCGAATATTGATCACGCCTGTATCCAGAATCAGGTACTGGCCTTTAATGCCCAGCAGCGTGCCTTCCAGCAGCGGATTCTTATCCAGGCTCCAGGATTGCACCTTCTGTGGATATTCGAGCACGGGATACTGCAATGTCACAGCAGGTTCCGTACAGGTCTCGGCAAAGGGGTGCATAGGCAGAAAACCCAGCGCCTCGTCCCGCACACTCTCCATATCCAATGGTTCCACATTGCCTTTCAGCATAGCCCGCCAGTTGGTTTTGTCCGGAAAATGCTGCTTCAGAACGATTTCGATCAGACCCGCGTCCAAACGATTCTTAACGGTAGCCAGTGGAATGGCCTGGACGGCGCCTTGATCCATCCACCGCGTGAGCCTTTGAAAAGCCCGCGTAATACCAATTTTAATGCCGGAGGAGTTGGCGAGATAAACGAGGTGAGGAATCATACACGATGCCTCACCCCACTTGGGATCACGGCAGGTGCCACGATGAAAGTGGCACTGCTCGGGTTTGATCATGCAGCTGTCGCATTGGGCCAGAGCCCTGATGCACGGAAAACAGTAGCCTTGATTGAAGCTCTTGCTGGTTTTCCGTCCACAGGCGACACAAAAAATGGAGCCGCTGGCGCGCAAAGAGAAGGTCGTCCCCACTTTTTCATTGAGTGGCGGTTCATCCGCCTGAAGAAAGTAGAGGACCGGTTTATCTTCTCGAAACTCCGTCTTCATCTTGCGCAGGGTCATCAACGTCACGTCAGGCGGCTCCGCTCAAATTCCTTTTAGTGAGCCACGTCCGCGCGCTTGACCAGTCGGATCTCATCAACAGCCAGAGCGACTGGCTTGCCGGCTGGGAACTTCAAACGCAGACCTTTGATATTTGAACTTTGCAAAGCAAAGTCCGTGAGTTCAAAGCGAGCCGTACTGAACAGCAGCGGGACGTAGCTGAAACCCAGCCTATAGGATTCGCTCCCGTTTGCAACCGGTTCTGCATAGGCCATTTCAAAATAGCTGCTATGGTAATTTTCCAGCTTGATGTAGTCAGTCAAATGCACAAAGTTGGAGCTGCTGCCGTCCGCGTAAACCAGAGCCACATCCACTTCCGAGACGCTGAAGTCCGGAACGCAGGATGTTTCAGGATACGCATAACATCCTGTGCGACGGGCGAGGGTGGCGTCCACTGTCCAGTAACCCTCGGTATCGGTGACCTTGGTAAAAGGAATGTCCAGAGTTTGCTCAGCGTTGAGTCGAGGGCCTTCCAGAACCAGCGCGGGTCGCGCAAAACTATCAGGAAGAAGGGTGACATCCAGACGGGAATAACCTTTATCCCGGGCATAGGCGGTCCAATATTCCTGGAGCTTCGGCAGATCGGATCGCAGTTTATCATCCAGAGTTTGCCAGGTAATGGCGCCTTCGGTGTGCTTGATGGGATTATTTTTTCCGGGCTTGGCCACCAGCACGTTATCTTTTAAACGAAGGTATTCACGACTGGTGGGAGCCAGCTGATCCAAAGCGCGTGGCAAGGCGTATTGCGAATCAAAAGTATGCAAGAGGGTTGGATCCACCTGCTTGCCGACGTTGGATTTGAAGAAGGCAAACATGAGAGCTTTGGCAAATTTTTGTTGAGCCACGGAACCAGTCACACCCTCGAGAGCGTTCGGCTCGTCGACAGCGATCGAACCCATCGGTTCGGCTTTGGTATTCCAAAGAGGCTTTTGATTGCCGATACAGGTATGAGGCGCATCGGACACCTGCCATTCCGTGTTGAAGAAATTATGATTCGCACCCCAAACGGCAAAGATGGCTTTCGCGTAACCATCATCACCCGCCAGCATACGCGCATAAGGATTAGCGCCCATGAAGTTGCTGACATCGCGATCGCAACCACCAAGAAGGACAGTCCAGGCTGTGCCCACAGCTTCCACTTTCAGCGGTTGCATTCCGGTTCCAAAATCAACCGGCGCGATCTCGAAGACGCCTTTGATTTTCAGATTGGGCAGTTCGCGTTTCCACACGCTGCTCGCTGCCGCTTTCTCATAAATGTTGTAAGCATAACGTACGCCTTCACCACCACGTGAGTGCCCCATGACACCCACTTCGGTGAAATCGAATTTATTTTTAACGTTCAAATCCTTGTTCGTAAGGGCGAGATTATCGCCGGACGAGGACCATTGGCGGAGCTTGATGAGATGCTTCAGGACCAGGGCGCCGCGCGCATAAACCAAACCGCCATCCGAGGAATTATAGCCGTCACGTCCTGTAATGCCGAGGTTGGCGTTGACAGAAATAACCGCATAGCCCCATGACGCCAGATGTTTGGCAGAGTATTCGTAACCGAGGTAGCTGGGACTTTCCACCATGCCGGCCGGGCAGCGACCACTCAGTGTGTAGTCGACAGTCGTGTCCAGGCGAGGGTTGCCAGCACCCGTCACGCGGCCACATGTTCCATGATTGCCATGCAAAAATACCAGGACGGGGAATGGACCATCACCCTTTGGCAGATAGAGCTTGCCGCGGATATCTGTCTTGACTTCAGGTTGACCTAGAGGTGGTGCGGGGAGAACATCGCGATCAATCGAAGGCGCCACGGTGTAAAGTGATTCTTCCGTAGCGAAGGGACCAGCGGCAAGCAAATCGCGATCAAGATGCGATTTATCAACTATTTTTTGTTCGGAGTTTTGACCGTTGTGGGGCTGGCAGTTGAAACAGGCAGCCGCCAGCAGCAAGCTGGACAGTCCATGCAATTTGGATTTCAAACAACACCTCGATAGCTGAGTAAGATTATTGAAGCTCCAGCTTGCTTAATGGAGCCTCAAGTCTTTTGCAACAGCTATTTGGAGGAAGTTTAATCCAAACAGTTGATTGGCTATGAGTGTGGGAAAATGGCGTCCCTTATGGGGTCAAGCCATTCCAGTTGAGATCGTCCTGGTCCGGCAGGGCATACTGATTAATCTCAGAATTCACGTCGTCCTTGTATTCATGATACGCGTCATCATTCTCTTGAACGCGTTTTTGCCAGGCCTGTGCGGCTTCGCGTTGAGCCTTTTCATCATCAATAATTTTTTGTGCGGCTATTTTCTTTTCGGCTTCCAAACTTTGACGAATTTCGCGTTCTGCTTTCTCGGCCGGAGTTTCCTTCTGGTTCTTGGCCGCCTCGTGCGCCTTTTTTTCGAGGAGCTGAAATTCATCCATCTCGTTCGTTTCGAGAATTTTAAGCTCGGGTTCCGAAGGAGTTGCCGATTCGGTGGTCTTGACAACGTCCGACTTGTGAGTCTCGTTCGTGTCAGCTGGGCTTGAGACACCGCCAATGATCAGGGTCAAGGACGCTCCAAAGCCTCGCTCCGGCATTCCGAAATAGCGATGGGTATCCGGAATCATGGCAAAGGTTTTCAATTGAACGTCAGGCGTTCCCACATAAAGGCCGGCTTGCCATTCCCGAGCGAAGAGTTTCTTTTGGGTCCCGGTTTCCAGATCATGAGCCAAGAGATGACGCTGCGAGCCGTCACCGTAAACCCCAAAATTTTCAGTCCCCAGGGTCAATCGCATGCCGAACAGATTTTCTTCGCCGAGAGTCAGCTGCTGATAACGCTCGTCCTGACGACGACTGTAGCTGGCGTAGACAGCACTCGACATCCAGGACCAGGGAGTCAGATTCAGATCCAAACCCAAAGACGTTCGATCCTGACTTGCCTGCCTCGAACTCTCACGCGTGGCGAGTCCCGGTTGAAACTGCAGTGTGGCTCCGGCCGTAACAAGTGAAGATTGTATCATGTTCCAACGAAGCCAGACCTGTCCCCCCAGGGGTTTGCTGGCGTGATCAATGGACGGTTCCTGGGTATCAATCAAGCCGAAGCCGAACTCCAGTTGCGCCGGCAACCCGGCGGCAAGATTCAGTCTTCTCTGTATGAATTGATTTGTGCCTTCGTCTTCAGACTGATCATAAGCCAAACCCAGGCGATAGGACGAGGGAGCCAAAGGCTTTTGCAGTAAGGTGCCCATTCGATTGGGAGAGAGATCAGCAGCTGGGGCCATCGAGGCCAACACAAGGCTCAGAACTGGCAGGTGAATCAGCTTCATTTTTCAGTACCTCAGCAACAGCAATAAGAACAGCAACAACTCACAGGCCTTCCTGTGCAAGGCGCATGCCGGGACGCATCGAGTGCCCAAAGTTCAGAAGTTATCACCTGGGTCCCTAAAAGACTCATGCGTAAAGTCCCGAATCGACGCCGAAAAATGGGAGGCGAACGGGCCTGTCACGAATCGAGACATGTTGTAAAATCTGACGGGATTTGTCGTTTATTACACAGCGTAAATGACTAAAATATCATGTGGTTATAAGCTTCGAATAACGACGAAAACGATGGCCTGTACCTTGCTTTATCTTAATCGTTGCAGACTCCTTTAGGGCGAGTGGATGAGGGACTTGGCACATAGTGCTAGAGGAAAATTGTTTGGCTCCTCCCGATGACGCGCAAGTGTCATTCGCCAAACACGAGACTCTCGTTCGCTCGTCAATATTTTATCCCCAATACATCATTGGCTGACATGTGCACGCTGAGCTCAGCGATTGCGCCCCTTTCCAAGACTGCGCTGGCAAGCTCAGAAAATCTGTGGCAAGGTCAGGGTGCTTTCACAGCATTATTGAAGGGATTCCAATAGGAGTTTGTTAGCCATGAAGCCTATGCTTGCTCATAATCTCGTGGAACTTGTCGGTCGTACACCTCTGCTCAAAATCCCTTCCCTCAGCCGCTTGAGCCAATGTGATATTTTCGTGAAATGTGAGTTCATGAATCCAGGCGGATCGATCAAGGATCGTGCAGCCCTGGCTATGGTTCAGGACGCTATCGAGGACGGACGTTTAAAACCAGGCATGACGATTGTGGAAGGGACCGCCGGAAATACTGGCATCGGTCTGGCCATAGCCGCCAAAGCCTTTGGTTACAAGATGCTGGTGGTAATGCCAAAGGGGCAGACTCCAGAAAAGGAACGCATGATCACTTTGCACGGAGCCGAGCTTCTGCTGGTTGATCCCTGTCCGTTCAAAGACCCCAAGCATTTTTATCACACCGCGCGCCGCATCGCCGAAGAAAAGCCTGAGCAGTATTTCTGGGCCAATCAATTCGAAAATCTGTCGAACTTCCGCGCCCATTGCGACTTTACCGGTCCTGAAATTTTGCAGCAGATGAGCGGTCGTCTGGATGCGCTGGTCTCGGCTTCGGGAACGGGCGGGACCATCGGCGGATGTTCCGCGTATCTGAAAGAGCAGCTGCCGGATATCAAAGTGGTGTTGGCCGATCCAGAAGGCTCGGGACTTTACTCGTATTTCAAAACGGGTGAATTCAAGAGTGAAGGATCCTCGCTGACCGAAGGGATTGGCATCATGCGTTTGGTGGCCAACTTCGCTCAAGCTAAAATCGATACAGCACTCCGTGTGACCGATAAGCAATTGATCACAGTGGCCCGATACGTGCGGGATGAAGATGGGATTGTTTTGGGAAGCAGTTCGGCCTTGAATGCGGCCGCGGCCCTTCACACATCTTTGCAACTGGGGCCTGGCCATCGCGTGGTGACGTTTGCCTGCGATCTGGGTGAGCGTTCCTACTCGAAACTTTGGAATGCGGACTACCTGAAAGCACAAAAACTGGATGAGGGGCTACCCACGATGGGGCAGCTGGTCGCTCATTATCATGCCGAAAGTCTCGGCCTCTAACGCTCGATGGTGTAGACGGTGGCGAGACACATCTCGTCTTCCGTTCCTTCACCCCAGGTCGTGGTCCCGGTCTTGCTCATGGAGTTGTAGACGCAACGAATGCTGATGGGATCCTGGCTCATGATATCGACCGGTTCGTTCAGAAAGTAACTGCTTTGCCACGCAAAGTCATAGCGTGGGACATCCACAAGGCAGCGATCCTTTTTATTGTTCATCACCGACACATGCATCTGGCTGCCAAGCTTATGCATGTGGGCCCGCACTCCCATCACCTTAAGCGCTTTACCCGAACCAAAGCTCGATTGCAGCGACACCGTACCCTCATGCACGTGGGCGGTTTTTTGCGCCGGAATGATCAGCGGTTTCAGAGGAGTTAAAAAAGTGGGAGTCATTTCGTGCGGAACATTTTCGGCCATTTTCATCTTGATCGTCGTGCGATCGGAACCTGGATTGGCATCCATGACATGATAATGAACCTGGAAAACCAAAGGTAAATCGGGATCAAGTCGTATGCCTGTATCTTTCGGCATCGACACCACACCTGTTCCAGGCGCCCAGTTCATCACCATGCGCACACCGCTGACGCCAGCGCCCCCAAAGCAGGCATAACCGGCTCCGGCTTCCGCCAGATCCTTGGCCTTGACTTCCTCGGCCGCACGCGCTGAGGTCACCTGATAAGCCACCACATGATGCACGAGTTTATCGTCACCAGGGATCATGAGGTAGTCGGTCAGGTAGAGTGATTTTGTCCCGGAGACACCTGGGTTCAAGAGGAAACAGCGATAATCGTCGTGCACATTCTTATCCGGTGTGTATGCTTCCTCCATCGCGGTCTGATGCGTTTGTCCCACCAATTCGTTGGGCTGCTGTGGAGCCGGCAACTCCGCCCAGTTTCCTTCCGGAGCCCCTTGATCCGCCCATGCAGCCAGCGTTGCCATCTCTTCGGCACTCAGAACGCGAGCATTTTCATAGGTTGCACAGTTGCCGGAATTGTCGGGCATAAACGGAGGCATTTTTCGCGATTGCGTCACACTTCGTATCAGCTTCGCTAACGGCTTCACATGCTGATAGGTATCCAAAGGCAGAAACGAGGCCAGTGCTCCCGATTGATGACAGGTCTGACACTGACGATTCAAAATGGGGGCAACGTCCTGATAGTAGGTCACCACCCTGGGTGAAATCTCGCGAGTCGTCGACTGATGTTCAAAACCATAAACACAAGGCGCCAGGATCATGACGCTGAATGCCAAGAACTTCATGGGCTTCAACTCCTTTTGTCCAATTCAAATTGGTTCAGGAAATGAAGCCCATCGTAGAGGGAATGAACTGCTCTGGCAAGTTGAGAGTTAACCCGCCAATGCCAGATTTTGCTCCGATTCCAGGCGCCGATAGTGGGTGGTTGGTAATTTGATGTTGAGTTGGAACGGAATAAATTCCTGCGTAAGCGGAGACGCGCTTGAGTCCAACTCGATGCCGACAGTTGCGCCCTCTTTTTCCAGCCAACGTTTGACCGCATCCATACCCACGCCACGACCGGAGATTTCGTTCACGCCGGAGCTGGTACTGAAGCCGGATTCAAAGATCAATTGCGCCAGCTCTTCCGGAGTTGCTGTGCTATCGCTATTGATGAAGCCTTTGATGATCGCGATTTGTTTGATCATGCCCAAGGCCAGACCCCGGCCGTCATCGCGAATGGTGATAGAAAGCTTGCGATCGGCTTCGATCTTCATTTTGATCTGGAGCGTCCCGGCTGGATCCTTATGGGCTGTCGTGCGCTCGCTTGCGTTCTCGATACCATGATCCAAAGCGTTGCGGAGAATGTGGACGAACACATTGCGCAGCAGTTCCACGGATTGATGGCTGAACACAATATCCGAACCTTCGATATTTATTTTAGGCGGCAGTTTCCCCAGGTCCTTGGCCAGGCGGGGTGCTGGCTCGCAGAGCTCGCGGAAGACGTCAATCGATGGGCGGAAGGCGTAGCGGGCCATGCGGCGTTTCATTTGCGCCAGATACTTGGCCATGGTTTTGGGATCAGGGTTGTCCTGAAGCTGTTCGATAGCATGAACTTCCTTCTCAAGATCCTCGATGCGCATTTCAACGCTGTCCAGAGTATGCAACGAACGGTTCAGACGGTTGGTACTGATCCAATCGTACTGGGCCAGGGAAGAGGCCACGGCTTCCAGCTCACGGAAGAGTTGTTCGCGGTCCCAGCTCTGCTCGCCCTTCTGAAGCGACGTCAGAGCGTTTTCTGCTTCATGCACAATATTAGTGAGTTCCTTGAGTCCCAAGGAACGGGATGCTCCCTTCATGGTGTGCATGTTGATGAAGAGGATTTTAAGAACTTCACGGTTTTCTGAAGAGCCGGCCAGCAGGCGTTTGTTCTCTTCAATAAAGTGATGGGCTGATGCCGAGAACTTGCTGAACTTTTCCTGGCTGATATTGATCAGTTCCCCAATATAGTTCAATTCCTTTTGTCTATGTTCGGCTTCCCTTTGATAACGGCGAATCTCGGTGACATCCTTGCAGGTCACCAGCACGCGTTCCACTTCGCCCGAGTTATTCAGCATGGGGTTCCAATCCAGCTCGTAGGATTGCTCGGCATGGGGCGCGTGAAAATGGAGCTCGCGTGGCAGACAGTGGCCGTTGGTGTCGAAGGCCAGTTCATCTTCCCCAAGGCTGGCGTCCAGCGCCGATTGAGCCTGCTGCTTTTCATCTTCCGTCAAGGAGCTGTGCTGAAAAAGAAGAGGCAGAGCCGGGCGATTCTGCAGATGGGTTTGATGCAGCATCTCTTCCAGATGCTTGGAGTAATCCTTGTGGATGGAAAAATCATCTTTCTGAATGGCAAAAATGCCCAGCTTAATGTTCTTGAGAATGGCCATGATATCGCGCGTTTTTTCCTCGACCTTGCGCTCCAGGCCGGTGTTTAATTCGCGAATCTGCTGTTCCGACTCCTCCTGCGCGAGCCGCATTTTGTCGCCCAGCGCCAACGAAATCAAAACAAGCTCGGCCGCGACTCCCAGGAAGGGGCCCCAAAGCGTAAACATATTCACCGGAATAATCGAAGCCAGCGCCAGTGGATTGGCCAGGTTACCGACTATGCTTAATAACCAGGCCAGGGTGAAAAAGTAGGCGGGACGAAAGCGCCTATAGCAGGCGACACCGGCCGCAGCCAGAATTGCAAACGCTGTAACGAAGCCGTTGGCCGTGGAAATTTTCGCAGAAAGATTATAAGAGAAGGGACATAGGAGAATGACGAAAATGCCCACGGAACCGCTCACGTAAATCATCCAGCGGATGAAACGAGGATGATTCTTGAGATCCAGGAACGAATAAGTGAACATGGCTCCGAAAAATGCAAAGAAACCTGAAGACATGATGAAACCCTGATTGGCCAGCAAAGGGCTGATCGCATCCGGGAAGAAGACCAGCCAGAGACCCTGATAACCAAAAAAGTTACCAGCACCTGCCAGAATAAATCCCACATAGAGCAGTGAACTTCCACTGCGGACACTGATGCCCAGCAGCAGGTTATAGAAAACCATCACCAGAAAGAACCCGTAAACGGTTCCCAGAAACGCTGACTCCGATGCACGTTTGGTGTGAAAGGGCTCCGGGCTCCAGACCCGAATAGGAAACTGCACCACACCTTCCGTTTCAATGCGCATGTAATAGCTATGAACACCAGGTGGCACCTCGACGACGAAAACCGGAAGACGATAGGCTATTTCGCGTACGCTCAACGGCATCTGGTCGCCGCCTCGTTTCCAAGTGTATTCGCCCGTATTATTGGGCATATAGAAGTCAATATAGTCAGCGTTCGCATAACCATATTCCAAAAAAATGCGCTGGGGATTATCCAGCGGATTTTTCATCTCAAATCGTGCCCAATACGCGGAGCGCGTGAATCCGAAGTTAGGGTTCTGCTGGCTTCCTGGTCGAAAGGCCTTGGCATCCAGAGCTAATACATCATTCAGTTTGAGTTCACGCCCGGCGTCCTCAATAAAACTGAGCGAGGATCCAATCACATGACCCTGCATGTCGGCATTCAGTTCAATGACCTGGGCTGAAGCATTGCCTGCGCTCAGGCCCAGAACGATCAAAAAATACAGGCTTAGTAAAGTTTGCATACCCCAACATCTCCCGTGGTGGCAGCGTGAATCCATAACGTTCATCGACATTCCCCATGGAAGATACAGGCGTATAATCTCTTATTCGTCAAAATGTAAGATGTTGCCAGGTGTTCAAGTGGAGGGCGCGTCTGTCAGCAAAGGTCCTGGACAACGGCCAAGCTATCGACAGATCGCATTGCGAATAATCTAGTGATGTTGAGTGCTTGCGTCATTCATAAAGCAGGCATTGGCTTTGCATCGTTCCAATCTCCGGATCGGACAGACCCCTCAGATGGACGTCACACTATGAAAAGTGATTTGAAACTGCTCTTTAATATTTCTCTTTTTGAAGATGAAGTGGAGCAGGAGTGGTCGTGGGGATTCAAGTCCCTGAAAGCTTTCATTCAATATCTTCGTAAAGAGAATATGCGGGTTTTCAGTGAATTTGAGGCCGAGGCCATCCGGGAGCTTTTGCTCCTTGACCCGGAAGCCAGGAACACCTTGATTCACGAGTTCAATGCTGAACGTGCCCTGACCTTGAAATCTCACCTGGCCAAACATATTCTCGAATCCATGCCTTACAAGCCAGCCTATGACCATCTGATTCAGGAAGGCCTCTCTCCCCGCGATTTGCAGCAGGAAAAAGGCGTCCAGGAAATGGTCAAGCAAGGCATGATTCCCAATTAATTCTCGGGAGGCAGGATGAGTGATTCGCGGCCCACGGAAATCACCCACAGCTGATGAATGGCTCGCGTGGCGGCGACGTGGAACAATCGGCGATCCTCGGGTTTGTCCAGATAGACGCCCATGTTGGCGTCCGGGACGATCACATAGTCGAATTCCAGGCCTTTGACTTCCGAGGCCGGGGTGATATCGATGCCGGGTCGGAATTCAAATTCCCCGCCTTCGACCAGGCGCACTTTCGGAATCTCTTCCAAAAGTTTATAGAGCGAAAGCGCATAATCCCAAGTCTTGGTGATGATGGCGATGGCAGCCTGCGGCTCATTGAGCACCAGGTTCGTCAGCGTATCACTCAGGAACACCGCCATCTGACCTTCATCGGGAAACAGAGTGCGGGCTACCGGCAAACCATCGCGAATGGCCATGGGACGCTGGGCCGGCGCGAGCGGACCGAGGATCGCGTGGGCAAAGGCCGCGATGGGCTCAGGGGACCGATAGGTCGTCTGCAGATGATTGGCATTCACACGCGGCAAGCCCAACTCATCGAGCACGTATTCCCACGAAGCAAAACTATGGGTCGGGTCAATCTGCTGCGCAGCATCACCGGCGATGGAAATCGCGGCGTCTTCTTCCAGCGCGCGACCAAGAACTTTCAGTTCCACCGAGGCAAGGTCCTGGGCCTCGTCAATCACCATATGCGCGTAAGTTTTCAAACGTCCGTGACGCGACACGTCCTTGCCGCTCTTGAAGTGTTGCAGTTCCAGCAGCACGGCAAAATCCTCGACATCGATCGTGCCGGCCATCGACTGATCCTTTTCATCATCAATCAGAGAGCGACCATCGACAGTTTCGAGCGCATCGGTTGAATAACCGCTATACTGCTGTTCGGCGTTCTGACCCAACTGTTCCATGACATGACTGATGGTGTCGCGCATCATGCCGTCGGTGATATGACCGTTCGATTGCGAGGCCGCCAGCTGTAAAAGTTCAAGGTTGGTATAAAGATCAGCGCGATCGCCCACCGTGTTCATGTAACGCTTGCGACGATCGTCAAAGAATTTTTTGATATTCTGCATCTGCATGGGGGCTGTGTGACCCGCTTGGGCTTCCGCTTCCTTGTTAAGCTGGGCCTCGGCCTGATTTAGGCGGTCAAGCATGGTCAGGTCGGTGCGATCCCGCAAGAGTTGATGCAAATGCTGCGAGCCAGGAATGTGCCGATCCAGCTGACGAATGATTTCCTCCATCTGGCGCCGCACGATTTCAGGGAAGAGTTTCAGCAAGGCCGGATGCCTTTTCAAGCGGCTGACATTCGACGAGGTGTAATCGGATGTGCGTTCCGGCAGCGAACGCAGCATACGCCGCGCCTGCACTTCAACCCAGGCATCAAAGGTGCGAACCTCGACTGCGGCCAGGCCGAGACTATCCAGCAGTTTCCGCGATAGACGCACGAGGCCTTCCTCGGGAACCACCACCAGGATTTTATTCTGTGGATAGGTCGTCGGCTGCTGATGATGCAGGAACGCGATCCGATGCAAAGCAACTGTGGTTTTCCCACAGCCGGCGCCACCCAGAATCAGCAGCGGATCTTCGCGATCGGCGGTCAGGATGCGGAACTGTTCGGGATCCAGCAAGGCCGACACATCCGGGCCGGGTGTATTGGTCAGGCCCAGACCCGATTGCAAGGTTCGACTCGCCGATCCCGATCCACCAGCAAGATTGGGAATGAAACCGGCTGTATCAGCCACCCAGTGACCATCCTCAGTTTTACGATAGCTGCGGCCGAACGCGTGAATGCGCCAGAGCTGGCCGCGATGAATCGTGACCACCCGACGTTTGACGACTTTGCCCATCGCCAGGCGACCCGGCAATTCCTCTTCATACTCCTCGCCTTCTCGATAATTGAAGAAGATGCGCGAGATGGGGGCATGCTTCCAGTCGATGATAGGCAGCTTGCGGCTTTCCAAAAAGGTCAGGTGGCCCAGAAGGACTTCCCGGCGCTTGCCGTTTTCCTCCAGGCCCATATGGGCGAAATAGGGCGACTGAATGTCCGGTAAGGTATTTTTCGGCTGACGTTCCATCAGCGCCCGCTGGGTATTCATCTGGTCGAAGAGCGCCGGAAGGTCCGCTGTTTTGGCCTTGGCGGCCTCCTCGCGAAGATCCTCAAGACGCAGAGCCAAATGCTCCTGGCTGGCCTGGCGTTTACGGCGGGCTTCATAGATCGCCTCGATCACATCGCGGAAGATGTCTTCCTCTTCCTTGATCAGGCTTCGTTCTTCGTCCGTTAATTCCAGGCTGCTCATGCGTCGATCCTCGTGTTTGACGGGCAAAGAGCATATAAGGGGACCCTGTTTATGGCAAGGGCTTATGGGCGCGTGGACGAAGTTGGCGTTGCGAACGAAGCTGCGACGTAACGACCGTGATGAGTTAAGCTCACGGGAAGCGGCAGTACCTGACCTCGATGACAAATCCTGGGTATGCGCTGAGCCGTCGTCATCGTCAGTTCGTGCAGCGGCAGCTGGAGGATCTCAGTCGCCAGATCGAGAAGGATGGACCGGACCTTTTCACTTTGCGTGACCGTGCCACGTTCCGTATCAAAAGCAAAGATCCGCGAATGGCAGTCCTTGAGGGCGGCATCGGTCGCCAGAGCAAAGACAGCTTGATCCTCCTGACGAATCTGCAGCTGCAAACATTCCTGATGATAGTGAATCATGGAAAGATCAGGCGTTAGAATGAATTCGCGATGATGAAAGGGAATGTCACGCGATTGCCGAATGGCTTTGTAGGCAGCCTCTTTACAGGCCCAGTGGATCCAGAGCAAAGGATCATCGAGGGTCCAGGACGAGCGTCGGGATTTTTCCTCGGGATGCAAAATGCGATCGATAAAACGCGGATTGTGATCAGCGGTGGCAGTGCGATCGACGATGTCATTGCCGAGCCGCAAAGTATTTCTTCTCCATATTTTCAAGGCTATCAAACATCTGCATGGTGATATCCTTCTGACCCCGACGGCCCGGAGCGACTTTGCAGTCGCAGGCTTCGACATCAATGAAAAACTGCTCGCCATAACGCGGGAAAAAGCTGAAATTCTCCTGGCCCACGCCACGCAAATATACGCAGATCACCAGGGTTTTGGGGTTGTCCTGCAGGAGCTGGCCCACACCGTAGACAGCAGCGTCACGATCCACGCGACCGATGCGGGTGCGTCCCCCTTCGGGAAAGACGCAGATGAAATCACCTTCCTGGTTGAGCCACGTGACCTTCGACCATGAGAGCTTGCGGGATTCCACGGAACCACTCCGCTCCACATACACGCATTTGCCGAGGTAACACATAAGCCGGGTGAATGGATTGGCCCCAAAGTTCTGCAGCTCAGGAATGTTCCAGGGAAAGCGTTCAAAATGCGAGAAAAGCGAAGGGAAAGGAAAGAGAAAGCGGGTGATCAGCATCGAATCAATCATGGTCATGTGATTGGCGCAGAGCAGCACGGGACGACCTGGATGGGCCCGCAGAATGCCTTCGAGCTTGGCCCTGACGGCCTCGCGATTGAGGCATTGATAACCGCCGACAAAGCGTAACAGGAACAGAAAAAGCGGACCAAACCAAATCAAATTGATATAGCCCCAGAATTTCTGGACACGTAGGGATATGCGATGTCTGGCTGCGAGTTCCACAGTCGGGCATTCCAAAATAAAAAAATAACCCAGCTCAAGGCGCGAGCTGGGTATCTTGATGGATAGGAATCAGTGCAGCAGGTCTTTTACCAGTTTCACTGCATCGCCGATGGTATTGATTTTATCGGCGTCATCGTCGCTGATTTCGAGATCAAACGTGTCTTCGAAGTCCAGAACGATATCAACAAGACGAGCGGAGTTGACTTGCAGGTCGTTGATGATGTGGGTTTCGGGGCTCAGAGTTTTCAGAGCTTCCTCGTTCTTGGCATGCTTCGAGATAATGCGGACGACGTTCGAGTAAATTTCCTGTTGTTCCATGTCACTGACTCCATTTCTTGAAAATGATACAGCTATTTACATCCCCGAATCCAAAACTGGCTTTAGCCGCGATGGAGATCGGCATGTTTACAGACTGTTTGGGCACACAGCCTTCGAATATTTTAACTTCCGGATGGAAGTCTTCGCAGTTTCGCGACCCGTGAACAAATCCATGGGTCATCTGCAGCAGGGTGGCAACCGATTCGATTGCACCAGCGCCACCGAGAGCATGGCCGATCATGGATTTTGTGGAGTTGATCCGAGGGAATCGATCAGGACCGAGTTCCAAAGCTTCAGACCAGTTCCGAACCTCCATGGGGTCAGCCATTGTCGCGGTGAGATGACCATTAATGTAATCGATACTATCAGGAGAAATCTCAGCTTGCATCAAGGCTTTTCGGATACACGCCTGAACTCCGGGAGGGCTTGGCGCCGTCATGCTGCCACCAGCACGCATGCCACCAGAATTGGCTGCGGTTCCGATAATTTCTGCATAGATCTTCGCCCCACGCCTTAGCGCAGTCTCCAACTCTTCGATCACAAGAATGCCGGCGCCGCTACCGGGAATAAATCCACCGGCGCTGGCGCTCAAGGGGCGCGAGGCCGCTTCCGGATCGTGGTTATGCGCCCGATTCAAAACGCGCATGGAATCGAAGCCGGACCAGATGTGAGGATCCGAACCTTCGGCACCACCGACCACCATACGATCGATGAGGCCCCATTGAATGGTGCGTGTGCCGAGGACGATGGCTTCCGTTCCGGTATTGCACGCAGAACTGTTGCTGGTCACTTCACCGCCGAGGCCAAGCAAACCACCCACACGAGCCGAAGCCCCGCTCGCCATGATCTGCTCCACGACGGATGAGCCGAGTCGCTTGATTTTATGAGCGGCGACGTTGGGATAGACTTTATTGGAGAAGGTGTCGAGGCCACCGATGCCGGTTCCAATGATGGCGCCGGTATCTTCCATAGCCTTGTCAGCGTTGAGCGGCATTGGCTTGAGGCCCGCATCGGCAAACGCTTCCATAGCGGCGATGGCCGCATACGTGATGTATTCATTCATCGCAAAACGCAGGTCTTCCGAGAAAAGTTGTGCGGCAACTTCCTGCATGCCTTGCGGAATGCCACCGACCTGACATGCGAAGCCGAGTTCCTGCAAGCGGTCAACAAAGCGAATACCGGAGCGCATGGTGCGCAGCGCTTCGGTAAATTCTGTGCAATTCCTCGCATTGGGAGCCACGACCCCAAGGCCGGTGACCACCACTCGTCTAAGCTTATGCATTGTTGCTCTTCACTCCCATGCCAGCCATCGTACCGGACGCGGCTAGAACTTCGCCAGGAAGATAAAGATCGATTTTGGCTTTGAGTTTGCCTCGACGCCAATAGACCTGTTCCGCCTTTACGGTTACCGTATCGCCTGGCTTCACTGTTTTCAAGAATTCAACTTGAGTTTCCTGAAACAGGGTCACGTATTCCGAAGGATCCAAACCCGCATTGAGTTTCAGATGCATAGCGAATGCCACCAGCCCGATTTGAGCCATGCATTCGACCAGTATCACACCTGGTGTGACCGGGTTGCCAGGAAAGTGACCGCGATAGAACCATTCATCTTCACGAAATTGATACTGACCCACGATCCTTTGTTCGTCGACTTCGATAATGCGATCGACAAAGCGAAAGGGCTTCTGCTGGGGAACCAGCGCTAAAATTCGTGAAAATTTTTCATCCAGCGGCAGATCTTGATAAGGACTCATAGTGATTCAGCTCCCTTAACCGCTGATGCTTTCGCCGCCATCAACGCGGATCAAAGCGCCGTTGATGAAAGCTGCTTCGTCGCGGCTAAGCAGATAAACAACACCAGCAACATCTTCCGGTGTGGTCATGCGACCCAGCGGGTTGCGTGCAATGGCATTGGTCTTCATGCTTTCGCTGCCAGGAATCAAGCGAAGAGCCGGAGTATCCGTGATACCGGGCTGCAGAATATTGCAGCGGATACCATGCGGAGCAAATTCTTTGGCAATCGTTCGGGACATGGATTCCAGCGCGCACTTGGCGGCAGAAACGGCCGCGTAACCCAACCAGGCCACCGCATTGCCTTCCGATGTCAAACCGAATACGCGAGAATCTGGAGCGAACATGCCACGCTTGTGAATGTCCTGCACCCAGAACAAAAGACTGGTACCCATATTATAAATAGTTTGAGCCACGTCTTCTTCATTCAGAAGATTGGTGTCATCAAAAGGGAGGCTGGGATCAGCTTTGGGGGCTGCCAGTTTTAAATTCCCAAGAGCGATCGAGTGGAGAACGACACGAATTTTTCCGTCGCCCAGGGCATCAGCAATGTTATTGAGAATGGCCTGCCGGCCTTCATTGCTCAATGCATCCATGTTATAGGCTTCGAGCTTCACGCCCATGGCACGGATTTCATCGAAGTTGGTATCAACAGTTTTCATGGAGCCGCGGCGGTCGCGGTGAACGACAAAAAGATCGTAACCGTTTTGAGCGAGCTTTTTGGCTGTCGCCAAACCCATACCGCTGGAACCGCCCAGAATAAGCGCCCAGTTTTTAGACAATACATTACCTTGCACTTTTGACTCCTCTCTTGATCCCTCTGAGATGGATCACCTCTGTCGTGCCTGGAAGGAGGTGATCATTGGTCAATACACCCGTGCGCTCAGCACTGTCCACCCTAAATTCTTTTGCATGTTGCGATGCTACGCATAAATAAGGCAAAAAAAGCTCCCTAACCGTGGCTCTTTTACAACAAAAGCTTGGCGCATCAAAAGCTTCGGCGACCTGACGGGGAGGCACATTGGGCAGGGTCTGAGTAAGACAGAATGGGTATTTTGTACAGCCTGAGCGGCCGGGTTTGTCGCGGTTGCGGCCGGCTCAAACGACTGTGCTGCCTTAATTTGGGAAGAGCGCACTGACAGATTCGTTATCATGAATGTGTCGAATCGCTTCAGCAAAAAGCGGGGCGACCGAGACGACTTTGACTTTGGGGCTTAACGTTTCAAAGCGATATTCCACCGTATCGGTAATCACCAGCTCCTCAATTATACTGGAGTCAAACTTGCTCATGGCGCCAGCCGTCAAAACCCCATGGGTCACGGCCGCTGAGATTTTTTTCGCACCCTGCGCCCGGGCGGCCTGGGCCATCGCAATGAGCGAGCCACCGGTGAAAATGATGTCATCGACGATCAGCATATTCTTGTCTTTCACATCACCTACGATGTTCCAGATCTGAGCGCTCTCGCTGTGATCCTTGCGAATCTTGTTGCCAATCACAACCGGGCAACCCAGTTCCTGACCGAATTTGAAAGCATTCTTGCCATACCCAACGTCAGCCGATGCCACGACCCAATCCTTCACATCGCGTTTGCGGAAAAAATCGGCGAGGACGCCGCGCGCGTTCAAATGATCCACAGGTTTTCGGAAAAAACCCTGAATCTGTGGGCTATGCAAATCCATGGTCAGAACCCGATCGATGCCGGCTGCTTCCAAGGCATCAGCGCAGACCCGGGCCCGAATGGAGACGCGTGGTTCGTCCTTCTTATCGCCCTTGGCATAGGAAAAGAAGGGAATCACAGCCGTGACCTTGGCTGCTGATGCGAGTTTCAGGGCATCCACCCAAAACATGAGTTCCATGAAATTTTTATCCACGGGAAAACATACGCCTTGGATAATGTAGCAATCCTTGCCGCGCACACTTTCCAGGGCCCGCACAAACGTATTGCCTTCACTGAAGGTCAGGACTTCAGATTTGGTGGGTTCAAGACCCAGGTGGCGGCAGATGCTCAAACCCAGACTCGGGCAGGCGCTACCAATGATGATGGAGGTATTGTTTTTTGGGGGCATGCTGCTCTGTACCTTTGCGCGTGATCACCAGCCTAACAACTTAAAGCCGATTTCAAATTGCAGGCAATCGATCATATTCAATCCGTAGGCCGAACGCCAGGCTTTCTCGGGCGCAAGCCGCCGCCAGGTAAGGCTGGTATCGATTTTTCCGTATTGGGCTCGATAAAGATCGTAACTGACACCGGCTTCAGTCACTTGACTGATGGACCTGTGAGGCCTGGTGTCTTCACCATCGTCGTCCTCATAATCGGCAGAATCGTAGTCGGGTGGACCGCGATCGTAGATGCGCATTTGGCCTGCACCCACGCCGCCCCATAGGTTCCAGGCACCGGTGGTATAGCCAAGGAAAAACAGCACATCATTGCCATGAATGTCGTAAAGCAAGCCGGATTCTGGTGCGTCCTGAATCCGATAGGCTGTGAGATCGAGTCCTGCGATCAGCTGCAGGCGCTCCTGCCAGGCACCGATGCGAAAGGTTCCGTAATTGCCCCAGGTGGTCAGATCACGGCCATTGGCTTTGACCAGACTGGGGCCCGTTCCGATGCGGGCCGTCGTCAGGGGGACGGCTGCTGTGGCTTGCAGCGATTGGCCAAGCCACAGTCCGCCCGCGATGAGAAAACGCAGCAGCACGTCAGGCCTGTTTCTTTTTCGCCTGGCCTTCACTGAGCCGATACTCATTAAAAATTTTAGGCGTAATGCCGTAAACAAAGGCGTCGAGTCCTCCGTGATGCCGAGCTTCACTGTTAGGCTGGATCTCAATATAGCCCTTTTTTTGCAAACCTTCGATGGTTCTTTGTAGCTTCACTTCACTCAGCTGGGTGGCTTCCCTGAGCTCCTTCAGATGCGACCATCGTGGCTGAAATTCATCCACGAAACGTTCCAAACTCTTCCATGCAGACGAATAACGGTCTCCCAGTTCATGCTTGCTTGCCAGATGATAGAGCACCAGCTTTTCGTTGGCATGCTCAAGATCAGTCTTCCAGATGGCGTCGACGGCACGATTATCCTGCTGAGTCATTTTCCGCTCCTTTCGGACGAAGTTTTGATCACGGCCTGATGATAGCGAAGGAATCTGTAGCGGCAAATGAGCAATAGTTATGTGGGTGTAAATGCCGACACCCGCGTTGCCAGGTAGCGACGCGGGTCCTAAGGAATAACCTGAAGAGAAGATTTATTTAGCGGGTTCCAGAATCGCAGTCGCGATAGGGCCTGGAATTTTGTTCGATTTACAGGCGATCGTGACAGTGCCGATCACTCTGTCGATCAAATCATGCGCGCGCTGGGGATTATCCCGCTCACGACCTTTTAAGCGGACAACAACTTTAACCTTGTCACCACGTTCCAGGAAGCGATCTATATTATTCACCTTGGTCTGCAGATCGTGATCCGAGATATTCGCCTTAAGCTGAATCTCTTTCAAATCCGAAGTCTGCCGATTGGCTTTCTGTTTTTTCTTTTTCTCGTACTGCAGCTTTTTGAAGTCTTCGATCCGGACAACAGGTGGGTTGACTTCCGGGGTGCTCACCAGAACAAGGTCAAGTCCCTCTTCTTCGGCGATGCGAAGTGCTTCACTTGCGGTGACGATGTCATTACGACCTTCGCCAACAAGTCGAACCTCTTTTACGGTTCTAAGGTCAGAGCGCTCTAGTACTTTCAAAAAGATCTTACTCCTATATGGTAAATCGGGGTTCTCATGAACCGACCAAAAACCTGGGAGAGCCCATCAATGACCACGTATGCTCATACGGCTGAGTCCGGCTTTGGCAAACTTAATATAGCGGCCGCAAGGAGGGGGGGCAATGAAAAAAAGTGCGTAGTTCATGAATGTTCGCGGTTTTGACCTGCTTTCGCTCGGGTTATCGCCGCTTCCATGTCATTGGCCATCACATCGATGACCAATTGGCTGTCAAGACTGCTGAATAGCCAAGGAATCCTTTCGTGGGGGAGTTTGCTCATGGCCTTGCGAATATTTTCGACCGTCCGCGGGCCGCCAATGGCGCGGATGAGCTCATCCTTGTCGGGCTCGCTTAAATTGAATCGAGCGGTCGGAAGTTGAGCTTTCAAAGCACGGAGACTTGCGTCGAGGTCATCTGTCATTCTATTCTGTCCTGCAATGGGAGGCCTTGCCACCGACCATGATTTTCGATAGCCTTGCCGCCTTTCTTAGCCACCATTCTACCGGACAATCTTGCCATGAATGAACTCAAAGCTCTCTTGCAAAAAGACGATCCTTTTCTGCGTCCATCCCGGCTCGGCAGTCACAATTTTCCCGGTATTTGGACGGCGATGATGCCGCGCGAACTTTTTGGTCTGCGCATTCCTGAAGAAAGGCGCGCCACGTGCATGAATTGCCCCAAGGCTTCTTACGAAGGTTATCGAGCGGATTATCGCTGCTGCACCTATCACCCGCGCGTGGCCAATTTCCTCCTCGGCCTGGCGTCTGAAACCGCGGTCGGGGATCGCGTGCTGGATAATCTTTTGGACCGCGGCATGTTGATTCCGGAAGGCATGCATTACGCGCCGGCCCAGTGGGTGGATTACCTCGATGACCTGCAGAAAGACGCCTTCGGCCGCAGTGAAAAGGTTCTTTGTCCCAACCTGGATCAGAGCACCGGCTATTGTAATATTCATGCGTTTCGCAACTCGGTTTGCTCCACGTTTTTCTGCTACAAGGACCATGGCGACGCGGGCGATGGTTTTTGGGATCAGGTGCAGGTGCTCGGCAGCCAAGTGGAAATGGCCCTGGGGCAGTGGGCCTTGCAGCAAGCCGGATTTAACCTCGATCAGTATTTCAAAGCCTTTGACAAGCTCGCGAAAAATATTCACAAGGTGTCGGTTCGCGATGGCTGGCAAACCGAGGCCCGGGAGTCTCTCTGGGGTTCCTGGCTCGGGCGTGAAAAGGAACTCATGCGAGCCTGCGCCGCGGCCGTCGTCCATGAACGCGACAACCTCTGGGAAATTGCCAACAGTCAGCCGATCCGCGAATCCGTGCCCTTTGATAAAGCCATGGTCAAGGCCGTACCCAAGCGACTGGAAGATCAGATCGATCCTGAGGATCTGGAAGATTCGGGGGGCGAAACGGTGCGCCCGAGCGTGATCTGGCAGGATGTGATGAAAGCGTATTGGAAGCTGTGGGATTTGCCGGAAGGTGCGTTCGTCGTGAACCCCAAGGTGAAAATCGCCGATAATGCCCTGCAAACAACGCAGGATCAGTATTATCAGGACAAGCCTTATTTTATTATGTTCTACCCGCGCAAAGGCAGCAAAACGCTGGATTGGAAAATGGGTATCACGGCGGCCCAGAAAGCCGTGCTGGACCTTTTTGTGGGGACCGCGCGCGAGCTTGATACCACGCTGCTCACGAATCCAGCTTTCAAGGCCTTGGAGAATGGGAAGAATTTTCTGGCGGAAATGCTGCGGCGCAAGGTGCTGGTGGCTTAAGAAAACATGGGGCCTCTGCCCCATGTTTCCAGCCGAGGCCATGCGATAGGTTCAGCTGCTGGTTTGCTGACTGCGGAAAGTCAGGAGGAACTTCAGACTTTCAAAGGCGGCTTCTTTGGTATAACCAAAGCGCTGCTCAAGATTGCGGTACGTGGTGTCGGCGAGTTCCAGTTCCTCCTCCTTGAAGTTTCTGGCCTCATCGGTCCCCAGGACGAGCATCACCTTGAAGTTCTCTTCAACCTGCTTTTTCTGCTCCTCGTAATAATGTTGCTGAATCGTATCCATGTACTCATGGAAAATCTTTTTCACGACGATCGCGGATGTGGGATTGTCGATCTTAAAGGCCGCGATGCGACCCAGCAGGGCTTCACGGTGCTTTTCGATCGGCCCGGAAACCTTGATGATGCGTTCCACTTCACGCATCAGGTTTTCATTGGGCAGCTCGTAGTTCCCCGTGATTTTATTGTAAAGCTTTTCACGCTTCACCTGGGCCACGACGTTTTCAATATAGCGGCTCAGCAGACCTGAGTACTGATCCTCATCCACCAGAGTCATGGACGCGGTGACTTCCTTTTCGAAGATGTCCGCAAAATCGCGTTTGCAGACCAAAATAAATTCATGAGGCTGGTGGTATTTGCCACGTGGCTCCAGCTGCAGGAATTCATAAACCGTGCGATCTTTCACCAGCCGGTCCAGTTCATCAAAAAGGGCAAGTGGTGTCAGAGTGGTATGCTTTGGATTCTGCACCGCGCGATAGAGGATACTGCGAACCTCACGCGGAGATGCTCCAAAACGACCTTCATAAGCCACGACATTTTGATATTCATCGAGAATGGCTCGGCGCAATTCCCGCAGTGTGGCTTCTTCCTGAGGCTTGAACAGCGGCATCAGGGATTCGCCCTCGTACAATCGAATCTTGTGGCGCGGATCGAGACGGGCAATGAGCGCACGGTATTTGGAATCATAGTAGTCGGGATTGGGTTGCTTCAGGCGAGTCATGACCGCCCAGAGGCAGAGTATCTCGACCGCATGGGGTGCGACTGGCTTGCTTTTCCCGAGTGCCTTGATATCCTGAGCATAGATTTGCTGTTCCAGCGAAGGTTTCAGCAGATAAGGCGCCGTGACCAGTTCAAATCGAGAGCGGAACGACGCAAAATCTGGAATCGTTTTAAACGCGTCCAAATGCTTTTCGTTGGTGCTGGCGAAGAATACCATATCAAGGTTGGTCGTGGACGACGCGAGGTTCAGAGAGCCCTTTTCCACGGTTGTCAAAAGATATTTGAAAGCCTCGATCGGACGTTTGAGCATGTCCGAGAATTCAAGGATGCCGCGATTGGCTTCCACCAACGGCCCTTCGGTTTCGTGGAAACTGATGTTGTGCAAAACCGGTGGCAGGTTGGCAATGTTGCGGTCGATGGTCAACTGCTTTTCATACGCATCAATCGACATCTGGGGCTCAACCGTGCCGATCCCGACCCGATACTGTTTCGAGAAGAAAAAGCGTTCGACCTGCACATGCCGCAGGACTTTCGCCAGGTCGCCGTCATAGGCCGCCAGAAGGTTTTCCCAGATGAGCTGGTTGCGTTTGGACAGCCCGGCCAGCTGCATGTGCTGAGGAATTTCCACCTCGTCCTCGGACACACCCGTTTCTTCGGCAATCCATTTTTTGAGCCAGATCGCGCGCTGCGGCATCGGAATCAAAAACAGCGGATTTTCCTTGTATTCCGAATGAATCTTGGATGCAATCTTGCTTTCATCAAGGAAGGCGAATGAATCCTCGCGAATGCTGCTATCTTCTTCCCGCATCCCGGTGAAGCCGATGGGACCCACGGCGCCCATGGCTTTGGATGTGAGTGATTTATCGGTCGGGAAAATCCAGTTGAAGCGATAGACCGCGCCTTCGTCGGCTTCCGAGTAGCGTTGCATGGCGTGGCCGATGGATTCAATGATCGAGGTCTTGGCCGAGCCGTTGGGCCCGTGGAGCATGATCAGCTTATTGGAGTAACCCTGCCGCACAAAGCCCGTGATGACCTTATAAATTTCGTCCTGCACACCCTCGGAACCGACGATGGGAACGTTTTTGTGGGTGCCGAGGTCGAACACTTTCCAGCGCGCGAAATCCTCTAGACCGTCGCCGGGTTCGGTGCGGCCAAAATAATTAAAGGTGTCGTACAGATATTGGGAGGAGTTGCGAATCATAAAGGTGGGGCGTTCCTTAACTTTTCTTAAGAAACCGCTGAAACTCAGGATGACCTGTCTTTCCTGAAAGAGCGAGCGCGACTGCTGATTGAGTTGATAGAGGAGATCTGTAGCCTCTGCCATGGGTCCTGCCTCCGGCTGTCGAAAGTTCATTCTCCCCAGCATAACCCGAGCTGCACCGTTTGTCAGCGACAGTCATCGTCTTTACTTTAGGGGCTGGAAGGCCCTATAACGGAAAAGAAGCACGCAGGGCGTTGGCTTTTTTTAAGAAATTCACGAATCGCGACTTTTGGTACCCTGCGAAATATGCTAATGGTGAGAAAGAGCCATACAAGTCAATCAAGCTACGAGGGCCCCTGATGAAGAAAGTCTTCATACTGGATACAAACGTTCTATTGTCCAATCCCCTCAGCATTTTTAAATTTGACGATAACGACGTAGTTATCCCCATTTCCGTCATTGAGGAGATTGATACCTTTAAGAAGGATCAAAGCGATATAGGCCGCAATGCTCGTGAAGTATCCCGTATTTTGGACCGCTTAAGAATGAAGGGCACTCTCTCGTCCGGCATCAAACTCTTCGACAATCGCGAGGATTCCGGACAGCTTTATGTGTACCTTGGTCACAATATGGACATCCTGCCCGAGCTCCTGGCCAGTAGTACCGACAATCACATTCTGGCTATTGGGCTGACGCTGCAGAAGCAGTTCGGCGACACGCGCAAAGTTCTGATCATCACCAAGGACACCAACCTTCGTATCAAGTCGGATGCGTTTGGACTGGCGGCGGAAGACTTTGCGGCGGATAAGGTGGACATCTCCCACCTCTATACGGGCTTTATTACTGTTTCGGTTCCGCCGGAAGTGATCAACGATTTTTATACGAATCGCGAAATTCGTCTGCCCGACGAGGAGCTGTATCCCAACCAGTTTGTGATTTTCGAGGATGCCAACGACAAGAGCTCGGTTGTATTCGGGATCTATGACGGGCCGGAAGATGTGATCAAGATGATCGACCCTCGCAATGAAGGCGTATGGGGGATTTACTCCAGAAATATGGAACAGGCCATGGCTTTGGAGTGTCTCTTGAACGACAGAATCAGACTGGTGACCATCAGTGGCGAAGCCGGTACAGGCAAAACCCTGATGGCTATCGCCGCTGGCCTAGTGAAGACCACGGACGAGGATCAGTATCAGAAACTCCTGGTGTCGCGTCCTATTTTCCCGCTCGGTCGCGATATTGGTTATCTGCCTGGTGACATCGACGATAAGCTCAATCCTTGGATGCAGCCGATCTATGACAATTTAGACCTTTTGCTGGGCGGCTCACCCGGATCGCGGCAGAAGCGTTTTAATAAAAGTTACCAGGAGCTGATCAACCAGGGGATGCTGGCAGTTGAACCGCTGACCTATATCCGCGGTCGTTCGCTGCCGGCCCAGTATTTTGTGGTGGATGAATCGCAGAACCTGACGCCGCATGAGATCAAGACCATTCTGACCCGAGCCGGGGAAGGGACCAAAATTGTTCTGACAGGCGATCCCTATCAGATCGATAACCCTTATTTGGATTCCCAGACCAATGGTTTGACCTATGTGATCGAACGCTTCCGTAAGGAGGAGATTGCAGCCCACGTCACCCTGCAGAAGGGTGAGCGCAGTGAGCTCGCATCGAAAGCGGCCAAGCTGCTTTAAAGGATCGATCCCCATCATAGCAAAAGGCGGTCGTCTCCTCGACAACCGCCCTGCTCACACTCTATTCAGTTTTGAGATCCTACCGCTTGCCAGGGACGAAGTTGCAGCCGAAACTATCGTTTGCTTCCAACGTGCCAGCTCCTTGGAGCATGGCTGTGTAATCGCTGCAGCTATAAATGCCCTCTGCAAAACAGAAACGATCAAATGTTTCTGCATGCACCGCATGGGTCACGGCTTGAATTTGCAGGCGGCTCAGTTGGGCCAGTTGGCTACATTCCCCGCCGTAAACAAAAGCCTTAGGTCCCTCATCTGACTCTTCTTCTTTCTCTATGGCATGGGTAGCCGTTGCGAAGATGCAGCTTCCAGCAAGGAAGGTTGCCAGAGTCAGATGGCGGGCTATGCTCATACGCGACTCCTTCTCTCATGTTGGTGACTTTTAGGTGTTTGGACCATCCTCACACCGCATATGAGTTCATTCGGCGGCGCTTCATAAAACTAAAAATCGGCAATTTTAGGGCTTGTTATTCGGGCGTTGGAAGGGCTTCTTACAGGGCGAAAAGAAGCTGAAAAACGGTATTTTTGCCAAGGCGGGATGTTGTCTTACGCACGGTAAGAATGCGGAGCCCTGGGTCCCACCGGGGACCAAGGGGGCTCTGCCGGGGCCTTCTTGGGCCCCTCGCAGTCGCGATCACTCTTCGAGGGTGGCCCGCAGCATCCAGGCGGTTTTCTCATGCTCACTCAAACGTTCGGTCAGGAAATCTGCCGTGACGTCATCGCGGGTATTATCGATGAGTCCAAGCGTGTCGCGGATGGATCGACTCAGAGTTTCATGACCTTCCAGCAATTCGCCCAGCATGGTGTGAGCGGAAACGACTTTCTCCTGCTCCTTAAGGCTGGTCAGCTTCAGAATGTCCTGCAATGAACTCGGTGCGGTGTAACCCAAGGCCCGCACGCGCTCGGCCAGCGGATCCAGGGCCTCGTGCAGCTGGTCATATTGTTCTTCAAACATCTTATGCAAAGGATAGAAATGCGAGCCCTTCACGTTCCAGTGAAAGCCTTGTGTTTTGGCGGACAAGACATAGGTATCAGCCAGAATTTTCGCAAGGCCTTGCGCAATCTTTTCACGGTCCTGATCTTTGATTCCCGTATCGAATTTCATGAGCTATCCCTTTCTTGCAGCGGAATTCATGATAACGCAGGGTTATCCTAGGGATTCAACTGAGCCCTGTCGATATGTCTGAATGACTTTACACAGAACCTTTTATGCAATATAACGCACCGTTAATCGTTTTATTGGATGGAATGTGAATTCACCCCAAACCCGAGCATGCCATGCCCTGCAAGCATCTGATATCGACAGGATTGCTGATTTGTGTCAGCACATTTTTGGCCTGTACGCCATCTTCAAGCAAGAAGGGTCAAGAGACTCCTGCAGCGCCTAACCCGCCTGTTAACCCGGAACCAACGCCAAAACCAACCCCCGCCCCGATTCC
>NZ_DASQYZ010000514.1:0-16119 GCF_035638955.1 Oligoflexus sp. | reverse complement strand
TTGCATCCCGAAATACAGACCAGTTTTTAAGATGCATATCACCATTGCCAGTTACGAAGCAGAATAGAACGCGCCGAAAAAAATCCGCAAGCTCGATGGCGGGACTTTGCGTATGCTGTGTGATGATTTGAGCCAGCTGCTTGGATTCTTCAAAGAAATCGGAATGGATTGATCAGATCTGATCATCTTTAATAATTTCGTAAATAAATGAATCAGATCTGATTTTTTATAGAGAAATTAAATTCAAATGGATCAGGTCTGATCTAAAAACATCATTATGCAACCTCTTACCCGGGCATTATGGCTCACATTATGGACATGCCTCAGTCCCTCATGAGACAATCCTAGAGCAGAGCCCAATCCATTCAAGGCTGCTGCTCTGCTTCAGTAGTGGAGTCCTTCATGACAGGGTTCAGGCCTCATACGAGCGCAGCTTCCGATGCTGAACGCTTGCGACGCCTGTTTCAAAAGCTCGACTCCTGGGAAGTCCTCCTGGAGTCGAAAGGCGCGCAGGACAGGGATTGGCAAAAACGACGAAAAAGACTGCATAATCTGCGTCAACGTCTCGAACTTTTGCGTCTGCGCACCGAAGCCCCCACAGTCCTGGAACAGGGCCAAACCTATCAATTGCCCCCACTCGATATCTGCACCAGTGATGAGCACATCCTCTGTGATCAATATCTCGAAGCCCAATTGAAGATCAGTCAGCACCTGAACGAGCAGCTCACGAAAGTGAAACGTTGGGTGGAGGAAGCCTCGGCCGCCGGCAAAAATTCCTGGCGCATGAAGCTGCGGCTGACCAAGATTCGGCGCTATTTAGGCGATCTGGACCAGGAACGGCAAACTCTGGAACCCCATCGGATCCGGCAACTGCAAAACTGGGAAAAGTTTGCTGACAAAATGCTTTTGTATCGGGACCAATACCAGGAGATGGGTGATACCCGCTTGGCTTTTGAAAAAATCGTGCGTTTGACTGACTCCGTGGAAGCCTTGCAGCAGAAGGTCCATGCATCCCAAAATAAGATCCAGCGGATGGAAGCGTGGCTCAAGCAGGCCACCCGCCGCCTCTTGCAAACCAAATCCCCTCTGCCGCCGCTGGCCGAGGATCTGCGCATGGCCGCGCAAAAAATTGATGGGCTTGGTCTTGAGGATCTGCACCGTTCCAAATCACGGCTCGCCCTGGCCCGCAAATACCTGGAAAAATACCTGAGTCGGACACCCGATCTGCCGTCCGTGGAGGATGCTTCATGATCGCTCCGGAACAATTGGATGCCGACCTGGATCGCTTTGAACAGGAACTGGCTCAGCTCGAACATATGGCGCCGAGTCCGTTTCAGCATAAACTGCAGGGACTTTTTGGAAAATTAAAACGCATCGAGCAGCAGCATGAGCACATCATGCAGATGATTGAACATTGTCGTTTCGCCGAAGCCACCGAAATGCCCATGGTCCCGACCGCACGGGCCATCTTATTTTGGGCCCGGGAATGGGCCGATCGGGTGGAAGATTTTCAGCTGCGCTATGCCGATTACCTCGACAAACTCCTCTGGCTCAACCTTCTGCGCGGTCGCCTCCTGGGACGGAAAAATCCCTTCCGCCTTGATATTGCCGACACCGACGTGGACGCCTTTTTGCAAAAAAAGCAGAGTCTGGAGCAGACCGAAATCACCCTCAAGGAAGATCTGCAGGCGCTGCAAAAGCAGGAAGCCCAGCTTCGTCAGCAGTATCAACGCTTTCAATTCGAGGAAAGCAATCGCCAGGCTGCTCAAAGTTTTGCCACTTCGCACCGCACCATCGCCGGTCAGCGCCCCACGTTCGATGCGTTTGGGCGCTTTCTTCGCACCCTGTCCGTGCATATGAGCCATAGTCGCGGTCAGGTGAAAAAAATCCAGCAACTGGCCGTCAACTTCACCAAGCGTTCGCAAACCCTGATGGAAGAATGCAGCGCCCTTTTGCGTCAGGATCCGCTCGCCAATACCTCGCAGAAACGGCGGGATTTACGGTTGATGCAACAGAACCTCGCGGAAATGAAGCGTCTGGAAAGCGAAATCGAAACCACACTTTCCGTGCTCGGCCCGCTGCCGGAGCATAGGTCCCCCCTGCGTCTTAAAAAAACTTCGCGGCCGACGGTTTCGGCCTATTTGGATCCGTCACGCGACAGAACTGACGCCCCCTTTTTCAAAGGTTAGAGGTGAAAATTGCTCCGGTCCGCGCTACAACCTAGGGACGAAAACTGACTGTTTGTCCCTAGCATCGGAGTTTTGCCATGACCCAGATCTCGGCTCTGACCATCCTGAACGAGGATGAAAAAATGTTTCAGGGCGAAATCGCCCGCTTCGCCCAGCAGGTGATCAAACCCAAAGTCCTGCATATGGACGAAACCGAAACCATGGACCCTGGCTTGATCAAGCAGCTATTCGAAACCGGTCTGATGGGCATCGAATTGCCGGAAAAACTGGGTGGTGCGGGCGGCAGCTTTTTTATGGCCATTCTCGCCATCGAAGAACTGAGCAAGGTCGATCCTTCAGTGGGCGTGCTGGTCGATGTTCAGAATACGCTCGTCAACAATATCTTCCTCCGTTATGCCAACGACGCTCAAAGAGCCAAATACGGTCCGATGCTGGCCGGTTCCAAAGTCGGCTGCTACTGCCTGACCGAACCCAACTCGGGATCGGATGCGTTTGCCATGAAAGCGCGCGCGCATGACGAAGGTTCGCACTGGCGTCTGGAAGGCAAGAAAATCTTCATCACCAACGCCAAGGAAGCGGAAATTTTCATCGTTTTCGCCAATGCCAATCCTGAGGCTGGTTATAAAGGCATCACCGCCTTTATCGTGGAAAAAGGCACACCTGGCCTTTCCCTCGGTAAAAAGGAAGTCAAGCTCGGCATCCGCGCGTCTTCGACCTGCGAAGTGCTGCTCGACAATGTGAAGATCCCCAAAGAAAATCTGATGGGTGAATACGGCAAGGGTTACAAAATCGCCATTGAAACCCTAAACGAAGGCCGCATCGGCATCGCCTCCCAGATGCTGGGTCTGGCTCAGGGCGCGTTTGATGGCGCGCTCAAGTATTCCAAAGAGCGCGAGCAATTCGGCAAGCAGCTGGCTGAGTTCCAGGGTATCCAGTTCCAGATTTCGGAAATGGCCACGGAAATCGAAGCCTCGCGCCTGATGGTGTATAACGCGGCTCGTCTGAAGGACGCCGGTCTGCCTTTCGTCAAGGAAGCGGCCATGGCCAAGTATTTCGTCTCGGACGTTGCGGAGCGTGTTGCTTCCAAAGCCCTGGAAATCTATGGCGGATATGGATTTATCAAGGAATTCCCAGCAGAAAAGTTCTACCGGGATGCGAAGATTGGTAAACTGTACGAAGGCACTTCAAACATGCAGCTGCAGACGATCTTTAAACTCCTCGACTGAACCGCGATCCCAGAGGGTCCCCGGTTCTCACCACCGGGGTTCCTATGAACAAGCTTATCCTGATACTGACTACGTTGTTTCCCGTCTGGCTTTCGGCGCAAACCCTGCGTACGGATCTGCAAAGCATTCTGCCCACGCTACTCTGTAAAAACGGCAAGAACATTCCGCCGACGCGCGAGCTTTGGCAAAAGAATCTCTTTGATACGCAGCTCGATGCCGCATGGATTCGCAGCGCCGATGCCCAGCAGCCTTTGATTCCCCAGGATCTGGAATTCATTGCCCGTGAGCAGGCGCAAGCCAAACAGCATCTTGGCTATGCCTTTGGACTTTGCTCGCCGCAGGAAGCCTGGATTCTTTCCTCACCTTCGGCCGGCGCCCTCAGTCAATGGACGCCTGAAGGATTGCGTTTCGATATCAAAGCCATGCGAGGGCGTTGCGCATCGGTTGCTTTGCACTATGCGGAGGCCGTGAAGGGCAAACCCAAGGATATTATCACCATCAAAAGTCATGGGCAGGATCATCTCCTGATTCATCCGGAACTGCTGGCCCCAGGGACGATTGGACTCACGTGTTATCCAGCGGATAAAAAAAACCAGGGTCCCGAACTCTGGTCTTTGATCCCCATTCACCAGGTTAAAACAGACCGTGTTCCGCACTTCACATCCCACCATCGTGAAGGGACAAGCGGTCTCATCCAATGGATTCAAGCCATTCGCCAAGCCCAGGGCCTCAAGGCTCTCAAAACCGAAATTCCACTGCTTCGCGCTTTCGCCAATCAACTCGTAGCCGATCCTTCCGTCCGGCATCCTCACGCGAAACTCATGAAACATAAGCGTCTGCTGGCGAAAAAGAACATCAATATCCTCGGCGAAAACCGTGTCAAAGCGACAACAAATGAGCAGATGGCCTGGCTTTTGTGGTATTCACCGACTCATAGACAACTTCTCCTGCATAAGAGTGCGACAGCCCTTGGCTTTGATGTGGCGCGCCTCCAGCATGAAAAATTACTTGTGTTGGTGCTCGCCAAAATCTAGCATGACCCGCAACGGCACTTAGGTTGGGAGCATGTCATGAGTTTGCGAGATCAACTCCTCAAATCCGGTTTAGCAAACAAAAATCAGGCGCAAAAGGCTGAAAAAGAAGCCAAAAAGCGTCAGCATAAGCAATTGCAGTCGCCGGATGCCATCAAAGATGACATCAGCCAGGACATAGCCGAGCGCAACAGAAAACAGCAGGAAGCGGATCGCGAGCGCAATCGTCAACGCGAGGACGATCGGCTGAAGCGTGAGGCGGTTCATCGCGCCATGAATATCATGATCGCGGGTGATCTGCGGGAAAGCGCAGGGTCGATTCCTTACTATTTCATTCATCAGGAACATCGCGTCAGCGAAATTCTCGTGACCGAGGCGCAGCAAGTGCAGCTGGCGGCAGGAACCCTCGCCATTGTTTCCTTCGATCCGGACTATCGGTATTTTTTAGTGGATGCCAGCAACGCGGATAAGATTCGCAGCTGCGTTCCGCAATATGTGCTCTGCTGGCATCCAGCGACTTAACGGCTGCTGCGTCTGTCGTAAGCCGTCATGCAGTTGCTCAAAAGGCTGGCGATCGTCATGGGGCCCACACCACCGGGAACAGGAGTGATCCACCCGGCGCGGGTTGCGGCCTCTTCATAGACAACATCACCAACCAGTTTTTTTCCGTCACCATCGCGGTGGATGCCGACGTCGATGACCACCGCACCTTGCTTGACCCAGTCGCCGCGCACCATATGTTTCACACCGGCTGCCACCACCAGAATATCCGCCTGACGGCAGAGTTCTTCGGGTTTCACTGTTTTGGAATTGATGCTGGTGACGGTGGCTCCGGCATTACCCAGCAGAACAGCCACAGGCAGACCGACGAGCACGCTACGACCAATCACAACCGCACGCTTGCCCTTGAGGTCAACACCGGTCGACTGAATCAGGTCCATGATGCCGAGTGGTGTGCACGATGTCAGGCCCGGCCGTTTCCAGTTCAGGAGTCCCTGACTGTACGGCGTGAGTCCATCGACATCCTTTTCCGGCGAAATCAAATCAATGGCGTCATCGCTTTTGAGATGCTTGGGCAAAGGCAACTGCAAAAGAATACCATCCACGCCCGGATCCGCATTCAACTTACGCAGATGCTCGCTCAGCGTCTCCTGACTCACATCAGCCGCGAGAGTCACCGACCGACTTTCAATGCCGACTTCCGCGCAGGCTTTTTTCTTATGGCCCACATACACTTCGCTGGCAGGATCATTGCCGACCAGGATCACAGCGAGACAAGGCGGGCGCTGGCCAGCGGTCTGCAAAGCTGTGATTTTTTGTTTCAATTGATTTCGGATGTTCTGAGCAATCACTTTGCCATCGATGATGTGCGCGGTCATGAGAGGCACCTTAGTGAAAGATTATATCGTGGGTGGTTCGAACGCGGGGACTATAGGCGATGCCCTCTCTGATGACAAGCAAGATCGTCATCGCATCGCCGCGTCCTGGGCCTTAACTCATGGCCTCACAAACCGCCTGAACCGATGCGATCAGATTGCGATCGCTATCGGCTTCCGCACCGTAGGCATCACCACAATATCCAAGATGACTGCGTTGAACATTCGCGCCATCCATCTTTTCATTCCAGCGTTGTTCGGAGGGTGCCACGGTTTGGGCCCAGGCCACTGGAATCAGAGCAATATGCTCGCCTTCTGTCTTCAATTCGGGGCAGCAGGTTTCCAGCTTTTTGCGGGCACGCTTGAGGCGTTTGACAGCTTTCACGACGGCCGGGGCCTGCACGGTCAGCTCAAAATTCAACGTCGCCTGGTAGCACACCTGCTGCGCATCGATTTGAACCTGAACCTCCTCGGCCGGAATCATGAGTGTCTGCGGCAGATCGGCTGTCTTGTCGTTGCGATGCTGTGACAAAATGACGAGACTCACCGGCTTGGTTTTGCCCGCAATGTTCAGGAGCCGACTCGGCCAAAGATCCTTGGGCAACCAGGGCGTCGCTTCCCAGGGACTTTGCGCCACAACCAGACGCTGACCTTCAAAGACCCCGACCGTTGTCGCGAGCTGCCAGATTTTATCTTCATATTTCGCGGTCATGATCTGCGCCCGCGTATGCATTTCCAGGCGATCCTGGGAACGCAGATCCCCAATCAAAGGTTCAAAGAGTTGATCCCAGGGTCCGGTCCATTGCCCTTTGGAGGCTTGCAGAGCGCGCGCCGCCAGGATTTGAGCCGACGCTGGCGCCAATTCCGGCACACCCCAAAGATGAGCCATATGTTCGAGCACGATCAAGGCTGCGCTTTTTTTATCGCCTTTCCAGACCTGATTAAAAGCCTGCGCGTGTTCGTGTGAGCCTCCGGCCTCTTTTTCCAGCAGTTCCAGAAGCGTATTCCAATCACGGGTGGCGGCTGTGCCACCCACGGCTTTGGCAACTTCAGGGGCCAGCACGGAAGTGCCTTTGACGCTCGCGATTTTTTGCGCCGCCAGAACACCAAAGCCTTGTCTCGGATGAAAGGCTTTTGCCATTTCACTGTCGCCTGACTGCAGCACACTCTGCACATGATCGAAAAGCTCGGGACCGATGGCATTCAACCCGCAGCTCCAGCTGCCATGGACACGCGACGAAAGCCTGACCCGTCCGCCGATCCAGGGCTCACGTTCCACGAGTTGAAACGTCCAGGTCGGCTGGCGGCGGCTCAGTTCACAGAGTGTCAGAAGACCGGCCAGCCCTGCGCCTGCGATGATGACGTCTGCTGGTTTTTGCATAGCTTATATCCTTCAAGTCCAGTGCGACTCTGTAGTGCCGCTTGTTTTCGTGGGCGCCGCCCATTACAATCCCCTTAATAGCAATATAATACAAAAGTGCAATCAATTTAGAAACATATAGCCGCATTCTAGTGATTTGCGACCAATTGCGACCACCTCTGTATTAAGTCTCTTCCTTCCACATACGATGAGCCAAATTAGTCAAAGCGCTTTTTTCCCGCTTGGCATAAGTTTTTATGGCCTTTTCAGATATGTCGCCCAAGAGTTGACCAGCAATCCCATAATCTCCTCCAGTAGCATTAAAGACTTCGCAGGTCCATCCGTGACGCAGTACATGTGTAGCAGTGTACTTAAAACCCGCCTTTTTGAATGCGGAATCGTATTTATGCTTAATCGTGTAGTAACTAAAGACATGTCCATACTCATTCGGGAATACATAGTCGTCTTGACCCTTCCCAACTCCATCTCGGTACAGCTCAGACAAAGCGTCAAAAGTCTCGGGAAACATAGGCATCTCCTTTATCCCACCGAAAGAATCTGAATTTTTGAATCCAGGTTCAACGCTAGGAGCTTCCCCCTTCTCCACCGCATAAACAACATGCTGATCAATTTGAATTCGCGATTCTTTGGGATTCTCCCAATTGAAAATAACGTTCTTCCACTTCATTGCCGCAGCCTCCGAAATTCTCAGAGCCTGAAAATACTGAACCGTGGCCAACCGCTTCATTATTGTGCCATATTTCAGTTTTTCTATTTCAGCACGAAAATGATGGAATTCCTTTTCCGTCACATCCTTTTTCTTTGGCGGACGAGAGATATTTAATTTTGAATCTTTCCGATGTCGTTTCCTGAGCGGATTACGGAAGTTGGTATCTTCTTCGTAATATTCACCGTAATACTCAAAAATAAGGCCGAGAATCATCAGTTCGCGGTCAAAGCTAACACGTTTCTTGGCCTGCGGATAGTCGCCCAAATTGGCCTTTCTATCTGCAAGCCACGTATCGATGTCTTTCGCTGTAATCGAGTTTATCGGGTAATCAGATAAAGTCTGGAAATGTCGCCCAGACACCTTTTGATACTGTATCCTGCTAGCCTTACGCAAAGTGGGAAATTTGCGTTCCTTCCATTCGCCCATAATCTGCCGAAAGGTAGGACCGCCGACGAGTTTGGAAGGGGGAGGAATTGCCTGCGAGTCAGGCGCTGCAACGCTGATAAAGGATTGCCAATTACGTGCATCGTCAAGATTTTCAAAGTATTCTGATTTTCTATTTTTCTTTCCCCGGATATCGATCTCATAACGTCGAGCAACATAGATCTTGCCCCTGGAAGGAGGTCTATATTCCTTCTTCCCGTCGTCCCAGATGAGAATTTTTCTGATATTTGCAGCACCGGAGACAGGAGGATATACCCGATTTTTATCCTGATATACTTTTGGATTGAATTTTTTCACTGAGTGAATCTCCGTTGAAGCCATTCTTCAACATCGAGCACTCGAAATCTCACTGATCGACCTCGTCGCCTATATGGCAGTCCTTCTTTCATATATTTATTCACGAAACTGACAGACATACCAATGCTTTCGGCGAGGTCTTTTTTCGTTATCCAATTGTCAAAGATCCGATCTCTGGCATCTTTTGCCGAGACATACACTGAGAGTACATTCGACTTTTTGCCAATGGAAGAGATAGGTGTAGATTTCTTTTTCAGAGACATTGTTGCAAATCCTTTGACATAGATACTTGGCATTGAGCAAAAGAGGCGGGTAAACCCGCCTCTCATTAACTTTTACTTATTCATTTAATGGTCCAGAAATCGCCCGAAAGCTGAGCATTTTCGATAAAATAGTATGGCAAATATCCATATCCTGCTTCACCCCACTCCTTGGCCCAGCTGTTCCTTATGATGAGCGCTTGTCGTTCATCATCATATCCACAAGCAAGCACAGCATGGCCGCCAAGAACTTTTTCCTTTTTCTTCGGAATTGGGATAACGCCGGATTTTTTAACATCCTGACCATAGATGGACTCATAGACGGTGAAGCCAAATACAACCGGATCACCATGGCTCAGAACTTCCTGAATATGGGAAAGATTCCGATCTATCCGTTCATAGGAGGAAACCTTTTCACGAGCAGCGTGTCTGATGACATTGTCATCCGGTCTTTTGCTGAAATCGCTGATCTTGTATGGCCAGAGGTTCTCGAGCGGATAGCCGAATTTCGCCACGGCTTTCACCGTGTTCCTGATCGTTGCTCCGGCATCGATACCTATAGACCCTTCAAGAGCACGGGTCATGTAGTAGATATAAAGCAGAGACGGCACCGTGATAGAGCTGTCTTCATCGTATATGTCCTGGTAGAGACATGCTGCACCTACAGCGTGAGCAGTACAAGAACCAAGATTTCCCTGATCCCAAACCCGAGGGAAACGATCTCGGAAATCAACGTTCGATAGGAGATTTACAGAACTTTTTAGGGAGTATTTTCTGTCACGCTCGTCTTTGGTGTCCCGAATCCATCCGAGTTTTTGCATGTTATATTTCTTTCTCATTTTGAAAAATTAAAGCGGAGAAAATAGTACTCCGCCTGTGTGCATTTACTTGCAGCAAGTGGCAACGCCATTGCCAACTGCTCCTGGGCTCATTGAATCCTTGCGAACCCATTCGCAAAAGTAGAAGCCATCCTCAGCAAGCGGAGCAGACGACATCAATTGAATCTGCTCAGTCGTGCCAGTTACAAAGCATCCTCCCCCCACAAGCATTTCGTCTGCCTCACATGAGACGCTAACGCTCGGATTCACTGCTAGTTGAGTTTCACCGCTCGCAGTTCTGCAGCTTGAAAAAGTCCCTTTCGGACCTTGAGGACCAACCGGACCTCTTTCGCCTGTGGCTCCTGTCAAGCCTTGCGGACCAGCTGGACCGATACTGCCTTTGTCACCCTTGTCGCCTTTCGGTCCCGGGCTACCAGTGTCACCTTTTATCCCGGTGTCACCCTTGTCACCTTTATCGCCCTGGAAACCACGAGGTCCTTTCAAATCGTCGAGTGCCTTCTTAAAGCCTCCGCAATCGATGAAACCATTTTCGATCTTGCAGGATTCTCCTTTGTCGCCTTTGGCTCCCACCAGGCCCTGCGGCCCCATGGGACCAACATCGCCTTGTGGCCCCTGTATGCCTTCCGGGCCACGAATCCCCTGTGGTCCCTGAATCCCTTGCGGTCCACGATCACCTTTTGGCCCGCGAAGTGTCTCAAGTGTGACAACGGACTCTCCACAAATTATTGAGTCACTCGTGATGGTGCAGCTATCACCCTGGTCGCCTTTGGGACCTTGCACACCTTGAGGACCCTGAAGATTTTCCGTGCTGCCCTGCCATTCGCCCCGCTGATTGATAATAGGCTGCCCACCGATGTAGAGCGCATCGGCATTTAGTTTGCCTTTGACGTTCATATTGCCTTTTTCCGTGTCTATGATGACGGCGGGCGGGCATTTATCGGGGTTGTTGCAAGGACTGTTGGCGGCTGGCAAGCGCCGGATCACGATATCCCGCCCCCTGGTCGCGTTAACAAACTCGTTGGAAGTCCATATGTTCTCGTCAACCGGCAGGCGTTTGTCCGGAAATTCTTCCGCAGCCATGATAATTGATGGAGAAATTAGACAAAAAAGTGCAATGGCTTTCATAAAGAAGCGTTTCCTTCTGCAGTTACTTTTGAAATAAAACCGTTATTGTCGAGAGAATGCTCAACAGAACTGATCATCCACTCACGGTTCAGGAGAGGATGGAGTTTTTCAATCAGGCATAGTCCACCTGAAAATAAAAGCGGATTGCCGGGAATGGTGAACGATAGGCTCGTCGATAGTCGCTTAAGTTTTCTTAGTTTTGCTTCAGCTGCTGCGCGAGCCGACGCTTCGTCTTTCAACAAAAATTTTATTGCATAGACCTTGCCCTTCTTTCCAGCCAAAACCGATCGTTCCCTGGTGGCCCCGGCCCCACACCAGAAAGCCTTGACACCGGAGTAAATTTGCTCTCTCGAATATTTGAATTCGTAGTCGATAATGCCCTTGATTTTTTCGGGTCTGATAGAGCTGCCAGCAGGTGTGACCCTGGAGTTTCGGTCGTAGAAAATGAGATGATCGCGCTGGACCTTAAAGATGCATTCATAGTGGTCGGCGATTCTGGCTAGAAAAGCCGAATCGCTTTCAGTCTGGTCCTCGTGTGGGACTTGGATAAGGTCGCAGCTCTTATCGACCGACGCGATAAGTCCATTCTCCTTCGCCAGCCTGGAGATGACGCTGGAGAGGGTGTCAGGCCGCCAGGATCGTTTTTTCGGTTCCAGGAGCGTCGGGAAGCAGTCGAGGACACTTGCCTCCAACGTGACTATTGCAGGCGGTCCTTTAAGGGAAATTGGGCGGCTGGCATAGCGTCCAACATCAAAGAGCTGCCCATTGTAACCCAGCGCTATCTCAATTCGGGTTCCCTCCCTCGGAGGATCGAGCGGCGGGTCGTCAAATAGATGAAGCTGAATGCAGTCGCCTTCAAGGCCAGACCCGTCTTTAATAGTGAGGTTGACCAGCCTCTGCCGAATCCTCTCAGTCAGATCCTTGCCATCAGCGGTAATACGAAACATGGGGGTGGTCAGTTGAATAGCCTTCTGGGTGTATCGATTCGAACTGGCTCGGGCACGTCTGGCAGAAGGATCGATTCACGCATTTCGAGTGTCTGCACCCGTCCAAAATCATCAAATAGGTTCAATTTGTCGGCGTTGGCTTTGAGAACTGCCTCGACCGAGCCTCTGGAAAAGCCGTAGTGTTCAAAACAAATAAGGTCGAGGTCGTCGCCATCCCTGAGTTCATAAATCCTGGACATAGCTTTCCAATTCGATTGTAAAATCCACCTTCAGCGGTCTGCCATCACTCGTGAAGATCGTCCTTCCATCTTTCACTGATTTAAATATCCATCGTCCAAGATTCTGGGCGCTGTCAGTATCGGCAGCGATGAGCCGGTAAGGGATTCCTGCTGCGCCCATTGCCCTTAGATCAGACATATGGCTGAGCTTGCCCCGGTAGTGTGGATAGAAGATGCCCGAAATGGAAATTCTTTCACCGTTGACGCCGAGAAACTGCCTAAGCGGATGCGAACCAATCATTTTGATTTCAGCCCAGTTGTAAGAGGACTCGCGGTCAAATTTTTGAAATGCGATCCCTTTGGGCTCGAAGACGAAGTCCCCAAGCTTCGCAAGGAAGCCGGTTTTTATGAGATTGATATCCACGGTTAAAAACTCAAGGGATCTGCATAGCTGAACACCGAACTTTTGAATCCGGTTTTCATTTCATCTTTTATTCTGGTTACCGTCTGCTGGGGCGCATCTTCACCCTGCACAGAGATGTCAAATTTTTGCTGCACGTTAAAAGTTTGGTTTCGATTTCTGTCTTCCTGAAGTGTTCTCTGAGAAATCTCAGGGATGCGGCTTTGGAATGCCTGCCTGCTTTCCTCAAGCTCTATTTTCCTGGAAAACTTCAAGTCACGGGTTTCCCCAAAAGATAGAAACTCACCAATGGACTTCATGATTGGTTTGAGATCTTCCTCCCAGAAAAGAGCAATCCATTTCTTTGCATCCTTCAGCCACTGCATGACTGAATCCCAGTTTTTGATAGCGGCCCACATTGCGGTAATGAGTAGAAGCATCCCTGTAAGCGTTGCAACCACCGGGTTCATATTCATAACAATATTTAGAGCTGTTTGCGCGAACGTTATTATTTCAAGCGCGCCGCTGAGCGCCCACAGTACAGCCTTATAACTGATCATGGCAGCTTTGCTCACTGCGAGAGCAGCACCAAAATATCCGATCGCTGCCACAAGGTTTTCATGCTCCGTCGCCATACCTGAAACCTTAAGTGCGCCATCCGCCAGCACCTTCATCATTTCAGAAAGTTTTGGTAGAAAGATTGTTCCTGCAGAAATTGCAACGGCTTCGACCGAAGACTGAAGGCTTTTCCAGGAGCCGATAGCAGTATTGTTCAGCCTCTCTGATATCTCCTGGGCTGAATTTGTCTTCTCAAGAGCGTCCGTAAGCTGCCTGAATTTTGGTTCGCCCTGTGCTGCCTCCTGCATCAAGACCCGCATTTCATTTTTGGATCTTGAGAACAACACAGACATGGCTTCCAGTCGCTTCGGCTCGGGAAGGGCAGCAAGAGCCACTTCGACTTCTTTCGTCAACTGATCGAAAGATTTGTCCTTCTTATCCCCACCGAGGCGATCAATTTTCAGCTCCTTGAGCTTCGCCTGAGCTGCCCTGGTATCAAGATCCAATTCCATCTTGTCAAGGGTTGGGGTAAATCGAAAAATTTCGCCGAACCGCTTCTCAAAATCCGTTCCTTTCAGCCCGGAGAACGCTTTTGACAATTCTGAAATCCTGGCTGATTTGGACATGCCTTCCTTGAATGCAACGCCAAACCGATCTTCCAAAACCTTCAGATCAGCCGAGGTCATGCTGTCCTGCAGATATTTAAGCGAGGCGCGAAAGGCCGGCGCCATCTCAAGCTTTTTGATCTCAAACTTGAGACTTCCAGATCCTGCAGCGCTGAGCAGTTCAGTCGCGCCAGCCGCAGCCTCCTCGCCGAAAATGTCTTTGATGTATTTGGCCCTTTCTGCCGTACCTTTTCCCGCAAGCTTCTTGTCGAGCTGCTCGAGAATATTCGGCAGAGGCAGAAGGTTTTTGTGCGCATCCCGAAGAGTCACATTCAATTGCTTCAGTGCCTCGCGGCCTGCGGCGGGAGGTGATGACAGGCGCTGATACATCGCTCTTAAAGCCGTGCCAGCCATGGAACCTTGCAGACCTACGTTGCCCAAAAGCCCTGAAGCCGCAGACACTTCCTCAATCGACGCTCCCAGAGCGCTGGCAATCGGTGCCACATATTTCATGGTTTCTGCCAACCCTGTTAGATTGGTGTTTGTAGAAATGAACGTCGAAGTCATGACGTTGGCCACCCGCAGCATATCAGTGGCATCCAACTTGAAACCTGCAAGCATGTTGCTCGCCATCTCTGCAGCCTCACCCAGACCAACCTCCCCGGCAGCCGCTAGGTCGAGCACGCCTTTGAGAGAATCAACGATGTCCTGAACACCAAAGCCTGCCGTGGCAAGATAAGACTCCGCTAAAGCAGCCTCGGAAGACGAGAAAACAGTCGTGTCACCCAAGCGCCTGGCTTCCTGGGTAAGGGCCTTCATTTCCTCTGCCGTTGCCATGGTCTGCGCCCCGACTTTGGCCATCGCATGATCAAATTCGGCAGCAATTTTGATGGGCGTTCCGAGAGTTAATGCCAGGCCTGTTAATTCAAATGCACCGCCAACAATGTCGCCCCGGAGTTCACGGCCCCGGTCAGCGGTTTTCTTTCGACGACTTGCGAGATCATGTGATCTCTGAGTCCTGGCGGTTTCCTGGGCCAGATGACTTTCAAGTCTGGCCAGGTCCCTAACCTCGTGGCCCGCGGACTCCAAAGCACGTTCATAGCTTTTAAGAGCCGCCGTTTGCTTCTCGAACGCTGCCGCGCTTTCTTTGAGTTCAGTTTCAGCATTGTCCAGTTTGGCTTTGAGCTGGTCGACGTGCTGCCCGTTCTGAGCCAGAGCTTTGTTGTCGACTTCCACAGCTGCTTTATGCCCCGCCAGAGCAGTTTTGGACGAGGCATAGGACTGGTTTAAGGATTTGATTCCGCCCGTGGCATTGGCAACGAGAACTTTTTGCTCACTGAGAGCGGTATTGGCTCTTTCAACGGCAGCTTTGTATTCGGGAAGCTTTTTTTTGGCAGCCTCATAAGTCTGCAGGCTCTTGTTCAATTCCGCCTTAAGATTGCTGGTCCTGGAAGATTCAACAGCCATCTGCTCTGCATTGAGCTTGGATGCGAGTGTAGCCTGCTTTGTGGCTTCCCCATGATTCCAGTAGGCTGCCTTCGATTGCTCAAAAGCCTCACCCAGCGCCTTGAGTTCCGCTTTGGCTTCCTTGAATCGAGTCTTTTGCTCCGCTTTGGCTGCTGAAAGGCCCCTCACTTCATCCTTCAGTGCAGCTTCTTTCGCTTTGGCGTCTTTCAAGACACCCAGATCCTTTTCGACTTCAGTCCTGAGTTCCGCAGTTTTTCGCTTCTGCAGTTCCTGAGCCTGAGTGGCAGCTGCCAGGGAATCCTTGAGTCCCGGAATAACTTTTTGAGCTTCCTCAACCTTGGACTTGAACTGCTCTGTTGCAGTCTGGAGTTCTTTCAGGCTGGAAACACTTTTGGACGTAAGATCAAGCTCGGAAAGCTTTTTCTTCAGGTTCCCAATTCGTTCACCGGCTGACGCGAAGACAGAATCGAACGAACCTTGAAAGCCCGCCGCGATCTCAATCATTACTTGCTTTTTAGTGTTCACTCGTCGTTTACCCAGACGTCATCTTCAGAAGAAGTGGATGCAAATCCTGATTGATCGAGAGATGACAGCCAATATAGGCAATCATCCTCGCTCATCGACAGGATCTCTCTCGCAGAAAATCCATATTCTTTATGGAGAAGCCTCACGACGCGCGCGACGTTCTTTTCTTCGGCTGAGATTTCTGTTTTTTTTGACCTGCGGAATTAAATAGATCCCTGACGGCGCCTGTCACCTTCTCGAAGTCATCAAGGGAAAGACGATCAAAAGATGCCTCAGGAACTTCGCACAGGGCAGCGCAGAGCGTAATACCTGCGTCCTCTTTCTCAAGATCCTTGCTTTTCGCGTATATCCGCCGATGGCCAACCTGAATGTAGTCAGGCACCTTAATTGACTCATAGCGAATGCCTTCGTGCTCAAACGGCCATTTTAATTTTATTTCCATTACACTCTCAGTGCTTTGCGAACAGAGTCACCATAGTCAACGCCCGATATGAATTGGATACCGTTTTCCAAATCGATATT
>NZ_DASQYZ010000513.1:0-2867 GCF_035638955.1 Oligoflexus sp. | reverse complement strand
AGGAAGGCGGGCGTAAAAAGGTTGAAAAGGCCGGCATGAAGTCCGAGATGCGCGAGGGCTTCGAGTATGAACTTGATGTCAATATTGGTCTCAACCGAAACCACATGGCCACAATCGAAAAGGATCGTGCCGGGATTTTCCACGGAAGGCCGGAGTTTGTGCCGTCCGAGGCAACGGGCCGGGAGCTCCTCGCCTGGTCGCGGGCCGAGGAACTGAAGCCGGAAGCTGAGCGCAAAAATGCGCTGAGTCCTGTTTCCATTAATGATGCGCGGATTCTGCAGCGCATATGCGAAATTCTTCGGGAGCTGAAAGTGCCCGAGGGTCTCTGGCCGGAAATTACGGCCGCGGTGGACGGTGCCCCAGCGGGCGAGGTCCGTGCAAGACTTGAAGAGCTGGCTGATGAGGCCCTTGGCCATGCAAGGACTGCAGAGGCGCTCATATGATCGGCGCAATTATTCTTCTCTTCTGGCTGCCCTTCGCGATCTTCACAGCAGGTTTCGTTATTGGTTTTTACTCGGGCAAAAAAAGAACAGTGTTTGATGAAAAAAATTCCCGCACAAAGCCTCGGACGTGAGGCGAGCGAATGTCACTACCGGAGAAGAAGGTTATGAGCGAAGGCGCAGAAAAACTGGAACATGAAATGGAGGATACCACAGAAGAATCCGGGACAGAGTCCCTTCTGGATGAGCGCATCGAGGTGTCGCCACTCATGGAGCTTACCTGCGAATTTGGAACGCCCATCTGGATTCGAAAATCATCGGTGATCTCTGTGAAGGCCAGCGGCAGATATGTGCCGTATCGCAGCAGCTTTGAGAGCAAACAGGTATCCTGCACAATTTTCACCACCGGGGGTGAGATATTGGTCTCACATGATGCCTCTAAAGTGCTTGAGGCGCTTGGTCAGGGGGAGCTATGAATGCTCCATGGGGGATCAGGAGCTGGCGGCAGATGTTCCATTGTTAGCACAATAAAAAATCCCAGGATTCATAGAGAAAATCCCGGGGAAAAAAGTGTCATGAAAGTACTCTGCATAGCAGTGGGTTTTCGAAGCGCGTTACCTCCCTATAATAATGGGCTCCCGTCCATGATGTAACCGATGCGAGCCTGGACGGGAGTCCTGTAACATGGAGTTGGGCTCTCCAGTCAAAATATCGGCAATTAGCAGGGTTGAATTAAGTGATGGATCGCAAATGGAAAAAAGCCCCGTATGTCCGGGGATATACGGGTTAAGAGGTATTCACTTTGTGCGACTCATGCTTCGTTAATAAAAATAATAACACTGCCACGGAGGGCAAAACTTGCCCGCTTTGAAATTCAGAATAGAGATGGAGCCCATGGGAAAAAAAGAGGCCCGGCGCTCCCGCTTCGGTGTTCATAAGCATCCTGAGACACGCGCGGCGATGGAGGCGATTGCGGATTCCGTTCGTCGCCAATACCAGGGCCCACTGCTGGACTGCCCTTTGCGCCTTGTGATCACGGCGTGGCGGAGGCGTCCCAAAACCAAAAAGCGCGATATCTGGGCGGACACCAAACCCGACGCCGACAACATTCATAAGCTGATCGGCGATGCGCTTGAAGGTGTCCTTTGGGTGAACGATTCCCGGATCGTGGACAGCCGATGCCTTAAGAAGTTTGCGCCCGAGGATGTACCGGGGTGGATTGAGATCGAAGTCACAAGCTGCCTTGATGCAGCGGTTTAAAAAAAATTGGAGCCATAATGAGCGAGCCCAATATCATACGAAAACCAGCAAATCCTGATGTGAACTACTCGGAGATCGAGCTGATCCATAGGGAAGTCCGTCTTCGCGCTGACACGTTAATGGCCAGGGTCATTCGGTTGGATGGCAGCGAAGGAATGCTATCCACCCATCTGTCAGAATTGCTGAATATCTCTGAAAGTGGCTTACGAAAGCACATTCGCAGCCGTGCCATCGGTGCGCAATCAGTGGTTGCGCACCGAATGCGTAGCGAATTGGGCGCAGATGTGATTCCGATATTTGCCAGGTCGGTCCTTTTTCTGCCGAAGGAAAGCGTTCAGGAACTCGTCAAAGTCATCGACACACTGGAGGCATGGGCAGTCTATCGCCAGCTTTGGGAATACGCGGAGAAGTTTGCAGAGCTTGAGAGCGAACGCGATCAGCTGCTGACTCAATGCAGACTCCTGGAAGTCGAGCGTAGTGCTATCGCGGAGAAAGCGGAAGAGCTGGCTCGCGCGAGCCTTGAGACCAGTAATCTATTGAAAGAGATGGAACTCCAGCTTCAGGAGACCAGGGCCAGGCTCGGCGCCACAGTCGAATTCATTGAAAGAGGTGGCAAGGCCGGGAAAAAATACCGGCATAGCGTAGTGGAAATTGAATTTGCCGGGGTCAATATTTTTGAAGGTCCGCAGTACAGGGCTATCGTCAAAAAACTTCTGATCAAGGACATGAACCCAAAGGAACGCAATGCTCACGCGGTTCAAAAAGCTGCCGTGACGGCCTATGGAATTGCGAAATCTGTGAAGAAGAGACTTGGAGGGATGTCAGTTATGAATCCGGCTATTTGTGAAAAAGCGGATAACTTTTGTGATGCCGGAAGAAACCTTGTGGAAGCAATCCTTCCCAGCCCGAATTCAGTGTTTGGATTGAAGGCAGGCCAACCGGTTTCGTATCTCAATTGAGTACATGCACTTCAGTATAGGGACGGTCATGGACCTGAATACAGACACTCTTCAATCACTGGCGGTGGGTGCATCGGGCGGAATCCCAATGATTCTTTTTCTTCTCAATTCGATGAAGTCTCTCCGGGATAGTGTCGACAGCTTCAAGGCCAAGCTCGAAAACGTGATCGAACGCCTGCAAAAGGTGGAGGTTGTCCTCGAAGTTACC
>NZ_DASQYZ010000512.1:0-3113 GCF_035638955.1 Oligoflexus sp. | reverse complement strand
GACCAACCCTGGCAGGTTCCTCTCCAACAACTGGGAAAAGGGTCGCACGTGGATCAGCAACTCGCAGAATCAGCGGCTGGTCATGTCCATCGCAATCTCAGCGGCGGCCACGTGGATAGGGCCGGGAGCCGGTGCCCTTTGGTATCAGCAGATGGCCTATTCGGCCGCAGTTGGCTATACCAGCTCCTATGTAGCCTCAGGAGGCGACTCGAAGGCGGCACTGAATGGGGCGATCACAGGAGCGGCGTTCTCCCTGGTTGGATCGGCTTTTTATAAAGTCAATATGACGCCGGCTGTACGTATTGGAAAAGTGGCGGCTCATGGCATGGTCGGCGGCGTCTCGTCCATGGCGGCAGGTGGAAAATTCGAGTCCGGATTTTTATCCTCCGGACTGTCACAGGTTATTGGCCAGGGGCTGGATGCGTCCGGTTACGGCTTCAGCGAAAGACCCAAAGGCTGGGAGTATGCATCCAATGCGGCCATAGCCGCTGTCGTTGGTGGTACGGTTTCGGAGGCGACAGGTGGAAGCTTCGAACAGGGGGCATTGACGGCTGCCATAGGACGATTATTGAATGATGGGTTACACTCAGAGGAACCAGGCTTGGAAGATGGCACACCCATTATGGGCAAGGCTGTTGATTGGCTCGGGGATAAAATTGAAAAAAATCTGTTTGGAGAAGGCTCCTGCATTTCCCTTGGCGAAACCGGAACAAGTTTTTGCCCCACTTTTGTTGCCGGTACTGTGAGGAACGTTGGTGCGATTTTAGGAAGGGCGGAAAGTACAGCCCAGGCCGCTAGCCTAAGCAAGCATCTGTCATATGTTCAAAAGTATGGTTCCGCAGGAGTAGCAGAACTAGAAAGTGGCGTTATTCGGTATTATGGGGAACTACAGCTTGCAAACAAACCAGGACAAATGGCTGGACGGCGTTATGTACATGAATTTAATCCCTCGCAGGGAACCTCTCGTGGTTGGCACGAAACTCTTGATCACAGCGGAAAGGTGCGACAGGTCAGGCCGGAACTAAACAATGGCATCAAAAGGCACTATCTATTTGATGACAAAGGTAACTTTAGCGGAGGCTGGTAAAGATGAACATCACACTCTCAGAAGTGAAAAACATTTTTGAAAAACTGTTGAATGGAACCATACGACGCGAAGAAGCGGACAGATGGGCCCATAATATAATTATGGAATCTGAGCGGGGGCACCTCACCTTTTCGCCCACTGCAGATCAGGAAAAGATCTGGGCTGGAATCATGTATCTCTATGGGGTTGATACCAGAGATAGTCCTGAAGAATATCTTCATACAACTGAGGATATTCGAGCTGCTATGCTAGAAAAACTTGGACTTTAGGCTGTTTGTTAGTCGACCTATCCCTTTGGGCAATGGTGTTTGCAGCGCACGTGGATCAGCAACGGAGCGGGCGATCTTCTGACCAACCCCGGGTAGCAGCCGCCCAGCTGCGAAAAATTAGTGTAAGATATTGCACGCAGAGTTATTGCCTGGATGCTTTGAAGGGCCTGTGTTTTGATAAAACGACATGAAGAAAGACGCAGAGATTGCACGCTGAGATTATGCTTTAACATCCTGCCATCATTCGATATCCTTCACTGATAACAGCCTGTTTTTAAAATCAGCGACCAAAGCTCGGGAAAAATAACTTATCGTACAATCTCTGCGTGCAATGGACATTGTACGCAGAGTTTCACCGGGATCGCTTGTATTGCACGCAGGGACGACCAGCCCTAACGCGGGGGATGACTCTGCGTACAACGCGGCAAGTCCAGGGGGATGGCTGGTGTCGATGTCTTCTGAACCTGAATTTTCCTTGGTTTCAAGCAAACGCGCAGACGGGTGATTCAGTGCAAGAAATTGCAGCGATGACAAATGGTTGGTTCCAGAACTCATCGTATAATCTCTGCGCCTTTGCCTGCTGGATTTCTGCATTAGTGCCAATTATCAAGGTGTTAAGCCTCTAACTCTGCGTACATTATCTTACGCTAATTTCTCGCAGCTGGGCGGCTGCTACCCGAAGTTGCTGCTTCCATTTTCGACTTGTTTGAATCCATTCAGCAGTTTGTTTCACGACCTCGCTTTGAATTTTTGCCACGAGGCTCAGAATAAGCGTCTCTGTCATGCGCGACAAAACCGCTTTTCACGACTTTACCGAACATTTCTCTGCTTATGACAGGGACGTTTATTCTGGGCCAACTTCAGCATGAGGATATTTTCTGGTCAGAGCCATGACCTGGGCGTCTGTACTCTGCCCATCGGTCGACACCCTTGTTCATGGCAAACGACTTCAAGCTGGCTGATTCAATGCACGGATTTCCGGCAAAAAAACTGTTGATTCCAAAACTCTCCGTACAATATCTGCGCCTCGGTCAAACCGTTTTTCACAGTCGGATGGTGCCCTGCCAGGGCTAAAAAATGGGAATTTTTGTCAGCTTTGAAGACAATTTAAGCAAAATTTGGCCGTTGATCGGCTTCTGAATTTCGTGAACATTGGCATGTTTTCCGATAAAATCCACCGGGAGATCACGCCCTGAAGCTATGATAACGGGTGCAGCCCTGCTCAAGGTGTCTTCGGACCTTAAACGCTTTATGAACTCCATTCCATCCATATCGGGCATGTTGCAGTCGGTCACGATCAACGAAAACTGTGTGGACCTGCAGCTCTCCAGAGCCGCCTTGCCATCCGCTGCCACAGTGAGTTTTGCTTCGGGAGCCATAAAGCGAAAAAGGTCCACGTACCACTCAAGGATCTCGGGTTCGTCGTCGACAAAAAGAAAGTTCACCAAGCAACCCCTTTGGTTATACTGTGCAGCTTCCTGCAGAGCCCATCTTTTCTGAAACGCTTCAAAGGCGCGGAGTGAAGAGCATTATCATGGTGCATGCTCGATATCTGTCCACAATATCTGATTTACCTGATGGGAAAAACATCCAACTTTGTCACATCCAATGACCACGGCCGAAAAAGAGGGTGTTGGATCTCAGAAGTCCGACTTTTCCCAATTCTGCGTCAAACCCCTCCAAGGGTCTGATGCCGAAACGAGTAGTTTCCTGACAGATCGGTGCCAAATGCGTGAAATGATTGCCATGACGAACTG
>NZ_DASQYZ010000511.1:0-20873 GCF_035638955.1 Oligoflexus sp. | reverse complement strand
TTGCACATCTGAAACGTTATCAGCAGCATGCCTCGCGCAATTTCACGCTGAGCTTTAATAGCAATGAAACAGCGGTCAACCTGAGCGAATGGGCTGCCATGGGTGACTGGCGCCTTTTCTTCGCGAATCGGGACTCTGTGAAGAATTTAACCCTCAATGCCGTTGGACAAGCCCGACGTTTTCTGCAGGCCAGCAACCGGACCCTGGGTTACTTCCTGCCTACGGATCAGCCTGCCCGTGTCTCGATCGCCACCCATACCGGTCTTACCGAACGTTTGCAGAATTATGAGGCCGTGCGCAGCCTTCCGCAAGGCGAGCGCTTTGCAGCGACCTGGCCGGAAATTATAGCGCGCACCGAAACATTTCAACTCAGCAATGGCCTCAAGGTGGCTATCCTTCCCAAGCAGAGCCGAGGGGCGCCAGTCAGCATGGTGCTGAATGTTTCGTTGCGCCATGATCCCTCTTTGCGACAACAAAAAGTTGCCCTGCGTTGGCTTCCCGAACTCATGGTACTGGGTACGGAAAAACTGGATAACGCTGCGTTCGATGATGCCCTGGCGGGACATCAGGCCTACATTCAAGGCCAGAGCGAATGGAATCTGGAGGATCCGGGTCGTATGCGACTCGCGGCCCTTACCGTAGGTGAGCACAGTTCGGCGGTTCTGGATTTGCTCCTGGATACCCTTCAAGCGCCGCGTCTGGCGGCTGAGGAATGGCGCCTTTTGAAAGCGGAAGCTTTATCCGCTTTAAAAGAGGAACAGCAGGATCCGAGTGCCCTGGCCTGGCGTGAACACCTGCGGTCCATGGCTCCTTATCGAGACGACGACCCACGTTCCATTCCATCCCTGCAAAAGGAATATGACGAGCTTGAGGCCATGCCGCTTACACTCATCCAAAAAACGCAGGCCTCGCTTCTGCAGTACGGTGAAGCCCAGCTCGTGATCATTGGAGCTGTCAATCCCCGGGACATCAAAGCTCAATTGGAACGACGCCTGGCCCGGTGGAAACCCCAACCCGAAATTCACTTCGAGCACTTCGCCTACTTTGAAAGTCAAGGCAGGCAGTTGATCCTGCCGACCCCGGATAAAAAAGGCGCTCAGATCGTCGCGGGCCTGCCACTTTCTTTGCGTGATGATGATCCGGATTATCCTGCTTTAAAACTCGGCGCGCTGATCTGGGGCGGAACGATGGGATCACGTCTGGTCCAGCGCCTACGGCATCATGATGGACTTTCCTATGGAGCCGACGGCGAATTTAATCCGGGCATACAATCCTCGTTCGGCACCTTTTCGAGTTCAGCCATGTGCGCCCCGCAGAATGTGGCTCGTGCCATTCAAGGTCTGCATGAGGAATTGGATCGTCTTTTAGGTCAAGGGATTACCACGCAGGAGTTGAGCGAAGCTCGCAATGCTTACCTCGCCCAGCGGAAGCAGGCGCTTTCTGATGACAGTAACCTTCTGGAACTGATTCTAAAAAACCTGCAAATCAATCGTCCTCTCGACTTCGAGGCCGCCTTCGATCAGAAACTGGAGCAGGTCCAGGCCGTTGATATTCAGACAGCCTTAAAGAAATGGATTAAACCCGAACAGTTGATTCTCATTCAGGCTTTGGATCAGGCGCTGGTCGGTCAGGCCTCCTAGGCATGACTGCCTCTCTGGGGAAATTCACCCGCGCTGACGAGGCGGGTCGTCGCTTCCTGCCAAAAAAACTTCAGACCTCCGCAAAATTCTCATCAAAAACTTTGACCAAAACCGTTATAGCTTCATTCAAGAATGCTTTTTCTTATTCTGCCGTAAAGGGAAACAAAGATGATCAAACAGATTGCTCTCGGATTGGCACTGGGGCTAACCAGCCAATTCGCCATGAGTGCCGAGGCGCCGTCAGCGAAAGCCGCTGCTGTCTCCATTCCTGGTGTAAAAAGTGTGACCGAAGTGGAAGGACTCAAGGAATATCAACTCGCCAACGGCTTGCGTGTTGTTCTGTTTCCGGATCCTTCCAAGCCACGCGTGACGGTTAACCTGACCTTTAACGTGGGCTCACGCCACGAAGGTTACGGCGAAGCGGGCATGGCTCACCTTCTGGAACACATGCTCTTCAAGGGCACGGAAGCTCGTCCAGACATCTGGAAGCAACTGCAGGATCGCGGCGCCCGTTTCAACGCCACGACTTACTATGATCGCACCAATTATTTTGAAACCCTGACGGCAGGCAACGGCAACCTTGAATTCGCTTTGGCTCTGGAAGCGGATCGCATGGTGAACAGCAAGATCGCTCCTGAAGAACTGGCCAAGGAATTCTCGGTCGTTCGCAACGAATTCGAACGGGGTGAAAATGATCCCACCGGAGTTCTGATCGAGCAGATGATGAACGCGGCTTATCAGTGGCACGGCTACGGTCGCACGACCATTGGTAACAAAAGTGATATCGAGCAGGTGCCACCGGCACGTCTGAAAGATTTTTATACCCGTTATTACCAGCCTGATAACGCGATGCTTGTGGTCGCGGGCGCTTTTGAAGAAAAAGAAGCTCTCACGCTGATCAATAAATTCTTTGGCCCTATTCCCAAACCAACCCGTGCTTTGGTTCCTACCTATACCGTAGAACCGGTCCAGGAAGGTGAGCGGACCCTTGTTTTGCAGCGTAATGGTGATCAGGCCGCTGTCGGTGTCGCCTATCACACCGTAGCCGGCAGTCATCCGGAATTCCCAGCGGTGCAGGCCATGACCTCGGCCTTGACAGAAAAACCCAGCGGTCTTTTGTATAAAGAGCTGGTGGAAAAAGGTTATGCCGTGGAAGTCGATGCGGATGCTCTGCAGTTGGCTGAACCTGGCCTGATCGTCTTTGTCGCCAAGGTTGCCAAAGGCAAGGATCCCAAAGAGGTTTCCAAGCGTTTGACGGATATCCTCGACAAACTGAAACCGGCGCAATTCACCCAATCGGATGTCACGCGTTTTCAGGCCAACTTCAGCCGTTCGTTTGATCTTGCCATGACCGACAGTGCTTCGGTGGCGATTTACCTCAGTGAATGGGCCAGCCGCGGCGACTGGCGCTTGATGTTCCTCAACCGCGATCGCGTGGACAATCTGAATCTGGCTCAGCTGCAAGGCGCCCTGAAATTTCTGAAGCCTTCCAACCGGACCGTGGGCCTGTTTGTTCCTACGCAAAATCTCGACAAGGTGGCAGAAACCGGTAAGGTTGATGTCGCGGCGGCTCTCAAAGACTACAAAGGTCGCCCTGAAGTGGCTGCCGGCGAGCACTTTGAAGCGAGCCTGGCCAACCTGCAAAAGCGCACCCAGTACAGTGAATTGCCCAACGGCATGAAGGTCGCGCTGACACCTAAAAAATCGCGCGGCGCTCCGGTGAGCTTCCGCTTTGATCTGATGGTCGGCAGCGAAGCCGATTTGAAAGATCGCCTCGTCGCGTTGCATGTGCTACCAAGACTGATGATGCGCGGCACCAAAAAGCATGACTACCTGGCTTTGAACGATCAGCTAGCTTTGACCAAGACATCCTTTAACGGTTTCTCGGACTGGTCGCTGGATAATCCAGGTAAAGTCGTATTTGCCGGTACTACAGTCGGTGCGAATCTCGATAAGGCCATGGACCTGGCCACTGAAATCCTGATGCAGCCTTCTTTCGATCCCCAGCAGTTCCAACTCGTGAAGCAGGAATACCTGGCTCGCCTGAAGGAAGCGGCTTTGGATCCTGATGCTCTGACCAACCGTGAAGTGACACGCACCATGGCTGCAGCCGCGCCCAGTGACGTGCGTTATATTCCAACGATTGAGGAAGAGATCAAACTTCTGGAAAAACTGACCGTCAATGACGTGAAATCAGTTTACAGCAAACTCGTCGGTGCCAGCGCCGGTCAGTTCGTAGCTGTGGGCGATCTGGATGCTGAAAAACTGAAGAAGCAGCTGAATGCCAGCGTGGGTCAGTGGCGTTCGCCCAAGGGATTCCAGGCGATCACCTACAAGCATCAGCCGGTGAAAGCGGATATCAAAACATTCAACACGCCGGATAAAAAAGGTGCCAACGTCAGCATCGTGCAACCTATGGCTCTGAAGGATTCCGACCCTAACTACCCAGCCTTGCGCATTGCCAGTAACATCCTGGGCACGGGCGGCACATCGCGGATCTTTGGTCGCCTTCGCCAGAAGGAAGGCCTGTCCTATGGAGCCGGCGGTATGATCCGCGCGGATCAGAAAAACGACATGGGCTATCTGTTGGCTTATGCGATCTGCGCCCCTCAGAACGTCGACAAGTCTGTGACCGCCATCCGCGAGGAACTGGTCAAGTTTCAAAAAGAAGGCGTGACCGCCGACGAGCTGACCACAGCCAAGCAGGCTTATGCGGAATCGAAGAAAAACATGCTGATGCGTGACGCCAGCATCGTGGAAGTTCTGTCCCGCAATATGGAACTGGGTCGCGATCTGAGTTATGACATCAAGATTGACGACGCCATTGCCAAGGTTGATATGGCTGCTGTCAATGCAGCGGTCAAAGAGGTTGTAAAACCGGATCAGCTGACCGTGATCACAGCGCTGGATAAAAAAGCGGCCACCGAAGTGGCCAAGGCTACGATGTAAAAGACAGGGCCTGACCTTCGGGTCAGGCCTTTGGTTTCCTCAATTGTTCCACGAAGGGATAGACCAGCTGCTTCATAAAGCTGTTCGAAATCTTTTCCCGATAGAGCCCATACGTTTCCGGCCACACTCTTGGGGCATAGAACGTTCCAAACATCACATCGATAAACGAAAACGTCACGGCGAAGTTCTTATCCAGGGCCTTGGGATCGCTGCTATGATGCCAGTGATGAACCACAGGCGTGGTCAGAATATAGCGTAACAGTCCAAAATGAAAACGCACGTTGCTGTGCACAAAGAGGGCCTGGACCGCCACGATCGGCAAATAAAGTTGTACGGCGGCCTGAGAAAAGCCAAGACAAACAATGGGGATATAACTGAAAGCCCGCGTGATGATCACGTCCCCAATATGCAGCCTGGAACTGGCGAGCCAATCCATTTTCATGGTTGAATGATGAATCTTATGAAACTGCCACCAACGGGGCCGCTTGTGAAAGCTGCGATGAATCCAATACTGGGCGAAATCAGCGATAAAAAGTATTCCCAGCACTTGAAGCCAAAGAGGCATTTGCTGAGTCAAATGCGGGACGCGGTCCTGAAAAATATGCTGATGGATCCAGTTGCCGGGCCATACAATCAGCACAAAGACACCGCCCATCAGCAAATGATTGAGCGCATAGTGGCTTAAGTCGATGGCCAAACCTTCCCGCAAAAAGCGCTGACGCCTCAGATAAAAAATGCGCTCCAAAGGCACAAACAGCAGCGACATGAACAGAAGATCCAGAATAATAAGATCCAAACTCAAATAAATCGGTTTCTGTTGAATGGGAATCTGCACCTCGACCGCGGATCCGCCCAGCACCGTGGCCGCGGCTGCCACCAAAACAGTGGCCAACGCCAGACCTTTCTTGCGACTGAAGATCAGAGCGATCAGACCCATGCCAAAAGCCAGATAAAGACTGCTCAGCAGAATCAAACGAAGCTGATTGACATCATAAACATCGCGCAGCTGGGGATTGGAAAGATATTCCGGAAAATGAAAGGCCAGGACAGACAGAAGGCAAAGAATCGCAAGATAAAGACCAATATAGGCCAGCTTGTTATAAAAAGGCGTTTTCAATACCGCTTTCCTTAATCGAAATTGGTCGGCAGGCCCAGACGCAAGAGCACGGCTTCAATCCGCGCCCAGGGCACCCGATTGGTCAGTCCGTTGGCCCAGCCGCAGAGGATGCAGTAATTCACCCGAAACGGCGGCCGATGATGAACGAGGTGAGCTTCGCTGGGCAGCACGAGCCTCATGTTTTGCAGCAAGACCAGCCAACGCGGTTTATGGGTGCGGGGCCAGTGGGACCAGCGGTGAAAAAGATTGGAGAGAAAACCGAAAAACAAAAACCAGAGCCACAGGTGCCACAGAAAGCCTTGGTCGCCTTTTTGGGGATGAATCAAGGCCAGAACTACACTGCCGGCAATAGCTGATGCACCGAGGTTTTCAATCAGGGAAATGCGAGTGATTTCCAATGGATCACGATGATGCCGGCGAAAGGGTCCCACCAGCATGGGTCCCCATAGTGGTGTGGTCTCACAGCCAAAGGAATCACAAACCCAATGCACGAGACCGGTGAAGAGATCGGCAAGGTAATAGGCGCAGGGCAGGGCCAGGATCATCCATCCGAGACTTTCCAGAGGATTATGAGAAAAAAGGCGCAAGAAGGCCCATCCCAAAAGGCAGGGAAAGCCAATCAAACCGAGACTTTCAAGACCGCGAACCAGCATGGATCATTCCCTGGGAAAACTATGCAATTCCATTATATCCTAATATAATGATGAACGGAAACGAAGCACCTCGCACCAGGACATGCTCATGCAAACACTCGCCAAACCCTGCCTGGACCCCAAACGATCCCAGATGCTGTGGCAATCCATGCTGGGCCAGGTATCGGAGCGCGAACTCGATTCCGAAGCGACCACAACTTTGCTCTGGAAAATCCCGGTTCTGACCGTGCTTTTCGCGGGTGCGCTCGGCTCGGCGTGGCACGCGTCCAGCCTCCTGCTCGTGGGCTTGGCCTGCCTTGCCTTGGCCTTCATCCTGGCTCAATTCGCCTTTTTAGGCCACGACGCCGGCCATGGGACACTGAGCCGCAAGCGAGGCCTGAATGCAGCGGTCGGGCATTTTTGTATGACGGTGATGACCGGGCTGGCCTTCACAGAATGGTATAGCCGCCATAAAACGCATCATCAGTACTGCCAGCATGAACCCAAGGATCCGGATATGGACGTGGATCTGGTGGTGTCGCTGACCGCCGACTCACGGCAAAGAAAAAATACATTGGGTCGTTTTCTGACCCGCTGTCAGGGTGTTTCCATCTGGTTTTTATCGCTGCTTTTCGCGCACAGCCAACGGCATCTTTCCCAGTGGGGCGTGCTGCGGGAACCTCGAAAATTCGTCCCGGACGTGATGGTCCTCATGATTCATTTCGCTCTATGGTGGGGCGTACCGCTTCTTGCTTTTGATATCAGCCTGGGTCGTGTGCTGCTCGTTTACACACTCCCTCTTTTCATTCTCGGCCCCTATCTCGCAGCTATTTTTTGGGTGAATCATGTCGGTATGCCTTTGATTGCCAACCTGGATGATTTTAGTTTCCTCGAACATCAGGCCGTGACCTCACGCACGGTCGTGAATCCAAAAAGCATGGATTGGTTTTTTGGGGGCCTGAATTTCCAAATCGAGCATCATCTTTATCCCCAGATTCCGTCCTTCCGCTTGCGCCAGGTCCAGGCCATCGTACGACCGGCCTTGCAAAAGGAAGGCGTGCCTTACCGCGGCGTGTCCTTTTGGGAAGCGGTTCGCAGCATTGCAGCTCATTTCCGACTCATTGCGAAAGGATAAGAGAATGCGCAAATTCCTGGCGTTGCTCTGGTTTGCTGCGTCCACGACGCAAGCGCAAGTGCCCGAAGCGGGCACCTTCCGCTACGAGCTTTTTGATAACAGCGATCGCCGCGTTGGCACCTACAGCTTTACCATAGTCAAAGAGGGAAGCGTCTGGCGCATTGCAAGTGAGATGGATGTCGATACCGAAGTTTTCTTTCTCAAGGTTCGTCTGCGGGATCACAATAACTTTACTCATGATGGCCAGACATTTCTGTCGTTTCAGCTGAAATATTTCAAGGACGTGCCGCTTCAAAAAACTGTCGATAAAAAAATCGAAGGCCGCCTCGAAGGATCTTCATGGACGCTGACCAGCATGCAGGATGGCAAAGAAGTTCGCAAAAATCTTCCTGCCTCCGCCTTCACTGAGGTCAGAAACCTCATCTCGCGCCTCATCAGCCCGGAGGCCATCGTTCGACCCGGTGAAAAGCGAACAGCCCTTTCCCTGGATCCCCTGACCTTCCAGGTCGATCACGTGGAAAGCCGAGGCTTGCGTGAAGAATCCGTCGATTTTCAGGGAAAAAAACGCCATCTCTATGTCATCGAACAGAAAGCTGATGACGGCGACGTGCTGGTAAAAAAATTCGACAATGGTTTGATCTATCGTTCCCAGACCGCCGAAGGCTATGCGTTTTTGCAAAGTGCCGTAACACCTGAATTCTAGATGGAAGGCACCTATGAAATCCCTGGTTATTGTGAATCCAAAAGCGGCCAACGGCAAAGCTGGACGAACCTGGCCGCAATGGAGAAAGCGTCTGGAACAAACTCTAGGTGACTTCGATGTCGCCTTCACCGAAAGCGCGGGACATGGCGAAATTCTCACGCGAGACGGCCTTCTGTCGGGCTATGGCCATATTCATGCTATGGGCGGCGACGGCACAGCGACGGAAGTAGCCTCCGGATTTTTGCAGAATGGAAAACCCATTCGACCCGATGCGTTGTTTTCCGTGTGGCCCGCTGGCACGGGTTGCGATTTTCATCGAGGCCTTTTGCTGAGCGAGTCGTTCAAAAATCGCGGACCCGACCATATCACACCGCTTGATATCGGGCGCCTCACTTATCTCGATAATGATAGAAAGCCCGTGGAAAAATATTTCCTCAATATCGCCAGCTGTGGCATCAGTGGATTTGTCGATCAGCTGATGGTGACCAAGTGGAAAAAAATGGGCCGCATGAGTTTTTTGCTGAACACGGTCGAAGGACTGGCACGCTATAAAAATCGTCGCGTCCATATCAAGACCGACCGTGGCGATCTCGGGGAACATGTGGTCCGCGTGGTGGCAGTCGCCAATGGCAAATACTTTGGCGGCGGCATGAAGATCGCTCCTGACGCCCAGGTCGATGACGGAAAATTTCAGCTTGTGGTCTTAGGTGATGTCAGTGTGGTCGATGCGATTCTTCATGCACCGCAACTTTACTCCGGACAGCACACGAGTCATCCCAAATATCTATCGCACAATATAACCTGGGCTGAAATTACAAGTGATGAAGAAGTGCTTCTCGATCTCGATGGCGAAGCCCTCGGTGTCCTGCCACTCCGGGTCCAGATTATTCCAGCTGCGATTCGCCTGAAAACCTTTCCGGCTTGACCTCGCTCCACCTGGCTGAATAGAATCAGCCGCATCACACCGGGAAGGAGACCCCATGCGACATTGGCGAAAACTCGGAACACTGGTCAGCCTTTTAGGATTCATTACGGCCAGCCCGGCCCAAGGCAAGGAGGCTTCGGACACTATGGAATTTCAAATCCGCGATCCGGCGACGCGTGAAGTTTTTTTCCAAGGCTTTGAAAAAGTTCATGATACTGGCGCCAGCACGCGCAAAGAGACCTTCTTTTTCGATAAGGCTCGTAAAGAGGTCCTGATGGAAGATGCCGTGTATAATCGCGAGACCCTGCGGATGGAAACCTACGTTTCGCGCAGTTCTGTCACGGGTGAAGAAACAGTTCTTAAGACCGAAGGCAAATCACTCAAAATAAGCTATCGTGCCGAGGGTGATGCCCCCTTCAAGGAAACCACTCTGTCATGGAACGCGGACACATTTCATGGCAAAACCTTTGATGACCTGATCGTGCGCAATTGGGACAATCTTCTGCAGGGTAAAATGCTGAAGTTTGACCTCGTGCTGCCTTTCCGCCTTGAATCGCGCGGCTTCCAAATTTTTCGCACCAAACGCACTAACCTGGACGGCCAGGACGTTGAAGTCTTTGCCCTGCAGCCCCAGAATTTTCTGCTGCGCGCCCTGGTGCCAAAAATGGAATTTTTTTATGCGCCTGGCACCAGACCTCAGTTGAAAATGTTTTCCGGCCCTTCGGTCATCCCCATTCAGGGCGAAACCAATCGGACGGTTGAAATCATTTATGGGCTGCCCGGAGCCCGCAGCTGACCCACAGCGGGCGTGGCGCTGGCAGGATAAGCCCGGTTTTTCCAATTCATAGGGCGGTTGAAGAGTCGATCATAAACCGCCAGAATCGAAACCCAGCAGAACAGCACCAGGGAAAAAGGAAAAAGCAGCACACCCCAGGCCGAAAAGCGCCCCAGTTTTTCCTGAGCCCGCAGGAACACCAGCGCGGTCAAAAGAATAATCAACCACGGATACAATGCATTCAAGCGTCCGCCGCCGATCGCAGCCGCCATAAAAAGCGTAATTTCAAGGGAAGCGCCCCAGTAGCTGTAACCCATACCGGCTCGAAAATTACGCCGCCAGCCGCGCACAAAATCGCCCATCGTTTCATACATACGCACCGAAAAAATCGCCGGACCTGTATAAACCACCCAACGGCCGCCTTCAGCCAGCAGAGCCTCGGCGAGCGGAATATCCTCGACCCAGTCCGCACGGACACGCGTGTGGCCACCGAAGCGATCGTAGAACTTGCGCTCGAACAGCAGATACTGCCCAATCGCAAAGACCTGGCCCGGGCGCGCTTTCCCATAAGGATTGGTGACGGCCATCAGCAGAACATGAAACGGGCCGCAGAGCCGTTCCCACAGAGTTGGCGACTGATGAGCCGGCAGCGTTGTGAAACCCTGAGCTTCACAGTCCAGCACTTCACACATGGCTCGCCGGAGACCGGTGGTGTGATGAATGGTGTCAGCATCGGTAAAAAGCAGATAGGAACCCTTGGCGGCCATCGCCCCCTGATGGCAGGCCCACTGCTTGCCATTCCAACCCGCCGGACGTTCCTTGCCTCGGACCAGCCTTAATTTATGACTCAGGGCAATGGCCGCGGTGTCATCATCCGAACAGTCATCGACAACAATGACTTCATAATGGGGATAATCCAGATGATCGAGGGAAGCCAACAGCTGGCCCAGAACATTTTCTTCGTTGCGGGCTGGGACGATAATGGAAACGAGAGGCCAACCTGCAGGTTCGTACATACACGGGCGGAAATGCCTCGGCCAAATGCGATAGATGAGAAGCATCAGACCGATGCTGGCGAGCCATTCACCGACCATTCCACGGGCCCCTTAAAACGTCATTTGAGCGACCGTAGCCGCGACTCCTGGGTAACCTTCCCGATACCAATGCCACCAGGCAGCCATCATGAGAACATGTCCCGTAATAGCCACAAAGTGAGCCCACATCTCGACGCGATCGACACCCTTGCTCAGATAGCGGTGCCAGTGCAGGGCCTCATCGATGATACTGTAAAAAAATGATAACGCTGTCAAGGCAGCAGCCGCCACGCCGAAGGTCCCACCATGTTCATAGCACAGGCAAAGAGCCATCACGCTGGTGATCGCTGTGATCATGATCATCTGATGAACATGCGCTTCACCGCTTTTGATATCCTCCTTATAGAGCGTCCGATGTCCAATATCATCCAACGCCAGCGCCGAGACAAACATACCGATGCCCGTGGGTATGATCCAAACATAGCCGGGATACACGACACCGTGCGACCGTCCAAAAGCCAGAAAACTGCTGACACCTACGAAAAGTCCGGTAATCGTCCCGATCCAACAGCTATAGCGCAACCAATCTTCGCGCTGAAAATTTTTGATCTGCCGCATATAGGACCAGGTTTCTTCCAACCAGGGCAGGGGCTGTCCGATAGCTTTTGCATTACTCATGAAGCGCCATCCTTTCTTGGGTTCGCAAACTTTGCAGGGTCAGGTGCAGGCGATAGGGAACAGTTTTCGTCACCCGGCCCACCCCACGCAAGGCCACGCGGAGTTTACGAGACCAGGGGATCCAGACCCTTTGATCCCAGGCCTGCCCTTGCTTGCGGCGCACCTCATCACCGATAGCCGCATAAACTTCCCGAGCGATCGCAACAGCCAGCGCACAACGCAGCGGCAGATACTGCAGTCCCGCATCACCGGATTGATAATAACGGTCAGCCAAGCGCAGCGTACGATCCACGACCGCAATCAACGCGGGTCGATACACCGGATGCATGATATTCGCGCCTTCGGGAATACCAGCTTTTTCCAGCCAGACGCGGGGCAAATAAATCCGGCCCATGGCCGCATCTTCAGCAATATCACGCGAAATATTGGTCAGCTGCATGGCAATGCCAAGGTTCACGGCGTGGGTATGAGCGGCCTCGGAAGCAGCACCCATCATATGACTCATCATCAAGCCAACCACGCCCGCGACACGGTAACAGTACAAAAGGAGTTGCTCTTCCGATTGATACTGCACCTGATCCAGGTCCATGGCCATGCCTTGAATCAAATCCCGCGCATGGTCTTCAGGAAATTTGACTTCCTGTCGAACATCCCGGAAAGCCGCCATGGCAGGATGCAAAAGAGCAGGCGGCGGCATCTGAAAACTTTCCTCACCCAGCTCGGCCAGCAAACGCTGCCGTTGCTCCAGCGAAGCCGCCGGCGGAAGCCCATCCACTCTATTATCCACATAGCGGCACCAGGCATAGAGTCGAACCACGCGGCTCCGAATTTTTTTAGCGAAGATGCGGGACGCGAAGGAAAAGCTCAGCGAGCCTTTCTGCATGGACTGCTGCCCATAATGAGTGAGCTGGATTGTGGAGGCTGTGGTCATGCTCGGACCCCTTCGCCGGTTATCGCGTAATCCTGGTCGATCACCGAGCAGGTGGCCTTGGCTGAACCAATGACTCCCGGGATGCCAGCCCCGGGGTGGGTGCCAGCTCCGACGAAGTACATCCCATCGATCCGGCTGTCGCGATTATGGACCCGGAAATAGGCACTTTGACGAAGAGTGGGCGTAAGAGAGAAGGCGGCCCCATGGAGCGCATTCAATTCCGTTTCAAAGTCGCGAGGCGTGAACAGTCGCTTGACCTGAATCGAGGCCTGAAGTCCCGGCATATAATGCTGCTCCAGGTAGTTCAAAATCTTATCGGCAAAGATCGGTGCTTCCTTGGCCCAATCCACCGAAGAAATTTTCAGATTGGGCACCGGAGCCAACACATAGTAGCCGAACTGTCCCGGAGGTGCGAGCGACGTATCCGTCTCACCCGGTGCATGCACATAGAGCGAAAAATCATCGGCCAGACGCCCGGTTTTGAATATATCGTCCAGGAGTCCTTTATAACGCTGGCCGAACATGATGTTGTGATGCGTCAGCCGATCGAAGCGCTTATTGCAGCCAAAGTAAATGACGAAGAGCGACATGGAAAAATCCTGTCGACTCATCCGACTGGCCTTCTGCCGGGCGCTCGGATTATCGGCCAGAAGTTTATCGTAGGTATGATAAATATCAGCATTGCTCACTACCAGATCCGCTTCCAAAGGCACGGTTTCGCCCTCGACCTGGATTCCCGTCACGCGGTTGTTCTTCGTTACAATCGAGCTGACGCCGCGACTCACGTGAAGGCGTCCGCCCAGGTCTTCAAAGAGTTTAACCAGGGCCATGACCAGGGCATGCGTCCCGCCTTTGGGGAAGTGCACGCCAAACTTCTTTTCGAGCGGATGAATCAGGGTATAAATGGACGAAATCTCGAAAGGATTGCCGCCGATCAAGAGGCTGTTGAAACTGAGGGCCTGGCGCGTGCGCTCATCTTTAATGTAGCGACTGATGGTGTCATACACAGGGCGATGCGCATGCAGCTGCAGAAGCTTGGGCGAGACCTTGATCATATCCCAGAAACGCAGGAAAGGCACCTGACCGAGCTTCACGTAGCCCTGCTGGTACACCTCCTCCGCATAGCGGACAAATGCCTTATAACCAGCCACATCATCCGGATGACGTTTGCGCAGCTCGGCATGCAAGGCGTCTTCGTCATTATCGTAGTCAAAGGTATCGCCGTCCTCCCAAAAGAGGCGGTAGAAAGGATGGATGGGAATCAATTCAATATAATCACTCATCCGGCGTCCAGCCAGTTCAAACAGCTCCTCCAGACACTGCGGAACGGTGACAACAGTAGGGCCGGCATCGAAGCGAAAGCCCTCATCATCATAAACATAGGCCCGGCCTCCGGGCTTATCACGCTTTTCAAAAATTTCGGTTTGAAAACCAGCGGCCTGAAGGCGTATGGCGGATGCGAGTCCACCGAACCCACTGCCGATCACGAAAGCTTTGCGCTTAACCATAAGCTTTTTGTATCCTTTCCTTCAGTTGAGCGAGGGGCCGTAGATCGTTCCACGACATCTGAGTGGTATCACGGAACGTCTGGAGGGACTGCTCGAAATCCTGTTCTGCCATGGCTTTGGCCTCATCGAACAGATCACGTTTGTCCAGCCACGCTTGCCACGCCGCCTCATTCGGCAATTCCCGCACGGCCTGGATCAGCTGCTGAACGGCAGCTCCCCCATACTCGCGTGCGACAAAACCCCAAATAAACGTCGGCTTCCAGTTGACCAGATCTTCCCATTTTTTTTCCGGATCAAAACTTCCCAAACAATTGCCGAGATCATTCATCCTTTGCAGATAAACGCCCAGTGCATAGCCGAGCTCCTCGACGGCCTGAATTTTTTCATCATCGGCCCCGCCTGCGAGCGCACCGAGCATCAGGGCCAGCATCACGATGGAGCCGGTTTTATACCGGATGCATTCCTGGGAAAGGGTATCGATCTGCGAATAAGGCACACGATCGACCTTGATGCAGAGGTCCATGATCTGACCATAATGGGCCAGCTCCACCGTCTCCACGTAAACTTCATAAAGGACATTGCGCTGCGTTTCACTCAAATCCAGGTTGGAAAGGATGCGCATGGCGTAAAAATACAGCCAGTTCCCGATACCCAAAGCATGGGGGGTGCCGAGCAGGCAATGCAGAGCCTTCCCGCTGCGGCGCACTTCGCTGCCATCCTGAATGTCATCCACGATCAATGAGCCCAAATGTAAAAATTCAATGGACTCGGCACAAAGGTCCAGATTGCGTCGATCGCGGGATCCGATCGCAGACCCTGCCAGCAGAAAGCCCACATCGACCAGGTGGGATCGAAAGCTATGGCTCGGACGTTGCCGAATTTCCAGGGCCGGTTGAAAGAGAAAATCGTTCAGAGTTTGTTGGACAGCGGGATGCAATTTCCCGAGTCCACGGGGCTGATGGTCGAGACGGCTGCGATGGATTCCAGGGATCGCATGCTTCACTTCCGATCGCTGCTGATGAAGAGACAGAAATGTTTCGATCTGGCTAAGCTGTTCCACGCCCCACCCCGACTCTATGAAAAAAGTGATAGATGCCCTTACGGACCGGAACCGGGGGCTTGCCCGATAAAATGGCGAGCTTATCCCGCGCACTGGTCTGACCCGAATAAAAGCGAGCCACGAGGTTCTCCTCGTGTTCATAAAATTTTTCCAAAATTCGGTAGCGCTGGTCATCAGCACTTGCAAAAAACAGCATGTTGTTCAAACGGCGATAAAATTCATGCTGACGCCAGCGTTCGCTGGCAAATTGAACAAGCTTTTTTTGAATGGGCGCAGCTTCCCATGGGGCTTGCTGAGCCAGCCATTCGGCAATCAGGACGGCCTCGTAAATGGAATAACCTGTGGTTGGATGAAACAAGCCGGCCTTGACGCCTATGGTCGGTGTCGGGCCCGTGACCGGACGCTCCTGGCCATAATAAGGTATGGGCAGGGCCCCTTGCTCCGATCCTATCACGTGATCCACGATCCACGCTTTCTGTCGGGCGTAGTGCAGAATTTCCTGCTGATAAAAATCAGGATCAAGGTCCGGCTGACGGCTGTAGTGGGTATCTTCAATCAGAAGCGTGCTGTCCGTCCAGGGCAGCACATACATGAAGCGGAAACCATCGTTCTGAGGCACGGTCGCATCCATCAGAATGGGATGCTGCAGACCATGAGGTTTTTTCAGCTGCAGGTGCAGCCCGACGAATTTTTGAAAACCCGAATCGGCTGTCGAGGAGCCCGCTTCCCAACCGCGTGCGTCCACAACACAACGGGCGCGAAGGACCTTACCGTCCTGTAAGGTTACCTTTTGCGGCTCGACCGTGCTGATCCACACATCACGGCGATAGTTTGATCCCAGGCACGGCGCAAGCTGCTTGATAAAATCACTATAACGGAGACTAGCATAGGGTAGATTAAGCACGCGCTGCAAGCCCGGAAACTGCACCTCATAACGCGGCCAATAACCCGACAGAAACGGTGCCAACCACGAGGCATCAGGGGCACGGAACACGCCGTTTGTCGTTTCATCCAGCTGTCCAGGGAGAGTCTGAAAAGACCAGGTCTGATCCCAATCCGCGGGCCGTCCTGCATCGAGAACAAGAATACGCGCCGTCGGCCGCTCTTTGCGGATGAGATACGCGGACAGGCCTGAAGCGAGTCCACAGCCTGCGAAGATCAGATCGTAGTCAAATTCTCCCACTTCATCTCTCCCTTGAGGGTCGTTGACGACGGCCGCTATCCGTCTTCCCATAAAACTGCTTCTGAAATCTATCATGGTTTTGCATAGGTTCGTCTGGGCATGGCCCCCAGGGCTTTCTCATCATGCCTGGTGATTTCAAGCAAACTGAAGCACAGCCTGCGTGCAAAATTGCACAGGAACAAAACCCTGCTGCTGTTAAGGTCTCATATTTTTTTTTCTAACGTTGGAACTGGCGTATAGTCGGCCAATTTTGATCAAGACAAACTTGTACACCAGAGGCAGAATTGAGACAAAATCCATCCTGTCCTAAAAATCATACATACCAAGGTGTTCAACGCCAAATGTTCCAGGAACCTGGAAAGATATTTTCAAAATTTATACGCGAAAGTCAGAACAAAGTCTGGCGTTTGCACCGATGAATAGTCCTATCATTTGGTGGGCCGATGCGCTTTTTTTTGATCCTTATCATGGGTTTCTTCACGAACAAAGTTCTGGCTGATGCGGGAGCTTTGATCACGATCACGCCCGATTTTCAAACGATGGTTCTGGGCCGTTCCATGGACGTATGGCAAGATCCGTCGGGCCAGGCGACCCTCGAAACGATTCTAAAGACTTCGAAGGGACAGGACCGATTTGTTCCGTCAACCGTTGACATCCCGCGCGGCGGAATCTCAACATCCACCTACTGGGCACGATTTACGATCGTGAATCCCCAATTGCACGCACAACCCCTCTATTTGGAATTTCAAAATCCGGTTGTGGATCGCGTGGAATTGTTTCAGCTGCTGCAAGGCGACTCCTATAAAATCTTTCCGGCTCAAGGGGATCAGCAGCCCTTCATCGACCGCTTTCTGACCGACAGCCCTGTCTTCACCCTGGATGTGCCTCCCGGGGAAACCACGTTCTATTTGAATTACAAAGCCAGCGGCAATGCCCACCTTATGCCGCTCTTTTTGTGGAAGCACGAGGCCTACATTGACAAAGCCGTCTATCAGATGACGTTCAATGCTGCTGTGCTGGGATCGCTCCTGGCGCTGGCCTGTTATAATCTCTTCCTCTGCTTCAAGCTGCGCCTGCGTATGTATTTCTATTATGTGTGTTACATTTTTGTCACCATTGCATCAGTTGCCATCACCAACGGCTTTCTTAAGACCTTTCTTTTCAAGGATGCGGGGTCGTCCAAACTCTTCGATGAAGGATATCCGGCGTCCACCAATCTTTGTGGGGTCTTCATCGGACTTTTTGCGATTCATTTCCTTGATCTTAGAACCCAGCAGCCCCGCATGGCCCACCTGCTGCGAATCATCACTTTCGGCCTGGCTTTCGCATCAGCGCTGGTCTGGTTCTACAAGACACCCGGCGTGCTGGTGTCGTTGCCGCTCGGGCTTGGTCTCTTCTGCGTGCTGATCATCTCTGCCATAAGAAGTGTCTGGCAAGGTTTCCGGCCCGCCCGCACCTATCTTCTGGCCTGGAGCATGCTCATCGGCAGCGGCATCATTTGGCTCCTGTCGTTGTATGGAATCGGCATCACGACCGAGCAGAGCATGTGGCTCCTGCGCGGCAGCATTGTGATGGAAACCGTCCTGATCGCCCTGGCCATCGGCGAAAAAGTTCGCCTGGAGCAGGCCGTGGCCCAGCAAAGAATTGAAACTCAGGTTCAGCACATTCAGGAATTGAATCAGGAGCTGCGAAAAAAAGAAGCGGCGCGCACAGCCTTCTTCAACAACACATCCCACGAGTTAAGGACCCCTTTAAATGGCATTATCGGGTTCCTCGATCTGCTTCAGCGTGGACAATATGGAGCCTTGACAGCCGACGTTTCCAAAATCCTGCATAAGGTCAAAAGTCTGTCAGCGTCTCTTAAGATGCAGGTCAATGACATCCTGGAGCTGGCCAAAAGCCAGAAAGGGCAACTCAGGGTCCATTGTTCCCGGTTTTCCGTCCATGATCTGGTCGATGACATTACCGTTTTGGCTGAAGGCCTGGCCCTAAAAGCTCGATTGACCACGTTTGAAGTGCAGATTGAGGAAAGCGGTGACGTGGCGCAGAGTTTTGTCAGTGACTATGAAAAGCTTTTAGCCTCCGTGCGCAATCTTGTGAGCAACGCGTTCAAGTTTCGCAAGCGGAACGAAAGCAACCACGTGCTCATTCGATTCGAATATACCAGCGAGCAGTTGCACGTTATGGTCCGGGATCAAGGCATTGGCTTGAAGCCTGAGGACTTTGACAGGATTTTTGACGAGTTCGCCCAGGTGGAAGATGACAGTCGACGTGCCTATGAAGGCACTGGTTTGGGACTGGCGCTGGCGGCTAAATATGTCGGACTTCTGCAAGGCGAGATTAAATTGCAGAGTGAGCCGGGTCAGGGCAGTTGTTTCACACTGTCCATCCCGAATCAGCGTCAAGCCCTGCCTGAGGTACCACTCTTGGCCCGTGACATTCCACACGCGACCGTGGTGCCTACGGCCTGGTCCGAGGGACCACCCTCGATCGTTACGGCCAGCCCAGTATCCCAGGAGAGTGGAAAAGAAGGTAGAATTCTCATCGTGGATGATAACGCAGCCAACGGCGAAATATTTTCGGCTATCCTGCAAAGCTGTGGATATAGCATTCTTTATGTGATGAGCGGTCAGGAAGCACTGGACGTTCTACCTTCCTTTCAGCCCGACCTCATTCTTCTGGATATGATGATGCCGGAGTTTTCAGGCGATGATGTCCTGAGCGCCTTGCGTCAGCATGCCGAATTTCGCAAAATTCCCGTGATTGTCGTAACAGCCCGTGCGCATGATGATGATCGCATCCAGGCCCTGAAGGCGGGCGCGGATGAATACTTGCCCAAGCCCATTCTGCCCGAGGAACTTCTGCTCCGGGTCGAAAACGTTCTGGCTCGTCACACGCTGGTTCGGGAAATGGTGCAGAAAGCCATTCTGCGTGGTGAATTGGAAGCCGCCAGGCAGGTGCAGCAGGCTCTGGTGGACAATGCGCTCGTGATCCCCGGCCTGCAGTTTGGCAGCTTTTATAAACCAGCCGATGAATCAGGAGGTGATTGGTTCGGAGCATTGTATGAACCCGAACGCTCCCTGGTGTTTCTGTTTATGGGTGATGTGACGGGCCATGGCATTTCCTCGGCGCTCCTGACAGGTGTTGTCCATGGGGCCATCAAAGGGATCTTCCATTATGCAACCTTGAGAAATCAGAATCTGGCGCTGCAGGAATTTATGATTCAGTTGGCCCAGGCCACAGATCGTACCCTTCTTGATTTGGCGAATCGGACCGAGCGATGGATGACCATGGCCTTTATCGGGATTGATTTGAAGAACGGCCAAGGGGTGCTGGTGAATGCCGGGCATCAGGTCGTTTATCATATTCGTGATAACAAGCCGAAACCGCTTTTATGTTTTGGCAATCCCCTTGGAACAGGGCGGGTGTTGAATCCCCAGGTTCTGACGTTTGATTTTCATGATGGAGATCGCCTGTTCCTTTACACGGATGGCCTGATGGAAACCGGCGACGAACAGAGACCCGTAAGGCGGCAAAAATCCTTGGAGGATCTTCTGACCTCCTGTGATGAGGGGGAGCCGCTCATCCAGGCTATATTAAGCCGCTTCAATGATTTGCAGCAAAGCCATCGCGTGGATGATGTCAGCATTCTCCACGTGAAACGGGTGGCTCACGAGGACAGCCCTGACAAGCCGATCGCAAACGTGTCCTGATCAGCCTCTAGGGCCCGGACGGACTCAAGTCATGCGGCAGGAGCTGAACGTCTGAAGCGGAAATGCTTACGGCTCTTTCCTGGGACACAACTTTAAAGCGTCCGCCCTCGGCGGCATAGAGTCCATCAACCACAACCTGCACCTGCTGTCCTGTTACGATAAAGCAGGCCGCCGTGCCTAGATTTCGTGATCTGACAGCATCCTTAGCAGAAGCCAGCTGGGGAAATTTGGTCACGGGATACGCTGGAATGCGCCCAGATCCATTCACCGCGATCTGCACCTGTGGTAATTTCCCCACCGTGCAGGCCAACTTTTTAAGACAGAACGCAGACTTCTGAAAGCCTGGCTCACTGAGCTGTTGCGGCAGCGGCGCATAACCTGCAAGGTCACCCGGCGCATCGATGCAGACACTTTGAAACCGTACGGTATAGACATCATCGGACTGATTAAGATTATTCAGATCCAGCGCCTGACGACGATTGATGGTCAAAGTTTTTTGATCGGCTGAAACTTGAAAGGCTGTGTTGTCGAGTCGAAAGCGAAGGTCGCGATCAATGAGAGTAACCAGAGTCGAATTGCTGTTTGACGGTGATAGGGATTCTGCTGGTCAATATTGAGTGGGTACTCTTTTTTTCTGAAGATCATCCAGGCCGTCTCGCCTGTAATTTTGATTTGAGGGCTTTCCTTGTTCGAAGAGCCTTTCAGAGAAAAATCAGAGCCCTTCCTTTTGAAGCGGCAGCGTTTGGCTTTGCCAAACATCTTTCGCTCCACCGCGCGAAAGGCTCTTTTCCCTATTTCCTGAGCAACCTTTGAGGGGACATAAACAGCAAAATCCACACTGCCGGTTCGCAATTTCGAAGCCAGGGAAATAGCGGCAAACTCACTCAAAC
>NZ_DASQYZ010000510.1:0-11139 GCF_035638955.1 Oligoflexus sp. | reverse complement strand
CCTTTGCCGTATCCCGGAAGGCCTCGCCTTCCAGACAAAGCTGTACGAACCAGCGTTCCCTTCCACCGATGGTTCTCTTAAGGATCTGACTGCTTTTGATCCTCTGCTCAAGGGCATGACGGTGATAGGGATTCTGCTGGTTCTGTTGCACCTGGATAAGCCCATGGTACTCTCCAGGAAACCTTGGGAGGCGGGCTCATGCTTTTTGACACCAGTGGGCACTCGTTCGAGCGCCAGATCATCATGCTCAACGTCCGCTGGTATCTTTCCTATAAGCTGAGCTACCGGGACCTTGAAGAAATGGCCAGGGAACGTGGGTTTGAAGTTGACCACACCACCATTTACCGCTGGGTTATCAAGTTCACGCCAGGGCTGGAAAAGGCTGTGCGCCGGCTTAAGCGGCCTCTGGGCAAAAGCTGGCGCCTGGACGAGACGTATATCAAGGTCAAGGGTCAGTGGAAATACCTCTACCGGGCCGTGGATAAGGAAGGTAATACCGTGGATTATTTGCTCACGGCAAAGCGCGACCGGAAAGCCGCACAACGATTTCTCTCCAGGGCCATCAGGTCAAACGGTGAACCGATAAAAATCACCATCGACAAAAGCGGAGCCAACACCGCCGGCATTCAAGCCTATAATGAAGGAGAAGGCACCGATATCGAAATTCGTCAGAACAAATATTTGAACAACGTTATCGAGCAGGACCGTAGGCCCATCAAACAGTTATGCAGAACCACGTTGGGTTTCAAGAGGTTTCGAACGGCAAGGATTACAATTGGCGGTTTTGAGGCGATGAGGATCATTCGAAAACTGCAGGTCAGAGCAGAGGGTGATACCTCTGCAGAGATCTTCTATTCCGTCGCTGCATGATCGTTCGCGAATCCGTGTTTCCCCTCGCTCAGCTTCTGCAAACGCAACACAACCGAAAGGCCTCCCTCGGCTGGTTTGCAGCCGGGTTTTAGGCTGAGCTTGGGCGTTGATGGTTTATTTCAACTTTGTCAAGGTCGTGGCTTTGCTATCGATAACGGCCCGGTTTTGAGCGGAATCTCCTGTTACTTTTTCACAGAAACCCGAGTCAACATCGTCTTGATCACACTCATAGGCCAGAGTTAGAGTATCGGCTGTTAACTGGAGAGTCGAAAAGATGGTCACACCGTCTGGCAAGGTCGCATTGTATTGAAACTGGCCAAAACCAAGGTCAGCAACAATCGAAAAGGTGGCTGTTTGCTCAATGCTTTGGCTGAATGCATAAAGGTCATCCGCGTCTTCGATTTCAATCCCAATTGCTTCTAACTTTTCGATGTAGTTTTTTATATCGGCTTCCGTGACCTGATTTGTGCAGGATTTATCCGTATAGAACGAAAATGTTCGGGTTAGGTTGCCATTGGCATCAAATTGAGTATTGATACGCTGTCTTCGAACGGGAGCCTCAAACCCAACGCTCGTTTCGTCCTGTGCAAACTCGCTGCAGATCGACCAGGATCCCAAGAAAGGAATATTGTCCGTGGGTTCTACAGTTGGTGTGACACCCGAGGCAGGATTTGCAGGCGTCGCAGGCATCGCAGCAGGATTCTGACTCTCCAGCTTTTTCTCAGTATCATTGCCTTTGCGATCATTCCCGCAACCGATGAGAGCCAAAAGCATAATTCCACTGCTCAAACTTTTCATTTCATTGCCTTTCGTGAAAGATCTTCTTCTTCAATCATTGAACTTGAAGTTACTACTCAAGATGCTAGACGCTTATGTTTTTGGGTTATTGAGAAAATTTTTTGAGAAAGATTTTGGGTATCAGGCTATGCGTCGCAATGCACCCCGAAATTGTGGACAAAAATTCTTCATCACTGGCCTTGCTAAGCACGTTTCCGTCGGCACAAACGTCGATATGACGGATTGTTCCAGTCAGATCGACTCCAGTCCTGGTATAAGGCCAGAAAGTTCTTGAATGATCCTTGTGCATTAGGTCATATCACGTGAGCTGCTGGTAGCCTGAGTTTTTCACCTATGAGCATACGCAATGATATCGTTTCCAAGGTTCCTCTGGACTTTTATCGTTCTCGTTTTCACAGCAGACAATATGATGGCTCAAGGTCTCCGGTTCTTGACCAATGAGGAAAGCCAGCTGGTGAAAGAACTGAATCGACCCCGACGGATTATTTTGGCCATTGGCATCAATTCATTCGACGATCCATTTTGGAATGCTCTGCAGTTTGCTGACTCCGATGCGACGAATGTTTTCCGCTTTCTTCGGGAGGAAGCTAATATCCCTTTCGATGCGGGGGAACTTATCACAACCAAAGGATCCAAAGACGGACGGGTCCGCCGCGAACATATACTCAAGGCCTTTGAGCGCCTAAAACGAATGAATCTCCGTGAAGATGATACTGTCGTTGTCTATCTATCGACCCATGGGACAATATACTACCGGAAGAACAAGAGCCCCGACGAACCCTCGTCCTATGTACCCTATTTTGTGGCATCCGACACTTCGCATTTGAATATTCAGGACACTGCGATAAGCCGGGATGAGCTGCTGGAAATGTTTCAGTCGCTCCGTTCCCAGAGAAAAGCTTTGATTATAGCCAGCTGTCATTCTGGAGGAGGCAAGGCACAATTGACTCCGGAAATTCAGGAAGCCATGAAGCGTCTCAAGGGCTCCTCTGATCCGCTCCTGATCCCGGCAGCGGGGAAGGGTTACTCCATTCTATCTGCTTCCAGCTGGAGCGAGCCAGCGGTCGAGAACCAGGAGCTTCGGCAGGATATCTATACGCACTTCCTTTTGGAATCGATGCGTAAAAACAATGGTCGAACCCATACCTTGACGCAGGCCCATGACTATGCCACTCGGAATACCGTGGCCTTCACGAAAAAAATGCAGCATCCCACCATGCAAATGGACCAATCCGGAGGGGATCCTATTGTTCTGAGCGGGGAAGTTGAATTCAAAGGGCTGGCCTTCCTTTATTCGTATATCAATACTTTGAAGAACTACGAACTGAGGCTCGGAGGGCAAAGCAAGGGTATTCTGGGCGAGAGCTATCTGACCATGCCTGAGGGCAAGCATCGTCTTGAAATCATCGATCCTGCAACAAACAACGTTGTGGTGAGTCGGGTCATACGACTGACAGCCGGCAAGGAATATAGTGTTTCGGATCTGATCCAGAGACGAAGAAGTCGGCATCTGCTGTTGGGTTGGGGACCTGGGCAATTTTTCAATAATGCCATCCGTGAAAATTTTGCAACTGAGCCCACGCCGATCAACTTTGCAAGTTTACGCTTTGACGAATCCTTGGATGTATGGGATTTCATTTTGAGTGCCGGATATAGTCCCTGGCAAGCGGAAACTATTCGGATTGGGACACAAGCTTTTCCCCAGGAGCGATCGACCGCGCGCCTCTTGCTTGCGCTCGGCACGCGGGAAACGAGTCAGTTTTTAAGAGTCGACGACAGTCTGCGCACTGAGTGGGGGGTTTATGCCGGACCATCACTACTGCGCCTGGAACGCAAAATCCAGGGTGAAAGTCGACAATCGACCAAGGCACCGGACGCTTCCGTTTTACTTCCCGGTGCTGGGTTTGGGACCAATTTCACCTTGCATCAGGTCCAATCGGGTCTGGCATTTGGAATCGGTGCTCAATATGATATGTATTGGAATCAGCGGCAGATTGAGAAAGTCGGGCGTCTCGTTTCCCAGGGCCAGATATCTGCTTTTGTAGGAGTGGGATGGTGACAGACCTTAAGAATAAGCAGTTTCACGAAGGAATCATTCACCTCAATGCAGATGACATCGATGCCTTGGCCAGGACCATGCATGACCTGACCGATGAAGATTTCGAAGCGGATTCCGAAGCATCCATGCCCGAAGCCTCCGAGAGTCGCCTCGATAGTGAACTCTTCGAATGCTTTACAGAGAAGATGCCGAGGCGCAGCATGAAGCGCGACCCGAGCTGTCTCGATGATAAGGAACTTTGGTCCCGCATCAGTCAGGCAAGAGCCTCTTCATCGGATGCCAGAGTCAAAGCTATAAGACCTCGTAATCGTGCTTTGACTATCTGGTCCAGCGCTTTGGCGGTGGCTGCGGTAATATTTCTATCGGTTCGCTTTTGGGAACCCGAACGCGACCGACTCGATCCATCTCTCAATTCCAATCTTAAGGGTATTGTCATCAAGGAAGGATTGATTAAGGAAAAGGGCTGCAATCTAGCTCTCAAGTCCGACGGTGCTACGATTCAGCCTGAAGTTACAGGCTCCGGTGTACCGGCATTAAGCTCCATTCTCCTGATGGCTCAATGCAAAAGTCGTGGTTACCTGCACCTACAGCTCATATCAGGAAGCGATCGGATCACCATTCCAAATATCCCTGTCGAAGCAAGCGGGGATCTGCAGGAACTGATGGATCAAAACCAAAAGCCAGTGGGCGTGATGACACCCAAGGAGGGTTTCCTGCAGATCACCTATGGTTTGAGTACAGATTCATTAAAGGACGAACATTTGGAACAGTTGGATACGGGAAGGTATCCACAGAAGCATGAAGCCTGGCTTTGGATGCGCGAAGTTCGTTGGACCATCCTTGAGCAGGAGGCCAGACAGTGAACTTACAGATCAATTTTGAGGATATCTACTACAGTAACATTCAGACCGTCCGAAAAATCATTTCGAGCTATCGCATCTATAACAGTACGGCTGATGATGTGGCGCAACAGACTTTTCTTCAGGCGTTTGAGAAGCTGCCCAGCCTCAGGGAAGCAAAATCTGCCAAAGCCTGGATTGCCATGATCGCGCGCAACAACTGTCTGAACGTTTTTCGATCCATGGAATATCAGAAGGTCGATCCTTTGGATGACGGGACAGTTGGTAAAACCGACCACTATGAATTGGGATTGTGGTTTGATCCCGAATCAGGTGTGGCTGATCTGGAGCTTGAACAGAACCTTGCCCTCTTGCGCCGCCTCCTGGATACCTATAAGAAAGTTCCGCGAGGGGTCGTCGCGCGGCTCTATTACATCGAAGGAAAGAGTACCAAGGAAATCTCCGACGAGTTGAAGATCGCGCAAAATACTGTCCTGAGTCACCTTCTACTGTTTCGTCGTGAGATGAAAACCGCCCTGATTCGGATGCAAAAACAAGCGGCTGATCCTCAGGTAAAACAAAAACTTCCAAGTGGGATCACAACATGATCGTGACGCGTGGCATAAGCGGATTTTGATGTTGTTAGCAGGTTAAAAATTTAGTTTTTACGGGCGCGCAACTTATTGACTCGTCCGAATTGACGCGTCATTGGCCTTACACTATAAGGCTGTGAGCTTCCACCTATCTGGGCACTATGAAAATAATCACAAGAGTCATCCAGCTTCTGCTTGTTCTGAGTTTTTCGGGCTGCGGTTCTCTGCCGTCCCGTTACGACCAAATTACACTTGATTGCGGAGATTTGGATGCTGGATCATCCGCTTCCTCAGGCCATCTCATTCAGGTGGCAAAGGATGGAAATCCGTATGATCCGACCCGGGTTTCGGCGAAATGGTATGAACGAGACTCCGAAACTCCGATCAAAGTTTCGTCCAAAGGCTGCGTTGCAACACCCAAGTCCCCTGGTGTTCTTAAGCTGATCAGCGACGATCGGAAATTTGGGATCTCATTGGACCTTCCAGAGAGTCAGTCATTGGCTGTTCTGAAACTGACGCTGAAACCTTTACGGTCAGCGAACTTTAGAATCGATTGTCGAGATCCGCTCCTCCTGCGTAACGCTGCCGACTTTTCACTTGCCTTGGAATGGGAAGTTCTCGAAAAGGATGATATCTGGCAAATCAATCAGATGCGTTACCAAATCGTGCAAGAAGGCAAAGCGATCGCAGAATCAAGTCTAATCCTTGATCGTGAAAACCCGAAAAAAAGTCAGTTGGCTTTGGGTCCTCTGCAACTCAAGGACGGTCGATATGCCCTAACAGCTCAGGCAAAAACAATAGCTGATGATACTGTAAATGCCGCCAATTCCTGCAGCTTCGATCTCGATCAAACTGCGCCCGATCAAACAAAAATTCTTGGGTCGAAGATTTCGCCAGTTGAAAGTCCTTTGCCACTCAACATTAGGTTTGGCCCAGATCAATATTACTATTGCATCAGCGCCGAAAGCAAAAAAGAGTGTGAAGACGTGGAGCAGTATAAAATCGCGACAGAGTTTGTCGCTTCCCAAGCTGCCGGGTCGCAAGTTCTGTATTCCTATAGCATGGATGCGGCAGGGAATCGCTCCGTTGTTTCAGCCGAGCCTTTCTTTCGTGATGTTTCGGCCCCAGGCATCCAGTTGCTATGGCTAAATCATCATTTGCGTAAAGACTTGAACTGGGCTGTGGAACCGAATCAAACATTCGCGTTTCAGGTTGCCGTCGATGATGACTCTGTCACGTCCAGTTTTATGAATAGCAATGAACTCATGAGAAATACCGTCTGCCGTGTTTCCTATGTTGATCAGGCAGGGGGACGATTTTCCGCCACGCAAGCACTTTGTACCGAGGGTCGTTGTGCAGGCAAAATAATGGACTCATGGGTCCCCTGTGACGGTTTGACCAAGTTTCAATTTCACGAAGATGCCTTGCATACCCTCTTTCATTCCCAGGTTTCGGTTGAAGTTAAAACACATGACCTGGCCAACAGGCAAAGTCATGCTTCCTCGGAGTTTTGGATAAACCCTCATGCTTTCAATTCATGGCAGAACACCAATGTCGATCTGGCTTTCCGGGAAACCCAACTGAATTTCGTCAACGACAACTTCGGTCGTTTTCTTGCTTTTTCAAATAACATCATGGGGCCAAACAAAATCCATCCGGCCCTCTTCTTTAAAGAGTCCGAGGACGCTGAATGGTCAAAGCCTATTGCGATTCGATCCAATGAAACTTCGATTTTTGCCTTAAGGGAACAAAACCTGCTGTTAACCAGGAGTCTCAGACCCGACGTCAAGAGTGACAGCCTTTGGCTGGTTGCAGGAAACCTTGATGCCACCTTGATGGAAGTTCCCTTGGCCAATGAGACGCGCGGAAAAGCCCTTGGTCCGTTGCAGCCCCAAGCATTTCCCATTCCAGCTTCCTTACTTGACAAGCTGGGCGAGCTTGGCCCTTGGGAAAGCCGATCGATACAAGGCATCACAGAGTTCCATGATGCTCAGGACAAACGAAAATTGCTCCTGCTTTTGAGCCGCCTGCACTGGCAGGGTTTCACCCTGAGTTTTGTGTTTCTGAGCTTTGACGGTAATGACTTTGCTTTGATAGCCGATTCCAACGGTCTTTTTCCTTCAAGGATTGATACCGTTGGCCCTGGATTGATGACGACGCCTCATAATCTTGTCACGATGCTTATTAATGGCCAATTGGCAGTTTTCAATCCCAATCAACCCAAATTATCCTTCCCGACCTTGAACCCTCTGCCGAAAAAAGGATTGCACTCGCTCTACAAGGATAAAAAAGGCTTTTATGGCCTTGCGAGCGAAAGCGTGCAACCTTTTGCGCTCCTCTTCAATGACGATGCTTCGTCCGCCACTCTCCAGCTTCTTCAGGCCGATGAACCCCTGAAGGAAATTAACGACATCAACCATCTCGTTAGAAAATCAGATGGAAGTTTTTGGTTGTCCGCGCTCAGTGTTTCAAATGCGCCTGTACTCTTTTCATGGAAACCCTGGACGCCTTCCCGAGCAGGATGGCTTCTGCAAGACAGTATCTGGAACTGGAGCACTGCCGGAAATTCTTTTTGGAGTTTTGGTCTTGGGATTGACCAGAACCTTGAACAGCTGGCTGTCACGACATTGGTCGATGCGTCCACTAACACGAATGGGCTGTCGCTCCGAATGATGCAAAACAATAATTTTATCGAAGTAAGCGATCAAGGTCTCTTTCGTGCAGGACTGCGGACACAGCCAACTCAACAAGTTATCCTGGCTCAGGATAAACTTGGAAATCTTGTACGACTCAGCTACTGGCGAACGACTCAGGACGGATATATTGCCGTCTCGAAACTGGGGGTTCCAGTTCCAGCGAAGAAAATTTCCTTGAAGCCACTTGTGGGAGGCAGCGCCTTTGCCATGCAGTCGCCCATCAGCTCTATGACTGTGGATCGCGATGGATCTGTCTGGTTCGAAGATACCTTGAGTGGCAGTGTCCAGCTGCTTGACCTGGATAGAGGCGTTTTTCTCCCTCAATTCGAGGTAACGCCAGCCAGCATCAAATGGAGAATGTTTGACTCCCAAGGCAACTATTGGGGCAGCGTGGGTCGCGAATTTACAGAAATTCAGTTGAGAAGACCTGATGACACCCGCCGCACCCTCAAGCTTGCCGAAGGTTTTCAAGGAGAACGGATCATTTGGAATGAGCCAAAGTCATGGATACTCGCAAGGCACAGGGTGAGTGGTGCCTCCAGACTTTTTGAACTCGATATGCAGAGCGAAACGATTCGTGAAGATAGGCAGCTGGATCAGGATGATTTCAGCTTTGCGGATATTATCCCTTTTCAAGGCAAACGACTGGCTTTGGTTCGAGCGAGCCGTGTGAACAGCGAAGGCTTGGGAAATTTTGCTCAGCTTAAGTTGTACGAAGATAATGGTAACAAATGGGTTGAATGGGACAATCCAATGCAACCCAAATGGCCCGATTGGCATTCCATGGCCCAGCAAGCCATCCTTGTGAAAGATGATGCGACGACAGAAGCCAGATTGTTTTATGAACCAGGAGTGATTTGGATTGCGGGAACCGGCGTCGATCCCAAGCTACCGATCCTGGCGCGAATGCCTTTGGATTCAAAGATCTGGACAGTATTTAACCTAGGTGCTGAGACTGTGAAATCCCAAGTTAAAGGTCTTTGGCTGGATCGTCAGCATCGTCTCGTCTTGAACACGGCAGACAAAATCTTTTACTATAATCCAGCGAACACAAATCAGGATAAGTGGATGGGCACAAGCCCTTGAGTGCCCACAATCTCTGCCTTTTGATCTCAACCAAACCTAGCTAAGCACTTACCGCCAAGCCCGATTCCAACGAACCACTTCAGAATTTCAGCTATGGTTGATTCAAGAACGGGGCTGTCGCAAAACCAGCCCTTGTCCGGGGTGTGACAGCCATGACGAAGAAAGTTGTCTCATACCTTGGACTTTAGGTTCAAGTTCCTGGAGTCGAGCCCAAAAATTCAGATCAATACCCCTGCCTCATTCTGATCTAACTGTATGATATCACGAATATCATTCAGAATGGCAAGGCTTTTGCTCAAGGTCCTGTCGTCACGCGATCTTTAGCAATAGGAGCAAATATGACAACTTCACATTCATTCCGCAGACAGCTTTGTGCCAGCATCGGCCTCTTCTTCATCAGTGCCTGTGGTGATTCCAGGCCCAAGGGTGACCCATCCTATCAGTTGAAGGTCACGAATAGTGTTAAGAAAAAACCTGCCGAGTTCAACGCCGTTGTTAAGAATGGTTGCACGGCCACTTTCGTTGCACCAAGCACTGTCCTCAGCGCTGCACATTGCTACAGCAACGTCGGAGAACTCCCAACGATAAATGGGGTCCAGGCTATTCGAAATGTCTCGCTGTCCGACATCACCGGCCAGCCCTGGAGCTATTCCAACGATATGCGGATCCTGGTCTTTCCCCGTGCTATTTCGCCCAATTGGATACCCATTTCCCTCGTTCCAGCTCAAATCGGCGATCTCGTGACCGTCGCAGGTTTTGGGGTACACGATCTCGAGACAGAAGCCAATGACGGCGAGTTCCATTATGGTACCAACTTTCTTTACGGCAAGGAGGATCTCGACCGCATTCTGACTGTCTATGGTGAGCGGCGTGAGAGCATACCCGGCAGAATAAGCCTCGATTCCCTGATCGGACCTGGTGACTCCGGGGGGCCGCTGATCCGTGATCACGCCATCGTTGGCGTGAACTCTTTTGTTACGTCTGGTAGAAAGGAATTTGAAGGGAAGAGTGGGTTTGTCGCTGTGGCCCATCCCGATTCGAAAGCCTTCTTCGATACCCTGATCTCCCAGGGTGTCGATATCCGTTTTGATACAGCAGGGTACCCCGATCGGGAATGTTTTGATGCGCGCGCCGATCGGCACTTTACAGTTGTAAAATTTGCCAAGCCTCGTTCCAAAATTGTCAGTGTCAGCGGTCGATGGAGTGCTGGAGCTAACTGGGATTATGTTACGGCGTTGGGTTATCCCCGTAATGAATGGAAGGATCGCCCCATGAACGCAGACGCTCCATTCGGTAGTTTGCTGATCTTGGGCAAAAGCTCAGATTCGGAACCTCTTGAGTATCTCGGTCACTGGAATGGTGCATTTCAAGCCAAAAAACCTTTACTAGCAGCAGCACTGAGAATGCATGACCAAGACCACGGATTGGACGATAATTCTGGAACTGTCCATGTATGCTTTGAATAAGATGGGCGCCCGGAAGCAGGTTTTTAAATGAGTGCTGTAGCCTCCTTCCAACCAACCACATGAACGTCCTCTCGCACAAAATTACCGGTCCCTCCAAATACAAGACCAGGGTTTTTCGCTCGTGGCTTTGCAAACGACAGATAATTCTGTAGGGTTTTCAAAAAATCACGATTAAAGGTTTCCCCCGACTTTATTTCAATAGGAATCAAAGCTTGGGATGTTTCAATGATCAAATCGACTTCAACGCCTTTATTTTCCCGCCAGAAGTAGAGGGGTGGAATTCGATGTTGATTTGTAAAATACTTATAGATTTCAGATATAATGAACGATTCAAAAATATGTCCTCAATGTGCGATGATATCCTCAGCGTGATGGATCCCCAGTAAGGAACAGAGAATTCGGTTCTGTTGCAAAAATCTCTAGCATCCTGACACGGAATTGATCATAGTCGCCAGTTCACCGTACCCAGGGAGTGGTTATGGCGCTGAGTTTCAAAGGACGGCATTTTGAAAAGTCCATTATCCTGACCTCCATCCGCTGGTATCTCAGCTATAAGCTCTCCACGAGGGATCTTGAGGAAATGATCTCCGAGCGCGGCGTTCAGGTGGATCACTCGACCATCCACAGATGGGTCCTTCACTATACCCCTCAGCTGGAGGTGGAGCTCAGAAAAAGGAAAAAGCCGGTATCCGGCCGATGGTTCTGGGATGAGCTGGCCATCAAGGTCAAGGG
>NZ_DASQYZ010000509.1:0-4103 GCF_035638955.1 Oligoflexus sp. | reverse complement strand
CTACAGGAATTCAAAGCGCTTGGTGAGTCGTGAATCAATGATTGAAGAGCCCATTGCGGGAAATCTGCACGATGGGTTCCGTGGGGATTGGAGTGTCGTAAGGCACTCCTTTTACCCGACCGCCATGGGCCAGGGCCCCGGAAAGAATGCCTGGAATTTCAGCAGACCCTTGATTATCAAGGCTTTCATGAAAGCCGTAATTCTGAAATTTCCCAATAATTTTAACTGGCCGCTTATTTTATAGTCATTCTTTCCGGGGCCCTGGAAGCTGGCCCACAGGCGCACGGTCTATGCTGATGCCGCTGCGCGGATGCCAGGCAGATTTAAAAGGGGAGTGAAGAAGTGGGAGTATCGTTCAGTCGTATATCTCAATCCGAATGATGAAAGACCAATAATCCATGTGTTATAGCACGACTTCTTTCTTGACACTCACCGGAAACCTTGGCTCGGAATATCCACTTTTGGCCTCCCTCGTTTTTGCCGCGGAAAATGCTTTAACCTGATGGTGTGAGCGCAGGGTTTCAAATTGTGCATGGGCTGACTGGATACAGTCATAAAGCAGTGACGAGTCCGTCGGCTCATGAACATTACTTTCGATGGCCGTGGCATCGATTCTGATGACTCGCCCGGCTTCCAGGCCAACCTCTTTCGCGTACAGGACCAGAGAATTGGATAGTTTTTCCCACGTCGTCGGAGCGAGGCGCTTGATGTTCGCCTGCAGCGTTGAATCGCTGTAGTATTCGCCAAAGTCCAGCTTCAAAAAGCTTCGAGTCATCATGGAATCCACAAGCTGGACTTCTAGCTCCCCGTACGTCCAGCAGTTTGCCTGCTTCAATATCGCTGCCCTAAGCATCTGTTCGGCAGTCATCCCTTTGGCCCCTGTTCCAGGACGCTTGAGACCGGTCAAATCGGTTTGCACCCATTGCGCAAACTCTGGGTGGGCTTCAAGTATCACCTCAATCCGACGCCATTCGGCATAGTATTCGTGCTCTGCCTGTTGACAAAAAAGCGATTTCTGACGATTGTGAGTGCTGCGCATTTTTTTGTGACCTCTCTGATAAACACCTGAATTTATTTGTGTGGTAACAATCAAATTCAAGATTCTTCAGAAAAAGTCACCTTAAAAGTGCGCAACCCCTTCTCAAATCAGCCTTCCATTTCCGGATAGACACTAGTTCAGCAACGAGCGCAATGAATTTTGCACTAAGCCGTGCCTACTTGGAAACATTGGCTTGGCTTGGAATCCTAAACCTCTACGACAAATACAAAATCAACGTACAGTTTGTGTGAACCGCCGCTTACGGAACCGTACGAGCGGTGGTGTGGGAGCTGGAACTGGGAGACTGGTTCTGGCTACCCGATTGGCCATCAAGGTCAAGGGCAAGCTCAAATGGCTTTACCGGGCCGTGGACAGTGATGGCGATTCGATAGACTTTCTTCTATCGGCAAACGATCTGACCTTTTTTGATCATGGCCATCATCTCGATTCCGGCGATGGTCTTCGCCGCCGACATAAAGGTTTTAAAGCCAGCATGGCCCTTGCCCTTTGCCGGAGAACTGACATTTCATCTAAAATATCTTGACCTTGAAGATGATTGAGGTGATTTATAGGTGAATTATCAACACACGATCACCCCATTTCAAGGGAAACGTCCATCATTACTTTATGTTACTGATTTCTGCCTTGAAAGCAAGCACACATCCAGAACATGCCTCGATACCGCGTGATACTTTCCACACGTTATAATCTCCCGGATCGCTTTAGTCTTTACTCTCCATCATGGAAACAGCAGCGGTTCAGCTGTTGCATTACTTTGTGAACCTTACATCCCTTACATCTATGAGTCGGAGATCCAGATGAACCTTCGAGTGACTTGGAAACCCCTTGCGTTATGTCTCATGCTCTCTCTTCTTAATTCGGGCTGCGGGTCACCGGAAGATTCGACTCTAGACCATACGCTCGGCAAAACGAGTCGGGAGCGCAAGGTGCCGCTGCAGGCGTGCAAGCCATCCAAGACGAGCGACGCCAAGGTCGCTTACCTGCAAACTCTTCTTACGACTTTGATGAAGGCCAACCCGAACACCTTTAAGGGTGATCTGGCACCATCGAAGTTCTGCCTGACTATAGATCAGGGTCAGGAGATCAATGCTTCAGGCAACCCCGTGAACGGGGATATTACTGTCAACGTGGGTTTGATCAAAGCCATGAACACGGATGCGGAAATCGCTGGGGCTCTGGCTCATGAACTGGCCCATATAACCATGGCCCATATTGGAAAGCTTGAAAACGACAAAGTGGCCGCAAGCCCTGCCTATAAGAAATTGAGTGCGGAAGCTGAAGGATTCAACACGAAGATCAAGCAAGCCAAGGCAGGGGCATATACCGCGCTTCGCGACGCTTACAAAAAGGATGCCACCATCCCCGCCGCGCTTCGGAGCCTGAAAAGCTATCCGGACTTCAAAATCTTTTTGGATAAGATCGGAAAAAACTCGGGAAGTGTCCTGTCTGGCGTCGACGCACAGGTTGAGTTTTTTGATAATTTCATTTTTATACGTGACTCGATTTCCTTCGACCCTCAGGACCCTGCCAAAATTAAAGCTAACAAAGGCTGGGCGAGTGTTGTCGCAATTGTTGAGGGTACGGAGAAAGCTTACTTTGCCAACGAAGACGGTCTCTATTATGCTTATGATAAAATCAGCAAGCTGCCTCGTGACCAGATTATTCAAGATGGTGCAGGAGCTGCCCAGAATTGGAAGGAGCAGGAGGCAGACGAGGTTGGTTTCGAGCTCTATCTGCGCGCCGGGTTCATGCCGCAGAAGTACCTTGTCGTCCACGAGATAATTATGTCGCAATCGAAGACGGATAAGGCGTGCGCTGCCATGCTGACTAAAGGCACCTTGCCAAAACGCGGCGAAGCTTCCCATCCCGATTCCTGCTGGCGAGTCTACAATATTAATAAAAGAGAGCTTATTACGCATAAGGAATATGCGGCCTTCAAAGGCAATACCAAAACCACAGTCGTTCCAGGCAAATTGAAGGAAATCAAAGCTGGTCTCTAGTAGGATCTGTTGCAAAAAAAAAACGTAGTATGAGGCTCTATCATAGGCCATATTCGCTGATCACCTTATCCACGGAGCGGATATGGCCATCAGTTTCAAAGGCAAACATTTCCCCAAGTCTGTTGTGCTGACCTGCATACGCTGGTACCTCAGCTATAAACTCTCCTTAAGAGACCTCGAGGAAATGATGGCTGAACGCGGGGTTGTGTTGCGTTTGCAAACTCTGGGCGAGAAAATATCTGGATTTGCGATCAATCATGCCGCCAGGGAATAAAAGATTTCAGCAGAGGTATTGCCCTCTGCCTTCAGCTGCCGTTTTCGAATGATCCTCATCGACTCAAAGCCACCAATTGTAATCTTTGCAGTTCGAAATCTACCAAAGCCCAGCGCGGCCCTGCATAGCTGTTTGATGGGCCTATGGTCCTGCTCGATAATGTTGTTCAAATATTTATTCTGACGAATCTCGATATCGGTGCCTTCGTCATCGTTATAGTCATTGATCCCGGCAGTGTTGGCTCCGCTTTTGTCGATATTGATTTTTACCGGTTCATCGTTTGACCTGATGGCCCTGGATAGAAAGCGTTTGGCGGCTTTCCGGTCGCGCTTTGCCGAGAGCAGATAGTCCACGGTATTGCCGGTTGTGTTGCGCCTGGGTAAGTCCGTGGTATTCTCCGGGAAACTTCGGGAGGCAGGCTCATGCTTTTTGACACCAGAGGACACTCTTTCGAGCGCCAGATCATCATGCTCCATGTCCGCTGGTATCTTTCTTATAAGCTGAGCTACCGCGACCTTGAAGAGATGGCCGCGGAACGTGGGCTTGAGGTTGACCATACCACCATTTACCGCTGGGTTATCAAGTTCACGCCGGGGCTGGAAAAGGCGGCTCTGTCGCAAACATTTCAGAGGGTGAAGTAAGGTTTTGAAGGGATCATTCCCCGGACGCAGTTATCCGGCGAGGGCGTAAAACTTCTCGAATGGAGTGGAGCCCTGAATATCGATCTGACCTTTTTTGATCATGGCCATCATCTCGATTCCGGCGATGG
>NZ_DASQYZ010000508.1:0-8657 GCF_035638955.1 Oligoflexus sp. | reverse complement strand
CTGTCTACGCTTAGTCCATTTCGTTACCTCCAGGGACTCAAGACTCGTTACGCGGTGGGGCTGACTTCCCCTTCCGCTGCGGGACTTTCACCCGCGAGATACACGCCGCTTATCTTGGCGCACAAAGAATGCTGAAAAACTAATCAAGGCGTTGAGCGAATCTTCTTCACTAGACCTTGATACTCGTAAAATCAAGTCTGGAAGGGGAATTCATGGGGTTGTTCCCTTCGGCTTCTTGCACAAAGGCCATCTTCTGGTCGCAGCGCTGCCGTGAGAGATGGCGCTCCCGTGTATGAATCATTGTTTTTTTGACATCAGATTTTTGAGAAGAGGTATCCGAGGTCAGTGTCTTTGCCATAAAGGCAGGAGCGGATGGTTTTCGCGATCTGAAACTGACCTTTTTTCCTGAAAATGGCCATGATCACGTTACGCAGGGTGATCATAAGGTGAGGAAGGGAGCCGGACCTTACACTGCTGCGATCCTCATTGAATGTGACGTCTCTTACATAAAACATTTTATTTTCAACCGTCCAGTGGCCTCGATTCAACTGGAGCAGCTGGGCTGCATCCGAATCCTTAAGACTCGTCAGGCCATAGACCTGCTCACGTCTGATTTTGCCACTTTTTCTAATAACGCTTTCCCGCTCGATAATAAAGGCCTGTTCTGCGGTGGGAAAATGAAGCCAGAATGGAAGCTCCTTCATCAGGTATAGAGTTCTTTTATCCTCTCTTCCATGTCCTCGGTCCTCGGTGCTCGCTTTTGAATAGGAATTTTCCTTGATGGTGAGCATGTTCAGACGCCCGATAAGCTTTTTCCTGTTTCCCTTCATCGTGAAAACATAATCGGCCTCCCTGCCCTTGAGCCATGCTGCAAAATCCTTTGTGCTATGAAGGGCATCGGCGGTCACTATTTTGCCGCGAATATCAATCGAATCGAGGAGGGGTCTTATTTCATGAATCTCGCTGGCTTTATAATCGACCGGCATGTCGCCCAGCGGCTGGGCATCGCCGTGTGTGATGGCGGAAAGAACATGAATCTGCCTGCCGTTTTTATCTCTCGATGCCTTGAGAGTCTTGCCATCAACCGCAATGGCTTGAGAGCTGCTGCTGACGGAGAGCCAGTTATAAAGCTGACTTTGAAAAGCTCTGAGCTCAACTTTCCGAAGGGCTTTGCGGACCGTTGATTCGTGAGGAGGCCCATCCCTGTAATTGCCGAGCAGGCGAAGTTTGGATTTTGGCTGGGCACAAATCCACTCTGCGATCTGAACGAAGCCCTGGGCACCACACATCATTGCACAGGCTGTTGCCCTAAGAAGAAAGGAGAGGGAATATCGTTTTCCGCGTGAGCTTCTCGAGTCACTCGTCGCCTCGAACTGATCGGCCAGGGAAAAGGCCTGCCCTTCCATGTCAGATTGCATGTAAAAACCCTCCTCAGGAGGAGGATTGAATCTGTCAGGAGGAGTATTTAGTCAATCATATTGGGGCATTGATTAAATCCTGAGCATTCTTTCCGGGGCCCTGTAGACCAAAGGCTCTGTCGCAAACATTTCCGAGGGTAAAGTGAGATTTTGAAGGGAACATTCCCAGGACGCAGTTATCCTGCGAGGGCGTAAAACTGCTCGAAAGGAGTGGAGCCCAGGATGTCCAGCTGGCGTTTTTTCCGGGGCCCTGGGAAAAGCTCCCAACAACTACTCCAGGACTTCGGCAAGCTGCAGGAGCCTGGGATCAAAACTTGCACCCATTTCGTCCGACACTTTTTTATTGATAATGATCTTTGGTTTCCCGGATTCAAGCTTGATACCTATACTCAGGCCTTTGTCGAGGTAATCGCGAGAATCGCTGTAGGTTAAAACCTTTTTTTCCTTAGCCATAAGAAGCAGTTTGCTAGCGGGTTCGCCCATATTCTTACAGACATATAAAGCGTTAAGATCCTTTGCATCAAAGACCACGGCAGGATCAGCAGTTGCCGGCATTGCAATTTCAACCAGCCTAACCGACTTACCATGAAGTTTTTCAGAACCAATTTTTTCCTTAAATTTTCCAGCAATCTCTTTGCAATGTTCTTTGGAACTTTCGCTTCCATCGATATGTACGATACCAATCGTAAAATCCGATTTCACTCGAGCCTCAAGGGAACGATCAAATTTTAAAACCTTTAAGAAAATAATAGCCTGGAAATCAGCTGGTATTTCTGTTGCCGCAAGGCCCTCAGGCATGAAACGCAGGAGCATGACGAGAGTTGTCAAAACCAGGATTTTTATTTTCGATCGCACGGGTCGCATCTCCGTTCATATTCGTTTCGACTTTTAAGTCTATTTCCGATACCTTTTTAGCCTCCGGATCCTGGCGTGCTGAGACCAACGAAGACCATCCTACCGATCCTGTCTCCATACCCATACTCGCGTTTTCCATCGTTGCCGCCTGTCAGATTACGGCCGTTCACAAATAGATCAAGTTCTTTCGACAGAGGATAGGAAGCTTTTGCGTTCAAGATGAAAACCTGGCCCAGAGACTCTTTTTCCGTGCCGTTCACGTTGGGAAAAGCCTGTTCGCCAAGAAAAAAGCCGTTGACGTTAAGATTAAGAAGGGCTGTTGGAGTGCTTGATGCACTAAAGCCGCCATATATGGCTGGCGTTGGCTGGTCTTCGTCCTCTTTTTGCCCTTCAGTCTCGTATCGGGTGTCTTGCCAGGTTACAAAGGGAGTGAATGTAAGAAAGCGGGAAGGAGCAATTGACAGTGCCGTGGTAAATCCTTTTTGGAAAGCCTTACGATCAATATTTTTATACTTCCAATCGATTGCAGCCTTGCCGCTGCTCGAATCCGTTTTATCAAATACAAGGTCTGACAGGTTATAGATTTCGCTCACAAACGCGCTCAGCTCCGCAGTCAGCGAACCACTCAACTTCCCTCGCCAACCCATATCGATGGAATCGACGGTCATCAGGGAAAGATCAGTGTTGCCAAGGTAACTTATGTGGGACTCATCTGTGGACAGGCGGTACTGAAGATAATTGTCCACCATGAACGGAGCCCGGTTTGCTCGCGAATAGGCGGCATGCAACATCTGATTCACGTTGACCTTATAGCGCGTTGAAAATTGATACGAGACATAGTCATCGTCAGGATTATTATACCTGTCAATCCTGGCAGCAGCCAGAAGCTTTAGATCATTGTTCAAAAGCGAATAGTCAGTAAGAAGCGACGCAGCGACGCCGGTAAGTTTCTCTTCGCCCCCTATGAATTCGCCTTTGTACGTTGCCTCCCGATAGTTAACGGCAGGTCGAATCATTAAGTTGGTAAATTCGAACGTGTAGTCAACGGCTGCATCATTGACCGCAAGGTCATACTTCCAATCGCTCATGCCATTCGTTTGCTGTTCGCCCTGTACAGTCGTTACTTGTGTGGAAAGCTTGTTAAATTTGCCTCGAAAGTCCATGTAATAAGTATCCGATTCATTGGTCGTTAGCGGCGTGGCAAAATTGTTCACCAAAATTTTTTGTGCCATCGAGCTTTGAATTCCACCGTTCAATTCCAGGGACGAGTTATTACCGAGATCATAGGTTGAGAATAGATTTGCACCATAATTCTTGATGGAAGTCTCAGGATCTGGATAGCGCTCGGAAAGCCTGTCCAGTCGTGCTGATGTGTCTTCAGGATTATCGAGATCCGGTTGCAGAAGAGTTGTATTTACCAGTCGAAGATCTTTATAGTTTTTTGTGCTCCAATCGTAATTGTCCTTGCTAAAACGAGTGCGCTGCGAAGCGTTTACCGAAAGGATTGTGGTGAATTTGTTGTTGGAGTTATAACCCACGGCAGCATTGGCGACGAAATTTTCGCGATCATGGACGTTGAAGCTCGACCTCTGATAGACGCCCTTATCCCGCAAATCACGCGTAACCAGGTTGATAACTCCAGACACTGCGTTTGGTCCGTAAAGCGCTGACGACGGTCCACGGATGACTTCAATTCGCTCGATGTCATGCAACCCGATCGGCAAGGACTCCCAAAAGGTCCCTCCCGAAAAATAGTTATAAACAACTCTATAATCAATCATAACCAAAAGAGTAGTACTCGAAGGAAAGGGCAGAAGTTTATTGATGGAAACATTGTCCAAACCCTGAATGTGAACGTCGTAGACACCTGGCGATTGCTCACGCACAACCATGCCCGGAATAAGCCGTAGCGCCTCGGGAATGGACGTCGCTCCGGCGCGGGAAATCTGCTCATAATGCAAAACCGAAACGTCCAAAGAAGACTCGAATAGTGGCTCAGGCTTTTTAGTGACCAGCTCGATGATCTCGACGTTCAAAAGTTCATCAAGCGACAGCTCATCGTACTCCTCCTGCGAGAAACCGTTGTCAGCTGTAAATGAATAAATGAGCAATATCAAAGTCAGTAACCTGGTTAGCCGCACAATGTAGCTCCTATTAATTAACCGTTGTCGAATGTCGGACCAGAAATTCTGGCGCTTTTTCTGGCTCAGACCAGTCCTGGCGCTTTCAAAGCCATACGGAGACTATACTTTTTAAGGCAGGTATCCATTCGCGTCGAGCCACGTCCAATCTTTAAGCCAGTTTTTATCCTTGAAAGCACCGACATGGTTTGTGAATTCAAAGAATTCATCGGTCCTGCAGCTGTCGCTTGCTGAGAGCACAGGGCTGCCTGCCTTCGGCAATGGATCCAGGCTTCCCTTGTTGAACACATCGATTGCCACAGTCGTAAGTTGGGGATCGATTTCATTGACGGTAATTAGATTCTTTACGTCCTTGTGAACGGCGCTGTCCCTGCAGTTGAAGGCAACATTATTTGGCGAATAGTAAAGGGAATGGCTCGTGCTGTCTTTGGGAGCCGTGGCGACAATGAGTGCAATTGTAGGGGAGTCACTGACTCGAAGGCAGGTGCCATTGCCATTTAACGTCAGAATGTTTCGGAAGTCCCCTCCCGTGCCTTCGCGTAAACGGATCAGCTGGTCGGTTTGATCGGTTTTGTTTTCACCTTTCTCATTCTTTTCGGCAGCTGGAATGTCGCTGCCAGGGCCGATAAAGGTGGCATTGCAGACCTGAGGGTATGAACGAGGCTGCAGATCCATTTCCTTCCCGTCATTGTCCATTTCCAGTGCACGACCAGCCACATCGTGTCCGGAAAGTGAAAACAGATGCTGCAGGCGGCCCTGATAGCCGAGATCCGTGTCGAAAGAATCATCTTTGACAAATAACGCTGACAGATATTTGGCATCAACTGTGCCGCCGAAAAACTCGAAAGCGTCATCATTGTTCCAGGCGACTTCAACGTGGTCAACAACCGTACCTCGGCCAACCCCCGCAAAAGTCATTCCATTGATCTCGTTATTTTCACCAATGTTTCGTCCACCATACCAGACCCGAACATAGCGCAGGATTCCGCTGCTATCGTCAGGATCGCTACCTCCGTACTGGATGCCAGCTATCCCTTCAACGAAGCGCTTTTCGGGTGGTTGATTCACAGGCGCTCGACCCAGGATGATCACCCCCCCCCATAACCCGCGCTTGGGCAAGAGCGAAAGATCAGCTGCTGAGGTAAAAGTGATAGGTTTTTCCTTGGTCCCATCAGCGATGATTTGCGCACCAGGTTTTATAACAAGAACAGGGGCCAGCCCATTGACATCGCTGGCGATCGACTTGATAGTCGTGCCTGCTTCGATCGTAAGCCTGGTGCCAGACTCAACTGTTACCTGTCCTATGAGAAGATAGTCTTTCTCCGCAGACCATACCGTGTCCTTCGTAATAATTCCACCCAGCTCCACACTGGTGTTGCTGATCTCTGCCTCGTTGCGACAGCTGGACAGCCAGAGAGCGGCGATGGCAGTTGTTATCGCAAGCGCACTAACGCCACTTTTCAAAAGCATGTTCGCAGCCCCCTCGATTCCTGTGTTGATATTAAACCATATAATATCATAAATGGTCTGCTTAGCAAGTGACTTGGATTGAGAACAAATGGATTCACATCCAGCACTGGCTCACAGCCAAATAAGTACAAGGGAAGGCGAGGCCCTTTTTATTTTCTTGTTTGGAAAAAAAGCCAGGCAATCGTTTGGCGATCTGTCGGGCTTGTCGTGCCCGCACAGAGTTAGGCGGCGATCTGATCTGTGTCAACGGCGCGTTCAGAAGGCAGAGAAATTTCGAATTGAGTTCCCACCCCTTTTTCAGAGAACACTGTGATCTGTCCGCCAAGCTCTTGCACGATAGATCGGACCGCATCCATACCAACACCCCGACCTGATGTTTCAGTTATCTGATCAGCGGTTGAAAGCGAGGGCGTAAAGATCAGATTGATCTTATCCTTGAAAGTAGCTGTCTGGGCCTGAGCATTCGTCCAAATCCCAGCTGCAACCGCCTTTATTGCCAGCTTTTCGACGTCGATTCCCTTGCCATCGTCCTTTATAACGAGATAGAGCATATTGCCTTTTCGGAAACAGCCTACGCTGATAATGCCGGAAGCCGCTTTTCCAAGTGACTCCCGTTCAGCAAAGGTCTCGATCCCATGATCAACACAGTTGCGAAAGATATGGACCAACGCACCGTCACATCGCTGGAGCTCTTTAAAGGAAACGTTATCGCAGTCACTTGCAAACGAAACTGTGGCTGATTTCCCCGATTTTCGGGCGAGAACTTCCACAAGTTTGGAATATTTTCCGAGAACTTCACTGGCTGGAAATAGCTCGAGCATGGAAAGCAGATGGACCCAGGTTGGATCCCGCCGGATTGCAGTTTCCTTTAGGTGGGCAAGCTTTTTCCGATCAACACGAACATAACTTTCGGACTTATGCAGGCCCAACACTTCGTTGATATCGGTCGTCTGAAATTTCCATTGATCTTTGATATGCTCCCACTTGGCAATGGCTTTTTTAGGCTGACTGATGAATTCTTCAGCTGCAACGATATCTTCCAACTCATGAATATGCTCGGCGAGTGTCGCGAATTCAAAAGTTGCTGTGTTGCCTTTGAGGGTATGGAGATCGCGCTTTATAACCTTCAAATTGATAGCGCCGTAATCGATAAAGGTAGCTTCTATTTTTTTGAACAGTCCTACAGCCTCATCAAAAAATTCGCGGAAACTCTCCAGGTTGCCTGCTGCCATTGAAATGCGTTTGATTCGCTCCTCCTGGAGGCGTCTGGCTTGCTCCGAAGCCAGCTGCTCGGTAATGTCGCTGACGAAAACGATCACTTTATCAAGATCACCAGTTGCATTAAAGAGTTCCCTGTATTCGAAACGGACATGCTTTATGCCGTTTTCCGTTTCAATATAGGCCTTGCAAGGAAGCATGGCAACAGTTCCATCGAACGGGTTAAAAAATCCGCTGTCATCCCAAAGGCAGGAGAGCACGGTTGCTACCGTCTTCTCATCGATTCGCGAGTAGCCTTGAAGAAACGCATGGATAGATTCGTGCTTGCTGCTATCTGGCAGAATCAAGCTGAGAGCCTGGGAGCGCTCCTTTGCAATCATGCCGTTACGATCGAAAAAGAATATGCCGGTCGTAAGGCTTGCCAGCAGACTGCGCAGGTTCGAGTCACTTTTGCGTATTGCTGTTACCATCAAGTTAAATGTGCTTGCCAATTGCCCGGTTTCGTCCTTTGAGCTGACTACAAGCAAGTCCTGCTCGAGATCACCTCCGGCTATTTTTTGCGCCGCCGCCACCACGGAAGCAATCGGTTTGGTGATTTTGCCGCCTATGAACATGGCGAAGACAAGACCAAAAACCAAAATGCCAAACGTAATTGTCGATATAGTAAGAAAGTTATTACGCTCAGCGGATCGAATTTCATCCATCGAGAAACCGGTGATAAGGTTGGCAATCACGTCGCCACCCGATTCAACCGGCGTAATCACATGGAGCATGCCATCGAGTACGAAGTAACTGTCTTTCATGTCCTTTGGTATCGTAATCTTATCGGCTAAATCCTGATTGAAGCCACTAAAAACTGTGCCATCCACCTTGCGAACCATAGCGTAAAGTAAATTTTTATTGGACTTTGCATTCTTGAAGACGTCTTCCGCAGTTTTTGTGTCTTCGAATTCAATACCACCGACGATGCTAAACGCCATCATTTTCGATAGGGTTTTAGACTCATTTGTAAGCCCTCGCATTGTCAGCTGGGTCAAGTTTTGGGGGAAATAGCCAAGCATGAATACTGCAATTGCAAAAATAACTGTGGCGATTCCACCAAAAAATTTATATTTTATAGAGAGATTCGCGAGATATTGTTGCACAGTGGATCCTTCCTATTAAAAAGCACTTGGAAAATTATAGTCTTGTAGTCGACAGGAAGGCGCTGAAACTTAAATAATTGCAAGTAAAAGCAACGACATTCACAGCTTGCTGTTGACCGGACGATGGAATTGATTGAGCAATTCCCATTTCTACGATTTGAAAAGGTGGGTTTGCTGGGTTTCGAAAGGCCGTATGACGTAAGGGGTTATAAGCACTCTCTAGCCGACCATTCGCACCAGATCCAGCCCATAAGCAAATCGATGCGCCGGAAAAAAATGGTTGAAGTGAGTTTCTGAAGGGATCATTCCCCGGACACAGTTATCCTGCAAGGGTGTAAAACTGCTCAAATGGAGTGGAGCCCTGGATATCAAGCTGGCCTTTTTTGATCATGGCCATCATCTCAATGCCG
>NZ_DASQYZ010000507.1:0-2859 GCF_035638955.1 Oligoflexus sp. | reverse complement strand
TGGCAGAATCTGTGTCTATAACATCGGCTATCACATCGTCTGGTCAACAAAGTACCGACGCAAAGTTATAGAAGGAGCAGTTGAAACCAGGTTGAAGTCACTTTTTCAAGAGATAGCCACGGATTTGAAATCAAAGAAATGTTTTCTAAAAAAAAGCCTGGCCTCAAACGAGAGCCAGGCTTTTTTCTTCGAACTCGACGTTCAGGAAATGGCATCCTTCAGGGGCAGATAGGGCAGCAGCAGCTGCAACGCTTTTGGTAAAACCCACCCGAAAACGACCAGCACTCCAAACGGTAAAAATAAGATCGCAAGTCCAGCCACCAGGACCGAAGCGCGGAAGCGCTTGGAGATCACCATGGCGATGATTCCGAATACGAATAGCGCTAACAGGCAAAGTTCAAGCATAGTCGACCTCTAATGGTTCCCTGTTTGACCGGCGTCAAAGTCTATATCGGTATTATTTGGAAAAACTTGAGCTATGGACGAAAAAATCCATGATTGTGGCAGGATGCCTAACTGTATTGGCCACTTGGACAAGTTCGATTTAAGGGAAAATGAGCGGTACGGCTGGGGAATAAAAAAAGCCTCGATCCCATAGGATCGAAGCCGTCTTCTCTAGAAGAAATAGCCATAGCACCTAAAGATCAAAAAATCTTAAAGGGCATCTTTCACAGGTGAAAACAATTTTACCGCTTTGCCGATGCCTACCAGCACGCCAAAGGGCAAGAACATCACAACCATACCAGCAAACATAATCAGGCGAGCTAATCGATGAATAATCTTCAACGCAAGTCCTGACATTGGTCTACCTCTAGTGATGTTTGTATTGCGACCTCTTAAATAACGTATCGGTAATTTTGGGAAAAACTTGAAAGAGTCAGTATTAACGCAAGAAAACCCGATGGTTGAAGGGTCTTTAATTCATCGGGTTGGATTTTCCTTGGAGTCAGAGAAAGCCGGGGAATCAAGGCGAGCGCGTCCACACCTCAATGATTTTACCGGATGCGAGGGAGCTGTTGTCGATATCCATCACGATTTGATCATTGGTATAGCTCGTAATCAGCGAGGAATAAAACGAGGTGAGTTTCGCGACGATAGCCCCATCACCCAGCACCATGAGCTTGCTGAAATTGGCGAAGCTATCGCCCGCGGCGAAAGTCCGTAGAAGGCACGAATGGCCTGTAACAGCCACCTGATCCAGAGCGGTGACGACCACAGTTCCGGTCCTGGGATTTTCAGGATTAATGCCGTTAGCGATATCATTATAATAGCATTTGCTCTGCCAGGTTCCGGGCAGAACGGACGACAAAGGCAAGGGGTTGCGTTCATGGGAACCGACTGTGATCGTGTTAAGATCTGTGGTTTGACCGGCTGTGACCGTGACACTCACATCCTTAATGTAAAAGCCTTTGGTGATTCGAATCGTATAGGTCCCGGCTGGTACGAAGAGGAGGCTGAAGGTTCCGTCATCGCCTGTTCGTACAAAGAACGGCTTGCCGGGAATGAAAATATCCGCACCTGCCAGGGTTACCCCGGCGTCGGCAAAGGCCAGATTGCCGATGATTGCGGTGACCTCCTTTAAAGCGGTTTGTCCGATGTCGAGCATTCGGTCCGTCGTCAACGATTCTTCTGCGATCTCGACCTTGCGGCGGACACCCAAAGCCCGACCCGAACCATCATCGGGCACTTTCACCTGCAGGGTATACGTAAAATCCAGGGACGTGGCGGCAGTCCCCGTTTCGGCGAGCCCGGTTGCGGTCGAAAAACTGGAATCTATGATCAACGCTCCGGCTGCAATATCAACGCTGAAATTGGCAGAGGCATCGGTCGTTCCTTGCGCGACAACCACACCATCGTTTCGAATCAGCTCCACTTCCTTATTTTGGAGAACGGCCGTGTTTGAAGCGTCCTCTCCATTGGCCACGCTGCCGGAAATGATCAGGGCCTGGGTCGGTATGAGGCTGCTTTCGGTTTCTGCCGGTATGGTGCTGTGGATGACCCTGTCCGTCGACTCGTCTGAACAGGCTTGCAGGATTACTAGCATGGCGAAAAATGCAAGCGCGCATCGCATCGTCTTTCACTCCCTTTTGACTGGAATTTTATCAATTTTATGCTGTCGGCTTGGGTCTGGCAAGGCAGCTGTGAGGTCACTTTGCTGCGTGGCATCAGAACTCCTCTTTATGCTTTAATAGGCCCACCATAAGGAGGGCTTGCCCATGAAACTTTTCGTTTATCATCTGGCTTTGAAACCTCAGTATCATGACTTTGCAGCCTGGGATGCCGGCGTTCAGGAGACCTTCAATCAACACGCTGAATATCTGAACCGGGGTATTCAACACGGTCGCGTGATGATGGTGGGGCGAACCGATACGGAGCTCCGCGATAATTTTGGAATGGTGATTTTCGAAGCCGAAAATCAGGCTGATGCTGATGAGTTCATGAATTCAGATCCAGCGGTGTCGAAGGGGGTCATGGTGGGCCGCGCGTTTCCTTTCAAATTGCTGAAAGTGACCGAACAGGCGAAAAAGTGGAACGCCTGGTAACACACTTGCAGCCGTGCAGCCGGCAATGAGGGGTGCATGCGCTGTGCGAGCCAAGCCAACACTAAAGCCATTCCGCCCGGCAGAGCAGGCGGTGAATGCGCAGCATTTCCTCCTGCCCTGGTGGTCGCACCATAAAAGGCACCCGCCGCCAGCACGGATCGTCTTTGGCAAAGGCCGGTGAACGCAGAGCCAAATAATAAGCACCCTTGAGTTTGGGTGTGCAGCTCAAAAAGATTTGCGTGAGGGGGTAGGCCGCACTCCAACCCTGCATGCGCTCGTTGATTTCCTCAAAGAAGAGTTGTGACTGCCGCAGTCG
>NZ_DASQYZ010000506.1:0-9359 GCF_035638955.1 Oligoflexus sp. | reverse complement strand
TTTAAGTCTTTTTGATCACCGTAGCTTGGTGTAACGCTCTCAGTACGGCGTTTCCTATTCAAATTGGAACCCTAATCTATTGGCGGACAGAGGCTTCCCCACCGCTTGGCTGCAGCACAATTTTTATTTGGCAAGCGATTTCAACCTCCTTTGCAAGTAAAGGACTAGGTAATCTTTAAAAGAATTCGCCTCGTTAAAGGCTTGGATTTCCCCAATCGGGGGGCTAAAATCGACGATCCTTTGGTTCGCCGGTACCGGAGAACAGTTCATACACGCATAGGCATACGTTTCTCTGCCGTAAAAAGGAATGAGATAATGGGGCAAATTATACTCGCGTCGGAGTTTTGTTGTTTCGCCCAAGATCGAACCATCTCCGGTCGCTTCGAGATCATCCATCCAAATGCCGAAGAAGAAAGTATCAGCAATTCCTAAATATCCATAGCTTTGCAAAAATTCTCGATAATCATCAGGAAATTTGACTCCTAGCTTATCTTCAAACTGCCTAATAATTTCTTCGCTAACGGGATCGCCTAATAGGATCCCTCGTCTTCCGATCGAGTGAGACGCAGCATTGAGCTGATTGATCAAATTAGGAATTGCTGTTTCCAAGTCACACCTTCTTCTTTATTTTACTCTACGAAGTCTTTCGATCTTGAAAGCCACCAATCTTCACGAAAACCGTCAAAATCGTTCGCTAAAGAGCTGTTCTGTCGGAAGCTCTCTTTTATCATTTTGTGGAACTTTTTGAACTGTTTAGTATGGGCAGTCGCTTCCATCTCAATTACAGGCCCGGGCTCGTAAGCGAATACATGGTGCAAGTTAACTTGCCTGCCGTCTGAACCAATAGGTGCATATCCTTCTTTCATCAGATCCAGGTTTGTATAACCCTTTTCATTAACTAGCTTTTTAACCGTAGAATTGACACCATCAGAAACGACCTCTGGCTTTCCTGGATTCAGGCCCTTCATTTTTAACATCGAACGACCGTCATGGGCTACCGTTTCTACATGTCTTCCCTGGGCAACCACCCTTTGAGTTGATCGAAGGCCTTCAGCAGCAATATCAGCAGAAACTCCTGCAGCTTCCGCGTTCTTGCCCATTTCGGTTAGGCTCTGGGTGGCTTTCTCAATTTCTTTCAGCTCTTCCGCTGTTTGGTCAATTTGGCGGCATCTTTAAAGATGACCGTACCAGAAACGAGGACTTTTGCGGATGCTCCGACCGCCCCGGCGATACCAACTGAAACAGCCCCTCCAATGGCCAGCGAACGTTCAATTGTTGTTAATCTGCGCCCGGAGGTCAGGCTGTATCCAGTCCATGCCTCGTAGATATCCTTGCCCCACCCTACAATCGGAGTAGCGCTTAGCGTGGCATCAGCCGTTGCAAGACTCATCTCAAGGGCTATCTGAGCTTTTTCCGGATCCCCATTTTTCCACTCAATGTCAGCAACTTTTAAAAGCTGCTGGGACGCATCCAAAAGAGAATACCGCTTGTCGGTGAACTGGTCAGGATTGGCTGCAATCTGTTTTTTAAGGTGGTCGAGGTAGCGCCGGGCCTCCTCAATTCCTTCGGCGGTTTCGTTGAAAACTGGTTCAGAAGGTTTCTTAACATTGGAGTTTGACGTAATAACCAGCGCATAGTAGTCATCAGCCGATTTGATAACTTTATTCAGCCAATTCTGTAGTCGTCTGACAGTTTCCTGTGATAGCTGGGATATCTTGGTTTGAAGGTCGTCAGGTGATTTCCATTTTTTTTCGCTCACCACTTTTTCGGCAAGGCTTCGCAATGCTTCCGTAAGTTGAGTCTGGCTTAATTTGAGTCCTTTGAGCGATATGTGATCGCCTGAAGGCGTTTGCTGGCCGAACATATTCGTCCAGCCAGATTCCTGATCACAGCCCGGCTTAAACAGGGACTGTTTATCCATCTCAGATCGATATAATTGACAAGCATGGCAAGGCTGACCGTCACTCAAAGGCCCTGCACCCTGACTGCCGCTGCTTCCAGGGCGCCCTCCAGTGCCTTCACCGGGAGTTGTTCCGGATCCGGTAGGTCCACCGCCGAAGTCTATACCCCAGGGATCCGGGACATCGCCAGTTTCCGATGGAACATTCCCTGTGGTTTCATCATCTCCGTCTGATGAATCTTCTGGCAAAGTTGGTCCCTCTCCCTCAGTCGGGTTGGGAGTCTCGGGGCCGTGTTCGGTGGCATCATCCCCTGTACCTCCATCTCCCCCGCCCTCTTCACCATCCGGGCAGCTCCACTCGTAATATGTTTTCCCATCTTTCGTTACCGGAAAGCCAACGCAAATCCCCTCAGGCATATATGAGGCAAGATTAGTCTTATGATATTCAGAGTTTGTCGTAAGCACCAAGCCGATGTTTTCATTTTTTGCAAATCCAAGATGGATACCAACGAGCAGGCGATCGCCATTCTCTGTAACAAGGAAAAGCCCTGCTCCTGATGCCCCAGGATTAAAATCCAGATCATGTCGCCAGATCAAATCTTCGGTCGAGCTTCTTTTCGCATGGCCCTTGCTGAGTTTCCATTTCCTCGTCAATGGATCGAACCAATGAGCTTCCAAATCTGCTGCCAGCGGTGGTTCACCATGAAATATACGAGCTCCCTCGGACGGAGCCACTCCACCGATCATCGTTCCTATAAACAGGTCAGCCTCTTTCTCTCTGACAGATTCCTCGACCAGGCCTGCGCTAGTTACGACGGGGCTGCCGGGCGTGTGGGCCTTTAAGCAATGCAATGCAGTGAAGAATTTGCCGTCCTGTAACTTTACGCCATTACAATAGGCCGTCTTCTCTTCACTTATCTTTTGAATAACTGATACAGAATAGGCTGGGACAAATGGAACCTCTACCGAATCATCAGTACCAATAATACCCTTTAGCCCTGAGTCAGCTCCAGGCGTACAGGATCCAAGCATGGCTATAAAAAATATGATGGACCAAATATTCTTTTTCATTCGGCAGCCTCACAAACTTTCATGGCATTAAGAAAATTGGGTTCAGCAAAAGATTCAAAATCCCTGATATCGTCCTTCACTCTGGACGCGCCCGTAGTGAAAGCCGTCAAAGCCTGCTTGCAGACACTTGTTTTCGCGACGGGGAGCCATGATTGTATTGTCGCTTTTTGATCATTAAATTGCCCTTGCCAGCCTCTTTCTTTAAGCCAATTAATATCGTCGTTGATGAGTTTAAGGCGCTGCTGTTGATTGGCTATCGCCCTGTTAAGAGCTGCGGACGGCGCAGAAGCGTTACTTTTTATAAGGTCGATATGTTCCTGACCCTTTGCGGCCGCAATGCTTAGAAGCCGCAAGGGTTCCCGATATTGATAGTAACGTGTGTGTAAACCTCCCGCCAAGCCGCCAATGGAAGTATTGAACCACCAAATATTGGCTTGAAACAGGTCAGACTCAAGCTTTAGAGCGGTGCCAATTGATTTTTCGAGGTCTTCAAGTTTTACTTTGGAGAATTGAACATAGTTCAATTTTATGGCACTTTCAGTAAATCTATCGAGGGTAATAAGATTATGTTTGACGTTTGATTTGCTAATAACGTCGAGAGCTTTCTTGAAAGCCGAAGATAAATCGGCGTTGTCTTTTGCCCCAAGGTTTATCTGTGGCAGATACCCATTGCAGTAGGAATCAGCCTTCATCGCCAGCAGTCGAAGTTGCCAGTCAACGAGAATTGCATTGGATCTTAGAAATAGATCCTCAAGTTTTTCAATATTCCTAAAGTATGATGTCCACTTGCTTTGGAAACTGCTGATCAAGGTATGGGCCGATTTTACATTGGCTGTAACTGCAGCTTCCGTCGTAACATTTGAGGACAGCTTTGAAAGATCCGAAAGCAATTTATCATATTCCACTTGATAGTTAGTTCGGTCACTTTCTATTTTTGCGATATTGTCATTGATATTCAGATTGCTGAACTTAAAACCAGGTCTGTCAAAATCGAATATCAAAGGCTTGTTTTTGTTTGTATCTGACAGGAAAATCGTGCTGAAAATATTAAAACGTTTTTGTGCAGCCTCAAAATCATAACCGCAGGCAATAATTGCGATTTGATCGCACTGCTGACAGACGTTCTCCAGCTCTTCCTTTTGTTCAGGGGTGTAGCCCGGAGCCGAAGACGATTTTTCCTGCTGAGCCCATGCGCACATTTTTTCGGTCTGTGCGACGGTGCAGTTTCGTTTTTTGAAGCAGTCACGAAGATTTTTCTCTTCCTCTTGTGACAGATCATGGGACTCTGATTTTTCAATTAAACACTGATTTTGCGGTGATGCGTAAGCTTCAAACCTTAAAGCCGCAAGGCTTAATACAGCATAAATTAGGTATGGCCGCATAAGATTTCCTTAATATGAGGGAAAGCCCCCCTGATAAACGGCCCCAGGGGAGCCGTTTATAAAAGGGATTTTTAAGGCTTTGGGAATAATAAAGGCCGACATCTTCCCATCGGATGCAAAAGTGAACCAATGATGGCGAATCTGATAATCAAATGTTTTTTGGGAAAGGCAGTTCGCATCGCTGCATCCAAAAAGCTGGTACCCGCTCGCAGGCTCGATTTTCTCAACTACAAGTTTACCTTTGGCTGGGCTTTCGCCAGAGGCTGTAAGCCCCAAGAAAAAGCGATACTCCTGACCCTCGAAAGGCACAACGACACCATCGCTGGAGTCAAGCTGGACCAGGGCTGATTTGTAGAAATCATCTGCAGGAAGACCATTAATCAAATTCTTGGATTGCGGGGCACCAACCGTAATCTTCAGAAGGGCAGGCAGCTCATTTTTGAGTGTGACCATCTTTGGTGACGATGGAGCGGAGTTCGATTGATCTTCAGAACATCTCATGTCTATGGGATCAGGCTTATATTCCCCATTGCAAAAAGCAACATTGGCAGCCTGACGGTTGATAGTGATTGCCATCAACGCCTTTTGCTCATCGAATCCCATTTCCACCGCTGCTACAAACGATTCCGATCCTGGGGCTGTTTCAAAGCAGTTGAAGGCGGTTATACTTCCGTTTTCAATTCTTTGCTTTCCAAACTCGGAAAGATACTCCTTCAGCCCATCGCACCGTATCTCTGATGAATAGTCCCAGAAACTGGCTTCAGAAAGGCCCTGGATTAGTTGAACAGACTCGGGGTTACTCTCTGGCAGTTGGCGGGCTTCTTTCCTATCATCCTTGTCTTTCCCACAAGCTGGAATAAGTAACGCTGTAACGAGCAAAACTTTTTTCATAAATGATCCCTATATAGGTGTCTTATTCGTCGTCTTCACCAAAGCCAGTCTCAATGCCGACAATTTCATCCGACAAGCCAACTTCGCCCTTCAGCTGCGTCTGTAGATCGCTCAACTTGTCCTTCAAAGCAACCTGTTCCTCGCCAAGCTTTAACTTTCTGGCCTTGGCTTCAATATATGAATCCACAAACCAGCTTTTGGACATGTTGTAGAGCTTGACTGTATTGCAAAATGGGCTGCGATCAACTGGATTTGAGGCGCAGGTTTCAATTCTTCCTTCAAGAGTCTCGGTTGGCGGACAAGTAAACTTGCCAGGAGTAAAGTTTACTCCGAAGGTGTTAAAGTAATTCGTGGTCAGCTCCTGGATGATGCCGCTTAATCCAGGCCGCTTGCCGTAAGTTTCGATAATGCAGTGCATTGTCGGCTCAGAGGCCGCATGTTGACTCATGATACTGCTGTATGAAACCAGGTCCTCGGCATTTATACTCATCAGGTCATTGATCTGCCGAACAAAGCCCTCGTCCAGAAGTCGACCTCTTGTAACCTTGAGTGACAAAGGAACTTCAGAGATCTCAAGTCCAGGAGCCTCAAAATAAGCCTCCAGAATGTTGGAAGGGCAGGTCTCTTTATTAACTTCAGTAGTGATTGTGAATGTCTGACTGCTATTTAGCTGGGGATTTGTGAATGTCTTGCGGGTGGCCTCAAGATCCTTCCCGTCACATCGAAGAATGAGACTGATGGGTTTTGACCAAGCCGTCAAAGCAGCTGTCACTTTTGTTACAGTAAAAGTCTTGATAGCTGTGGCATCATATTGGTGGTAGCCATCCACTTTTTTGGATAGATCGTCTTGCACTGACTCAGCACGGGCTGCTGTTGAAACGATTGCAAGGAAAAGCACAATTTTTTTCATATTTGTCTCCCTACTTCTGCTGAAAAACTATTTCAAGAAGATCCACATCAAGCTTGCAAATATTTGCGGTTTGATACGAAACAGTCAAATCTGCGTTGCATTTGCTTAAGTCAAAATCCTTATAAGGAAGGACGGTCGGCGCACCGAAGTCCTTTTCAAAAGCTCCTTGAAATCTTCCGGACTTCGCGTCAATGGTGAAGTCAATTGTGGTTAGAGTGTTGCCGCAGCTTACATATACGCTGTCCTGTATAGGCAGACCAATGTCGAGCCAGTTATCCATGGACGGACAGGCTTCATAGGCACCGACAAAAGTTGCGGACAAACGGATTTCAGACCCATAGCGGCCGATGGTATTCTTGATTTCTTCGAGTGAGTAAAGTGCAAAAGCGTGATTTGGGGATGTGCTGGGGGTTTTGCCGAAATCTATGTTGAAGCTCGAAGATCCGAGGAACACTCCTTTGTTATAGCATTCCGGGCGGCTTAGATCGTATCGAATCGAATTTCCGTCAATGGAATAACAGTTGTCCTCAATTCTTTTGGTAGCGGGGATCAGGGTTGCAGGATAGCAGTCACGGCCAAAGCAGGCCGTTGGATTTTCCATGATTGTCTGGGCACCAAGCGGAGCTGTAAGGAATGAAATCATACAGAAGAGCAAGGCAGTAAACTTCATTGATCTCTATCTCCTAAAATCGTTTGGAAAACTGAACGGAGAAGTAACCGGTGACGACCAGAATGGTGGGAACGGCATGAGGTATTTGGAAGGCTTTGATTTTCTAAAGAAGGTTCTGCAGGGGTCGCCATCAGCTTTCTTCCTTTACCTACGGAAATAAACCGTTACGGTAAATTCTCTCTACTGAGTGCCCTGCGCTGGCGCAAGACACATGAACTGTGCCATTAAATATTTTTCAAAAATAAAAACGTTTTCAATGAATCATTGATATGCCATTACAGCATGTTTAGCCTTTCCGGTTACTTGAATAAAAGCCACTTAAAATGTCGCTCTCAGAATCAGCGTGCCGTTTTAATTTTCGTGACATACAAATGATGCCATTTTGTCCAAATTACTACCCATACTGGTTTATAAGTTGTTTGACTAATCTCATCTGGAGGCATAATTTCGACCAGCGCATTATAGTGGCCGGAACCGCCTGGAGAGTGTTTTTATGGCTCACCCCATCTGCCCGTTCTTACGAGGAAGATTAAAAGATTATTTGGGTCAAAAGGATCAAAGCATTCGGTGGCTGTCGCGCCAAACAAAAATTGATTATGCCAAGCTCTATCGACTTGAAGCCGATGAGTTGAAAAGTTTTTCATTTTTTGAAACACGACGGCTTCTAAAATTCATTGACCCCGAAAACTACCGTGATTTTTTGTCCGAATTTTATCCAGAAGAAACAAGAGATTTGGCTGCAGACCTTGGGGCTAGTGATGCCGAGCAGGAACAAAAGATTGAAGCAATAGATATCATTCTAAAGTCCACTCATAACTATGAGTTCTATCTTTTCGTGGCAGAAACTCCGGGCGCGAACAGAGGAATGATTGAAAAAAGCTATGGGACTAAAGGTATCGAACTGTTAAATTCCTTCCTTGAGAAGGGCGCCTTGTCAGAAAGACCCAGTGGGACTTTCGAAGGTGTTCTCAAAGGACTTCTAAGCTTGCCAGAAGATCAGGTGAAAGCCATTTGCAAGACGCACGTTGACCTGGTAGACCTGGGTGAGCCAGGTTCGATCGGGGCAAACTATGGGAAAGGTTTAAACCTGGCGGGTCAGCAGAAGGCGTATGCAGTAATTGCCAAAGCCTGGGCGGAAGTCCTGGAGATATTTGAAAACCGTGAATATCATGGGACAGCTATCACCGTCTTTTCGCTCTTTTTCGGATCCTCTGGAGGATTGAAGTCATGAACGTCACATCTAAAAATATCATTGTTACCGCCGCACTCTTTCCGATTTCTATTATTGCAGCCTACGGCGGCGGATCCATGGGCGGAGGCGGACCTCCCGCATTAGACCAGCTTGAGCAAATGCTTATGACAAATTCAGAAGCTGCAACCGCCGGCCTTTTTACAACTGAAGCTGGCAGCATTGGACTTGGTGTCAGAGGGGCTCTTGATAAAAAAATACTTTTATCCAAGGCAAGTGTTGCTCCTCAATCATTGAAAATATCTGAATCTGATTTCAATACTTTGGATAGCAGTAAGTTTGGCAGTTCCATCGACGCTGTGAGTTTTGGCAATGACGCTGTTTCCAATGAAGAAGCAGTACGTTCATACCAGATTAGTGACGGCGACAAGCCTGGAGAATTAATTCTCAATGATCGTCGTGAGATCATGAGAGCAGCGATTCGATAACACTGCTTAAGAAATCACTTATTTCCTAATGTGTGCACGGCTTGGCGGCCAACTTTTTAAAAGTTGGCCTTTCTTACTGCCTCCAGCCATCGCAATCGATCAAAAATCCCAGGCTTTTGCCCCTATGAGCGGCAAGGATTCGGTGCAGAAACCGTTATCTTGCCATCATGAATGGCCAGTCTTCAGCGACCTTTTCGAGGTCGATGATTGTCTGCATTGTCAGGACCCAATTGCTAAAGCGCCACCCGGGGGCCGGCCGAGGCCTCTGCATTCTTCGAAGTTTGGCGTGAAATTCGGATCCGAGCTGAAGGATATCCTCTTTCGCTGTTAAAGCACTTTCAATGCGACGCCCTGCATAGGGGCCTCCCTATTTCAGCTGTAGCTTTACACTATGACTTCTACTCACCTGGCATTTACAGGTTTGCTGCAGTTTGCCATGTCGCAGAACTGGTTTCTCAGCCTATGCGCATTTAGCGTTGAAGCGGCCAGAAGCAGCGCGCGAAGAAGGACGAGTAAAACTGCTTCTATCCATAAGCTCTGGTCTGACGACGTGCCAAGTATCTGCGCAGCTGGAAGCTCACTGATTAGCCTTCTAAGTCTGGAAACCTCGGCCCCGAAGATTTCCATGTTCTTCCAAGCCCGCCCCTTTGTTGCCACATCGAGCGATCGCTCAGCATGCCTTAGCTGATCTTTGATTTCAGCCACTCCAGAAATGGTTGCGTAATACACGGATATCCGACCACCTAATCCACTGAATCCGACCACCAACTCCACGGTGAATGTCAAGAAAGATGTCGCTAAGCCAGAACAGCTTTCCTAAGCTCACTCTCTGGATTGAGATATACCGCAGTATGATAC
>NZ_DASQYZ010000505.1:0-3789 GCF_035638955.1 Oligoflexus sp. | reverse complement strand
CCTCAACCCACAATCCGGCTGCCGGGAATTTTTGTGGTGGCACCAATCTTGTATTCGGCCATTAACGTTTGGGATCTAGTTCAATCTATACAGGGGAAAGACGATGCGTCGATGGCTGGTTGTGACTTTATTGAGCGCGATTTCGTTTGCATGCGGAAAAGCGCGTCCGGATCCTAGTGATTATCGAACCAAACCAGACTCGGTCGTGCAGACCGAGACTGACAACAACGACGATCTAACAGGCATCGATCCAGCAGTGGATCCATCTGACGAAGATACCAATAACGCTGACGTCGCAAAAGAAACTCCACCCGACACACAGCCGCCGGGGGCCGTAGCGCCGACGCCAGTCGTTCCCAAGGCTGCGATTCGTACGTTAGCCAATCCCACAGAAATCGCCAATGCAAGGACTGCGTATGGCACGGATTGCGCCGGTTGCCATATGGCTTTGGCAACTTCGGCCAAGAAAGCTGTGACGCTGGTTCGCCTCAATGCCGCTGGTGTTGCTGGAACCGTGGCGGCTCATAATGCACTGATCAATGCAGCGAAGTGGCCCGCTGATGTTAAAGATGCGACGGATGATGGAATTGATACGGCTGTATTGAAGGCGTCTGCCTTCGTGGAAGCCTTGAAATAAGAAATTTGGCCTTCATTCTGCATCCTGTTGCACAATGGAATGCAGCTCTTCAAAAATTATCAAGAAAACCCTGGTTAGCCAGGGTTTTTTTTCCTGCTTTTGTCAAAATCAAGCCATCGTTAATGCTCACAATGTAAGAAGATGCAGTCTGCGCGGACTGAAATCCATGAGTGGCCTGGGAACTCCTGTGGCTCAGGATGGTCTGTCGTGCCAATATCCGGCCGACTTACGCAAAATAACTCTAAGAGGAGCACTCTGTGCTTATCGACACCTGGAAGAAAGTCATTTGGCAGGCCAGTATAATCATAAATTTATCTGTATTTACAGAGCCTGGAGCTTATGCCCAGAGCCTCTGCCCATCGGCCCCAGGTGAGGCGGCACAGTTTTCGGTAGGATTTTCGCAGCTATCGATTACACCTTTTAACAAACTAACCTTGGGTGGGTATGGGACATACTTTGGTTTAAAGTCTGACACCAGAATGAATGGTGAAGGGATTCATGATCCCTTATTCTCGACCGCCCTGTGGTTGCAGAAGGACGCCCATCAGGCCGTAGCTTTAGTAGCCCTGGATTTGGTTGGCCTTAGTCAAGCCACCGTGGAGAGGGTCGAGAAGGAAGCGCGACGGCGATTAAACCGTCCTGGTTTGGAGATCCTGCTCGCCGCGACGCACACCCATCACAGTCCAGACGTACTGGGGCTTTGGGGCGCGCTTCCGCTCTTTACGGGGCGTGACAATGGGTACATGAATTTTATGGAAGATGCCGTTGTTCGGAGTATTGAAGCCGCTTCGAAAGCGTCTGAATGCGCCCAGTTATCCTGGGCTCGAAGCTTCAAAGAAACCAGTTGGCACCCCGAACTTCCCAGTGATTCTCAGGAAGAGCAGGTGTTAACTTTGGTAGCCACAAACCCAGTCTCTGGCACAATCATTGGTACACTCAGCCAATGGGCTGCGCATCCAACCCTGTTAAAAGCCAACAACAACACGATCAGTTCCGATTTCCCAGGCACATTCCGCTATTTTCTGGCGCAAAATATCCCAGGCATCCACCTCTATGTAAACGGGATGTTAGGCAACAGCTACATACCCGTCAAGGAAGGTGACGTCTACCCGGATCCTTTTACTGACGGCGACCGGGATAAAGATGTGAGCAACGGATACGATCAGGTTGCCTATCATGGCCGCGATCTGGCTCAGAAAGTTATGGAAGCGGTCACAAACCAAAGACAGCCGATTTTGAGTGGCAAACTCGCCTTTTACAATCACGTTTTTCCATTCGATGTCAACAACCTGAGGTTTAATGTCGCAGAACGTCTGAAAATCATTGAAGACCGTGGCCTCAGTGAGAATCGGACGAATACCCGCATCAGTTTAATCGAGGTCGGCGAACTCAAGATAGGGACAATACCGGGGGAAATGTTTCCTTCAGGCAGCAGTCAGATCCGAGGTCTGATCCATGCCAAGAGCCCGGGACCTGTGATGTTCCTCGGAATCGGCAACGATTGGCTGGGTTACCTCATGCATGAAGAAGAATTCAACGACAATAAATACAAATATCAACGTGACATCGCACCGCATGCGAAAGCTGTTTCCAAGATCCTCACGGGTTATAAAAACCTCTTGAAGAATGTTCCAGAAAATTAACGTTCTGGATCAGACTGTTAACGGCAAGGGTTGAGGACGGAGTCAGGGAATCAGCTGGTGACTCCGTTCGTCCGTGCAAGTTGCCATGACCAAGGATGTGCCAGGCACAGCCCCATCGTTTTGGGCCTTTAGGCATGATGTTCCAGTACTTTGGCGCAAGCTAAACATATTGCCCGCTACCTGTTTCGTAAAATACTGGTTATCTTTGATAGCGCACGGTTCAGCAACGAGCAAAGGTGCCTGAAGTTCACTTGCGGACAGACAAAGTCGAGCCTTTTCATTAGCAAACTGAATGCGATTGTCCGACGCCAGGTCGGGCTTGAATTTTTGATAGTCTTCTGCGTCCACACATGTTTGCAGGGCGAGCGATCCGGTGGGATCGACCTGGACACAGAGAGTTGGTGCGTGGGCAAATTTTAAAGAGCTTTCCACTTCACCTTGAGTTTGAGCACCAAGTTCGACATCTTCGACAACGACCACCCACTCGCCAGTCTTAACCACGACTTCGCTTCTTTTGCTGCAGTTTATCGGCATGAGCAGGGCAGATGCACTGACCAGGAATGACAGTTTCCGAATAAGCATGGCAACCTACCTCTATTGTAAAATACCGACTGAGCCTAAGGTTCGTTTGTGCAATTTCGAAGCCTGCACTAACCCATGACCAATCAGTATTTTGCGCCGATTCATGCCGACATGAACTGTGCGATTGTCAATGCATTGATCGTTTCTTACATCGTGGTGCTGTCCGTTACTCACGGGAGACATGGAAATTTCTCATGCCCTTTTTCAATTGTGCCGTCAAAAAGGCACGAATCTTGAATTAAGTGAGACGCAAATCCAATGAAGAGGATGAATATGAGATTGTACAGATCATTATCTGTTTTCCTTGTGGCGTCACTGACCAGTCTTTCGGGTTGCGACAGCTCTCCGAAGGGCAATCCATCACGCAGCGTAGCCAGGCAGAATACCAACAGTGCGGATAATCAGGCCTCAACAGTCGACGCAGACCGCAGCATGGGAGCAGAGACTCCTGAGCAAAAAGATAAAGACAAAGTAGCCGCTCCTATCGATGATGGCCCCATCGTATTACCAAGCACCGTTACAGCTACAGCCCGGAAGGGAGCCGCTGACGACGACCGTACGCCTCCCAAGACCGGCGGATTGATTCTGATGGGTGGGGGAACCGACGTCGATTCCTCCTTTGTTTGGGCTCATGATATTATCGCTGGGGACAAGACCACGCGTCGGGGTGATGTCCTGGTCTTACGCGCGACCGGTGCTGATGGCTATGATCAATACATATATGATTTGGCCCCCTTCAACTCCGTGCAGACCCTCATCATCGCGCCAGCTGCCATACCCGAGCATCTGGATACCGTCGCTCGACTCATCAATCGCTCTGAGGTGATCTTTTTTGCTGGAGGTAATCAAGCGGACTATGTCGCCTGGCGTAATTCCAAGCTTATGCCTGCCGTCCAAAACGTAGTGACACGCGGTGGGGTTGTGGGT
>NZ_DASQYZ010000504.1:0-2657 GCF_035638955.1 Oligoflexus sp. | reverse complement strand
TTCCAGTGCCGAAAATTGACCTGTATGGGGCACCCCGCGGTACAGGCATCCTGACGCTGGTACTGCCACGATACCGCCATTTGGTCGTTGTTTTATGCACGTACCATCGAATTTGTAAGCCGCTCCAAAAATCTCAATAATCTCAGCTCCAAAATTATGCAAATACCCCGCATAATGGCATCCAATAAAAAATTGTTAAAAAATCAATGGGTTAGCGCAGAAAGCGGTCATCTTCCTTGGTCAATACTGCACGCTATTTAGCTAACTAATATCCAGAGCATATATCTGAAGATATCCATGTGATATCTTATGGCTGAAATTATGAAATTACCCAGTGTGATGATGATGATTTTGACATGTCAAAAAGTATTTGTCAGGAGTGACACCACTATCATGTTCCTGCGGCCTCGCATACAAAGGAAGGTAAATGCGATGAAGAAAGTGACTGCTGAACATTTCGACCAGATGGTGGATGAAGGAGAAGGTCATGACAAGGTTCTGACCTCTGCAACAAAGACTCTAACGATCGATCTTCCAACCTGGATGATCGCGGAACTTGATATGGAGGCTCGTCGTTTGAATGTGGCCCGCAAGGCGTTAATCAATGTTTGGATTGCCGACCGTTTACGTGCAAATAAGCCGGCGAAAAATTCTCAGGATGCAGTCTAATTCCCCGGCTTCTTCCGCAATCTTAAAAGCACATAAAATTTTGCTTTCTCAATGAATATTATTACGCGGAGGACGCGCGCTACACTTGGTTAGGCACGCTGGGAAGCAGGACATCGTTTCAAGTTTTTCGAAAAACTTCCGAATAATTTGTTGGGCGTTTTCACTTCGTATGCGAGCCAAAAAGATAATGTACGATCACATTATAATTGCAAGTGCCGATCCCACCACCTTGCTTGGAAATATTAAAAAGGCCATTGATAAAGGCGATATCCAAACGTGGGCCTATGATCTGCAGGGAGATTTCACGCACGTTTTGGCTCCATGGCAGGACAAGGCTTGGCTCCAGCCTTCGGCTGAAGGTCCGGGATTGGTTTTTCGAATCTTTCTCGCCGAAAAGAAAGTCCCGCATCCGGCCGAGTTAAAATCGTTTCTGCTCAAGGATTTTTCTTCCGTGCTGAGTCTGCAGTTTGAATATCTTGCCAAAGGCCATCATATACGCATTGGCTGACAATTAATTTCCACCCCTGCCGTTTAATTGCCGAAAAGCGAATTATGAATCCTTGACTTTTTTCCATCAATTCGGCTATTTGGATGGCTTTGCAGTATTTGAGGACACGTCCTCAATTCGCCAATCACTCAACCCGATAGCCCATAGGTAAGAGCCATATCCAAGGGAGCAAGGCCTGTGGATTTTCAATCTGATTATGCCAAGTGGATTGGAAAAATTACCGAATACATTCGCCAGAAATATAATCGCGATATCAAAACTTTGTCGTACAGTTTCGAACTGAGGTACTTTAGCGGTTATTCTGAGAGGGACGTCATTTCTGAACTGGAATACTCCGTTTCAGATCTCCATGTGCCGCGGAACAATTCGGGCAGCAGCATGAACAAAAATCCTTTCGCGTGAATCACAGCCCCTGCTGGTCTCCACGTGTGCTTGGATCCCAAATAAATGCGTCTGCGGTTTGCTGGATGATCCAGGAAGGAAGGAAGCACATTTTCGCCGAAATTCCGCTTTAACAGACTATCAGTATTCGGTATCCTTCTCTCATAGCATTATTTAAATCAGCGACCATATTCGGGAAAATTCCAGATGCATCCCAAGTATTCGCTGAGACACAGTCATCACATGTGTTTCATGGTGGGTTAAACATTAATGATTAAACTTCCGATCATCAAGGTCAGCCGATGGTATTACCGCGCTACCCAGTCGGTGACCTCGTGTTGCAGGCTCGAAACCTTTGTCGATTCGCACGGCAGGTTTTCAATACTTGTGACCGAGCTAAGCGATAACACAGGACCGAGCGTGACGGATTCGCACGGGGCGCTCTGCAAAAGCATCATCCAGGAACTCAAGCTTCCAGCCGCACTGCCTTATGAATTCTACGAGTGCTATGATCGAAACAGCTATGCGCCACCGCGCGACGATCTATGCGAAGTAACCAGGGTTGCCTTGAAAAATGGGGTTCCGCATTGGTTTTATGTTCCAGATGAGGAATGGGACATGATTTATGCGAATCCAAAAAAGCCGAGGCCAAAAGCGAGGATTCGTAAGGCTGCCACTTAAAATGGGGCAAGGAATTAAGAAAAAGAAAAATGATTCTGAGCAGGCCCGCTTTGTGCGGGCTTTCTTCTGCATGCTCAAAATGAATAGTGTTGTTCGGCTTTTTGGAGTTCCTTGCTCAGTTGGCATCCGATTCTGAAATTCGTAAAAACACCTGAAGCTGCGCGTCCTCGATGAGTATCTTGTTGGGCTTTTTCATTTCGCATGCGAGGTAAAAAATCAGCGATTGCACCGATTCACTATGGTTTGTTGGAAAGTCTTATCCGGTAATAAGAAAGTTGGATCTGTTGCAAAAAGCCTCTGGTGTTTCGACCAGGGACTCGTCATAGTTCCTGGTTCACCGTATCCAGGGAGTGGTTATGGCGCTGAGCTTCAAAGGACGGCATTTCCAAAAGTCGATTATCCTGACCTCCATCCGCTG
>NZ_DASQYZ010000503.1:0-3005 GCF_035638955.1 Oligoflexus sp. | reverse complement strand
CTCTTCTCAAAAATCTGAAGTCAAAGAGATAACGATTCATAAACAGGAGCGCCGTCTCTCACGGCCCTGCTGCGGCCAGAAAATGAACTTTCTGCGAAAAAGCGAAGGAATTAAACACTGGCTCTGCCCTCCAGCCCGAATCTCAACGGCATTACAATCAAATGAAGTCCACTCATAGCCGACTGGATCAATTCGTAGGCATTCTTTCCGGGGCCCTGATATAACGACGACGCTGGAGCCGATATCGGAATTCGTCAGAACAAATATTTGAACAACATTATCGAGCAGGACCATAGGCCCATCAAACAGTTATGCAGAGCGACGCTGGGCTTTGGGAGGTTTCGAACTGCAAGGATTACAATTGGTGGTTTTGAGTCGATGAGAACAATTCGAAAACGGCAGGTCAGAGGGCAATACCTCTGCAGAGATCTTCTATTCCGTCGCTGCATGATCGTTCGCCAATCCTTGCTTCCCCTCGCTCAGCTTCTGCAAACGCAACACAATCGCAATTTTTCAGTCGCCCTGGGCCGATGATCGGATGGCCATGCGGCTCCTTTCTTTTTCATAACGATGCCTGCATCGAAACACACACCAACCAAAAGCGCTTTTTTCAAAGCCTCAGCTATTGATCGATAGGTCCTTGTGGGCTGCCAGGGCTCACCTTGAGCAATTCTTATGATCACTTTGTAAACGAGAAATAAGGTCAGCTTCTACATATTCATTAATTTGTTTGATTATGATTACAAAGCATGTAAGAAGAAATGGCTGTCCGGCTAATCAAAAACTTAAAATCGTTTCTCTAGGAAAGCAAATCATCATGAAGCATATCGACTTAGGTAAAGTCTTCGGTTTGTTGCTCTTGACTGCTTGCGGACAACAGATGCAGCAGGCCAGTAAAGTTAAGGGCCATCCGGAATACCTCAACGAAAAATACACAGCCCAAACAGGTAAAGACGATTTGCTTGTCAGACCTATAGCTGTGCCTGAATATAAGCCATCAAAAGGCGTCATAATTTCTCTAACCGTTTTAACATCATCTCAGCAGCATGCGATGGCTAAAGCTTTGCTGGATAGCGATATTGAAGCGCTCTATGTTATGGTACCGCGGTCATACGCACACAAAACTGCGGGACAAAGTCCCGATTTCAATGCTCTGAAAAGCCTGGGCGCTGACCTCAGCAAGATCGTTCTGGTCCCTGCAAAGGATTCATCCGAAAAAGTTTCAGGCGGGATCAGTGGTACCAACTATTTAACTGTATGGGCGCGTGATTGGTCACCACAACCCGCATATACGGCAGATGGTCAGCTCGTACTTCTCGATTTCAACTACTACTCAAATCGAGATGCCGACGATTCCGCCGCTCGCTCGCTGGTTGATCTATTCAATCAGGATCTACCGCTCTCCGCCGTTGTCACGAGCCCGGAAGTTGTAAGTCGTGTCAGCGTTCCAGTCTATAATGAAGGCGGCAACTTCATGAATAATGACGACGGCGACTGCCTGATGACAAGTCGTGTCACCGATGCCAATAGTCCGCAAGCCATAGCCCAAGCCGCTGCAGACAATGCTCGCAAAAAAATCACCAACGACGAAGTGATGGACAAGCAGGAAGTCATCCGCCAGTACAAAGAAAAAGCCGGCTGTAAGCGAGTGACCATTTTTCCACGAATTCCCTATGAAGGGACCGGTCACATCGATATGTGGGCCAAGTTTCTCGATAATAAAACTGTGATCGTTAACGAATTGCGCGATGAAGTCGTCAACATCGACTGGTATACCGCGGAAGAGCGCAGCAAGGCGAAAGAGGTGCAGACCTATCTGGATGCCCGTGCAGAAGACATCGAAAGCCTTGGTTTGAGAGTCATTCGCATTCCGATGCCGGCTATTATTTTCGGCTACGCGGCCTACTACAATGCAAGCAAGACCGAAATTATAGAAGTCCCAGATATCTGGCGTTCCTATACCAACTCGATCACAGTCAATGGAACCGCGATCACACCACGCTATCAAGCGATGGATGCTGATGGCTATGTTTATGACGCCGCCACCAGCAAAGTTTTAGGTACAGTGCCTCTGACGGAGGCTTATCCCGATGCAGGTCTGATCAAGAGCTATGAAGATGAAGCGCAGCGCGCCTATGAATCCGCGGGATATAAAATGAACTTCGTAACGGTCGATAACCTGATTTCGATTGGTGGTGCGATCCACTGCACGACAATGCAAATCGCGAAGAATATAAACACCTTCTAACTGTTCCCGACTATGAGAAGACCGCTCCGATGTGAGCGGTCTTAATCGATCAGGTTCAGATTCTTTGGGCCCTAGGCAATCGATGCCAGCCACCTGCTTTTCGTTAATGAAGTTGGAACCAAACTTTTGCAGCTCGAAAGCGCGAATTGTGGCCGAAAGGCCGGTCTGCGTCGGGCACGGTGATGGGATGCGCTAATCTCCTCGAACTTGAGATCGGCCGGAAGTAAGCGAAGGAGGGTGTTGCAAACTGGGCTAGCATGATCAGTCGGGTAAAAGGAGTGCCTTGGGACACTCCAATCCCCACGGAACCCATTGTGCAGATTTCCCGCAATGGGCTCTTCAATCATTGATTCACGACTCACCAAGTGCTTTGAATTCCTGTAGTGAAAACCTAATTCTTGGCTTGCAAATTGGATATTTTGACAACACCTTGTTGAATTTTTCCCAGTTTACAAAGGCTCTGTCGCAAACATTTAAAAGGGTGAAGCGAGTTTCTGAAGGAATCATCCCCCGGACGCAGTTATCCTGCAAGGGCGTAAAACTGCTCGAATGGAGTGGAACCTTGAATATCGATCTGACCTTTTTTGATCATGGCCATTATCTCAATGCCGGCAAGCGTTTTCGCGGCCGACATAAAGGTCTTGAAGCCGAGCATGGACCTTGTCCTTTGCCTCACCCGCCTGTGGTCCTGCTCGACGATATTATTGAGATACTTTACCTGCCCGAGCTCGATGTCGGTGGAATGCTCATCATTGAA
>NZ_DASQYZ010000502.1:0-15252 GCF_035638955.1 Oligoflexus sp. | reverse complement strand
TTCCAGTGCCGAAAATTGACCTGTATGGGGCACCCCGCGGTACAGGCATCCTGACGCTGGTACTGCCACGATACCGCCATTTGGTCGTTGTTTTATGCACGTACCATCGAATTTGTAAGCCGCTCCAAAAATCTCAATAATTTCAGCTCCAAAATTATGCAAATACCCCGCATAATGGCATCCAATAAACAATTGTTAAAAAATCAATGGGTTATCAAAAAAGCGGCTAACTGCAACGGTCAATAATGCACGCTATTTGGCTAAATAGTATCTGTATGATATTTTAAAGATATCCATACGATATCTTATGGCTGAAACTATGAAATTATCCAGTGTGATAGTGATGATCTTGGCATGTCGAAAAGTATTTTGTCAGGAGTGACACCATTATCATGTTCCTGCGGCCTCCCATACAAAGGAAGGTAAATGCGATGAAGAAAGTGACTTCTGAACTTTTCGACCAGATGGTGGATGAAGGGGAAGGTCATGACAAGGTTCTGACCTCTGCAACGAAGACAGTAACAATCGATCTTCCAACCTGGATGATCGCGGAACTTGATAGAGAGGCTCGACGTCTGAATGTGGCACGCAAGGCGCTAATCAATGTCTGGATCGCCGACCGTTTACGTGCAAATAAGCCGGCGAAAAATTCTCAGGATGCAGTCTAATTCCCCGGCTTCTTCCGCAATCTTAAAAGCACATAAAATATTGCGTTCTCGATGAATATTACCACGCGGATGCCGCTAGCCACGAGTGCTACGGCATGCTGTGCGGCAGGAGATCGCTTCAAGTTTTCCAAAAAACTTCCGAATAATTTGTTGGGTTTTCATTTCGCATGCGAGCTAAAAAGATAATGTACGATCGCATTATAATTGCAAGTGCAAATCCCACCACCTTGCTCGGAAATATAAAAAAGGCCATTGACAAAGGCGATATCCAAACGTGGGTCTATGATCTGCAGGGAGATTTCACGCACGCTTTGACTCCATGGCAGGACAAGGCTTGGCTCCAGCCTTCGGAAGGTCCATGATTGGTTTTTCGAATCTTTCTTGCCGAAAAGAAAGTCCCAAATCCGGCCGAGTTAAAATCGCTTCTCCTCAAGGATTTTTCTTCCATGTTGAGTCTGAAGTTTGAATACCTTACCAAAGGTAATCATATTCGCATTGATTGACAAATAATTTCCACCCCAGCGTTTAATTGCCGGCAAGGGAATTATGAATCCTTGAGATTTTTTATCAACTCGGCAATTTGGATGGCTTTGCAGTATTTGAGGACATGTCCTCAATTCGCCAATCACTCAACCCGATAGGCATAGGTAAGAGCCATATCCAAGGGAGCAAGGCCTGTGGATTTTCAATCTGATTATGCCAAGTGGATTGGAAAAATTACCGAATACATCCGTCAAAAATATAATCGCGATATCAAAACTTTGTCGTACAGTTTCGAACTGAGGTATTTTAGCGGCTATTCTGAAAAGGATGTGATTTCTGAACTGGAATACTCCGTTTCAGATCTCCATGTGCCCCGGAACAATTCGGGCAGCACCATGCACAAAAATCATTTCGCGTGAGTTACATCCCTTGATTCTGCTTATCTCGCGAAAGATCTTCACGTGTGCCTGGATCCCAATAATGCGCCTGTGGTTTGCTGGATGGTGCAAGAAAGAAGCAGATTTTGTACGCATAAATTCCGCTTTTACAGACCATCATTATTCGATATCCTTCTTTTACAACAGAACTTTAAAAAACAGCGACCAGATTTCGGGAAAATTCCAGATGCATCCCAGGTATTCGCTGAGACAGAGTTATCACATATGTTTTATGGTGGGTTAAACATCTATGATTAAATTTCCAATCGTCAAGGTCAGCAGATGGTATTACCGCGCCACCAAGACGATCACGTCGTGTTGCAGGCTCGAAACCTTTATCGATTCGCGCGACAGGTTTTCAATACTTGTGACCGAGCTAAGCGACAACATGGGCCCGAGCGTGACGGATTCTCACGAGGGGCTCTACAAAAGCATCGTCCGCGAACTCAAGCTTCCAGCCGCACTGCCTTATGAATTCTACGAGCGCTATGATCGAAACAGTTATGCGCCACCGCGTGATGATCTATGCGAAATCTCCAGGGTTGCCTTGAAAAATGGGGTTCCGCATTGGTTTTATGTTCCAGATGAGGAATGGGATATGATTTATGCGAATCGAAAAAGACCGAGGCCAAAAACGAGGATTCGCAAGGCTCTCAATCAAAATGGGGCAGGGCATTATGAAAAGAAAAGTGATACTGATCACAGCTTCGCTGCTGTCTCCGATAACCTTCCCCCAGGGCGTGATCTGATGAATGGAGAAAGCCCTTAGTGTTTGGAGTCTGAACTTCGCAGGCCCGCTTGGTGCGGGCTCTCTTCTGTATGCTCAAACGAAACCGTTTTGTTTCAGCTTTTAGGAGTTCCTTGCTCAGTTTGCACCCGCTTTTGGAATGCGCAAAAACACCTGAATCTGCGCATTCTCGATAACAAAACCGGTGTCGGTCGCCGAACCCAGCTTGCCCTTGACCATGCCAAGCCATGGACCTTTGATCATCTCATCGAGAGCCTTGTTCATGGCTTTCTCGCCGAGAGTTACATCGAACACACGCTCGTCTGATTTGATTTTGAAGAATACTTTTTTATCGCCGATTGGGACTGCGTTAGGAATCTCGTCGAATTTCAATGAAAGCTCAGTAGAGCGCCCGACGATAGGAAGCATCTTCGTCAGGTCGATGTCGAGCACCTCCACCTTCTTCTGAGATTGCGGCTTTGGCACCGGCTCAGTCAGCTGCTTATGGAATGTGGCGAGCTGCTTGTGCATCCAGGCCTCGTCGCCGAGCCGGTCGGTGGCAACTGCCTGCCTGGCAATCGATGCGACCTGCTTTTCATTCATGAAATTGGAACCAAACTTTTGCAGCTCGAAAGCGCGAATGGATTGTTCAATGTTTTCGGTCATTAGGATTCTCCTCAGAACAAAATATCGTCAAGACCCGCAACGTACTGGCTTCCGCGCTTACTATCCTCGGGCGGAAGCTGAAACGGTGGTGGAACGAATTGCGATGTGCCGGTCGACTGCTGCTCGGCCTTTGGTCGTGCCGGGCGTTCCTGGTCGACCGCTGGACCACTGCCGAGAAACTTCACCGTCTCCGCTATGATTTCTGTCGTATATCGCTTCTGTCCCGTGGTGTCGTCCCACGATCGCGTTTGGACACGGCCTTCAACATATGCCGCTCGGCCTTTACGTAGATACTTCGCGCAGTTCTCTGCCTGCTTGTTCCAGACAACGATATTGTGCCATTCGGTCTTTGACTGCTTTTGTCCGCTCTGATCCGTCCAGTTTTCTGTGGTGGCGATACTGAAAGTGCAGACGGCTGTTCCGGTCTGAGTGTTCCGCAGCTGTGGATCTTTGCCAAGGTTGCCAATGAGTATCGCAAGATTGATGGAGGCCATATGTCTCAGTCCTTAGGCTTTTGATGCAAAAATAGTCTCAATATCAGAAAATTTTCCCGAAGCGGGAACTGCATGGTACTGGCTGGTTTCGTTAAGTTTGAAAAAGATGGCTTTTTTTTCAACGCAATCAAGTACGATATAGTCTGGAATCTGAGCTCTTGCGTAGAAGTCTTTCTTTAAACCAAGATCCTGATTCCGGGTTGTCTTTGATACCTCAATGACCACTTGACATCGATCATCGGACGAAAATCCGGCAATGTCAGGCCTAACGAGTATCATGCCTTCTTCGGTCAATTGCTGAAAATCAAGATCAATGAGCCATTCCAGCTCAGGCATCACACGTGCGCAGAAGACTATTGCTCGTCCGTGGATTTTTGCATGAAGAACGCTTGCAGCATTCATTCGTATTCTCCCCTCGCAAAAAAACCCGCCCGAAGGCAGGTTCAGAAAGATAGCGCAAAAACGACTGTAAGATGATCACGTGTCCAGGACACTTATTCTGCAGCGGATGCAGAAATTTTTTGCAGAGTCTCAGCGTCAATATCAGTAACTTTCACAGTGTCAATGATCGGCTTCGGTTTCAGCGTGATGTCCGTCGGCAGAATCGGAAGCACGCCGGGCATCGTTGCTCTCATTGTGCGAGCCATGCCAAGCGTCAGGTTCCTCTGAGCCAAATCCACTGGATTTTCAACGAAGAACTTCACCTTATCCCCCTTTGGCAGTACGAAGGCCGACAGGGTGGACTCAGTCATGTTCTTCGTGTCAGCCTGCAGATATACAGTATCTAAACCAAGCTCCTTAATGCGGATCAGGTCGCCGTCAAGGGCGCGGGTTTGAAGTGTGGCCATGGTTTCGAGGGAGACGGAGGGGAGAGACCCGCCGCCGACTGAACCCGCAATGGCGTTGGTGACTAACATTAATATAGGGATAGTTAAACCTATTGATTTCATTGACTGCGCAGTCCTTTAAATTACGCTGCAAGACATAACGAATATGAAGCAGCAGTCTTCATCTTTTTCCGACTCATCCTCTTGCCCAGCCATCTCTAGCATTAGTTTATTGCATTCTGCCATTTTCTTTTTGAGACGGATGGCTTTCTGCTTGGACGTTTTTATGGCTCGAACGTGCAGATGCTCAGTCTCACCTTTGCTACTATCGTACTTATCAATTGCATAATGCGAGAGGCTTTTTACGCTCTTGATGCTTAGCATTTCATTATTCTTATTTGCAGTCCGTATCTGGTCGTTATCCATGACAACATAGCCGTTGTCAACGTACTTAGACATGATGGCATCGTAGTTCGCACCTAGAACTGATTTCGCTACCTCGACAGGCATTTTTTCATTGTTACCGATTGAAATTACAAACCAGGACTCCCAAGGACCATCAATTTGAAATCCAAAGCCCTTCGCGTTTTTAAATGAGAAAAAACTGCTTTGCCCCTCAATTTCATTCAGAAGCTGCTCAAATTTGTCTTCGGGCCAGATCAGACGCAGAATCACGTTAAACGTATCTCTGCTTGGTGTCCTCCTGCCTTTAGCAAGGTCACGAATAGTTGAGTCAGCAAGGTCCGCCCTCTCAGCCAGCTGAGCAAAGGTATTTCCTCTTTTTGGATCATGCCATTCCTGCAAAGCTTCGATCAGAATATTCTTCCTTCGCTCTTCGATGTCCTGCACTCATAGCCCCCGCTTGCGCTTTAAAGTCTGAAAGAATTTAATCGGGATTGCGGGGGTGCGCAAGTGCTACCGCCTGTCACAGTTGGGCATAATGGCGCGTATATGTTGATTTTAAAGACTAAAATATGAATGACATGAATCTCGATAGACGGTATCGCAGGCGGTAAGTACTGAGATTCGAAAGAAAAATTTTGTTGCTATCACTCAATCTAATGAGATAAAAAGCACAAACCCCCAGCACCGTTTTCTGTCTGGAAAACAAGACGGTACTGGGGGTGACATGTTCGATTGGGACTTAACCGTCCCGAACCGGCATTGCTATGTTCGTGATACACAAAGTAACGAATTCGCAGGCGCCGGTCAACTCTCATAACTCGCTGGAACGACTAAGTAATCACCAGCGCGAATAGTTAAGGCGCAGCATTATGAGCAATGCTTTTTTGACACCCACTGTATTCGCTTCGTTTTCATCGCGTCATCAGATCCGTACGACAAATTATGTCACCATACATGGAAGCTTTCCTTCCTATAATAAGTTATCCATGGCGAATAAATAAAATCATTAAATTCCTAAAAATTAATCGTAACGGATCATTTCCGGGGTTTACTGTGGCTTTTTGGGTGAATTTTCCTGATCCAAATGACATGTTTGCTGAACTGGAGAATAATACTTCCGGTTCACCGCTGATTTACCTGCAATATCTCATTCACTCACCTTCGGTGTGTGAGGTGCAGCCATGAGTTCACTCAGCCAGCTGTTTTCTGCAAGCAATGAGCCAGTTGCGTCCATACGTGAATACTGCGGAACGGGCAGTAAGCGTAGACGGTCATATCATCAGCCACGGCCCGCACCTTATATCGTTGTCAATAATGCACGCTATGGTGAATTAAATAATTTCAATAGGTTAACCACTATGCAGAGACTCGCACTGGGCCTTACAAGTGTTGGCTTAAAAAATAAATCTCTGAAATATCAATTGGTTATCTGACGCGCCCGAAACTCACACTGGGCGTCATTTTTGGTTAATAAGTTCTGAAAAATCAGGGGCTTGCACGATGCCTTTTTGAAAGTTGAGTAACTTTCAAAAACTGGCATCGAAGTGTCAAAGCCCGCTTTTTGCTGTAATCATTGACTTTTTTAACAGGTGTCAATATGAATACATCTTAATGATTTCATGTGGTTACACAATTCACGATTGTGGATTGAGTAAAATTACAGGCCCTATACATCAAAATACGATCCGACTCCAGCGTGTCAGAACAGGACACGTGCATAGGGAGAGAAATGGAGAGAGAGGTATTTTTAAAAACAGAGTTTTTAAACAAACCACCTGAAAAAAGACAAAGCGAAGCGGAGCTTCGCGAGGCTTCTGAAGGGGAAGCTGCTGATTGAAATCCAAATCCGGGGGAACCGTGCAGATACCGAAGGAAACGATCGAGCTGATAAAGCAGCGGCTTCCGCCTCTCAAGGTGGCAAAGCTGTTGGGTCTTGAATCAAGGAACAACATGATCCTTTGCCCCTACCATGAAGACACTGTGCCGAGCATGAGCTGCGGGCATGACTTTATATTCAACTGCTTCGCCTGCAACGCGAGGCGTGACGTTCTGGGATTTTATGCGGAGCAAAGACAATGCACCTTTCCCGAGGCGATCGAGGCTCTGGCGTCGCACGCTGGTATTGATATTCCAGCGAAGCCGGCAGGGAAGCCAAAGCGCAGATCAGGCGGTCCCGTGATCTGGTCGTCCCTGGAAGCCGCTCGAGTGCATTTTAATGCGTACCCGCTCCACTTTCTCGACTGTGAACACACCTGGCACAATCGTGATGGCAGCATGAACCGGCAGGTGTTCCGCATGCGGCCTAAGGACCCGAACGATCCCAGGCAGCGTAAACTGCCGATGCCTGCCTACCGTGTGACGGATGATCGCTGGATCAGTGCCAGACCTGAAGGTCATCCTCAGCCGCTGCCGTATCGTTGGCTCGAAATCGGCGTGGACGAGGTGATCCTGCTTCTGGAGGGCGAGACGGATGTGGACGCAGCCATGCTCCATGAATTTTCTGCCACCACGACCGGAAGCGCCACGAGCTGGCAGGCGCAATATACGGAGTTTTTTGTCAATCGGGACGTGGTTGTGGTGCCCGACAATGACCAATCCGGCCGGGATTATTTACGCGCTGTGATAGCTGCGTTGCGTCCGGTGTGCCGGAGCCTGCGAAGTGTGAAGCTTGAAGGGCCGAAAAAATTCGATCTGCGGGACTTTTTCACTGCCGGTGGCACGAGGGCTCAGCTACAGGCCATGATCGCAGAGGCTCCCGATTTGAGGCTCTCCTGGAGTGTGCCTCGAGCCGGCTGGGATGCCTTCGAGCGGATCCCCCATTTCGACGCTGACATCATGCTGCCTGAGTCGCTGCGCTATCATCTGGAGTACGTTGCGGCGGACATGCAGTGTCCGCTGGATGCAGTGGCTGCGGCGACCATTGCCGCTCTCTCGTCGGTGATTGGTGCCAAGCTCGGTCTTAAACCCAAGCAGAACAGTGAGTGGGTGGAGTGGCCGAACCTTTGGTATCTGCTCGTTGCGCCGGCTGGTGACAAGAAAACGGCGATCATCCGCGCGGCATTGAGGATGGTCCATACGCTCGACGCCGAGCTGCAGGACGCCAACCGTGAGGCGGCGGGGAGGAGACAGGCCGACCTTTTCATCCTCGGCGAGGACAGGCAGCAGCTTGAATCGACCATTCGTGACGTTCGCCGCAAGGGTGGCGATATGGAATGTCTTCGGGAGCAGCTGGCATCGATCAATGCGCGAATTGGTGAGCTGGAAGGGGTGGGTGATCGCTGCCTGATACTGCAGGACGTGACTCCTGAGCGGGCGAAGGCTCTGCTCATTGCCAACCCGAATGGGCTCCTGCAGTTTTGCGACGAGTTCGGCGGCTGGTGGCGGACGCTGGACAAGGGGACGCATAGCGATGCGCGGAGCATGTACCTTGAGTGCTGGGGTGGCGGTCACATAAAGGTGCAGCGCGTGAAAGGCTCGATATCGGGCTGGTCGATTCTCAGCTTCGTTTCAGCGACACAACCCGATTGGCTGAAGAGTGTGGTGAAAAAGGTGACGGGTGGCACCGAGGAAAACGACGGAATGCTGGCGCGCTTTGGGTTGATGATAAATCACGACCGCTCGATTGACCTTTTCCGCTGGCATGATTTGCCGGCCAATCCTGCTGCCAGAGAAATTTTCGAGCTGCTTTTCCGCACGATGTGGGAGCTGAAGAGGGAGGACATAACTGGCGACCCGGAAAGAAAGCTGCTGCGCTTCTCCCCGGAGGCCCAGGATTTTTTCGCCAAATGGCTGGTGGAGCATGAGAACCGCCATCGCGATAGCAAGGACAACCCGGCGTTGACCAGTCACCTTGCAAAGCAGTCGAGGCTGTTCTGCTCGCTGGCGCTTATATTCCACCTCGTCCTTTTATTCGACGGCGAGGTTATTAATTCGAAAAAGTACGAAGTCCTCTCCGAGGTCAGCATCCACGCGGTGCGGCTGGCTGCGGACTGGTGCCGGTATATAGCGCTCCACGTGCGCAAAACCTACGACCCCAAAAATGGCTATTGGGACCCTTCAGTGCGATCCTTTGCTGCCCTTGTGCGCGGCGGCAAAATCCGCGATGGCATGTCGCGCTCGGATGTCCTTGCGCAGCGCCATCAGCACCTTAAAACGGCAAAGGAACTGGACCGGGCTCTTTCCGAGCTTTCGGGTCTGCACCTTGTGCAGGAGCTTGAAGACCAACCGGTCGATCGACAGAGGCCCCGTCGACTCATACGCCTGAACCCGATGCCATATAGCGCGAATGTGATGGAGGAGCAGACAGGATGATGCACCACTTCAACCTTGGCAGCAGCAGAATGGTACATGAAGTTCGTGGATGGCTCATGCGCATTGGTGGCCACTTCGATGAAATGCGCGGGGTGTGGGTGGTGCCGTTGGCACTGAAGGAAAAGGCCCGATGGATTGTGAGAACCGGTGGTCCTGGTGAGAGTTTCTCGTCGATTCCGCTCATCGATGCTCGTGGCGAGTGGTACGAATGCGAACGCTCACCCGGGTGGTCGCCTGATGATCCGAGACCGGTTGGTCCTCCAGAGATGGTTTTGATGTGTCAGCGGGCGCTGGCATTGCTCGAGGACGACGTGTAGACGGGACGCTGGAATGAGGAGATGGCCGGGGAATTTGTGATTCTCGAGGGTAAGCTCCAGCAATCGGGATTCGGTATCAGAGGTCTCAGTGAGGGGTTCAATCGGCTGCTGAAGCAGGCGTCTCAGCGTGATATTCGCTGAATACTAAAAGGAAGAAGAGGGAACGATGGGTATAAGAATTAGTAGCAGAATGATCGAGAATTTCTGTGGAAATAGAAGCCATGCAAAAGAGTTTAAAAATTCCATGGGCTTTTCGGATAATGCAAAACTCTCGCTTTCATTGTTTGAAATCAGGTGCCACGGGAAGACTTTTTACTGCTGCTGGTCTGGTGGATATGTGAAACCGGACGGGGAAGCCTTCTGCACCGAGGTCGGTGCAGCATCTTTGGTGGCTCTACGTGATCTGCCACTTGGAAAAAACGATCAGCTTTTCGTGCGGGAACTCAAGATGGGGCGGATGCCACTGCAGGAAAAGGTTACAAATTTTCTGAAAGAATGTCCCGACGGTAGTAGGATATGTTTCCTTGGAGACATACAGAAAGAGCTTGACGGCGAAATGTTCGCGGCATTCAATGTCACGAGCGCTATTGATTTTAAAGATCTCTTGAAACAGCACATTCGTCAATCGATGACGAACTTCAAGATGCAGTCAAAGAATAAACGGAAAATGCGAACGATGAAAAAAACTCCCAAAAAAGTCTTCAGCAGCTTGCGCGATTGGCAAAATAGCATTGGCAAGTGGAAAAGCAGACCGGAGGTCGAAAGCTGCGGTCCTCAGGGGGGGGAAGAAATGGTCAATTTGAAAGAGGTCAGAAAATAATGGACCGCATAGTTCGCGAGCACAACTACGCGATGAGCGAGAAGCTGTCCCCCACATCCGCCCCGGCAGGTGAGATTGAATACTGCGCGAGCTACCGGATCCTGCGTATCCCGATGTCAAGCCGAACCGAAAAGCAGCGGCTTTTACGGGAGGAGGTTGCCCGGCGGTCTCCAGAGCCGGAGCCAGAGCCGGAGCAGCGGACGGTGACGCCGTCAGAGGGGAGGAAAACATGCGACTTGCGTCAGACTGGATTGCGTCGCCGGCACGCTGTGTTTGATTTCGTGCGAGGTCGTGATTTGCCTCGGGTTGATGCCATGAATATATCGCTCAGCAGGTCGGTGCTTGAGAGGGAGACCGAGTGGGAGGAGAGGGTCGCCGGTGAGCTTTTGAACGAGTATCGCTCGAGGCTGCCTGGTCATGATGTTTTCCCGGTATTCATCGGCATGCGCCTTCGCATTGAGAGCAAATGGGGGCGGGTGATTGCCATGAATAGGGAGCACTGCGTCATCACCATCAGTGGCACGCGGGGGCATACCAATATTGATTGGGAGCGGACTCTTCGGTGCTTTGCTGCCGGGTCCTGTACTGCAGATACCGGGACGGGTGATGACAATATCCTGAATAAATTGCGCTTCGAGTTCCAGGACATATGGCCGGAGGAGTGGGACTTTCCCTTTGTAACCGGTGCGCGCCTTTGCGTGAAAGGCAAGTGGGGCGTGATCCTAAAGACCACGGTGAAGCGCGCCTTTATTCTGCTCGACGGTCAGCAGAAGGCCGGGAATTATTTCTGGGAGCCGATCCTCAAGGAGCAGAAAAAGCTTCGTCAGCCAGGCATCCAATGATGCGATTGAGTTGAACAATGCTGACTGACGTTCTATTTACAAGTTGTTGTTTCTCAATTTAAACAAAAAATTGAGGATGATTACACTGTTTGAGCTCCAGCCAGGATCCTGGCCGGGAGCGATTTTCACGGACCCTGATTGTGATCGATTTTTCCCTGTCGCCTTTTTATGGGCATTGACGTCAGCCGTCATGATAAACTGGTCACTGCCTTTCCGCATTGAAAGCAACGAAGATTGAAAGCGACTGTTCCCTGCCGGCGTTTCGATGCCGGCAATTTTTTTGTGGCCGGGATTTCAGAGTGATGGCATTATTCGATCGAACGCTAAGCTTTTTTGAGTTCACCGCCCATATCTTTTGGTATGAGCGGCTTTTATGGTTGATTGATTTATGGACATAAGTGATAATCGGCAGGTCTTTTTCAATGAAATGTTGATTTGGGTACGGCCGCTGGCGATACTGCTGGCGGCTTTTTTGTGGCAAAAGTTCTTCTGATTGGCGATAACATTGTCTGTTGACAGTTTTTCTGCTTTAAAGCCAAGGGCCGGCCGCCTCTGCAATTTGCACTGGCGGCTTTTTCATGGAAGGCTCCTGAAGATCGCACGTGATGATGCTCTTTTCTGTATCCATAACATCAGTTTTCCTCTGGAAATTAGGCACATTTTCGGTGATATTGAGAGCTGGTGTAAGTCTGATATCAAGCCCAAAATATTTGACAGTATTGCCGCCCCTATGCTCATAGGGGCGGCGGTTTTCAGGAGCCCCCCTCATGATCACGGAAACCGTTTGCAGAGTCTGCAGCCACTGGAAAATCTCCCCCCGGCATCAGTGCCCACCAGTATTTCTTTGCCGGGAGCAGGGCGGCATTCAATGGAAAAGGATTCACGGGCGGAGCGCATCGGAAGCATCCGAGACTTTTTCCGAACGCCAGCCGTATTTTTTTCTTTCGACCCGGAAATATTTGGTTGAGGTCAAGCCGGACGAGGCCGGCGATGATGGGATGCAGGTGTTTCAGATGGCACCGATTAGCAAAGTTGACTACGTGGCGAGGGAAATATGAGCAAAGAAAAAGTGGATCCGGATTTCACGGAAGAGTCAAAGGCCCTGGGATATTATCCGTTCATCCGTTTTTCGCCACTCGAGTGGTTGACGTTAAAGGAGCTTTATGGGGATTGGGCGTTTCAGCTTTTTTCCCGTCTGAAGGATCCCGCTCGTCTTCATCCGGACTGGGCGGTTTCGTTTGCGGGTGCTGCGGCCAGTCTTCCGTCCGAAGAGGTATTGGAGGCAGAGAGTATCCATGTTCTTGTGACAGGAGCGAAGGTCTATCGCTATCGGAAGGATCACATTAATCGATTCAATCGCTGTTTTTTCGATGTGGTGTGGCAGCGCATGAAGGAGGGTGCTCTGGATATTGACGAGCCCCATCGCAGCCTTTATTTGGCGGACTTTGAGCGCTGGAGGGTGCATCTGAAAGCATGCTCGGAAGCCCAGCGTGTGGCTGCAGAGAAGGCGGCGGAGGCTTTGAAGCTCAAGGCTCAGCGGCGTGCTGAGCATCTTGCGGTCGAGGCTGTTGCCAGGGAGCGGAAAGCTTCCACTGCGCAGGAAAAACCCCCGGAGAAACCTCGTAAGGATCCTGCGGACGTTGAGAAAAAGACGGCCGAGGACAAAGCTGCTGCCGAGGCGAAAGCAGCGGAGGAGAAAAATGCGTCCGATATGGCAACTGAACGTCAGAAGAGTCAGACTCTGCCAGGAGGTGCGGCGCCACAACGCAAGGGGGCAGTGATCGAGCGCAAGTCGTCGGGCTCCCCCGTGAAGCCACCCTCGGGAGGAGCATGGCGAAATCCGAATCCTCGGCAGCCGCTCATAGTCAGGAAGAAAATTATGGAATGAAGGAGATTGGGATGGGAATGTCTGCTTTTGAGTGGCCGGAATCACTGGCTGCGGATTTTATAATGGAGTGGATGGATGGTCATCCGTCACGAAACATGGCGAGCCTGTCGCGCCAGACGGGAATTCCAAAGTCAGAGATCAGCATGATCATGAATGGGAAGATGCCAAGCCTCTGTAACTCAATCAAGCTGGGGACAGTGCTTCCGGCTGATAAAGCAATGGAGCTTTTGTGCCACGTTGATCCGGAATTCCAGAGTGTATTTTTTCGGTTCCTGTCAAGTTAAAGCAACCAGTTGAAAAAATAGTGTTCAAAATTTTGAACAAGAAATGTATTCCTCCCCCGAATTTCTTTGAATAATCGAACCACGATTATATATTTGCCTTGCGAGTAGCCCTTGCCGACAAACATGGGCTGCAAAAGGGCTTTCGGCCAGGGACTTCTGGCCCGGAAGGCCTGTCCGCGAGGCCATTCAGCGATACTGAATCCCGTCTTTAAAAATACTTTTGAGAGGATAAATCCCATGGAAAACGACTTGAAAGAAACTCATAAATCCCTCTTTGGGATCCATCAAAAGTATTCGCGCCCCCAGGTGACACCTGGGTGGTGCATTTTTATCTGAGGGCGCATGACTGAAGCCATTGCCAGCCAATGCGTTTGCGTTCCCGGATATGAGGACGCCAAATGCCAGAGTATCTTGTCACCATTCCTGCCATTGATCTTATTGATGAGCCGATCACCGCGCAAAGCGCGAAAAAAGCTGTAATGAAAGCGCTTGCCACTGCCCATGTTTTGGACTTCCTCGGCCTTGATACCGGGCTGGAAGTCATCGTTCTCAAGCCATCCGGCAGAAAAGTTATCTTTGATGTCCATCCCATCCTCTCCCTTCGCTGCGCAAAGGTGGGCTGAGGATGAACGGGATAACAAATGTGGAGCCCGGGGTTCATCCCGCGCTGCCAAACGGCGTCTACCACGCATCAGTTGGTGTATCAAAGACCGGCCTTTGTCGGATCGCTCGGGCACCCCTGGTGTTCCGGGATGCCATCGATAATCCTGTGCCCAAAAAATCCAGCCGCGCGCTCGTTACGGGAAGCGTTTTTCATATCGTAATGGAAGGCGCTTTTGAGCGCGATTGCGCTGTCAGCCCTGAAGTCGAGGACAAGCGGCAAAAGGAGTGGAAGGATTTCGTCAAAGGGAGTCCCGGGAAAATTTGTATTACTCCGGGCGAGGCCCGGGAAGTCTTTCGGATGCGTGAGGCGCTGCTTTCTTATGGTCCGGCGGGCGACCTTCTCACGCAGCCGGGTCTTTTTGAGTGCTCCTATTATTGGAATGATCCTCTTACGGGGCTTCTCTGCAAGTGCCGGCCGGACTGGATCTCCGCCAACCAACTTACCATAATCGATTTCAAGACCTGTCAGGACGCGACTGAGTCCGCATTTGTCAGGGCAGCTGAGCGCTACCACTATCATGTGTCAGCCGCGATGACGATTGACGGCGTTTACGCCATCACCGGCATCAAACCCGAGAGGTATATTTTCCTTGCCATTGAGCCCCAATCACCCCACCTCACAGCCGCCTATGAGGCGACGGAGGATGACATCGAGCTTGGACGCGAGTTCATCCGCCGGAGCCTCTCCACCCTCAAACGCTGCCAGCTGAACGGCACCTGGCCGGGGCTGCCTGAGGAGATTCGGGCTCTCGATGTTCAGCGTTACGCACGGCGATATGAACGGAGTGACCACGAAAGCAGCCCAAACGAAAACGAGGAAGAGATTTCAGATGAAGCATCAGGCGAATGGTGGGAGTGATCCATGAAGCTGCGCAAAGCGGAACGAAAGAAAGTCCACGTCAAAATAGGTGTTACAGCTCCGAGCGGGCACGGAAAGACCTTTTCAAGCCTTCTTATGGCCCGTGGCCTCGCAAGCTCCTGGGATAGGGTCTGCCTCATAGACACCGAGGGATCGGGCGACAAATACGCTGGCCATAAGGCTCTCGGTTCTTATCAGGTCATCAATCTTTTTGAGTCCGACGACGAGCATAGGTTTTCACCTGAGCGCTGGATTTCGGCCATGAAGGTGGCTTCGGACGCCGGCATGGAGGTGGTGGTTCTGGACTCGGCAAGCCACGAGTGGCACTGGTGTCTTGAGCAAAAGGAGCGAATCAATAAGTCCATCAACGATTGGAAACAGATTACCCCCCATCATAATAAATTTATAAGGGCGATCCTCCAGTGTCCGATGCATGTCATCGTCTGTACGAGGCGCAAGGTTGAATACGTTCTGCACGAGGAAGGCGGGCGTAAAAAGGTTGAAAAGGCCGGCATGAAGTCCGAGATGCGCGAGGGCTTCGAGTATGAACTTGATGTCAAT
>NZ_DASQYZ010000501.1:0-2185 GCF_035638955.1 Oligoflexus sp. | reverse complement strand
TTGAAGTGAGTTTCTGAAGGGGTCATTCCCCGGACACAGTTATCCTGCAAGGGTGTAAAACTGCTCAAATGGAGTGGAGCCCTGGATATGGATCTGACTTTTTTTGATCATGGCCATCATCTCAATGCCGGCAATCGTTTTGGGTCTGTTGCGTTTGTGTTTTCCAATCACGCAACCAGCTAAAATCACTATAGACGCCATACTTGCATATTTAGCGGTTTCGTCAGGTTACAGTTTATTGGAAAACAAACGCAACAGAACCCCGGCGCCTCACCAGCACGCATTTTACACCGGAGACTGTTAGCCAAGTGCTCTTTGAGCCTGGGCTCCAGTAGCTTGGCCTCAAAAGAGATGTCATTGAAATCATTGAATATTGTGATCCATAGTAATGGTGGCTACTCTATCTCAGGGATAAGGCCTTCTTTTTAAATGGAGTATCTGATCTGGTAAATCACATGCGACGAAGGCATGTAACCGTTTAAATTTATTAACATGTTAGGTATGTTGGAAATGATCGTTAAGTGTGTTACATTTTATGCCGAAGAGGTGTATGATGGTCATGGGGGGTGAACCGTGGTAGCGCGTAAACTTCGGAACGAGGAAGAGCCTATGCAGCCAACCAGTGATAGCCGTGAAATTGTTCGCGAGAGGATATTTTTGCGTTTGAAGTCGAAACTTCGCGGGAAGCCAGCTCGGTTTGAGCAGTTGGTTCTGGAGGGGCTTGAGAGCCTTGCGGACGTCCCTGAGGATTACGAGACGGACGAGGAACGCGAGCTTTGGTTTGAGAACCAGAAATTGAAGCTTCTTGCGCGTCGGGAACGTCTGTCGGGCTGCATGAAGCTCGATGAGACTGCCCAGCTATTGGGCGTGAGTGTTAATGCTTTGTATATGCGGATCAGTCGTGGGAACCTGTTGGCCTTCAAGGAAGGGAAGGAACATTTCGTACCCCGCTGGCAGTTTGATTTGAGTACGGACAACCAGCTGATTCGTGGGTTTGATCAGGTTCTGGCTCATTTAAAGGAGTTCGACGACAATTCAGATACATTCAAAAACAAGCTACTGTGGTTGACGCGCCCATGTGAACGTTTTGATAGTGAGACTCCGATTGAGGCAATGAAGAAGGGCCGCATCCATGAAGTGATGGATTACCTGGCGAGTATAGGGGGTGGTCACCGTTGAGTACAGAAGATCTGCTGCCTCTGCCGCCTGATGAGAAGATTCCCCAGATCAAGCCTATATACGCAAGCCTCGTAGCTGGATCAGTCCTGCTGAGGCTTTCGTCTTTTAAGCATTCCGGTTCACTTTTCAACCCGATGGGACCTGCGAACCGTTTTGACTGTCACCCTGTGGGTCCGTATCAGGCTCATGATAGCGCTTTTGGTGTTTGTTATCTGGGCAGCACACTGAAAAGTTGTATTGCTGCAACGTGTTTGTCGTCTTATCAAACTGGTCATTCAGTAAATGGCCATCTGGATTCAAGTCGCATGGTTGTGCGGGTCGAGGTGACAGAGGGGCTGGATCTCTTGGATTTGTCTGGAGATGGACCTTTGATGGCCGGGACGCGTATGGGCATACTGGACGAATATCAAAAGCGATCGATCACTCAGGAATGGGCCCGTCGCTTCTATTTGAATCCATTTGGTGAGTATCAGCCAATTGACGGAATTCGCTGGCTGTCAGCGAAGAATAGGGAGATGGTCTATGTGCTTTACGCGCGGGCACATAATAAAGTGAAAATTATTCGCAAAGCTGGGGTATTGGATAAATCCTTACGCACAGAGGTCATGCGTATCTGCAGAGATTACAGGATCGTAATCGATGGCTAGCACTACAGGGTTAAGTTTCTAGCTGGTGTCGTGACCAAGCATTGGTCTCCAAAGCAATCTTTTATTGCAATTTGGGCAAACGAATTCTCTGGCAGCATGATTAATACACCGCCGAACTTGCGGAAGAGTCATTGCGATTTTCGTTTTTTTTTATGTTAAGACGCAGCAGCTGCAAAAAATCATAGGCCATGAAGGTAAGAGCAATATGGTGATGAAGCCGTTGTGTTGCAAAAAATCTCTGGTGTTTTGACCTGGGAGCCGTCATATTCCCGAGTTCACCGTACCCAGGGAGTGGTTATGGCGCTGAGCTTCAAAGGACGGCATTTCCAAAAGTCGATTATCCTGACCTCCATCCGCTG
>NZ_DASQYZ010000500.1:0-127006 GCF_035638955.1 Oligoflexus sp. | reverse complement strand
CGAAAGAAAGGAGCGATTTTGCGAATTGTTGAACAAATATGGGAATAGGCGTGGGAATTGGTTTTCTTAAGCAAATACAAGTAGGGAGCAATGTTCGAGCCATCCGGACGGTAAAACCGATTGTCGTTGATATCTGCAGTCTTTTTCATCGGGGATGAGAAGCTAGTGTCATGGAAATGATAAACTCGCCAACTTTCCAAATGTCTTCGTACGTATTTTCCAATCTCTGTTCCCGACTGTTGACTTATTGCGGCCTCACTGCCTTTTGGCGTCAGTAACCTTTCCAGGGGACTAGGATAAGCTTTGTCCCAATACCAGCAAATTTCTGACTTAATGGATAATTTGTCATCATCAGTTGGTGCGAATTTTACTTTATAGCCGTTGGTGCTGTCCGAGAACGAGACTTCAAACTCTATGGTTTTTGTTGTCTTTGATCCGAAGAAAAGCATTTTTTCGGCCCCGCCCCGAGTAGCTGTATACTGTTGCAGAGCGCCGTTTCGAACAGAACGTAAGAATTCAAAAGACTGAATGAAATTAGATTTCCCTGATCCATTGGCCCCTACTAGCACATTTACAGGGCCAATAAGTAGCTTATCGATTTCGCCGATACTTAGGAATCCTTTCACAGAAAGGTAGTCTAGTTTTGCCATAGAAGTCCCTTTGGCGCTCGTTCGAGACGCAGGTGCAAAAGACATAATTTACCACTGTTTTATTTGGTTTGTCGAAAGACATGGAGATATTCGGGAAAAAAGGAACTCGAGGAAAAAGAAACGGAGAGAGAGGGATTCGAACCCTCGGTCCACTTGCGCAGACGCCTGATTTCGAATCAGGTACATTCAGCCACTCTGCCACCTCTCCATAAACGATCGAGGAATCGTTTGAGGGCCAGATCCTAACTGAATCCAAAGCGAGCTTCCACTGTTTTTTCGGGTTCTTGCCGCAAAAGTTCCGGCCGAGCTGGCGGCCTGTTCTCTTCTGACAGCTTGACGTAAGGCGGGGTCCCAGGTTAGTACCGGGTTGACGGCCGTTGGTAACCTTTTGAGCGGAATCAGGTATGGGCAAGAGCGAGAGTTTTAAGGACCTTTGTATCAAGACATTGAAGGAATCCGGCGCAAGGCTGACCAAGCCTCGGATGGCTTTGATTGAATGCCTGGCCCACTCCAAGGTGCCCCTGTCACCCAAAGTCATCCTCCAGAAGACAGCGGAGCAGCTGGACGAACAGGAATCCATCGATGCCGTGACCGTGTATCGCATTCTGGATCGCTTCTCGGAATTGGGGCTGGTGCACCAGGTGGCACCCAACGGGGATTATATCGCCTGTACCCATTTGGCTTGCGAAGCCAGCACTCATATCATGACCCACTGCACCAGCTGTGATGCCGCCAGTGAAATTCATGTGCCGGAAGAAGTGCTGGCGCCGATGCTCTGGTATCTGAAACATCAGAACCAGTTCGAGCCGAAGAAACATCTCTTTCAATTGGATGGCATCTGCGCCCGTTGTCAGACCGAGCCTAAAACATGAAACGCCTGGTGCGTTTCTCGCCCGCGATCACGAAATCATAATAAAGCTTGTACGTGAATTTGAGTTCCTCCTCAGGAAAATCCCGAGGCAAAGGCGGGTAGGGCGCGGACAGATTGAGGACGCGCTCCCAAAATTCATCGACATCCTTGTCACCGGATGACTGCACGAGTTTGGTTTCCATCAGGAGTCCACTGCGGGCCACCGTCAGCTGAATCACACTCGTTCCCTGCAGATGGGCCTTGCCCACATTCTCAATCTTTTCGCGAATATGATCCTTGCCCTGCAGCGTCGGGCCGATGTCGTAATAGGCAAGCTCGACCTGTTTGCGCACGGATGTGAAATAACCAATGAATCGATACTCCGTGGTATTCACATCCAGCACAGGACCGACGGGCAGTTTATCGGGAATAAAATCATTATGCCCGGTGTTCACCACATCGATCTGTTTCGGCAGGAATTCCTTATAATCCTTGCCCGCGGGAACCTTGATCTTGCCACCAGGAGCCTGTTCCACCTTCAGGCGCAAAGGCCCATTCTGCAAGGGCGTGGGATCAGCAGCCTTGGCACTGGGGCGCGGCTGTGTCTTCATTTCCCGGGCGGTCTTATGGTTCTGGGCACCCAATCGGGACGAATCCACGGGAGGCTCCGTCTCGGGCATAGGGGCCTCAATAATGGTCTTTTCCTTGGACGTGTCTTGAACAATGTCCTTCTTCTTCGACTCATCCTTATCCGCCTGACGGGGCTTTTCCGTGATCTCCAGACGGACCGGAACCTTGGCGGTGATTTTGGGTTTGGGTGTAGGTTCGTAGATCTGAGCAAGTATGAACAACATAAGGGCGTGAACCAGCAGCGACAGGACAAGGGGCAGTAAGATGAGCCGCCGTCCGCGCCGATATAGGCTGTCAAGGTTGACTGGTATTGTGTTCTGTTTCATGTCTCATTCTCTGCGCAAACGTTCCCCGACACTAACATCCTTTTCCTCGCGCCTACAACCCGGGAGTGGGTTCTGGCCAGGGGTGTCAAGGAGTTGGACACGGTGATTGTTCAAAGGTACGACAGCGCACAAAATTTTTCTGACCAATTCCAGTCAACTACGGTTCGGCAAAATGTGGAAATCTCCTTGCAGTTCGCCGCGTGGTGATTCTGAATCTGAACCGGAGGTATTTTAATGAAGATGAAGTTGTTCTTGTCCGCGGTTATGTTTTTAAGTCTGGTCGGTACAGCTTGTACAGATGATGAGAAAAAAGTCGAAGAAGCTGTCGTAGCCACTGATAAAAAAGCCGATGAGCATGAGTTTTCTGTCGCCAAGGACGGAAAATTGGAATTCAAAGCTGAGATCGTTTACTTTGCGTATGATGACGCAACGCTGACTTCAGAAGGCATGGCTCGTTTGGACGCCATTGCTGCCCACATGAAATCCAGCACCAAAGAAAAATTGAAAGTGGAAGGTCATTGCGATGACCGCGGCTCGGTGGAATATAACCTGGCCTTGGGTCAGCGCCGTGCGGACTCTGTGCGCAAATACCTGCAAACCGTAGGTATCGGTGCCGATCGTCTTCAGGCGATCAGCTTCGGTTCGGAAAAGCCAGCGGTCAACGGCAAAGGTGAAGAAGCCTGGTCGAAGAACCGTCGTGCGGAATTTGCTTTCGCTCAATAAGTTCGATGATAAGTTGGAGCTCACCTGAGCTCCAACGATCCTGCCTTAAGCACCACGAACAAGTGTCTCGCCTGATAATCCCATCATAAAACCAGTCTTGTGTTCTGCCTGAAATGATTCCAAGGACCACTTGGAAGGACTTAATGGTGTGCGTTGACTCGGCACAAAGAGTGTGTAGGTCACACCCCGAAACTTGATGCCCACCTGCTTGTATTCCGCACCCTCATAGGTTAAAAGCTTTTCCCAACAATCCATGGGGATATTCTGATACAACTGAAGCTGGAGCTGCGCTGTCGGTTCACGTTTGAGGCCAGGATAAACGGCGCCTTCGACGTAATAGCTGGACCAGTGGGGCAACTGCGTCGTGCCGCGCGCCCAGGGGGACGGGTCGCGACCTAATACCGTCCGGATGATATCGGGATCCCTGAGGGTTCCGTAAACCGCGAGGTGAGGCATCAGCCTGCTCCTTTTTTTATTTGGACTGTTCATTTAGGTCAGTCCGCCGAAAAAAGCAAGAATTTGCTGCGAAGACCAGGACTGTTAAAATGGTGGGAACCACGGCCAGACGAAGGGAAGAAACGGTGAGCGATAACTCATTGATTCAGGCGTATTTTATGGACCTCTGGCAGCGTTGCCGGGACCTTTTGGAGACCTTGGCTCTGGTTGACCCGCAGCAGGTTCTGAATCAAGTCCTGGTCCAGGCCCCGAGCTGGAACCTCGAAATGATCGATGAGCGGAACCAGCCGGACGCCCTGCGCCTCTTTCTGCTGGTGGCTCGCGGCCTGCACCCACTTCCTGCACGTCTGGATCGGCAGCTGGCGGCCCTGGAGGGCCCGGATCCTTTAGCCAAGGCTTTGCGCGATGCGGTTCAAATTATGCCCCATAAGCTGGTCGAGATCCACTGGGAGATCGTAAAGAAAGCGGCCGCTCGCTATCACATCCCGGGCAGGATGGAGAATGAAGCCGAGTTTCAGGAATTGCAGAGTGTCGGACGTGAGGCCCTGTTTCGCGCGGCGCAAAAGTTCTACAAAAAGCCTCGTGGCGCGTTTAAAAGTTTTGCCTGGCCCCTGATCCGCGAAAGCATGCGCGAGGAACAGGCGCGTCGGCATCCCGTGCCTTTCAAGATCCGTAAAAAACTGGCGGCTCTCTCCAGGCTGCGCGAGGACGCACGTCTTCGCGAGTTGACCTTTACGAAAGAGGAAATGCGGACGCGGTTGAAACTGGGGCCTGAGGAATTTGAAGAGCTGCTGCAGATTGAGGCAATCTGGGGCAACGGCCTGGAATTTGAAACCGAAGTGGACCTCGACGACATAGAGGCTCCGGACCATAGCCTCGATCAGCTCTCGATGCTTCTGGAAATCGAAGATCAAAGGCGGCTCGATAGCGCCATGTCCCGCATGATCGATCCGGAAAAGACCTTGATTAACCGACTTTATTTTGAAGAGAAGACGTTGCGAGAAGTTGCTGAGGAAATGCAGCTCAGTTTGCCATCCTTTAAAAAGCTGCACAAAAAAGCGCTCGTGGAAATGAAACGTCTGCTGATTCGCACGTAAAAGAAGAAGAAAGAGAAAGGGATAGGTAGGACATCCCGCACATTGATTTGCGTAGGGAACCCACCAACGTATTGGTGGGTGTTAGTCCACAGGCTTTAGGCTCCTTTCATGATGAAAGGCTTGCACACCACCCGAAAACCAAACTCCCTGATTTCTGTTTGTCGGTTCCACTGCAACAATCAATGCTTAACGCGGGCTGCCCCAAACCAGTATAACTCACCGATTACAGTCTGGTCACTGTCGGTTTTTAGCGCGAGGCGAAGCCGCCCCTCCCGTTTTATCGCGTGTCTGGATCGAGACAGCCTGATAAACTTCAATAAACGCAATCATTTCGTTTTATTACACTCACGCTGAAAAAATTTCAGGGATTTTACTGTTGCGCTCTGGAAACAGGATTGCGGCCGCAGATAAGGCTTTCACGTAATTTGTGCGAGGATTTCCTTGTGGCACATGACTTGTATAGTGCGAAAGTTGTAGGTCACACATTGATACTGAGGTTGCCATGAAATCCATGCGGAACGCCATCAGACTGCTGAGTTTGCTCGCCATATTTTCCTGTCGACCGCCGCTGGATCCAACCAGCATCCAGTTTAATTCTGGTTCAGAGGATCCTGTTCAGCTCAAAAATGAAGCTTATGCCAATCTTTCTGAATTACCCAAGGCCGGTCGCTTCCTCTTTGGGCAGCAGCGCCTCAACCTATCAGGCGTTGGACGCGAAGGCCAAATGCCTTGGGGTGATGGTTCCTATGGCACCGAACCCGATGCTCAGCAACTGGTGGGCGATCAGCCAGCCTTGCTTGGTATGGATGTCTGGGACTTTGCGATGAAAAACCCAACGTGGAATCAGGCAGCTTACGCGAAGGCGGCACGCGATTTTTATAATAACGCACAAGGTGGCATGATTACCTTTGACTGGCATATGCGCGGCTGCGATGTGCAGGACGTCGTGGATGCCAATGGCAATCGCGGCATCCCAGGCGACGGCTTTAAGATCAATGATTGGAACAACGACAGCAATCGCAGCTGTCTTTGTCGCATTGTGAATGAAGAGCCCTGGGTCAACGGTTTAAGCTGGAAGGACTGGCTCTTCACGCAAAAGTTGGATCGATTCGCCACCAAACTGCAAACCGAAGGCATGGACCAGATGCCCATGATCTTCCGCCCCTTCCATGAAATGAACGGCAGCTGGTTCTGGTGGGGTGCAAAAAGCTGGGACTGTGAAAAGCATCTTGGACGCAAAAACGTCATCTCGGGCACTGAAGCTTATAAAAAGCTTTTCCGTATGTCGGTCGATTATCTTCGTAATAACCGCGGCCTGAACAATATGATGATCGCCTTTTCCCCCGATAAACTTTGTAAGCATGAAGGCCATAGTTGCGACGCTGCGAAAGCCCAAAATGATAGTGTTTCCGACCAGGATCTCTACGATGATTTCATGAGTCTTTATCCTGGTTCGAGCTATGTGGATGTGCTGGGCCTCGACCTTTATTATTCTGTGAATAACGGCCAGCCCTGGGAAACACCCGAATATCAAACGGCTCTGTTCGCACGTTATTTGAAAACAGTTTCTCAAATTGCCACGGCTGAAGGCAAGGTTGCAGCGCTGACCGAGACCGGAAACTATAACCTGCATAATGAAGTGAACAAAAGCTCGGACTGGTTCAGTAAGCACCTGATGCCCCTGCTTACGGGTGATAAGGATATTAAGCTGGCCTATGCCCTGACCTGGGAAAACCGCGCCTTGAACGCGACCGAATATTATATCCCGTACGTGGGGCATGCTGGTTACTCGGACTTCAGAAACTTTGCCGGTGATAGTAAAACGATGATGCTGAAAGATGTCGGCGGTCTTTATTCACCCAACTTTGGTCAAACCAAACCTGCGGCTGGTCCGGCCCCTTCCCGCGAAATCCAAGTCCCGGACGCGGATAACTTGTGCCGGTTGGGCGACAGTGACAAGGATGGTGATGGCTGGGGTACAGAGGCGGGCCGTGCCTGTCGGAATGCAACCTGTACATCCGCAGCCGCGGATCCCGATGGTGACGGCTGGGGCTGGGAAAGCGAACACACCTGCCGCATTATTATCTGTCAGTCGCTCGCTTCTGACCCTGACGGCGATGGCTGGGGTTGGGAAAACAATAGAAGCTGCCAGACAGCCGTTTGCAGTTCGGCTTCAACGGATGCCGATGGAGATGGCTGGGGCTTTGAAAATGGGCGCTCATGCCGTGTGCAAACAGCGAAGCCAGCCGGAGCCAATGCCAGCAAAATCTACTGCTTCGATGGTAAATCTGATCCCGATGGAGATGGCTGGGGTTGGGAGAATGAGCGCAGCTGTGAAATTGCTCGCTGCGCGTCGCGCACTGCTGATCCGGATGGTGATGGCTGGGGCTTTGAGTATGGTTATAGCTGTAAGGTGCCGTGAGGCAAGCTTCGGCTGCGCTTCCAGCTGCCGCAAGTCAGAACCTTAAGGCTGCGCCATCGGAATGTCGGCATTAAAAATGGCGCTCAACTGCTGCTGGTCTTTGGCATATTGGACAAAGACCTTGCGTTCACCACCCGCTGGAAACTTGATGTCGACCGACGACTGATAATCCTGCCAGGTGGCCGCCGCGAAATCGGACGTCTCACTGATTCTAAATTTATTCATACCCGCCGGGCGCACCATAAAGATGGTGACGATATTCTCTTCATTGGGCAACATGCCCTCACCTTTGTAATGAACGCCCGTTGGCAAGGCCTGATCCTGAGGCAGGAGCGTCACAGGCTGCAGCTCAGGCACATCCTGAGCTGACCAGTTCCGGGTTTCATAGGCAGCATCGATATATCCGGTATTGACAGCCGTAATCGCATGAGCCCCATTCGGGACGCCGGCGAGAACAAAACTTCCATCCGCTTCGGTTTTGGTTTTGATGCGCGTTCCAGGAATCTGCACGTTGATCGCGCCATGAGTCACGCCATCCAGCAGACGAACTTTACCTTTGATCGCAAAGGTGGGCTGCAGATCAATGGGTTCGCGAAGCACGGTGTTTTCACCAGCTTTCACCGTAACGCCACTGATGCGAATGCCGACGGTTGTGCTGGCGGCTTGAGTGGTGTCGTCACCACCTTTCTGGCCTTCCACGACAAAATCATAACGGCCAGGTTTCATACTGAAGAACGCATAGTGACCACTGTCAATGGCTTTAAACCCATGTTGATCTACACCGTCCACAACATACCCTGAGACACTTTTCAGACCAGCCAGATTCTTGATGCTGATCACAATGCGCGCGCCAGTCGTATCCGTGGGTGCGGCCACGATAGGCTTGGCGTCGGCGCTCTGCTTCGGTTCTTCCACCACCTTGGGGGTTTCACCACCGGATTTTCCGGGATTGGAACAGGCGACGCCCATGCTGATTATGACAGCCAGACTGAAGCCCTGTTTCATACGGCGAAGGTAATATTTCATGGTTGCAACCCCCTTAGTTACCTTTTCGGCAGTTTCCCAACCGGGATATAAATGAAATAAAATGTATTAATAATAACAAATAGTTACAATTCAAAAGTCGCATGGAAATCGGGGCCAGACGCCGGCAGGAGCCCGTGCGGTGAATGGAACTCCTCCCGGCTGAGTCCTCTGCAAATAGCCAGAAAAACATGGCCCCTTTGGTTTTTTTGCTTCTTACGAAGGCTGTAATTGTTCCAGGACTTGCGTCTAACAGACCGATAGTTGAATCAAAAAAAAACTTTGTTGGATTAAAGTTAAGCGGCAGAAAGCGGATACCGTTAAGATTTTTGATGGAAGAAGTTCTGGAATGGCTTTCTTACGAGTGGTGCTCGTTCAAGCAAGCTTGCTTACAAGTACGGTCGCCAGAGGGAAGTGTTATGATCGTGAATCTCGCCAAATATCGTGTGAAACGTCAGGAGGAGCAGTCCTACCGGAAAGAACTGGTGGACCAGATCATCATTTGCCACCAAAGCAAGCCGGAATCCGAACGAGCGGAGAGCTTCTATTTCGAGCATATAAGGGCCCACTTTTCGATCGAGATGCTTGAGGACATCCTGAGCCGCCTGCAGCAAAAAGCCAGCAACGAATAATTTCCCTGCCGTAAGATCATCACTTCACGTGGACAAAGCACCCGAAAATTCATAGTCTAGGGGCTTTCTTTGCGCCCACTTCGATCAGGCATGACAATCCCATGGACTGGAATCTCATACACAAGATGCGCCAAGGTTTCTTGGATACCGATGGACATTTGCCGGACTACTGGCACGATGAACGCTGGCTGAGCGCTTATGATCAAACGCTGGCGGAACGCATTCGCTGGAAATGGCAGGCCGTGCTCGAGGCCCTGGCCGAACGCCTGCCGCAGGTGGCCGGTATCACGCGGGTGGTCGATTGGGGCTGTGGCACTGGCATAGCCACGCGCAGTTTTCTGGGCCTCCATTTGATCCCCCATGCGCATGTTTCCCTCTTTGATCGTTCGGCTGGGGCCATGCGATTTGCGGCGCAGCAAATCAAAAAGGAATGTCCCGGGCACACGGTTGAGCCGATGAAAAAATTTCAGATGCCGACCGAACCCTTTGTGCTGCTCGTCAGTCATGTCCTGTCCGAACTCGACGACCGCAGTCTGCAGGATCTCCAAACGCTCAGTGCGGCCGCAGCTCTTGTGCTATGGGTGGAACCCGGACGTACTTTGGAGAGCCGCCGACTCAGTCACATGCGGGACAGGCTCGTCGAAAGCCATCATATCCTCGGCCCCTGTCGTCACAGCCAGAGCTGTGGGGTGCTGCAGGCCGGCCGTGAGAACGATTGGTGTCATTTCTTTGCGCCCGTGCCGCGTGAGGTTCACCATTCCGCTTTTTGGCGTGAATTCAGTCAACGCATGAAAGTGGACCTGCGCAGTTTACCCGTCTCCTGGCTGGCTGCGGTGCGTCCGGCCCATTATACGGGAAGCGTGGCGCCAGCCGATGAGGCCTTGATATTAAGTCGGCCCCGCGCCTTTAAAGGGTATTGCCGCTGGGTGGCCTGCACCAACCAAGGCATTTGCTCGGGCGATTTTCAAAAGAAACATGCGGGGGACATTTTCCAGGCTCTCAGTGAACCTGAATTCATGACCGTACTGCCTAGAAACAAGCTGATCATTGATAAGGATGGATGATGCACCCGTATAAGGCCGTATTTATCGATTTGGATGGAACCCTGCTCAACCGTCAGGCGCAGGTTTCAGAGCGCAATAACGCCTGTTTGAAAAAGCTCGTGGCTCTGGGTGTTCATATTGTGATTGCCACCGGGCGGCCCGTGGAATCCATCCGGCGGCTCGTCGCCCAGATTCAAAGCCCTTCCCCGGTGATTTCGCTCTCGGGCAGCATGGTGCACAAAAGTCTTTTTGGTGAACCGCTGGCGGCGCAAATCATCCCCTTTGAAACCATGCATAGTCTTTTGGAAGTGTGTCGCGGTTTGGGCGGCGTGAAGAATATTCTGCTGGATGAAGCGGAAGGGTTTTATGCGCTCCAGGACGATCCCGTCATCGATGAGTTCATCGGCATGTATGGGAAAAAGCCCAACATGTTCACCTATGATAATGTCCCCCAGGGGCCGGTGCTCTCCATTCTGGTGCACGCGCGTGAAGACCGAAGGGTGATCTATGAAACGCTGCAGGACCAGTTCGGGGACCTCGTCCACTTCACCTATTTCCGTGAATATCCCTGGATTGAACTGAGCGCGTTTGAATCCAACAAGGGCCAGGCGATGAGCATCGTGTGCCAGCATCTCGGTATTGCCCTTGAGGAGACCATTGCGATTGGTGACGGAGCCAACGACCTGGAAATGATTGCCGCAGCTGGTCTTGGTATTGCGATGGAAAACGGTGATGATGAGGTGAAGGCGGTGGCGGATCGAGTGGCCCCCCATCACACTCAGGATGGGGTGGCCCAGATTCTGGAAGAAATCTTTCAGTTGAAATCTTAGTTTTTCACCGGTGCGGTTTCGGTTTTACCGGCCGCGGTTTTGACCCGATGTTTTTTCATGATGGCTTCCATTTCAGCCATCAGTTTCGGCTGAGCTTCCTGATTGACCTGCTGCACCAGCTGCATGGTTTTTTGCATGACTTCAGGCTGTTTTTTCAGCATCGCCACACCGACTTCCGAGCGATAAAACTCAGACATGTCATTCAACTCTTGAGCTGAAAATACATCGGTGTAAACTTTCGAAAACATTTTTTCCATCTTGTCCCAGCTATAAATCCTGGACATAGCCTGGTTGACCGCTTCCTGACCTTCCGGGGTCAGGTCCTTGCCCATCATTTGCGAGGACGCCTTGAAAGCTTGCTGGATCATATCTTTAGTACGAGTGACTTCCATCAGGTCAGCCGCCAGTTTCTCGCGATACTCCGGCGTGTCTTCTTCTGGGGTCACGGTGTCGTGGTTTGGGCTGGCCAGCTTCTGCTCGAGTTCAGCGATTCTTGCTGATTTTTCAACAAGTTGGGCTTGAAGCGTGGTAACGTCAGAGGACAGATTGGTAGCGGACTCAGCCGGAGTCACAGCTGGTGTATTCCTGGCTGCGGAAGCTCCTTCGGAGGGGGCCTCGGGCTGTGCTATGATGGCAGAAGGTGTGTCCTCGGAGAGTTTATCGACGGTTTTGACTGTAAAAAATGCAGCGGCATACCCTGCGGTGACACCCACCAGCAGGATCAAGTTACCGTATAAGACTGATTTACGTTTCATGCTTAACCTCTTGGCAAGTCTGACGGCGGATCCTATCGCTGCAGTTCTGCCCGAACCCCAAGCCCTTGTCCAGTACGAAGGACGAGGGCGAGAACGAAGATATAAGGAGCAAGGATAGATTCATGAAATCAGATGGCTATGGCTCGTCTTCATCCGCGTCTCGTCCGGAATTTATCCCGGCACCATGGAACCTCACGGGACGTGGTTATGTCTTTGTCTATAATTTTTCCGAAGAGTTCGTTCGCAAACAGGGCATGATCCTGACGCATCTGCAGCCTCATTTCAAAGGCGGCCTGGGTACAGTTATGCTGGTCGATTATACCAGCAGTAATTGTGGGCCCCATCATGAACTCCTATTTATTCCGGGCAAGTTTGAGTATCATGGCAAAAATCTTCACTCCATTTCGCGCATCTTTGTGTCATCGATTTCGAGTGTCATCAATGGTCAGCGTAACTGGGGGATTCCCAAGGATCAGGCGGAATTTCAGGTGGAACAGGACAAGGATGGATCCGAAATCTGGCGTGTGCGTTTCAAAGGCATCGAAATTTTCCGCGCGCGGATTCAATCGGGCATGATTCCATTTCCCATTCATAGTGCGGTGGCGCCTAGCACTCTGATGCAATCCTGGGAAAAACATGTCTACTTCACCCGACTCAGCGCGCGGGGCTGGGGCCGACGTGCCCGGCTTGCCGAGGTGCGAGGGGATGGTCAGTATTTTCCCGACCTGTCGACGCAGAAACCCTGGCTCGGAGTCCGGATTACCAACTTTCGCATGACCTTTCATGAACCTCTTATTATTCCTGAGGCGGCTCCATGAATCTGGCTGGGAAAAGAATTGTTGTGACAGGTGCCGGCTCTGGCATCGGACGGGCTTTGGTTCTCGAACTTTTAAAACTGGATGGTGTCCGCGTGCTCGGCGTGGATCTGAACATCAGCGGCATTCCCGCCAGCCCCCAGGTCGCAACGCTGGCCTGTGATCTGAGCGCGCCTGACGGCACTGATCGCGCGATTCAAAAAGCCCAGTCCACCATGGGCGGTATCGATATCTATTTTGCCAATGCCGGCTTCGCCTATTATGAAAAACTGGGTTCCGCCGACTGGGCAAGGCTGCAGCGCATTTATGCAACCAATGTCATGACACCGATTTACACCTTTCAAAAGGTCCGGGATCTGGCGGCCGGACAACCATTTCGAGTGGTGGTCACCGCGTCCGCGATGGGCTATCTGCCGATTCCAGGCTATGCCGTCTATGGCGCTACCAAAGCTTCGATCGTAAGCTTTTCACAGGCTTTACGCTGGGTGGAAAAAGATCAGGCTGTTATTTTCCCGTCTTTGATCTTCCGTTTGACGTTGGTGTTCAATCGCATCCTGCCCTTGGTCGGCTGGGTTTATCAAATGCAGCAGGACTGGGTTTTGAAACGCTGGCATGCGGCTATGCGTTCTGTCCAAGCAGATAAAGCATAGGGCCTGGATTATTCCTGTGCCGGACCGTCCCGATTTCCCAGGTATAGTCCGGTGCCGTAAGATCCTTCAGCATGTCCCTGAGATCACTTTCTGAATATGTTCGTGCATTGGATGCCGCGCCGTCCCAGGCAATGCAGAGCGGCAGTATGGGAATCACGTAGGTGAAGAACAGCTGGCGGAAAGTCATAGGCCTCACCCAAAGGGTGACGAGCAGGACCAGGATAATACCCACCGGAAATGCGGTCCACCAAAGAGCCTTGGGGGATGAATTGTCACTGACTTCAAAGATGCACAGCGGCTGCCTTTTTTGAAAGGCATCGGTCAGAATTTTTTTGGCTACCGGCGGCGGCATGTGATGAAAGGAGCAGATCATCGTCCGCACGGCGGGTTGATCCTGCGTCACCTGTCCGGCATCGACGGGTTTCATTTCATACCGCAGCCACGTCTGATCCGAGGCATTGACGGCCTGGGCTACGGTCTTATTCGGATAAAGATCGGATAACGTCAGCTGCACCGGCTCGTGATAGGACTCGCGCAGGAGGCGGGCGACCGTGGGCATGGCGCCACCGCTGCCGGAACAAAGATCCATGATCTGCCGGGTTTTATGCTTGTGCAGAAGCCGCAGCAGGAGCGGGGCCAGCAATTCCGGTGTATGAAAGATGCGATGCAGGGCGTTGAGGTAGGCTGTCATGCACTGCCGGAGGAAATCCGGAAACCACGAAAAATCCTCGACTTCAAACAGCTGCATGCGCTTCATGGGAACCTCACGCTGGTCCTTGGCGGTGAACGAGTGGGTTCATGATAGCGAAAACGATCAAAGCGGGCAATTGATGAAACCACAGAGATCATGCTGGAGAGTTTCACGAGGGGGCATGCGATTCCAGGTGGCGACATAGTGCGCTTCCGGATCGATAAGATAAAGCTGATTGGAGTGAACGTATTGACCCGGGCCTTTTTCAGGTGCCACGTCGACGTCCGCATCCAAGAAGAGAAAAAGTTTTTCCCTTTCCTCCCAGCTTCCGGCATAGGCTTCAAATTTAGGATCAAATGAAGATGCAAAATCCTGAATGCGGAGTGCATCATCATCTGCGGCCACGGAAATCACAACAAAACGCAGACTGCGCGTTTGCCCGGCGGCTGCCATCTGCCGATGCAGACTGGCCAACGCCCCGAGAGCCGTGAGGCACTCGTCGGCGCAGCGTGTGTAGGCAAAATAAAGGATGGTCCAGTGGCCTTTCAAGGCATTGACATGCAAAGGCCCACGTATGCCGTCGAGTTGGAAATCGGGTAACGGCCTTGGTTCGAAGCTGATCAGCTGGGCGATTTCCGCATGCAGCTTTTGCTGGCTCTGGAGGCGTGGCCAGGCCCACCAAAGCGCAAGGACGCAGAGGCTTCCCGCCACAAAAAGCGCTTTGAGTGAGATATCCGCCGGACGGTGCCGGCCTGGATCTTGGGGCATAAAAATGAAGCCTCCGAATCATCCTATGATTTCGGTTGATTCGGAGGCGAGCTGAAGTCTTTGGGCCGTTCTTTCAAATTGGTAAGGATGCCACAGGACGGCTGCAGCTGCTCAGGCGCACTTTTTCCCAGATGATGGGCCTCGTCAGATGGTCCTTGGCGACGAAGAAAAAGGGCAGATTGGTGTCGATGCCTTCAAAACTTTCAAAACGGTGCATATGTTTTTCTGGTGAAAACAGCAGACCCCGCAGCAGATGCTCAATATCATGCCGACAGTCTTCGACCTGCTTGCCGGCGGGAACCAGGAGCGGACAGAGAGTTTGCACCAGCCCCTGCAGGAACACGTCTTCGTTGGTCGTGTACTCTTCCACCTGGCTTTTGATCAGGGGATAACACGCCGCCGCCAGGCGATCCATGGTGATTTGTGCTGAGCGTCCCCCACTTTCGGCAAGAATCAGACGGGCGAGTTGAGCCGAGGCCAGCAGGTAAAATTCTTCCAGCTGATCCGCCCAGCAGGCTTCGAGCGACGTGTCATCCGGCAGTTGGGGCAGCAGGTGCTCGTGATCCTCCAGAGTCAACGCATCATCCAAATGCAGACGTGGTTGCGAGGCATTGGGGAATTTATGTTGCCAGTCCCCGGTGTAAGGATCGAAGCGGTACTGATCCAGGAACAGTGCTCCAAACCAACCGATGGCGCTGAGGGATTTACGGGTGTAATCAAGCTCGGCACGATTCATGGTGTAGTGCGTGCCGATGCGGGTCCAGCCCGGCTTGAAGCCGTTCAGGATGTTGAGAATCAATTCCACATACTTGCCGGATAGATCCCGTTCAATGCCCAGAAGTTCATGCCCAAAGGGGCCGGCACAGGCGCAGCCCGACCGAGCCTGCACACCAAAGAAATCATTGAAGAGAACCGCAACAAAGGTGTGATGCAGCTTGCGTTGTCCATGGCGCACGAGGAAGGAAAAAATAGGGTAGCGCTTATCGGGATCGCAATTCCCCAGAATTTCCAGCTTGGGATGATGGGTGAAAAACTCAAGCATGCTCCTGGTCAGGTGGCTTTCCAGACGATGAATGGCATCCTTGCCCACCCAATCCTTGATTTGAAAGGAAAGAGCAGCCTGCCACGTCTGCCGAATCGCAGGCGTGCCCGCCGATTCCCGTTCCTCGATACTTGGATGGAAATGATATTCCCATGGCGTCACGGCAGCGACCGTTCCACCGCCACCGAAACTGGGGTTGCTCGTCAAATCATAAAAGTGACGTCGTCCCACCAGAAAACCAATATTGGCTCCGCCCAGATTTTTATGAACGGAGAGAAAGATGGCGTCGATGTCATCGCGTTCCATATTGATGTCGGCGTACGGAGCACAGGCTGCATAGTCCACGCAGAAAAGAGCGTTATGCCGATGGAGGACGGTGGCGATTTCCTTCAAATGACTCTTGATACCGGTAACATTGGAGGCGGCTGAAAACGAGCCGATTTTCATGTGGTTCGGATATTTGGCCAGCTGACGGTCAAGGTCTTCGAGATCCACATCGTTGCTGCAGGGTCCATCGCGCAAGGCTTTGATACGAACAAACGTGCACAGCGCATCATCCTGCCAGGAAACATCATTGGAGTGATGTTCGTAGGGTCCGACGAAGACCACGACTTTTTCCGCCAGCGCTTGTTTGATGTCCAGACCGAGTTGCTCACGAATCAGCTTCTGACCTTTGGGCGAAAGATAGAGGCCTAAAATTTTCTGAATTTTTTCGATCGCACCGGTGGCACCATAACCTGCAGGCACGACAAAACTTTCAGCACCCGCTCCCACGTGGCGACGAATGATCTCGACCGCTTCATGGAGGCGGCACGTCGAATACCGGCCGGTGGTTGACGTTTCGGTGTGAGTGTTGGCATAGGTTGTCATGCACTCGTTCATATAGCGCTCGATAAAATCGAGGCCCTGAGCCGAAGCGGTATAATCCAGGTGCAGCATAGCCCGGAGGGCGGGGCCGCTTTGTTCCCCGACGACTCCCTGCCAAAGTTTAGGGCTGGGCAGAAGGGTCAGGCGACCAATCTTCTGCTCGCGCAAAAACCGCAGCTTGTCTTCGACGCTAATCTCAGGCGCCGCGCGGGGCGGGCGATTCTGAGCGCTGACAGGCCGCCAATGCAGTCGTGCCAAATTTGATAAATTAGGAAAAGCACCGAGATTCTCGGCCTGAAACAGCGTCGGACCTTGCAACATGAGATTCCCCTTCGTATCCTTCATCACCAGAGATTTCTTGCATATTTGTCGGAAAAGATCCACGATCATCCGCGCTATGCATCTGGAGGGTTGATTGAGTATGCGCAATGTGCCTGTTGCCTGTGCTGTCCTGCGTGATGGACCGCTCTATCTGGCTGTGCAACGTTCCCCGGAGATGCGTGATCCGGGGCTTTGGGAGTTTCCAGGTGGTAAATTGGAACCTGGAGAAAATGTTTTCGACTGTCTGCACCGGGAACTGCAGGAGGAACTGGGAATCGATGTCACCGTTCGTGGTGTATTGCGGGCCCGGGCTGTTGTTTTAGGAGATCGCTGCATTCAGCTTTATCCTGTGCTTTGCACCCTGCTTGGAGGTCGCTTCGAATTAAAGGAACATAGTGATGCGCGCTGGCTGACATTACCTGAACTCGTGCGCTTGCCGTTTTGCGAGGCGGACCTCGATATCCTCGAGGTCCTGCATCTTCCCCAGCTCGAAGAAACGCGCTGGTGGCTGTCATCCTGATCAAGCCTTGGGTTCAGGCTTTTTATTGCGCTTGTCGATGAAGTGCAGCTGGTTTTTATACTTGTCTACGACAGCGCGCAGACGGCGCCAGCCTGCGTCGTGACGCAGAGTTTTCTTATCAGGCGTGCCGCCAAGTTTGGCCTCAAAGGCCTTCATTTGAGTGGTGGCCGTTGCGAGATCGCGTTCCACAAGTGCGCGAGTTCTTGTCATAATTGTCTCCTGTTGATTGTACGTGTGGGGGGATTATATAGAACTAGCGTGAATGTCGCGAGCTGAATTTTTGAGATGACGGCAGGTGGCACCAAAGCTCGCGTCTGTTCAGACGCGAGCTTTGGGCGAGGCCGCGAGCCGCTGATCACGCCGCGAGCTGACTGTGCTTTGCGAAAGGAAGTTCCACACATACTGTCGTCTGGGGCTGACTGAAGTCAAAATAAAGACGCCCGCCATGACTGTCGATGATGCTGATCGCCAAACTCAGGCCAACGCCTCGACCCTGCCCGACTTCCTTGGTCGTAAAGAAAGGCTGAAAAATCTTGTCGCGCACGTCCAAAGGAACGCCAGGTCCGCTGTCGATCAACCGGAACCTGAGCATCTTGGTATCGATCGCCTGCACTTCGACGCGAAACCATGGCGTTTCGGATTGGAGCGCGGCTTCCGAGGCGTTTTCAATCAGATATAAAAAGGCCTGAGCCAGCTCCACTTCGCGGGCTTCAATCGTGCCTTCAAACGTCTCGGGAAAGTCCACGCGAATGCCACGAGGCGCGTAACGGTTGATGCTCAGATCACGCATCCGCTGCAAAAGACGGCCGAACTGGAGAAGTTTGATTTCCTCAGTGGACGGATTGCTGGCTATGGTTTCCAAATCTGTGACAGCTTCCTGAATCCGGAAGATCGTTTTTTCAATGCTGTTCAAAATCATTTCACTCTGGTTTTGATCACAGTCCAGCGTGCTGACAAATTTTCGTAACTGAGCCGCACGTCCCACCAGGATCGCCAATGGATTATTAATTTCATGAGCAATGCCGCCCGCCATCTCACCCAGGGCAGCCATCTTACGATCGTTGAACGACTTGGCTATCTGGTCCTCAAGCTGCGTTTTGCGAAGCAGAAGTTCCTTTTCAAGATTCTTATTCAGACTGGCAAGATTATTCTTCGCCACCAGTGCTTCGCGATGTTCGATTTGGAGCTGACGGAAATACATGAAAAACATGTTTTCCAATTCCTCGATTTCGCCAACCGCATCGCGTTTGACTTCGAAGAAGGTTTCCTTTTCCAGAATATTTTTCACCTGAAAGGCGCTGAGTCGATTTTTTAAGGTCCGCAGGGAGCGTACCAGCAGCAGGTGACTGTTCACCCAAAGGGCTATGCCCAGGACAATGAGAGCGCTGATTCCGAACAGGACCACAAGGTGGGATGATTTCATCCAATGATAGCTATCGAACCAGTAATATAGAACGGTAAAAAAGCCCAAAACACCCAGAAATATACATAGGGTGCGCATGGTGTAGTAAGCGCCCAGGCTTGATTTTTGGCTCCACTTCATAAAAGTCATCCTCATCCACAAGGATTATCGGCACACGGGGATGAAGATTGAGCAAAGACCCGCGGATAGCTACAAGTAAATATGTAGCTACATCTGGGCCATAAATTTCTTGAGAGACGTCATGACATTCAGGGGTATTTCATGGCCGCCGGCAAAATGGACAAATTCCAGCTCATAAGCATGCTTTTTGAATATCCCAGCCAGATCTTCGGAGGCTGCGTAGGGTAAAATAGGGTCGCCGCGCCCGTGCGACTGGAAGACTTTCAAACCTGTATGACGGGCCCATTGGAGTTCCCAGCGCGGCAAGGCCAGAAGACTGCCTGAAAGTTGGACCAAAGCCGCCGGCTTCTGAAAACTATGCAGAGCGACGTCAAGGCTGACCATGGCGCCCTGACTAAAACCGCCCAGGATCACCTTGGGGTACCTGGCCTGCACTTCGCTCAGCAGATTGTGTACAATCTCACTGGCCTGGGTCAGGCCATCGGGGACCCGATCGGCAAAGGGGCGACGGTTGCCTGTACGCATGGATTCCTCCAAGGCCACCATATCAATGGGAAACCAGGCGCGGCCTTCCATATGGGGTCCAATCGCGACGGGAAGTATACCGTTGGGAAAAAACCAGTCATAGGACTCGGCCTCGTCCAGTTCGACGGCAAGGGAGGCCAGATCACGAAAATCGGCGCCATAGCCGTGCAGAAGAATGACTGCCTTCTGATTGCCGGGTTTTTCCGTAACAACACAATCGAGTCCAGCCATTTTTTTCATTTGAAAATTACGCATGCGAGCCTCCCTTGGGACTGAATTAGCAGCTTCGGGGTATAGCAAGCAAGCGGATTTGCCGAAAAATATAACCTTACCGCATGGCAAGTCAAGTTCCTGGATCGTCTGTCGAAAGTAGCCTTGAATCTTAATTTACAGGTGCGTCGATGTTCATTGAAAAACCTTACAAGATTGCCTTAATCGATGACGATCCCCTGATTCTCTCCTTGATGAATCAGGCCATCAGTCGTGATAAGGACGTCCTGCCGCTCGCCTTCCAAAACCCCAAAGAGGCTTTGGTCGAGATCAAGAATCAGAAAATTCGTTTGGTGTTTTTGGATATCAATATGCCCCAGATGTTTGGGGATGACGTGCTGCGTGAATGCATGAAACTGAAGCTCGGCATTCAGGTCTATGTGGTGACGGGCAATGGCACCATGATTATTTCCGATCGTTGCTTCAGCCTCGGCGCCCGGGCTATTTTACCCAAGCCCTTGAATATCGATGATTTCAGGGCCTCGGTCCGTGAAGGTATCGACTATCTGGACCGTTGGAATGATCACATGGGTCGGTCGACGGCGCGCAAACCAGCTTGAGGTTTAGGTCTTGGGCTTCAGCACCATGGTTTCGATCAGGTTGGCTGACGGCATCCGGCAGTGCAGATCCCAGCTGGTGCCTTGTTCAAAGGTGTCGCTTAAATCCGTCACCAGCATGATTTTGAGCCGATTGCTGCCGAACGATTTCACGCGTGCGGCCTGAAAACCATAGAGCCGCTGCAGCTTAGGAAAGACAGCCTTATAAAGACTTTCCTTCCCCGAGAAAATCAGAGTCAAAGATTCTTCTCGCGAAATCTTTTGTAAATCACTGATCTCGTCGAGTTCCTCCAGATCACAGCAGATATGCTTAATCATCTGCGGCGTGGCTTCCTTGATCACCCGTTCAATATCGATGCCCACGGATTCAATCTGGGCCGCAGGACCCACTATGGCTGTCGCCAGGCGGTCTGTATGGGAAATCGACCCGACAAGGTCAGCGGGCCACACCGGAGCCCGATCTTCACCTGCAGGAATGAGAGGCGGATGGGAGTAGCCGAGACTCTCCATACAACTCTTGGCGCAGAGGCGCCCGCAGAGAAATTCGATCTGTCGTTTTTTGATGGCATAGCGAAGATTAGGTGGCAGTTCCAGGCCTTCTTCCTCAAGGAATGAGTCAGCCTGGAGCTGGTCGCTATTGAAACTGAGGGTCCATTGAAAAGCCCCATGAGGAAGCTTATTCACGCTCATGGGGACTTGATTGCGTATACTCATAGTTTCCCGAGTTAAGGCAGCGTCCTTCGTTTACTCAGGGAAGGTATAAACGATATCGACTTTCGAATCAAGCGCTGGCTCAAAATTCAAAGTGATCGTGGCGCCAGCCCGCGTAAAGTTGGGTTCAGGTTTACCGTTGTAGTAAACATCAAAGGTGCCTTTTTCAGGATTGGGTACGCCGGCAATCGTGAAAGACTTCACCTGGGCCTTATATTTATATGTCAGGATGAATTCCGTTCTTTCCGCGACCGGGCAGGTTGTAACGACTTCGTTTCGAAGCTCGTCAATTATCAATGTCGTTCCCAGCACGCAGTTACCCGCCATCATCTGGACATTAAGAGTACCTGCCTCAGGTGTTCCAACGAGTGGGAAGCGGCGTTCCGCGCCATCCGGAAGTTCATAAGACAGGGTCAATTCTTTGTCTGCCTTGTGTTCCGCTGCCTTAATTGCGACTGAAGTCTCCTTGGGAGTGACTGCAGTCACTGTAGCATCGATCTGCGTGGTGCCCTCAAGCACACGGAAATTCTTGGCCCCAGTGGCAACCATCACTGAATAAGTAAGAATGGGCGCCTTGACGAACTTGTAACTGACTACGACCTGCTGACCATCGAGTGGCTTCACTGCAAGTTCCACTTTCTTCGTAGCTTTGTCATACGTAAAGGCGTTGGTTGAGACTCCGTTGACTGTCACCGTAACAGCGTCTATAGGTGAACCAGCCACAGTCACTGCCCCGAACAAAGGTTTGGTCGGATCGTCCACACGATATTCGGCTTTGACAGTCGCATTCGCGGGCGGTGGCGTATTAAACGTCAACGTTCTATCAACAAGAGTATAGGCTCCAGCGGCCAGTGCCGTACCATTTACGGTTACGATCAATGTTCCTGGGGCGGGTGTCCCGGTCAAGGGCACCGAAGTAAACATCGGCACGGGATTGATGAGGTATTTGAATAGAACTGTGCTGCCGGCAGCAGGTTCTTTGCCGGCATTGAACTGCACCTTTGTGCCACTCAAAGTATAATCGCCAGGATTCACAGGTGTGATGACGCCAGCCGCTGACTTCACGCTGACCGTGAGTGTGCCAGGAGCGGGCTCTTTATCCAGGGTAAAGGTATTATCAAGCAGTAAAGCTATTTTCGCAGAGATCAGATTCAAAGTGTCTTTATAGCTTGCATCGCAGATATTTCCGTAGTTTTTCGTCGGAGGCGTCGTCTTATAGTTGAAGAGACGAATATACTGCGGCGCTGGATTGCCCGCTGTTGCACATTCGGCCTTGCTGGGCGCGACGATGCCGTAGAATCCAGCATTTTTGCCGACTTCACGCTTCAACGTGGTCTCCACATAATCGATCAAATACGTTTCTTTGGCCCAGCCTGCTGTGGGGCAATCCAGACCATCGAGACTGCAGTTATCTTCGTCGCTGACAATCAAAACGGCCACGCTTGAACCAGTTCGAGTTGTCTTGCCTGGACAACGCAAGCCGACGACAGCCTGGCGAATACCCATTTCATTACCGCTGCCCGAGGTTCCTGCTTTCACTGCATTCGCAAAAGCATCAGCTGCATTGGCATCAGTTTTCTTGATTAAGGTTGAGTTACAGGTCTCCTGACCACCCAGATCGGGATTTAAAATATCGTTATTGGCCACCACTACGTTCGTGTTGATGACATTGATTTGCCAGTCGGAATCGGCGAGGGAAACAAGGAGCTCATTGAGCTTGCCCGATAGGTTGGCCTGTTCTTCCTTCATCGAGCCTGAATTGTCGATCACAAGGACAATGTCCACCGCCCCTTTTTTACCCGACTGAGGCTTGGCTTCATTCTGCTCTACGCCGGGATTTCCCTGGGTGAAAAGGTTGGTGTTGGTATCGCGTTTAACTTGCGTAAACGTTTCATTGCCGTCGGCAATTTCATTCTTGAGTTTAAAGCTCGTGGAGGCGCCTTTCAAATCCAAAGTGAATCGGCTTTCGGCGTCTTTGATCACAGTCGTGGGAAACTGCGCAAACAGCGAATCCGGACGCGGTTTCAGCACCGCCAGAACCTCCAAATCAGTCGAGCTGATAGGAGCCGTGGTAATCCCGGTATCACCCGTATCAACGCTATTATTCGCGGCTTCAGCATCTTCGCTGGTCGCGCTTTCGGTCGTGGCCTGATCGGATGTGCTGCGAAAGCTTGAGTTGCTACAGGCTGTGTGCAGATAGATCGCACCCAAACCCAAAAGCAAACTTTTATGTAAGGCCTTGGCTCCCTGAAACTTCATGTGCCGACTCCCCCAATTGTCTCGACCCAGATCCTAGTGGAAATTTGCCTTCCCTTCGCCTGCATAAAACTAGATAACTCTATAAAATTTCAAGCGAAAAACAAGCATTCAGCAAATTCTCTAAGACCCAATATCATACGAAAGGTTGTTAGCCCACCGTATCGGCATTTCGAAGTCGATCTTGAGAAAAAAATGCAATGGGGAGGCTTTCATAATGCTTTTCATAGGTTGCAGAGGCAATTCTGCCCCAACGGAAAGAATGATGACGCAGGGCATGGGATGCATTAACCTTAATGAAAAGGGAAAGGGTGAAAGCATGAAGAAACAGCTGCTTGGAGTCGCGGCCTCGGTCGGATTCTGTCTGGCCAGCCCCTGCTACGCGAACTGGACCTTGAATCTTGGTTATCATAATCCTATGAACGCTGATTTGGGCGTCAATTTTCTTTATTGGGGCAGCCAGTGGAATTTTGAAGTCGGCATCGGCTGGGTGGATGCAGACGCCAAGGCCACCGATGATGTGGATGAAACGGTTAAGGACGATGACGGCGTGGGCCTGGCGCTGGCGGGTGACCTTAACTTGAAGTACCGATTCACCACAGGGGCCATAGCACCTTACGTTCAAGTCGGGATCGGCGCCTGGACTTCGGCGGCCGTAGGTGACGACACAGATGCCAACGCGGACCTCGGTGGGCCCTTTATCGGGGCGGGGCTTATGATCGGAAAACCGAATTTTTATGGTTATGCGGCTTACAATGTCGATAAGTCTGAAAACGGTCAGGTCCAAGCCGGCATCGGTTTTGATATCTGATCCTGAGCGGAGCCGCGATGCGCATCGGTTATCTCGTTCCGGAATTCCCGGGCCAAACTCATATCTTTTTCTGGCGTGAAATCTGCGTCCTGCGAAAGCTGGATGCGGATCTCCTCCTGCTTTCGACGCGTCGGCCGCAGATGCTCAGCCGGCATGCGTTTGGTCCTGAGGCCCTGGCTGAAACGCGCTATATTTTCCCACCTCAGTTTTTTAAAGCTCTGTTCTTTCTTATGAGTCGACCTCAACTCACGCTTAGCATGCTTCGCTATATAGTTAATATTGAGGACGCCAACCTAAGAATCAGGCTGCGTTTGCTTGGTCTCATGCTCTGTGCGGCTGATCTGATTCTCCTGGCCCGCGAAGAGAAGCTGGAGCACATTCACGGCCACAGCTGTGCGGATGTCGCTCATCTGCTGGCTCTGGCGGATCAGGCCGGAGATTTGCCTTACAGCCTGACTCTGCATGGTGATTTACCTGTCTATGGACAGGGACATCGATCCAAGTTTGCCCGGGCCCGTTTTGTGGCCTGCGTAACCTTCGCCCTACAGAAGCAGGTGCAGGACGTCTGTGGACTCGACCCCAGGCGCCTCCCGGTGATTCGCATGGGCGTCGATGTTAAAAAATTCCGACCCGGTCCAGCACGGGTCGGCAAGCCGGGAATTTTAAAACTCATCACGGTTGCCCGCCTTGCGGAGTGCAAAGGTCATATCTATGCCATCCGCGCCTTGAAACTGGCTCTGAGTTCGGGCCTGAACGCCACCTATACCATCGTCGGTGATGGTGAAGAACGTGCGATTCTGGAAAAAGAAGTGATTCTTTTGGAACTGCAGTCCAATGTTCGCATGGTAGGAACGGCAGGGGAGCATGAAGTTTTACAGTTCCTGCATGATGCCGATTGTTTTGTCCTGCCGAGCATTGGCTTTGGCGAAGCCGCTCCCGTTTCCGTCATGGAAGCCATGGCCTGTCAACTGCCGGTGATTGCTTCGATCATTGGCGGGACTCCGGAGATGATTCAGACCGGAGTTAACGGTATCCTCGTTCAACAGAGGGACGTCACCGGTCTGGCTCAGGCCATGTTAAAAATCGGCGCCGATTGCGATTTGCGTCGCGCGCTCGCTCAGGCGGCGCGAGAGACGGCCATCAACGAGTTTTCTGCCGAGCATTTTGCGACGGAACTTCACAAGGCGATCCTCGCCAAAGGTTGATCATGAAACCCCTGCGTATTCTTATTTTAAGTGAGCAAAATAACCCCGACTGGATCAGCGTGCCCTTGGTGGGTTACCGGCATACAGAAGCCCTGGCTCGCCGCCATCGGGTGCATCTGGTCACCCATATTCGCAACAAACCGGCTCATGACAAGCGGAATGGCCCCTTTGCTGATATCACCTACATCGATCTAGGTTGGCTCGACCGGGTCTATTACTGGATCTTCGAAACGATTTTCAAAGGCGACTTCGGCAGTCAGGCTCTTACGGCTGTGCGTTTGCCCTTCTATCTGATCTTTGAATGGCTGGCCTGGCGGCAGCTTAAGGGTTTGGTGGAGCAAAACACCTTTGATTGTGTTCTGCGCGTGACGCCGGTTGCGCCCGTGCTGCCGAGCCCCTGGGCGCGCTGGACGAAAAAATGGAAGGTGCCTTTTGTGATCGGCCCTATCAACGGCGGCCTGCCTTTTCCTGCCGGTTATGAGCAGGCTCAGAAGCAGAAGGAATGGATCTCCAATCTGCGCAGGCTTTATCACCTGATGCCCTATGCGCGATCCACCTATCGCGAGGCGCGGGCTATTATCGGCGGTTCATCGCAAACCTGCTCAGAATTTGCGGCCTATAAGGACAAGGTGTTCTTTATTCCCGAGAATGGCATCACCCCGGATATGATTCAGCTCCGGCGGGCCATGGCGGATACCAGTCGCCCCCTGCACCTGCTCTTTGCTGGGCGCCTTGTGCCTTATAAAGCCTGTGATTTGGCCATCAAGGGTTCGGCCGAACTCTTGCGGTCCGGTCGAGCGCATATGACGATTGTCGGTGATGGAACCGAAAGAGCCGCATTGGAAGAATTGGTCAAAGCATTGGGTGTGTCAGCCTTTGTGACTTTCACCGGTATGGTAAGTCATGAGGTGACGTTGCAGCATTTTGTTAAAGCGGATGTCCTGGTTTTCCCTTCGATCCGTGAGTTTGGAGGCGGCGTGGTGTTCGAAGCGCTGGCGACCGGCGCAGTCCCCATGGTGGCTGATTACGGCGGTCCGGGTGATATCGTGCACGAGGCCATAGGTTATAAAATTCCCTTGAGCGATGAAGCCCAAACGGTGGCTTTTATTCAGAAGACTTTAATGCAATTGGAACAGGATCGGGCTCGCTTGCTCGAACTCAGCCGCAAGGGGCAGGCTTTTGCCCGGGATGCCTTGACCTGGGATGGCAAGGCCGGGCTGACGAGCCAGATTCTTTATTGGGTGCTAGGGCAGGGTGAAAAGCCAAGGCTTTAACCGGCTTTTTGCTCAGGAATGTAAGGCGCAGGCACGAAGCTTTCGTCGAGGACGGGACGCTTCGTGCTTTCAAAACTGAGCTTCACTTCACGCGTTTCCTCAATATCACGCGCATTGGTGTCCATTTCCAACTTGCGTTGGATGATGGCTTCCTCCAGCTCCCGAATCTCCTGATGCAGTTTTTCATTCTTCCGTTCCAAACGATCAATCTTGCGGCCCGCATCATCCAGGATGGTGCTGACGTTGATCTTGGCAGAAATCAGGGTTTTCTGCACAATGCTGATCACCATTTCTTTTTTATTATCAGGCAGCTCACGCATCAGTTTAATGGCATCTTCAATTCCGTAGGATCCATTCCGCGCCGGCAGAGTTGGGGCGGCAACAGTGGGCGGCATGGGCGCAGGGGTCTGCAGGGTCGGCGCTTGCGGTGCCGTTGCCAGGGGTGGCGCCGTCGGCCTTGGTCTTAGATCCGGTCGCTCCGGACTGATGCGCATCGCGGCTTCAAGGTCCAAGGCTTCTTTTTCATAGGGATTTTTTCGATTGAAAAGACCCATGGAACAAACTCCTTCGTGTGACCTTGTTGGTCTCTGAGAACAACTCTGATAAATGGCTGATATTTTCACTTTTCGACTTGCGCAGCCGGGCTCTGAAAGGCCTGGGTTAAACTTATGAAATTGATGCCTAAACAGACGGCATTAAAATTTTTCATGAGAGGTCTGCAATCAACCGATAGAGCGCTGACTGTTACAAGGAGCGCACAGCGGTTATGCTGCAAGGAATGTTGGGACCTTATCAACTCATGGAGCCGATCGGCGAAGGCTCGCTGGGCCGGGTTTACAAGGCTCTCGACACGCGCAACCAAACCCTGGTGGCGGTCAAGGTCCTGCATGATCGCTTACGTCAGGATCCGATGTTTACCGGTGTCTTTCACCGCGAACTGATGATGCAGCAGCGTGTGAATCATCCGCATCTCGTGCGGTACATGGACGGCTGCTATAATCCGCCCGTTTACTATATGGTCACCCAATGGATTGACGGCTGGACTCTGCGCCAGGTGCTTCGACATTATGGTCGACTGCCCCCGCTGGTCAGTCTTGCCATTGCCTGGCAGTTTGCCCAGGGGCTGGATGGCCTGCACTTGCATGATCTGATTCATGCCGATCTCTCGGCGTCCAACATTATGGTGGAACGCAGTGGCAAGGTTTACCTGGCCGATTTCAGCCTCGTCCTGGATTCGCACCTCGAATCCTATAAAAACGTGATGATTGGCACCCCGGGCTACTATTCGCCCGAACATCTCAGTGCCGACGCCGTGGTTGCCGCGTCAGACATTTATGTGATGGGTCTTTTGATTTTTGAAATGGTGGAAGGTCAAAAGATTATTCCCGAAATGGATGCCAAAACCCACCGGGTGCAGGTGATCCACGCCATGCGTAACTTGCGCGCCGGGATCATCAAATGTACCGACGAAAACCTGCGGCTCGCGCTCAATATGTTTCTGGAACAAACTCTCGATCCATTGCTGACACGCCGGATAAGCAGCATTGAAAAAGCTTCCAGCTATATTAAGCACCTTCTGCTAAAATTTGGTATTCAGGATCCCTATGGAGCCGTTCGTCAGTTCTTGAAAGACGGACAGTTTCAAACCAAAGATTCGCAGAAACATCGAGATCAGGATATCTATCAGGGTTATAAACCCTATTCGATAGAGGATATCCAGCTCCTTGCCAAAGGAAATTGACCCCCCATGCCTTTGAAAATGGATCGGAAGAAGCTGAAAAGCTGGATAGTGAACATTTTTGCATTTCTTGTGCTGGCCTATGTGGTGGAATATTGGCAATCGCGCAATATCACCCGAGGCGTTTTGCCGGAATCCTTGCGCACCCTGTCGTTACCGACTGTGGAGGGGACCACGCGCAGCCTTTGGAGTCCTGAAAAATATACAGTGATTTATATCTTTGCGCCCTGGTGTGGCGTTTGCCGCGCCAGTGGAACTAATATTGAACGATTGCCGGATCGTTTTCAAAAAGCCGCTTTAGCCTTAAGCTGGGAACATCCGAATGAGGTGGAAAATTTTGTGCAGGACGTGGGTCTGCGGGTGCCAGTCCTGATGGGGCGTGGACCGGAGGAAGCGGCCCTGCAGATTGGGGCCTATCCTTCCTACCTGATCATCGATACGCAGGGACGGATTGTGAAAGCCTGGAGTGGCTACACCACAACCGTCGGCCTTTGGATTAAGAGTTACCTGGCGCTGCTTTAGGCAGCTCGCGGATAAAGCTTTTCAGGTGACGAGCCACCATGCGTGGCGCTTCCACCTGCGGCGCGTGGCCGACATCTTTCAGCACCACAAAGCGGGAATTTTTCATGAGTGTATGACCCTTGGCGCCATAGGCCACGGGGAAAAGCTGATCGCGATCGCCCCAGACGATCAGGGTCGGTATTTCAATGCGCTCCAGGTTCTTGTTCATAAAGAGGTCGAAGAAACCCGGATCGTTTTTATCACTATAACCACCGAAGTTGCGCTTCACGAGCTCGCCATACCAGTCATGGTTCTGACGGAAACGCTGGAATATGAATTCTTTGCCGAACGGGGGCAGGAAGGGCTGCCGGTGGAAAACCTTCGACCAGAATTTTTCAAATTCCTCGATGGTTTTGACCTGAAATATATTCTCACCGCGGATGATTTCGTCATAGAGCGATTCATGCTCAAGGTCGATGAGGCCGGCGGTGTTGAGGAGCGTAATGGATTTCACAACATCGGGTCGCACCAGGGCTAATTTCAGGGCCATCGCACCACCCAGCGAGTTGCCAACGACATGCACCGGACCCATGCCGCTTTTGGTCACAAATTCATCCAGCCAACGACCGTAAGCGTGCGTGTCATAGGCCAGCTCGGGATTGGCAAAGCTTTGGCCAAAACCCGGCAGATCAATCGCCATGACGTTGAACTCTTTAAAGAGATGAATCGCCAGCGAATACACACTATCCTTACTGTCGGCGAAACCATGCAGGAAGAGAACCGTTTCGCGATTGGGCTTATTGGTTGTCCAGTAGTGTACAACACCGTCGGACAACTCAACTTCATGCAACTCGGCTCCAATGACCCGACGCGCCGCCTTAATGCAGGCGTGGTACAGGGATTCACCGGCTTTGACCTTGGCTTCGAAGGTGGAATCCTGCCAGCTATTCTTCAGTCGACCGAGGTCGGACCAATTGACGTCAAAGCCCCGGGCTTGCTCCAGAGCTGCAGCGCCCCAGTTGGAAACATTCTGGATGAGGGTATTGCCTTCAAAGAATTTCAACATGGTTCTGCCCTTGTGTGGATATTGATTCGGTTTTACCAGACCAGCGTATTTTGCACCATCCCATTGTTAAAACACTGCATCTGCGCCCTTACGTAAAGCAAATCTTGATCCATTTCCGGAGTGAACATCTGTTTAACCTTCAAGAGGGTATCCTGAGGCCAATCGTAGCGGGCCTTTTCATCGGTTTGAACATTCCACATCAGCAGCCTATCGACACCCACCAGGACGAAACTGGGCCCCTCCTGGAGCACCACGCCAGGACGCGACGTATTCTGCAGCAAGCTGCTGCCAAAGCGACTGTGAGCTGGAGCCTGGATCCCGACAGCGTCGAGCACCGTCGGCATGATGTCCATATGCTGCACGGGTCGATCGAGATCCGCGAACGGCAAGGGCTGGTCGTTCATGATGAAGATCAGGGGCACGCGGTAACGCCCGGGGGCGGTTTCATACTCGGGGAACTGACTTTTTTGGGTGTGATCGGCTGTGAAAATAAACAAGGTATCGGCGAACCACGGCTGCTGCCGCGCGGTCTCGTAAAATTTTTGCAAGGCAAGGTCGGTGTAACCCAGACTTTCATGAATTTCGAGTTGGCCTTTAGGAAAACGATCCTTGTGCTGGGGCGGGATGGTGTAAGGGTGATGCGAGGTCAGGGTAAAAACGCTGGCGAAGAACGGTCGTCCGTCACCACCCATGCGTTGGGCGGCATAGTGCATGAAGGGTTCGTCGAAGATGCCCCAACGGCCATCGTGATCCTTGGGGTCGGGATATTCCTTTTCGCCAATATACTGTTCAAAACCGAAGCGATCCGCCATCACATCGAAGAACATGGTCCCGTTTTCACCGCCGTGAAAAAACTGGGTGTGCACACCGTTTTTGCGAAGGATTTCCGGATAACCCTGCACGCGGTTGGTTTGATACGGCGAGGTGATGAAAGCGGCTTCCATCCAGGCCGGGATGCCGGCGAAAATCGAAGGCAGGGCATCGATCGAGCGACGTCCATTGGCGTACGCGTTTGGAAAGGAGCTGCCTTTTTCGGCAAGACTCTTAAGAAAAGGGGCGTATGTGGGATGGCCTTCAGGAGGTAAAACATATTCCTTGCCGAAGCTTTCCAGTATCACCAGCACGACGTTTTTGGGTTTCCGGGGCAGCGGGATCACGGGTCCCTCATTCCTTGCCGCGACCATCGCGCGCGCCGCGTTGTCTGGCATATACTGCACGGCATGGAGAAAGGCTTCGTCGGAAGATTTGAGCAGGGTAAAGGAACTGTTCAAGATCAGAATGCCGAGTTTTCCGGTTTCACCCGCATAGGCCTGCGCTGGAATCAGGGGTTTATGCTGCCAGCCGCCCCGGCCACCAAGCACGCACGAAGCCAACAATAAAATTAGGCCCACGGCGAGAGAAACTTTGGAATCACGGTGCACACGACGCAAATTTTTAAGCGAAAACCAGATGAGACCTGCGGTAAGGGCCAGGATCAGGAGCGTGTAGTACCAGTAGTAAACGGCAATTTGTCCCGCCTGAGCCAGCAGATCCTGGCCGATAGCCAGGGAATCCCGGGTGAAGCGTTTGCCAGTGAAACGATAGTACTCGACGTCGACGATGTTCACGGCCAAAAAGCAGCCATTGATCAAGCCGAAAGCCCAGGCCAGAATTTTTTCCTGGCCCCGCCGCCATCGTTCCGGGAGTGGTGTGAAATAAAGCAGAAACAGGACAGCGTTGGTTATCACAATGGCAACAAGGTCAAAGCGGGCGCCCTGGGCGAAAGCCAAGGCCAGAATATTCCCATCGGTCCCCTGGAACTGGCTGTGATTGACCAACCAAAACAAAAGACGGACGGATTCATAGAGAGCGAGCAGCATCAAAGTCTGAATCCAAATACGGCGTAAAGTTTGCAATGACATCCCCCAAAACTGCGACGCATCCACGTCACTGGGGAAGAATGCTAGCGCAATCCCTGGTCCTCTTCAAGTCGGCTGGGAAAAACTGCGTGATTTCGCGCTGCATCAGGGCGCGAAAAGCGTTCCTTGCGGCTGAACTGGCGTTTCGGTATGCTCGAAGGATACGTTTCATGGAGTCAATTATGCGGTCAGGCCTGGTCGTTCTCAGTGTCTTTGCTCTTGTTCTTAGCGGATTCCGCATCAAATCCGGTGAAAAAAATTATGAAGACTTCAAGCCGCATATGCGTGCGGTTTATGCTTCTCTCGTGACCATTTTCCCGCTGGCTTTGAATACCCGCAGCTTCACCAGCAAGGATAATAACAAAGCGATACAAGAGAACCTGAATCTGATCGCTCAGCATGCGAAAGAGATCAATACGCTAGCGGCCAAGGATGAAAAGGGTCATGCGTATTTGAGTTTGCAGCTGGAACGCAATGCCCGCCAGGCCGCTTTGAAATACAAGGATGGCCTGCATGATCAGGCGCATTTTTTTGTTGAAGAGCTGTACGACACCTGTCTGAGCTGCCACACCAGTCGCAGCAGCAGCACGGACTCAGCCTTTACCATGGATCTGTCGAAGAATTTGGATCTGGATGCCATGGGAACATTCGGCAAAGCCAAGTTCCTGGCTCTAAGTCGGCAGTTCGATCGCGCTCTCGACGAGTATGAACGCATCTTCAAGAGTCAGGATTTGAGTCTGGAAGAGCTGATGCACTTTGATCCGCTGGTGGATTACCTCGTTCTCGCCGTCCGTGTGAAGGGTGATGCCGATCGTCCGCTCAAAACCATCGCGGAGCTGCAGAAGCGGCCCTTGCCCGGTCCGGTGAAACATGATCTGGAAGCCTGGCAGAAAAGTTTGAAGCAGGTGAAAAGTCGGCCCAAAAAGCAGAGTGATTTGGAATTTGCTCGGACTTTGATGAAGGATGTGAATCGCGATCGCATGAGTCTGGTGAACACCATCTTTGCTTCGAAATATCTAAAGGATCATTTGAAGCGAGCCAACATCAGCGCCAAAGATAAAGCAGAAACCTATTACCAACTGGGAATCTGCGAACTCAGCATCGGTGAGTCGCTCCTGGCGGGGGAATCGGGCATGTATCTGGAAGAATCGATTCGGCTGGCGCCCAAAGCCTCATTCGCCAAGCGCGCCTTCGAACTTTATGAAGAGTCGGTGACTCTGGGCTATACGGGAAGTGCCGGAATCAATCTGCCGGTGGAAGAAAAAGCCCGCCTCGACGAATTACGCAAACTCGTTTTTTAAGCTTATACTCCAACCTGCATGGCCCTTCCACCTGCAGCGCCCGCTGCCGCTGCCGCTACACACACGTGATGACGAGGTTGAGTCGCCCGAGCGATCAGCCCGTCGTCCTTGCGATAAATCTTGAGTGTCGCCGCCTATTGAGTATCCTGATAGGAGCGGGCGAACGCGCTTGATTATCGCGCCAGTCCTTTTAAAAGGGTGCCATGATAGTGCACGCAGGGCAGGACGGCTGTATCGGGCAGAAGTATGGTTCCTGGTGACAGGACGGCGTTACAGCCGGTTTGAGCGCGATCCCCCAGCAAAGACCCCAGTTTTCGTAGGCCTGATTTGATGCGAGTTGGCTCGCTGGGATGCTGAACCTTGACCTCGTCGCCTTTCAGTTTTAAATTGGCGAGCTTTGTTCCGGCGCCCAGATTGATGTCGTAACCCAGGATGGAATCCCCGACGTAGGCGAAGTGTCCGGCTTTGGCGTGATCGAAGAAGATGGAACCTTTGACTTCAGTGGTATGACCCACAACAGCCTTGGGGCCAATGTAGGCGCTGCCTCGAATGAAGGCGCCGTGCCTGACTTCAGCGCCTGCGGCGATAAAGGTGGGTCCTTGAATATAAGCAAAAGGGCCGACTTCAGCACCTTCGGCGACGTAGACGGCTCCTTCCAGGACGGCCTGGGGCGATACCCGGCCCTTGACGACAGGGCGATCGGTGACTTCATGGTCACGCAGCATCGATTCCACAAGCGCGGTCAGTGGTTTTCCAAGCAATTGAAAAACGTCGCTGACAGCGAATTGTGAACCGCGATAAATTTTATCGAGATCAAAAAGAAGTCTGGGGTTTATCGATTCCGCCATGATGGGCTCCTCCAAGAGAGGGAAAATATTGCCTCAAGAAAACTGCCTACGTACCGAAGCGAGCCTAAGGGTAACAGCATCCAGCTGGGATGGAGAAAGGTCAAGACTTTATGTTTGACGTCAATCATTTCAAAAGATCGGTGAAAGACTGGATTCGAGTGAATCCCCAGGGGTCGCTGGTCGACTTAAGAGATTACTGCGATGAAATCGTTCCACCGCAAAGCTATGCCGCCAACCAATGGCTGATTGACCAGACTCTATCCTGGTATCGTCATGTGTTGGAGCGTCGCGAGATGGAAGCCGGCGGCGTCATCGATGACGGTGATGACGACTGATATTGAACTCTGTCTTTGAGCAGCAAAAAGCCAAAGGGCCTGCGAGAAGCAGGCCCTTGATCTTTTGAGCTGAAAGTTTTTTTAAACCGTGATCAGCTATGCTTGTAAGTTGATTCTTTCACCTGCTGAAATTCAGATTCGGGGATGACATCAAGGACCTCAAGGTCATCAAAGCCCAGATCTTGAATCCAGTGCACGTTACGCATTTCAGGCAGAGGTGAGACCACGCTCGTCCCATCATCGCGCTCATAGTATTCGAAAGCTTCCAAAATTTTCCCATCCTTGGTCAACTGGTAGTAGTGATATCCATCACCATTCACCAGGCGGCCATCGCGGGAGTCTCCAGTCCAATATTCTTTGGCAAACATGACGTCAAAATTCGCTTCACTGTGGTGCTGCATGATTTGCCCTCCGATTGCTGCCCATTTCTGACGACCCTGCACATCTTTCGGCAAAAAACGAGCAAGGTTGAGTCGATCCTGGGGGCAGGCAGAAAGCGCCAATAAATCAAAGTCTTAGTTCAGCCAGTGGCCAAAACGATTGAACCGAACCGTCGGCCAGAACGTTTCAGAATCCTCGTTATACCAGCTCCATAGCACAAAAAGAGCTTTGCCTCGTACGTAGGTATAAGGAACAAATCCCCAGCTCCGTGAATCCGTGGAATTGTCCCGGTTATCACCCATCACGAAGAGAGCGTTTTCGGGAACAACCTTGTCCTCACCGTCCGCCGGAAACTTGCGGCCTATATCATAATAAGGACTGGTCATCTTGTCCTGCATGACCCAGTGTTCGAGCTCGCCCAGTTTTTCCTTATAAAGGTCCTTCTGGTCCGGGTTGTTGGTGATATCCTCGAGGATACCCCTGTCGTTATTGGCATCGATGCGATTCTGCTCGACGCCGTTGATATAGAGAATATTGTTATCGACCTTAATATGATCGCCGGGCAGGCCCACGACGCGTTTCACATAATCAATGTCCGTGTTCTGCGGATATTTGAATACGATGATATCACCGCGTTGAGGCGTACCCCATTTGACTAGCGAGATATCCGTGAACGGCACTTTCAGGTCATAAGACAATTTGAAAGCCAGGAGGCGGTCACCCACCTTGATCGTCGGTTCCATGGAAGCCGTCGGGACATGGTAGGGGGAAGCGACAGACCAACGAAAAGCAAAAATCGCGAGGACCAAAATGCCAAGTTGGCGCAAATTCTCGGGGCTCCAAAAGCCGGGTTTGGTCTGAGGCTTTACATTTTCCGCCATAAAGTTCCTGATTCCTCATAAAGGGTCTTTGCTGAATATCACGAGCTGCTTTCGGGGCAAGCCTTGACATCACTTTTACCCCAGGATGCCTCTCTTGTCATGAAAGAATCCTGAGAGTTTCTGCCTACCTCCGGATTTTAGAAGGACCGGCGGTCGACCGATAAAACTCCCATGTGAGTCGGGAGGACCATGATGCGGGCATTTTATCTGGCAATGATCCTGGCGCTGGGCAGCGCAAGTGCAGAGGCTTACACGGCAAACAAGGTGGCTTTTGAATTTATGCAAAATGGCCAATATCGGATTACGGTCAACTACACCGATGCCGAATTGAAGGAATTTCGCGAATCCTATGTGCTGTTCAATAAGAAAAAGGAAGCTGAATCCTTTTATTGGAAACTGGTGCGCGGTGCGGATTTTTACCCGGAAGATCCGAAGCTGGTGCGCTTCATTCCACCCAAGACCAAACCCACACCCTGGTAACGGACGAAGCTTAGAGTTTTTGCACCGATTTCAGAGCCTCGCTTGAAACCGTGGCTCCCAGTCGACTGATCACATCACTGGCCATTTCCGCAGCCATGCGTCCGCAGACTTCCAGCGGCTTGTTCTGGCACATACCGTAGAGAAATCCTGCCGCGAACATATCACCCGCAGCCGTGGTGTCGATCACTTGAGTCGGCACCGGCTTGACGACGATGCGACGCGTGCCGTGACCGATCAAAGCGCCTTCGGCACCAAGTTTGATGGCCGCGATCGCGCCGGCATCGGTAATGAAATTGGCCGCTGCTTCCGGCGTGGAATCAAACAGCAGTTTGGTTTCTTCACGGTTGCTGAAGACGATATCCGCATAGTCTTTGATGATTTCAATAAAGGCATCGCGGTTGGCGCGCACCACGAAAGGATCGGCCAGATCAAACGAGATCAGGGTGTCGTTCGCCTTGGCGATATCCAGCGCGCGGCGAATGGCTTTGATCTGGCTGGGGTTGGCCCATTGATAACCGGCGAAATGAAAGATCTTCGCCTGCTTGATATCCTGCTCGGGCACAATGCTTTCATCAAATAGGCAGCTGGCACCCAGGTTGGTGTTCATCGTGCGTTCGCCGTCGGGCGTGACGAGGATAAAGCAAATACCCGTGTGGGCCGCCACATGCTGCAGACTGCCGCGAATACCGATTTCATTGAGACGCTTATCGATCAGCTGGCCGTAACTATCACGACCCACGGAACCTGCGAAGGATGTTTTAGCGCCAAGGGAGGCCAGGGTGCGAATGGCGTTCAACGAAGAACCGCCGAGTTCCACGGTTTGCTGTTTTTGAGCGAAATGGTCGATCACTGTCAGCTGCTTCGCGTCATCGACAAGATGCATGATGCCTTTGTTGAGGGACAGATTTTCAATATCACGGTCATCCGCTTGCACGAGGATATCGACAAGGGCGTTGCATATGGAAACGACGTCGAGGCTCTTCACGAAAGTACTCCTGTGACTTTATGGAAGAGCCTAATATGGACCAGGGAAATGGAATGTTCAACGGAGATCAGGCCTGCTGTGAGGTTTGCCGAACCGGGATGGAGTCAAAGTGACGTAGATTGGCGTAGGCCGCTTCCTGCTTAAGCAGTTTGGCCTGAAGAGTTTCAATATCCTTGATGCTGGCAAATACAGTCTGGACATATTTTTTATGGCAAAGATGGCTAATCGCCAGGGCCGCAAACACTGGAACAAACGCGGTGTCCGCCAGGATCAAGCTGGATCCGAGGCTCAGGACCATGGCCACGGTCAGACCAAATAACTGATTCCGGCGCTTCGACCAGAAACCGGTCTCGGTTTGATAGGATGCCACCGCAAAAAAATGGAATACCAGTCCGCTCAAGGGGCCGATGGACACGCGCCACAGATGGGTAGGCAGGGAATCGGCGAGTATTTCCAGGCCAACCAGCATGCCAAAGGCCCAATACGCGTAAACGTTTTGCCGACGCAGGATCGCTTCCTGATGATGACAGCCTTCAGGCAGCTTCAGTCGGGTCCACATCCACAGACTTAAAGTGACAATGACTGCGCAGGTGGCCGCATCGATCTGAGGTAATGCCATGGCTGCCCCATTCATTCAGCAATGTTTGGATATGGTTGAATTATAATCGCAAATCTGATCTCTGTCACGAGCAAGCTTGCGAGGCGGTGCTGCGCTTAGCCGGCGAGCTTATTTTTCTGGGTATTAGGCTTGCGGCGTATGTTGTTGAGCACAACAAATCCCTTGAGAAGTGAAGCACACACAGCTTTGCTCTGCAATCGAATCGGCATGAGCATCGCGAATTGTGTGCTGATGCTTGGATCTGCCGAGCAATTGATGGCAATGGTATGGGCGTCGCTGCTGGCAAGTTTCGCCATGGTTGCCTGCAGGTTTTGCGGCACGCTGGCTTTGGTCTTGCCTTCGATCAAAAGGCCGACATAGGAACCATCGGCCACGAGATGGATACTGTCGCAGCTTTGCAGCAGCTCCGCCAAGGCCTGGACAAAGCCCAGCATGATACCTGTGCGGTCCCAACTGAAGCCGTACTGCGTGCTGCAATTTTTTACGAAAGCCTCAGCTGCCTGCTGATCCTGAATGGCCTGCGATCGCAAGACACTCCCCCAGGCCAGGCAGTCCTTTAAATCAAATGAAACTGTGCCGTTGCAGGCCAGCGAAATGAGTCGGAAAAAATAACTGGTGACCAAAGGGTCCGCCGGATCGAGCCATACAGTGATATGGGCTGGATCTGACTGCGTGCAGGTCAGCTCGGTTCGTAAGTCTTCGCTTTGCTGCTGATAGATACGGGCCAGCAGGTGCTGTTCCGTCATCTGCTGCGTTTCGTCGACTTTACCCACAGCGCCCGAGGTGGCAAAGAGCAGATGATGCATCTGTTCCGTGTTTTCATCGAGTCGGCGCACCAGTTCCGATTGCAGGGAACTGGCGAAGCGATCTTCCATTGATGCCTGGAGGCATACAATGGTTTGTCTGAGGGCTTCCTTGAATTGAATCAGCCCTTCAAAGCGCTTCTTTTTTGGTTTTTCTTCCGACATACGCCGCCTGTTGAAAACTCTCCTCTTAACTCTTCTGCTATCGGCCACCTAAGACGGAAGTTAAGTTTCAACAGCGATTTCTTTGAAAGTTTTAAAGGGTTTGAATTTAATTATCTAAAATTATTGGAAATTATGACGGCTATGCTCCCAGAACTTGCTCCAATACGCCCAAGCCGAGACGTAAGAAAAGCCAATGGAGATCCAGAGCAAGACCATTCCTGGGACGTGATATTCATCCAAGCGCAAAAGCAGAAGGACAATCGCCACATCCTGCAAAGCAGTTTTAATTTTGCCGTAGCTTGAAACCTTGATGCTGAATCCCTGCTCACTCGCGGCCAGTCGCAGCCCGCTGATGCCAATCTCCCGACACAGGACGAGAATGGTTATCCAACCGGCCACAATTTGTGCTTCTGTTAAAATCACCAGGGCGGCCATGACCAGGAGCTTATCCGAAATGGGATCCAGAACTTCACCAATGCGCGTGACGTTATTGGTCATGCGCGCGATATAGCCATCCAGAAAATCCGTGATCGCGCCCACCGCAAACAGTATGGCTGCCAGGTAGTTCAGGGGACGAACATCCCATATGTAGAGAAATGCGATCACAGGGATGACGGCGATGCGAAACAGCGTGAGCTTGTTCGGCAGGTTGCGCATCCAACTCTTTACACCTTCGTTGTCGTTATCCATCTTTCGCCTTCGCACTGCTCATGATATTGATAAGCAACCGCAAACGGGGGGCCCGGCCTTGGTCACGCAAAGCTTTTGCTGTCGCTGCGGCATACGGTTCCCAATATAGCTGAAGATATGGAACGAAGACCACGGATTTTGCGGGCTTTCCATGAAAGGTGCTCTCATGGCGCTAACGATCGAAACGGATCATCTCGTCATTGGCTCTGGCATTGCAGGTTTGATGCTGGCCCATAAGCTAGGCCAATTCAGCAAGGTGGTTGTCATTGCCAAGGGCAGTCTGCTTGACAACAATACCCGCTATGCCCAGGGGGGCATCGCTTCGGTCCTCGGTCCCGAGGATTCCTTTGAGCAACATATTGAGGATACCCTGGAAGCAGGGGCTGGTCTATGTCACCGCGATATCGTACGCATGGTGGTCGAGAAGGGGCCGGCGCTCATTAGCGAGCTGATCGAATTGGGTGTGGATTTTACCCGCTCCAAGGACGGCACGGACGATCAGCCTTATCATTTGACCCGGGAGGGCGGGCATTCCGCGCGGCGTATTATCCATGCCAATGATCTGACCGGACAGGAAGTGCTCCGGGCTCTGATCGAAGGGGTTATGCAGAACCCTAATATCCAAGTGTTTGATGGCATGTTTGCCGTTGACCTGCTCACCACCGACAAGTATCGCCCACAATTTGGTAGCAACAGCTGCATGGGCGCCTATGTCTTCGATGAGAAACAAAATCAGATTATTCAATTTCGCGCGCAGGCCACCTTTCTCTGCACCGGTGGTCATGGCAAAGTTTACCTCTATACGTCCAATCCCGATGTGGCCACCGGTGATGGTCTGGCTATGGGATGGCGAGCCGGCTGCAAGGTTGCGAACCTTGAATTTATGCAGTTTCATCCCACCTGTCTCTATAGTCCCAAGGCCAAGAACTTTTTGATTTCAGAAGCTGTTCGGGGCGAGGGCGCGATCCTGAAAGACGCACAGGGCCAGCCTTTTATGCACAAATACTCGCCGCTCGAATCGTTGGCGCCTCGCGACATCGTCGCCCGTGCGGTGGACCGGGAGATTAAAAAGAGCGGTCTGCCCTTCGTCTATTTGGATGCCCGTTCCATTGGGCCCGAAAAAATTCAAGCGCATTTCCCCAACATTCATAAAGTCTGCCTTGAGCAAGGCATCGACATGACCAAGGAAATGATTCCCGTCGTACCTGCGGCCCATTTCAGCTGCGGAGGACTGGCCACTGATTCATGGGGACGTACTACGGTCAGTAATCTTTTTGCCGTTGGTGAAGTGGCTTGTACCGGTCTTCATGGGGCCAATCGTCTGGCATCCAATAGCTTGCTTGAAGCTCTGGTCTTCGCGGATCGTGTGTCGAAGCACGTGCAAACCTTTGGCCTGCCGCCGCTTCCCGAAACTCATGTGCCGGATTGGAATTCGTCCGGGACCATCCAGGCCGATGAACTGGTTGTGCTGACCCATACATGGGACGAAATTCGGCGCATTATGTGGAACTACGTCGGGATTGTTAGGACGCAGAAGCGTTTACAGCGTGCTTTTGACAAGATCAATGCCATTCGCAATGAACTGCAGTCCTACTACTGGGAGCATCAGATCGATACGTCCCTCCTTGAAGTCCGCAACCTCGCTGATGTTGCATTCATGACCATTCGCTGTGCAATGAAGCGCAAGGAGTCACGGGGCATCCACTACAATCTTGATTACCTCGAACAGGATAAGAGTCAGGAACCCATTGATACGTTGATCTGGTAGTGTCTGAAATTCAATTGGATTGCTACTTGCATTCGCAGGTCCTTTGGACATAATGGACGATCTTGTAATGTTTTGGCAAAGCAGAGGACAAATTATGCGCACATCTTATGTTGTTTCTTCGGTCTTCGTTGTGTTGCTCGGGATGGGTGGCTGCAAATGCAGTGGCGATAACAAGGACGCCAACACACCAGCCACGACGACGACGACAACCCCTGCCGGTGAACCCGCAGCCGCCGCCACAGAATTGAAAATCGAAGACATCAAAGTCGGCGAAGGCGCAGTGGCGGAACCAGGCAAGCAGGTTGTTGTTCACTACACAGGAACCCTGACCGATGGCACCAAGTTCGACAGTTCGGTGGATCGTAATGAGCCTTTTACCTTCTCGCTCGGCGCAGGCCAGGTGATCAAAGGTTGGGATGAAGGCGTGAAAGGCATGAAAATCGGCGGCAAACGCAAGCTGACCATCCCCCCAAGTCTGGGTTATGGCGAAGCCGGCGCGGGCGGCGTGATTCCACCCAATGCCACTTTGATCTTTGATGTTGAACTGCTGGACGTGAAATAAGACGGGAGCGGATTTACTCCCGTTCCTCGATGGCCTTGACCCAATCTTTGGCAAGGCCAAGAATCGATTTTTCGTCGAGATCCACGCGATCACGATGCTGCCCTGGACGTAGATAGGTTCGGTTCGGCAAAGTCCCCAGGGGTGGACCGCGTCGCAGAAAATCTTCCGCCGTTTTCAAATCCTTGACATCCCGTCCCATCGCTGTAAACGCTATCTGGGCTTGAGCCAGACAGGCAAGCAGTTCCTCACGCGCCAGACCATAGTCGTTGTGCAGAAGGCGGGTGATCCGCGGCAGTGACGAGGCCGGACACAGGTTCCAGGCCAGGAAATGCATGATCACTTCAAAATAGGAATCAAAGGTCAGAGCCATATCTGTCAGCGGAGGCACCTCGTTGAAAACGTAACCCGGCGCCTTGCGGATCAGAATGCCCATGACCTGAACGCCCCCGAAGTTCCGCGTGATCAGCGGTTCCAGGGTGTTCAAAACTTCGTGTTCCACTTTGCCAAGACTCAGATATTCGCGATAGCCAGCCGGTGTCAGCTCCCCGGTCAGGAGCATCTGCACACCACAGTAAATAAAGGCATCGAGCTCAGCGTTGTCACCGATGAGGATGAATTTGGATTGAGCCGGTGCCTTGGCCATATGATTCAGGATGGTGGCCGTTTTATAGGCGACATGCTGCTTCAATAATTTCAGGCGGCCCATTTTGAGATTGTAGGCCTGATTTTTAAAGGTATCGCTGGTCCAGTCCATCCCATCCTTGGCCAGCTTATCGCGAATCACGCGTCGTAGCTGAGGCGGCGAGGCCGAGAGAAAATGCAGAGGCCGTGGACCGAGAATATCCTGACCCTCGAAGGCCGCACCCCACCGGGCCGTCAGCAAGGCCAGGGGCGCGCCATTGACCGCAACTTTCGCATCCGCGTCTTCAAAGGCAATCTTGATCATGCCGACAGCACTTTCAAAGCGGGTTTCAATATAGGTTTTATCAATGTCACAAATGATTTGCACATCAGCCGCTGACTCCGTCAGCAGACTTTCCGTATCAATCAGGGAATTGACATTATAACTGCGATTGTTGCGAGTGGATTCAGAACGGGATCCGCGCCAGAATCTATTCATGATTCTTTCCTCCGAACTTATTATAGCTGATAGGGGAGTTTAGGAAAGAAGGGATTGGATCAGGTGCAGAGCCGTGCCGGCGGCAATGTTGTTTTGCGTAAGGAGGGCCGTACCGGTTTGCAGAAGGATATTGTTTTGAGTCATTTTCGCCACTTCGGAGGCATAGTCCACATCAGCGATTCGCGATTTGGCAGCGGCAACGTTTTCCGTGGCCACATCATTATAATCCATGGCTTTGTTCAGGCGGGTTTGCATGGCGCCATAGGCCGCACGGAAACCACTGATTTTATCCAGGGCCTCATCATAGACACTGGCAAAGCGGGTGTCAGACGGTTCCATCAGTTCCCGTGCGGTATCGAGATCAACGCCTTCTTCACCCGTTAAAAAATCACTGGCTGATTTAAGTCCCAAGCCCACCGTGGTCACGATCACATCCTTGAGGCCATCGAAACGCAGCTCGTTCCAATCGCCACTGTTCTGCGGGGCATCATCATCCCGTACCGCATCATCAACCCGAAAAATCAGGCGTTCGGGAACTTTTTCATTTTGGCCATTGAGGAGCGGAATGCTGTTGAATTCCGTCGTCGAGGCAATGCGGTCGATTTCTTCATGCAGAGCCTGGTACTCAATGAACAGGTACTTGCGTTCGGTGTCACTCAGCGTGGTCGTTGACGCCGCTGTATTGATTTCCTTCATCCGCAGCAGCATATTGGTGACTTCAGAAAAGCCGCCTTCCGCTGTTTGCAAGAGCGAGACCGCATCATTGATACTGCGCTTGGATGTGGCCAGCCCACGCAGCTTATGTTCCAGACGATCCGCCAGAGCCCGGTCGGCCGGTTTTGGCTCCTGACTTGTAAAGATCTGGCCGGAGCTGAGTTTTTCCAAACTGCTCTGGTTTTCCTTGCGGGCCTGTTCCAGGGCGTTGGTTATCTTAAGTCCCGTGGCCTTGTCATTGAGAATAAAGGTCATGCTCAACTCACTTTTTGCGACTGATCGGGTTCCCCGATCAGGACATCGTCTGCGGGCAGCATCGTCATGTCCGTGTCCGCGCGCTCTTCTTTCGGACTGGCCTGCTTGCTCAGCAAGGGGCTGGGCTGCAGAGCCTGTTCCATATCCGCAGCCTTATAGATGGCATCGATTTCCGTGCGCGCCATCTCGGAGGGATTGCGAATAATGTCCAAACTGCGGCTGCAGGATTTGACGAGTTCGATCATGCGGCCGTAACGGGCGCTTCGGCGTCCATTGCCGACTTCGTGCTGCAGGCTCTGCTGATAAACCTGATTGAAGCCATTCAACAGGTTTTCTGAATTGGCGATGCCTTCCTCAATCCGACCTTTGATGCTTTCCAGGGAATAGAAAAGGCCTTCCACCAGACGATCGCAATGCGACATCTCAAAGAACTGGCGATTGAGCAGGCGGGACAACCGATCGGAATGAATGGTCAGCTGGTTGCTCTCCGTATAGGTCACAGACGTCATGCGGCCTTGCTCTTCCAGGAGATTATTCAAACCCACACAGAATTTGCGAAGCTCAGCGGATTGCTTCTCGATCTGCTTCAAGTCATGCATATGGTTGCCGACATCGCTCACGAGCTGGTTGAGTTCGGTCAGAGCCTGGCGCGAGAGGATCACGGCTTCCCGATACGAACGGTCCACTTCCAGCATCCTGGAATGAGCCATTTCCACAGATTTAGCGCTTTTTTCCAGGCAGTGCGAGGCATGATCCGCTTCCTGCTGAATCGTGCCTAACAGATCCGTGATGGATTTGGTGGCTGTCGAGGAACGCGCGGCGAGGTTACGCACCTCGCCGGCAACCACGGCAAAACCCTGGCCTTGTTCACCGGCACGAGCTGCTTCGATGGAGGCATTCAAGGCCAGCTGGTTGGTCTGCTCGGCAATGTCATCGATGACATCGATAATGTTCACGATTTCTTCGGCGCGCTCGGACAGGCCACGCACGAGTTTACTGGCATGTGTCACATCCTGATTGGACTCGGCCATGGATGACGCCAGCATATCCATGGTATTCAAGGTGGACTTGGATATTTCAGTGAGGCGTGACATCTGCTCCTTGGATGCGTCGGCATGCTTGCCATGAATGGTGCCGAAATCCAGGGTCTTAATGAGCAGTTCATTGGTTATGATATGCTGCTTGCCGATTTTATCAGACGTGTTTTTGATCTTGTCATGGCTTTCCTTGATTTGCCGCAGCTTGCTGCCCATGGCATTCCATTCCATACGCGTGGCGGCAGCAAAGTGTGATGAATCCTCACACTGGGTCGATAGGCGCTGCAGTTTGTCTGTGATATCTTTGGAGCTGCTGATCGTGGACAGAACATCGCTCCGTACCCGTTGCAGTTGGGCTTCGACCCGCACCAGCTGATCGAACTGACTGTCAATCAAGGCGTTGCGTCGATTGCCGTGACGCTCCTTGTCATTGTCGAGATCGCTTAAATCCTGGCAGACGAGTTTCAGATCGGCTGCAGTTTGCTCGAGGTTCTGCAGGTAAAAGGACATGGATTCCGCATCTGTATTCTGGACCTTGGCCTGTTGGCGCCGGCGTATGATGAGGGGAACGCGGGGCGAACCCATGAGCAGAGATAAGGTCGCCAGACCCAGGGCAACCAGGGAGACGAGGCTCAGGGTCGCCACCGTATCGCGATCGAGCAGGAGGCTGCCCTCGCGCGAGACCTTGAGATTTTGCACGTTGGCAGCGATGATGCGAGCCTCGTTGCTATCTTTGGCAAAGGTGAGCCCAAACTCTTCCCAGCTGTCCTGGATCTTTTGCAACTCATCGTTGCGATTGTAGGATCCCATATCAAAGATGGCGAGATTGGTCGCCCCCAGGCATACGAGCAGACTGCTCAGCCATAGGATAAAGGACAAAACACGTGTATGAGCGCTCATTGCAACTCCCTTGCCGAAACGGGACGCTTCGGAAGGACGATCGGCATAATTTTTTTATTGTTAAGGATTTGGAATCGTCTGGATTTTTCCGTTTCTCGGGAAGCTGCTGGTACTTGAGCTGTTTTTGGAACTTCTTTCCAAATTATCAAAAAGTCAAACCCCTCTTTGGGTGATAATCTTTTGAAGTTGTCATGCGGAAGCTCCGATAGCAAAAGGCCATAATTTGGGAAGGCGGTCATGGGCGACTTGCTGGTGTATTGCAGTCAGGATGAAATCGCAGAAGCGATTCAGGAGTTCCTCGTCTTTGAGGAGCTGGACTGCGCCGTGCGTCGCATCACAAGCCTGGACGAGCTGAGCTCCATTGAATCAGCTCAGGGACTTGTCCTGCAGGATGACAGCGGTAACCGTAAGATCCTGAATATGGCGCGCCACGTCCGGGATGGCTCCATGCATTGTGCAATGCCGATTTTGATCATGCTCCATGACCTGGACCCGTATCTCAAGACGATCTGCTTTGATTTGGAATACGTGTTGCCATGCAGTTTTCCCATTAATAGCGCGGATTTGGTTCCCAGCCTCAAAAAAATTATTTTCTTTGCTCGCAAACGCCATACAGCTCTGGCCCTGCGGGAACAGATCGCCATGCTCTTCAAGCAAAACAACCACGCAGCAGCGTTGCAAGTCATTGCCCAGTATGCCGAAGAAGGCAAGGATGTATTCCGAGGCCATCTCCTGCAGGCCCGGGCTCACCTCGCCATGAAACAGTATAAGCCAGCCTCAGAAGCGGCTCTGGCGGCCATCCATGACAATCGCAACTCATTGGAAGCCCGGATAACTCTGGCCTCCATCTATCAGGAAGCCGGACTTGTGGAAAAATCCTATGAGGTGTTGAATAAAAGCGTGGCCTTGGCGCCGAAGCATCCACGCTTTCTTACCATTATGGGTCACATGTCCCTGGATGGGGGCCAGTACGAAGAGGCCCAGCATAAGTTTGAAGCCAGTCTGCAGCTGGATGAGTTCCAGGATGAAGCCCGCTCCGGCCTCATCGTGGCCGAGATCCTGCTCGGCAAAACCAAGGATGCCAAGGAACGCCTGAAGGCTGCGGCCCAGCCCAGGAATGTCGCGCGCTATGCTCAGCTCCGCGTTCTTCAACTGGCCAAAGCCAAGCGGCATGCCGATGCCCAAAAGCTTTTGGAATCGATGCAAAAGCTGATTCCTCAGCAGCCTGATGTCCACAAGGTCTGGATGAATCTGGGTCTTTTGGCCAAGAAGGAAGGGGATCTGGCACGCGCCGAGCAGTATTTTAAATCAGCCCACGAGGTCGCCCCGAAGGACTACACCAAAGCCAAGGAACAGCTTGAGCTGCTGCGAGCCTCGTAGCGTTCAGCCGGCTGACTTGCCTTTTCCAGCAGGCTTGGCAGCCTGACCCAGACTTTTCACATAACCCCAGATATCAAAAATCTTGGATCCCTGCGCGGCTTCCATTCCATAGCAGACTGTAAAAGGCTGATCACGTAGGGTGAAACCCATCCGGCAGTATAGGCCCTGATTTTTCAGAAGATAGCTGATCTGATCTTCAGCACAAAAACTGCCGTGAAATACATTCAGGTACTCATATCCCATAGCGCTGATATATTTTTTGATGGAACCCGCCACCTGGTTGATGAGCTCGCCGCAGACGTCATTGATCATATCAGGCGTAAGGTCGGCGGCCGAGATGCCCATGGTTTCCTGCGTAATGAGTCCTACGGTGGAGCGGGGCATATCAATCGCGGCAATGAAACTGCCCTGGTGGCCACGACAGTGCAGGATATGCAGCGACTCACCCAGATAATCCTGTCCCTTTTGCTCCGAAAGGGACATCTTGTGTGGCCTATCCCCGTTGATGTTGATGACATCCCCCAGAGCCTTGACCACCAGATTCAGGACGCGCACATCGAGCGAGCGATTGCCGAGCGCAGCCCGACTGAAGTTGGGCTCGCCCGTCTGCTTTTTATAAGATCCATAAGCAAAGGTGATGAGGAAATCATCATTCGCATGTTTGAATCTTAGGTAGTAGTAGTGACCATTGGTCTTGGTTTGAAAGAGATGATCCTTGTCCCCTGCCACCACAATCTGCATGCTGGTGGAAAGCTCGTAGCCATCCTGGGCCAGCTTATTGCGGAAGGCGCCCAGAATTTGATTCGACAGCTCATTGAGAACATCCGCCCGCATCGTGGCGGTGACATCAGACGGCTCGCAGAAGAGCATCTTCTGACAGAAAAGACCAATCAGGTTATTGGTCGTGGCAATGCTGAGGGTTCCCATCACACCGTCACCTATAAAGGCAATGATGGAGCTCATCTCCTGCTTGGAATCCTTGGCTTTGATTTCACTCAGACCCAAGGCCTCGAGCTTGACCTGAGTGTTTTCATGAATAATGCCCGTGACCGACAGCAGCACCTCCTTGATGATGCGGATGTCGATCTTTTTTTCGGCGATGATCAGGGTTTCTTTCAGGTAGTCGTAGATGAAGTCCTTATTGAAATCCTTGAAAACCGGGGTGATCTGGGTGGCGAGCAGGCGTTTCACCAGCTTTTCATAGTTCGCCTTGGAGAGCAGCAGGGGCGGCTTGCGCTTCAGGTCATGGTAGAGGTTCAGGATATAGTTGACCTCAACCTCTTCGATCTCATGCTCAATGATCACAGCCCCGTAGCGCCGGCCCTGATCCACGCATTTGGCGAATTCGATGGCGGTTTTCACGATATCGACTTCGATCTTCACCTCGTGGATACCCGAGAACTTACGGATAGCCTCATCGGTTGTTTTCTGCAAGGCGGTCGAAGGTCGGAGCAGGAGCAAACAATGCATGTCCGGGTCCCCTATGGCTGTATGGATCAGGATATCACAAAATTCATGGACCCTTTGATCCGAAGCCAGGGATACAAATGTTTAATAAAACGCCAAAGCTCATTCAATTGGATTGTTGATTCAATTTTTTTGACCGTAAATTCCTGTTGGCGAAACTTGCAAAAAAATCTAGCATGAAGCCAGATCTTAGTTCGTCTTATGAACGCAAGGAGCTTTCCATGAAGCGTCTTGTTTTAGCGATCGCAGGCCTCTGGCAGCTGGGCTCAGCGACGGCTCTGGCCATTCCTCAGAATACGCGACTGTTTTGTGAAGGGTATCCCGGTTCACCCCTTTGCGTGAATCAGGCCACGGTTTGCACCACCTGTCACACCGAGGCGCCGAATCTGAACCCCTACGGTCGCGATTTGCGGACCGAACTTATCAAATTCCCTGATTTTGATCGAAAACCGGTCGCCTTTCAAAAGTATCTCCGCCCGGTGATGATCACGGTGGAAACACTGGACAGTGATGCCGATGGCACGGGCAATGGTTCGGAAATTGATGTGGGAACCGGCCCCGGTGATCCTACCCATAAGCCTGGTCAAGACGCACTCCTGGTGTTTGATGGCGAGCTTGCTCTGCGGCGGATCGGACTTTTGTTCTGCGGCAGCAGCCCGTCTTCTGCCGATCTTCAGAAGCAGCGCGATCAGGTGGATCCGATCCTGAAAAAGCAGCTGAGGCAGGACTATCTCGACCAGTGCCTGCGCAGTGATTTTTGGAAAAAAGAAGCCCTGCAGCGCCTGGCGGATGACAAGATCCGGCCCAATCTCGCCATCGGTCCCCAAGGTGATCCCTTTGTGATTGGTGACTACAGCTATGACTATCGCCTGTTTGCTTATGCGCTCAGCGAAGGACACGATGCCCGTGACCTTCTTCTGGCCCAGTATCATATCAATGACAAGGGTCAGAAAGTGGAGGGGCCTATACCCAGCTACTCGATTCCTGGCAAATCCGTGATCGGGAATGGTCAGCCTCTGCAAATGGATCGTCGCTATGGAATGCTCACGACCCAATGGTTTATCTCTTTGAACACGATGTTTGCCGATATCCCGCGTAATACTGCAGCGCAGGCCTATCGGTCTTACCTGGGCTATGATATCGCCAAGAGCGAGGGACTCTTCCCCATTGAGCATGAACCGGCCGACTATGATAACAAGGGTGTGAAGCAGGCCGCCTGTGCCTTCTGCCACAGCACTTTGGATCCTCTTTCCTATGCGTTCACTCCGTATGCTGGCCTTGCCGTGCGTGGACATCAAGTGGGAACTTATGTACCTGAGCGCACGCAGTATGAAGGTCGCGGTTACCTCTTCGGGCAGCCGGTCGGCGATCTCGGGGATTGGGCCCGCATGGCCTCTGAATCGGATGAATTCAAAAAGACTCTGACGCTCATGTTCTTTAACTTTGCCGTTGGCCGAAATCCAGCCAGCAGCCAACATCGAACGGATTTTACCCGTCTCTGGCAAAATCTGGATGACGACGGATATTCCGCAGATCGCCTGCTTCATCGCCTTGTCGAAACCTTGAGCTTTGCTGGGAGGGTCAGCGATGCGCAATAGAATTCTGATCATCATGCTTTTCCTGTCCAGTCAGCTCCACGCCGATCCCATGTGGAAACGGGCGACGATGCTGCGCAATGATCTGGCCCAAGCCCTGGCTTTGCCTCCGAATCAGTTATGTTTGGAACTGGGGACCTATTCCTGCACCGATCTGGTTCACAACTTTTCCTTGGGTGGTCGGGATCCTTTTGACCGCGCTCAGTACACGTCCATGGAAAAGCCATCCCAGCTGACCGCGACAGCCTTTGAACGCACCGTGCTGCAGAGCTGCATCCAGCGCATCAAAAAGGATGGCAGCGATCCCAAGGTCTTTCGCTTCTATGCACTCAATAAGACTTTGAATGACACCAGTGATGAGCTGATCAAACTGCAGATTCAGGATCTCTATCAGCGCTTTTTCCAAAGGCCAGCGGCTGGCACCGAAGTCACGACAGCCCTTAAGCTCGCGGATCGCAATCGGTTTGGGTCCACCAGCATGGATCAGTGGAGTCAGGCGCTCTGTCTGGCAGTAGGTTCTCAGTGGACCAATCTGTTCTTCTAAGGAGCAAGGACATGCAAGGGAATCGACGTCAATTTATTCAGGTCGCTGCCACCGGAGCCGCGGCTCTGTCCTGTCCTTCACTTCTGGCCCGTTCCCGTTCGCCCGAACGCTTCGCTGCGGATCCGGGCAAGCTGTTGATCGTCTTCGCCGCCGCCGGGGGCGCGAGTATTGTGGATTCGTTTTTGCCGGTTGTGGCCAGCAGCGACAATGCCAGCATCCGATCGTATAAGCCGGAACAGATCGAGAGCGTTGAGGGCTCGGCCTTCCGTACTGTGAAAAAAGTAAATTATGCGCTCGGTGTTCCGGTTGGCAATGACTATGAGATGAAGGACTTTCTCAAACGTCATGGTTCGGATATGGCGGTCCTGCCGTTTACCTGCAGCAGTGTCAACCATCTGATCGCCGCGCAGCGTTCCCTGAATGGCAACGGCGCGAACAAGGGTCGAACCTTGATGGAGGCTGTGGCGGCCCAGTACGGAGCCGATAAACTGCTGCCGAACATCAACATGTCCTTTGGCGGTTATGCTTTGGATGGAACGGATTCCGGCCTGCCGGCCTTGGCCAAAGCGGAGCAGATTGCCGATGCTCTCCTGTTTCCCTTGGCTCTGCATCGCGAACAGGTCATTGCGGATCGAACCAACCATGAGCTTTTGGAAGCGGCGCGTGTGGTTCGTGGTCAGCTGGAAGAACTGCAGCCGCGCGCGAAGGCTATGCAGAGTCTGAGCCCCGTGCGGGAATTTCTCACCTTCCGTCAGAAGGTTCCTCAGATCGAAGCCGCTCAGCTTCTGGAGGCTTTGAGCCTACTGGATCTGGCACGCTTTAATGAAATGGGCCAGCTGCGTGATGAACGCAATACGCTTTTGACCAAACTGCGGGAAGTCTTTCCCAAGTTCCTGACCGATCCCTTGGAAGCCCAAGGGGCGATGGCCTTTCTGCTTCTGCGTTATGGCGTCAGCTGCAGCGTGACCATTGGCCTTGATAACCTTGTACGTTTTGAAAACCTGGGCTCGGGCCGTATCATGAGCAATCTGCCGCTGGGCTTCGATTGGTCGCATAATTCCCATCAGGGCGCACAAAACACGATGTGGCGCCGGGTGCTTTCCGTGATGGATCGTTTGATCCAGCTCTTGAAAACCGAGGATCACTTGGGAATACCGGAACACGGTAAAATGTGGAATCGCAGCCTGATGTATGTGGCGACAGAATTCGGCCGTGATCGATCCAAGGTAGGCGGCAGTGGTCACGATTTGAATAATGCGGCGGTTATGGTTTCCCCGCTGCTCAAGGGCAATAAGGTTTACGGAGGAGTCAATCCCAACACGGGTTATACCTATGGCTGTGACCTTTCTACCGGCGAACCTCAGAGCGGCAGGCAGTTGAGCGAAGGCGATGTGCATCATGTTATGCTGCAGGCGCTTGGTATCACGGCCAACGGCGCTCCGAATGCCAGCGGAATTGTTCGCAAAGTCTAGAACTGCGACGGTAAAGTAAGAAACTGCATAGCCTCTGCGCCCGATACGTCCTCGACTCCCTTCCGGAGTGCGAGGACTTGCTTTTGGGCGTACGTTTTCCCAGAACTCCGTATACGGTCACCTACATGAAAGATGGGGTGAAGCATTCCATTCGCCGGCAACCGCCGCCCAAACTTCACGAAATGGAAGTGGAGGACGAGGTGCGCCTCGTCCGCGGAAAAAATGCTGATTTTCGTGAGGGTGATTCGTTTACGGTGAAAGGGATCAGTCCACGGCAGCCGAACGTTTTGCACCTGGTGAATGAGGATGGGCTATCCACGTTTGTGGATTACTATGACGCCAAGCTGGAAACGATGCGTGGGCCGCGCAATGGCATGGATGTCATCGATCTGCCCATCAACAATCGTTACCTGCTTTGGCCTTAAACATCAGGGCGCTGCACACAGACCTTCATTGGGACCCGGTGTTCCGGCTCGATCGAAGTTGCTCAAAAAGAAATCCTGCATACCCCAACCCATAAGACGGCCATTGGCATCGTAGGCCAGGGCTCTTAAAAACTGCTGCCCGTTGAGATTGGGCCCTTGGTCAAACCGTTCCACCTGAATGGTTTTGCGATCGATATTACGGACGGCCATGCTGTTGACCGTGGACCAGACTGTTTTTCCCGAAGGACAGCGCTCGAGGATTTGAACATCGATCTTGGCTGTGCTGCGGATAAAAGCAAGGTTGATCGTGACCGGTGAGCCCGCTGGAAACAGTTTTTGATTCGGCGGGAGTTGCAGGTCGATATCCCCACTCAGGTCATCCGGATTACGGGCAAAGGACCAGAAGATGGAGGGTTCAAAATCGGGAATATCGCCGATGCGAAAGGCTTTTGCTGTCGGTGTTCTGAATTCAAGTCCATCCTGGGGCGTCCGGCAGCGTTCCAGATCGACGCTGGGATCATCACGGTTGATGAGGGTGCAGACGCCTTGAATCACTTTGCCCATGTGCTGCAGCTGCTTGCGATTATACCAGGCAGGGTCCGCCTGCATCCTCTGGCCGTCCTTATAATGACCCGATTGTCCCACCATCATGATGACAATCGCATCCGTGATCAGCTGCTGCTGACCGTGGACATCGGTGAGACGTACGGGAGCGCGATGCGGCAGGATTTTAACTGGTTTCTTCAGCATGTCCTCATCAGCAGGAATGATGTAATGGGTGCCGAGGACGACATGCTCGGACGAACCGGTTTGCACCTGGGAGGCGAGGCAACTGGAAAGCGTCAGGGGACAGTGCACCACGATCACCCGCTTGGGTTGATTGTCGACCTTGCCCGTCTCACCATAGGTCAACTGCAGATAATCGACCGTAAAGATTTCCGAGATGCTGGTATCGAGCTGCAGATTCGCCTGAATCGGCGCGGAAAAGCTCTCCGGGGTCAAAGGCGGCGTGCGCGGCATCAGTTCAATTTTTTCCAACGACTGAGTATCCTGCCAGAGAAAACCTTGATTCAGCGTTTTGATCATTTCCATGGCAAAGATGATCTGAACGTTTTTACGGGCTTCCTTGTCGCGGGAATGCATCTGGGCGAGCTGCCAGGCCCAATCATAAATCGCATCCGGTGTGCTCAATGCCGGTGACAGGTCGAGATGCTGCGCGTCCAGGTTGGTGCGAACGAAGGCGCCATAGGCCTGCATCTGGGCGCGGAACGTGTTGTTCTCCGGCGCCTCATCCAGCTGCAATATGGAGCGGGGCAGACCAACGGCCGTCTCACCATTGAGCATCCCTCGGATGGATCCATCCTGGTCATACATCCCACGGCTGGGTACGGCCGACAGCCCGGATTCCTTGTAGGCCACGGCCATGAGAATGTCCCTGGGCAACCGATACTGGCTGGCAACATCAGCAAAGACCTGAGCCATCTCTCCCAGGGGAGGGGCGGCGGGACCCTTCTTTTTGGATTCCTGGCCACAGGAAGGGAGCAGCAGAAAGCTGCCTAAACCAAAGATGAAAGGCCGGAGTTGCATGCAAATCATAAAAGGGACCTCCACGCGGCAGCGTTTCCTATCATTATAGCTGAGACCGTCTCTTCCGATAATGCAGTTGGAGGTTTCGATCGATTATGCAGTGGGTCATAGCCATTTTGCTGGTTTTGACGTTCGATGCTGCGGCGTCGACGATCGATATTGGCAATCTTGCGAAAAAAGTCGCTGTCTCCAAGGAATTCGAAGTCGTCGAGGAACCTTTGCCCGGACTGCGGTTCGACACCATGCGGAATGCCACCGGCTGGCGTGGGGTGGAGCCAGGATTCAAAACCTTTAAATTTGGTATTACTGATAAAGCCTATTGGGCTCGGACCACGCTCGTTAACTCGGCCGACGAGACCAAATCGTTCTATCTCGTCAGCGAAGATCCTCGCACGGATGTCATTGATTTCTATGTTGTGGATCAGGGCCAGTTGCTGCTCGAAAGGCACACCGGTGACCATACTCCTTTTGCATCGCGGGCGTTTTTTTATCGGGGCTTCGCGTTTCTCTTAACGATGAAACCTGGTGAAACCCGTGACGTCTACCTGCGCTTTCAATCGACAGCACCCGTGGAAATCGATATGCAGATCTATCCCACGCTCAGCCTGGAGCGTGAAGCCGCCAAGGCGGGTCATGCCGGGACCTTGTATTTTGGAGCCATGGCATCGATTATTCTGTTCAATTTCCTGCTTTTTGTGAGTAGTCGGGAAAGGATCTATCTCAGCTACTGCCTTTTCCAGGGAGTCACCGCGGGAGCGATATCCATCAGCTTTGGTTCGGCCTATGGACTGCTTTGGCCCGAATCACCTTACATCAATAGTGTCATGTCGCTCCTTCTTCCCAGCCTGGCGCCGGCTTCCGCTCTGGTCTTTACCGCATCCTATTTAGGGGTTCGGGATAAGAGCAAGGGCCTTTGGTGGGTGATTCAGACGATTGCGATGATACAAATCTTGGTCGGTTTGTTTGGGGCCTTCGGCGGCGGCTATCTCTTCGTCATGCACACGCTCTACTATGTCTTGATTCTCGCGCCACTCATGATTTTTGTGGTGTCCCTGGTAGGAGCTTTCAAACGGGATCGCTATGCAATTCTCTTTCTCATTGCCTGGGTCCCCTTGATCCTCGGGGCTGTCCTGTTTTCGCTTGTACGGCTTGGCTATGTGATCAGCTCCTGGCCGCAAGGTGTGGAACTGGCCTTTGGTTCCATCTGGGAAGCGGTTTTCCTGTCCGTCTGTCTAGGCGATAAATTCAATCAGATCAAAAAGCAGGAGATCAACTATCTTCGCCGTATTCGTAATGAAGAACTGGCGGCACGTGAAGCCGAATTGATGGCCGAAGCCCGGCGACGGGAAAAGTTGATTCACGAGCGTGAAGCTGCTGCCAATCGCAACCTCGTCCGCGTGATCTGTCACGATCTGGCCAATCCCTTGAACATCATGCTTAATTATTCGACCATCTACGAACAACCTGAAATGACTTGGCCTGAAGCAACACGCTATCTGAAGCGTATGCACAGCGCCGCCGTGCACCAGCAGGAAATCATCGAACACGTCCGGGAGTTTGAAGCGATCAATTCCGGAAAGATTCAAGTTAAACTCACAGCGGTGCCCCTCGCTAAAACACTGACGCAATTGCAGGACTTCCTGCAGAAACGCCTCGAGGAAAAGGGCGTTGACCTTGTCATAACCGGATTGGAACCCGATCTGCACGTGCTCGCGGAAGAGCGCAGCCTCGTGTATAACGTGCTCGCGAATCTTCTCAGCAACGCCATTAAATTCAGTCCTGACCATTCGCGCGTTGAACTGACGATCACCGCCAAGCCTGACACGGTTGAGCTCATGATCGCCGATCGCGGCATCGGTATGGACAGCGACCTTCAATCCAAGATTTTTGATATCTCCAGTCCCACCACGCGTCCCGGATTGAAGGGGGAAAAAGGCACCGGCTTTGGTCTGCCGATTGTGAAGAGTTATGTGGAAAAATATCAGGGTGACTTGCGTGTGGAAAGCAAGCCCGTGGAAGAGTGCCCGGATGATCATGGGACTCGGTTTATTCTCGTCCTGAAGCGCGGCTTCGCAGACGCCATCGCCGCCTGAAATGTCAGTGTAAATCCGCTAAGCCCGTCTATAAATGCCAGGGCCCCGGAAAGATTGCCTATAAATTAATCAAGTCACTAATATTGTTGACTAAAAGACGCCAGCCGAGAGATTCAATCCTCCTCTTCGGGACGCTTTTCAATGCAATCTGACATACGGTCTGCCTTTTCCCTGGCCGATTCATTCGAGGCGAGTGCGACTTAAGAAGTATCTTGACATGGAATTGATCATGGTCGCCAGTTCACCGTATCCAGGGAGTGGTTACGGCACTGAGGTATAAAGGAAACGGGCCCTCCCTTCACTGAACTGTAAATGTGAACTGAATCGGTGTCGGGTTGTCTGCAGAGACTTTTAGACAAACATTATTTGTGGCCGATATAGTTCCTGAGCTGCCACTACTGACGGAAGTCTTGCCCTGGCCTGATGAAGCCTTGCAATCATCGTTAAACAACTCAGCAGTAAGGGTATACGTTCCTGCAGTTTTTGCCTCGATGACAATGTTTAAGTTCGTCGCACCAGGTACGTCTATTTTATAAAACTGTGGTTTTAACGGTTCAAGGGTGAGCTCTGATGATTGCTTTGTGCTGATAGGCGCGGGTATGTCAGCGTTTTGCCCAACCTGGTCGTTTTTCGACGGGGCAATTTGGTCGTCATTGGATGAGGGCGCAGCGTCTTTGCTGGCGTCCCCACTCGTCTCAGTGTTCGGATTCTGGGATGCGTCTCTATCCTTTTTCGACGATTTGGTTCCGCAAGCAGTCAGGAGAAGCAAAAGGGCCGAAGCTGATAGTACTTTGTTCAAGGAGAGCATTGGATAACCTCTTGGGCGAAGTGATTCGTAAAACACAAACTCCTTATTACAAGCCTTGGGCCAGACAAAAATCTTAATTATATTCGCAGCCCATAGGAAATTAGGAATGGCAGATTCCCGACAGAGCCTCAGCCATGAATTCTCGCAGCTTTTGTAAATGTCTTATATCTTTGAATAAGTTCATGCATAAGAAAACTCTAGCGCGTCAAGGCGATATCGGATTTCCGCGATCGACTGCAAACCATGAGGATCACTTGAAAATTCTTGCGGGAGGAAGAATCAAAACAATGACGGGCCACCGCCGAAGCTGCAAAGAAGAAAAGTCCGAACGAAGGCGCCGGGAGGACGTGATTAAGGTGCAAAAGTTTTGATTTGATCTGACAACTGCATGAGAAGGCTGGTAGAGGGTCAGCTGCCCGATATGCACAAAACAGTACAAGCCAGTTGCAATGATGGGTTATTTACATTATTCAGCCCACTTTTCGAAGTGGTGGCGATCCAGGACCGATCGATCCTGAAGCATGCGAGGATTTATGCGGTCTGGTCAATAATCCAGGGCTCTAAACGGAATTGCTCGTAAGCGCATCACAATCGTCGGCTGGAACTTGATCCCGCCTCGTCGTATCCCGCCCCTATCACTCTCTGCTAGTCCTCACAGGATAACTGCGTCCGGAATGATTCCCTCAAAAACTCACTTCAGCCTCGGAAATGTTTGCGACAGAGCCAACTTTACCCTTGGTCCAACGGTTAAGGACTTAGGCAAAAACGCTCCAACGGAAAAGCAGTGCCACGTTCTGTCGGGCAGTTATTGGACGTTTTCTGAATCGTTGTGCCCAAAGGAATGCGACGGGCGAATAAACTTTTCAGCGGGAGTATCCTCAAGGGTCCAAGATCATGAACCTGTGTATTGCTTATGTCGAGTTTCTGCAAGGTTTTCATCGCAAGTAAGGGTTTGACGTTGGTCAAAGGGTTCCCACTAACCGTAAGCTCCAGCAAGCGAAGACTTGCAATAAGATCAAGGTCGGCGATTCGGTTTCCGGATAAGTTCAGAATCTCCAGACCAGTTAAGACTTCGGCCCCTTTTAACTCCGTAATATTCGAAGCTGAATATCTTAAGGACTTGATTCGCTGAGGATTAGAAATTTGGCTCAGCATTGAAAAAGCCAGACCGCTAAGATCGATCTCTTTGAGAATGGGGAGCGAGTTAAGCGGGCTCAGATCTGCTACCGATGTACCTCCCAGGTCAACTTTACCAAGCTTAGTCAGGGTCTTAAGGACCTCGATGGATACAATTGGGTTGGACGCAACTGACACCTTCGTCAGAGCTGGAAAATTAGCTAAAAATGCAACCTCCGAAAGATTGCATCCGCTACAATTGAACACCTCAAGGCTCGGCAAAAGTCCAAGCTTACTGATATTGGCAATCGAAACAGTGCCACTGAGATCCAGCTCCCGAAGTTTGGGAAATCGAGTCAAAATTGAAACATCAGTTATGGTGCTGTCGAGTAAAACGAGCAGCTCCATGTCGACCGAATCCCCCAATACGGACAGATCGGTGAATCGGGCTTCGCTAATGAAGATCCGTGTGAGCGTCGTAATGCCTTTAAAGAAGGAGAAATCAATTGCAACCGCATCGGAAGTGGACCTGAAGCTGAATTGCTCGAGTTTTTTCAGACGGTTTAATGGAGTCAAATCGGTTGCTGCCACATCAAGCATACCTAGATTCCGTAAACCCGCTATATTGCCCAGAGGCGTAAGATTGCTCACGGGCACAAAATCAAGCTGGATCGCTTTCAGAAATTGGTACTGAGCAAGGACGCTAATATCGTTCAAAGGGTTGCCAGTCAGATAAAGCGTAATAACATGCGGAGGCAAGACAATGGTCTTTAGGTCCTGAATGTTGCAAAAACTCAAATCAAGCTGGCGGATTGCATCCGAGGAAAGGTTGAGGCCCTTACTCAAATCCGATGAGGACAAATCAATATTATTCAATTTTGTCAGCTCGTTTAAGACGCCATAGTCCTTGACCGGATTGTTCCCAATAGCCAAGGTTTCGAGATCAAGCTTCTTGAGCGGAGTCAGGTCAGATATTTGATTACTGCCTGCACTCAGCTTCCGCAGATAAGTATAGGTAAGGGGCACGAGATCCGTGATCTTGTTGCCGAAAAGATCGAGGCCGCTGACATTAGGGGGCAGTCCTACTAGAGGGGTCAAGTCTATCAATTCGCGGGAGGCAAGGTTAATCTCAGTTACTTTCCTTAGCTTAAGCGAAGCTTCCTCACAGGATTTTGTGTCAAGGGCGTCCAGGATTGCGTTAATCGTCCTGCTAATTTCACTGGACGACCGCCCTTGTAGGCTTTCAGGGCATATGGAATCAAATGCAAACTTGTTTTCAATCGCCCGAGACGGAATGGTTTTCATTTGATCCGAAGAGCCTTCGTCCTCCGCCGATTTCAGTGTCCCCTGTAGGCCGCCCTTCCCTCTGACAGACACGTTCTGTACGGAGAAGACATCGACGCAACCGACAGCGTAAATTGCCAATAATGCAAGAGCGCTGAAGCGCGCGAAAGATCTGATTGGATAGGCATCCCGTTCCATTACTACGGACTCCCTATGACATCACCCGGTGACATTCATTTTTATAGTGAATCGAGAAAGTAATTCTGAAAAAGCCCCTGAGAAACCCGAAAACGAGTCATAGACATTATAGTTAAGGTTTAGGGCATTATCAGCATTGAAAATGGAAACAGATGTCTCTTGGGAGATTCCGGATCGATCGTAGGCCCGGTCTATATCGGACACTACTGATTGATATCGATTCGCGCATCGGCTTCTTCACTATGGATTGCACAGCCGATGGTGCTGGCGGTATCCAGATCGAACGGCACATTCACCTCAGCGCACCTGGGATAAGTACCCGTGATATTTGCTAGAGTATCAACGCTCTCGTCGCGCCCCTCCCAGGCTATACTTTATCGGCAAGTTTGGCCGTGATCGTAAGGCGTCGCCCAGTAGTTCTGAGGTCTTAATAAACCGGCTCTGTCGCAAACATCTCCGAGTCCGAAGTGAGTTTTTGAAGGGATCGTTGCCCGGACGCAGTTATCCTGCGAGGGCGTAAAACCATTCTCATCCTGAAATGCGGCTTCGCCGACGCCCTCGCTGCCTGAAATGACAAGCGTAACTTCCGTGAACCTCTCAATAAAAGCCGGTTTGTCTCAATTTTCACCAGCAAATAGCCGATAAGGACGATGTTGTGTTTTAAGGCACCTTTCAGGGGCGGGTTTGCAATGCGCTTGTTAGCTATCATTGCTGTCATGCAGCTGTGTTCCTGCAGTCCTGTCACCAAGGATCTGCGGTTCACGAAGCAATCGGAGCGGGTGGGATCCTACGATTCCAAAACCGATGCCGCCAATCCCGTTGTGCCTCAACCCAACGTTTCCAAACTTACAGAATACTGTTCAACGTCCGTGTCGGAAGCTTCGGCTCCGGGTCAGCGGGCCTATTTACAAATGGCCGCTCATTACGAGTTTGCCAGTTGTGATGCCTCGGTGCCTTATTTTGCCAAAGCTACCGAGCTTGATTTTTCAGGATCGGGTTTAACCGATATTAAACCCCTTCAGTATCTGCCGCAGCTACAGCGAGTCAATTTGAATGACAACCGCATCGCTGACCTGAGCCCGCTCAAGGATAATTTGGAACTGAAGTACCTCGAAATCAGCCGCAATGGTCTTCAGGACATCAGTGCCCTTAAGAATCTCACCAACCTGATCGAACTCGGTCTTTCGGAAAACCAATTGGTTGATATCAGTGCGCTGGCTGGACTCAAAGGCCTCAAGGTTCTCCAGATCTCACGCAACCTGATCACGGACATCACGCCCATCAAGGACCTGGTCGATATCGGAATCCTAAGCATTCATACCAACGCGATCAGCGATATCACACCGCTGACCAATTTGGTGAAAATAACCTTCCTTGATCTGCAAAATAATCCGGCTATCAAGGATCTCAGTCTGCTGAGTAAAATGACCAACCTGCAAGCCATTGACCTGCAGGGTACAGCCGTGACCGACATTTCGTTTGTGACGAATCTCAAGGAACTCAAAGGCATCAAAATCAATTCCGCGACCGTCCAAAACCTGGCGCCGCTCATGGGACTGCCTCAGCTCCTCAGTATTGATATTGATGCTGCCGGAGACGTCGTCGGTGTCGCTCCACGCGCGGTCGCCGATCCCAGGGTTTTCAGCAGCATTAAAACTCTTGAAAAGCTGGTGCTGATTCGCCAGGGTATAACAGACCTTTCGTTTCTAACCGGTATGACCCAACTGAAAGCGTTGAACTTAAATTTCAACACCCCTGTGGATTTCACACCCGTCAGCCAGTTGACCAATCTCGTGCAGTTCTCTTGCGCGAGCTGCGCTCTGACCACCACAGCACCTTTAGCCAATCTCAAAAATCTTGAAATTCTTGACCTGAGCTCCAACGCGATCACAGATTTCGCGGCTCTGGCCGGATTGCCCAAAGTGAAATCAGTGAATCTGACCTCGACCGGGCTTGCGGATCTGACTCCGCTCGCGGGAATGCTGCAGCTGGAAGAGCTGATCCTCTTTGCCAATCGCCTGATTGACATTACAGCTCTCAAAAATTTGACCCGAATCCGAGAACTCGATATCGCGTCGAACCAGATTGTGGACCTCGCGGCATTGGCCGGGATGAGCAATCTCCTGGTCCTGGATATCGGAACCAATCAGGTTCGCAGCACCGCGCCTCTGGCCGGCCTTGCGAAATTGAAACGACTGATCGTGGGGGCCAACCCAGGAATGGAAGTGGCGGGTCTTGCCAACCTGAAGCAGCTCAACTTTTTGGAATTGACTGACCTCGCCCTGGCCGATTGTTCGAGCCTGGCGGGCCTCAGCAGTCTTTCGGAACTCAGCCTGGCCCGCAACGCACTGACCAGCATCACCTGTGTGAAGGATCTGCGCAATCTTATGGTGCTGAATATTCAGGCCAACCGGGTTGTTGACCTCGCACCAGTGAAGGACTTGAATCAGATCTACAGTCTGACAGCAGCGGCCAACCTGATTACTGACATCAGCGCGCTGAAGGGATTGAACAAGCTGGAACTCCTTAATCTGACCAATAATCAAATCGCAGATATTGCGCCTCTGGCCGCTTTGCCGAAGCTGAGAAACTTCCGGCTGCTCACCAATCCGCTGGGCAGTACGGTCGTTAAAAATGAGACGAACTGCCCGACGGGAGCCAATGCTAATATTGCAGTGCGAACCTTCTGTCTGCAGCCATAGGGGATATCATGCTGAAGCGCTGGCCTGCATCGTTGCTGGTTTTCCTCGTGCTGCTGGCGAGTGGCCTGGGCTCGTCCTGTAAACCTAACCAATCCTTGAATAACACCAAAGATCCCAAAAAAAATGAAGGCGATAAGTCGCAGGATGCCAACGAGGAAAAGGTCGATATTCCGTCGAATATTGCCGGATCGTACCTGACCTGTGCCCTACGCAAGGAAGCCAAGGCGGATGATCTGGAAGCCCAATACGGCTGCCAGTTGACCGATCAGGGCACCAAAAAGAAGTTGGATCTGGCGTCGACCGGCCAGCGTCTCAGCTGGTCCAGCAGTATCAGCGATGGCGTGAAGATCACCGATCAGGATATTTCTCCCATCTATCATGTCCTGTATAACGTTAGTGCTGCCAGTCTGGATGGACTCCAGGACAAGGTCAAAAATCTCGATATCATCGCCAGCTGGAAACTGGATTCCGGCGATGTGGTGCCTGTGAAGCAGGATAAGATCGTCAATGTCCTGAAGCCGGCGATCGAACTCGAAGACTTTGAGGCTCCTATTGTACGGGAGCAGAGCATTCAAACCGATCGTCCCGGCTCACTCTGAAGCTGTCGCGAGCCGGCTCAGCCGGCCTATAAAAAAACTATTTCCCTGAATCTCAGCAATCCGGCGAACGCGTTGGCGTTCGTTATCATCCATGGGATCATCGCGATCCCAGGCATTCAAGAGCCCCTCGTTGCGACGATGGACAATTTCAAAGCCGGGATAGCGGGCATCCATATAGAAGTAGATTCGCGCCAGGTCCCCCCGAATCTCCTTCCGAGGTTCGGCCACCCGATGCTGCACTTCAAAATCACAGCGGCCAAATTCGCGAGGCTCGCCACCAATCCCTCCAAATGGATAATTGGAACGTGCTCCATTCAGCTCGCCCAGGGAAGGCAGGAGGTTGTAAAGATCCGCTTCCATGCGCGCAAAAACATCGGATGTGGCCCGTGCGCAGTTCCGACCCTTGGCGTTTTTCCCGCGATTTTCGCAGCTGGGATGCCCATTCTTCCATTCCGCAAAGCGCTGGCCAAAGACACTGGCGGGGACCACGTGCTCCCACTCAATGCGCTTGCTACGCGCCCCCTGGCCCTTATAACCGCAGGCCGCAGTATAGATGCGGTCCTTGCGTTCCAGATCATAGGGACAACCGCAGTAGATCTCGACGCCACGCGGATAGATCTTGCGCAGAATGCCTTTGGCTTCATCAAAATCCCGGGGATGCTTCACGCCGAAACCTGGAACCTGAGCTGGTACCGATGCCGGTGCGGGTTGAGGGGGAAGCTGCGATGGAACTGTTTCCTGTGAAGCGGGACGCGAGGGCCGGGTGTCCTGCTGCGGGTTTTGTAGGTATTGATATACACCGATCAAGGCGATGCCTAGAGCCAGAATACGCAGCAACTTTTTGAACATGGAAATCCTTTCGCAACAAGAGCTTCTTTTTAAGGAGAAACATAAGGGAAAGCCAGCCCTGCTTTTTGTGTCATAATGACATTTAATGGCCTATTGAGGGAAGATGAGGACATACCATGCTGCGCATATTTTTTCTTTTGATGATCCAAATTGGGGCTGCCGCCTGTCAAAGCCCCCAGCTGCCGGCGAAGGCTATGGTGACCACTGCGCCCTGGCTCGACAAGGGACCTCGTGTGGATGAAGGTGTCAGAGCTCATCAAAATCAGTGGCTGAAAGGTCTGGTTTTGGATCCTGATCAAACCGGCGTTACAACCCTGGTTGTGCTCGGCGACAGCTATTCGGATACAGGCAACCTGTTCCAGCGCACGCAGACTTTGGGACCGCCTCAGGTCTTCTGGCGTTCGCGCTTCAGCAATGGCCCCATCTGGGTGGATTACGTTCAGGGTGCTACGGGCTGGACCATCCGCAATTATGCTTTTACCGACATCGAAGAAGGCGAGGGTCTTGCCACCATTCCTGCCACGTCCGTGCCACAACAGATTGAGCAGTTGAAACGCGACACCAAAAATATGAACCGCGCGGAGATGCTGGTGGTCCTTTGGATCGGTCCGGATTTCTATCGCGGCGAGTCCGATCGTGATGCGATTCAGGAGGCGTTGGGCGAGCTGCGCAAGGCCCTCATTGCGCTGGATAGCCTTGGCTTCCATCGCATTGCCGTGGGGAATCTGCCTGATCCATCCCAGCAGCCCCTGGCTCTGTCACCCAAGGTTCCGGTCGCGCAGCGCGCCTTTTGGAAAGGAGTTGCCGCCGAGCATAACGCCGGTCTTGGCCTGCTTTTGGAGGAGCTGAAAAAGACGAGGCTGGACCTGCGCGCCTATCTTTATCAGACCTATGAAATGCAAAAAATCAGTCAGGAAAAGGCCGAATCCACGGGTGTTGTTCTGAAAAAGGAAGCCTGCTTCAACGGCGACGCGCGGGGTCAGGTGGAAGGAATAAGGCGGTTCTGTCGTCAGCCCGGCAGCACCCCTTACTGGGACGCCACACATCCGAGCAGCAAGCTGCATTGCTTTTATGCGGCTCAGTTTTTAGCCGATACAGCGGATGCCGAGCATGTGGGCGGTTATAACAAGGGCCAGGCTGTCGACCATTGCCAGCAGCTTTGACAATCTGTTAGTGTCGAAGAAATCAGCGGACCGGAGGCCAGCAATGTATTTTGAGATGATTCAGCAGTTCCATAAGGTGCTCGGTGGTCTCGAAGCCATTCTCGTGAAGGCAAGTCATCACGCGGAACGACGAAGCTTTGATGCCAATAACTTTCTCGGCATGCGCCTCACTCCAGACATGTTTCCTCTGGCTCGCCAGATTCAGATCGCCACGGATACGGCCAAGGCTGCAGCTGCTGGACTCAGTGGCAAGGAACCCCCTCAATATGAAGACAATGAAACGACCCTAACTCAATTTTGCGAGCGCATACGCACCACACGCACCTACCTTGCCGGTTTCAAGGCCGCGGATTTTACCGGTGCGGACGAGCGCAAGATCAAGCTTCCCAGCACGCCGGGCAAGGGCATGCGCGGCCGGGATTACATGTTGCAGCGGGCCATCCCCAATTTCTATTTCCATGTGACCACCGCGTATGGACTTTTGCGTCAGGGCGGGGTCGATTTAGGTAAAAAAGATTTCCTTGGCGAACTTCCTGTGATAGACCTATGACTCGGTCGCAAGCCTAATCATTTTATGGGGCATGCAGCCACGGCATGCCAGTTTGATAAGGTATGGGTATTGCTCAGCAAACAAGTGCTGGGCCTACGCTTGCGGACATTTAGAAAGAAATGACCTATCCTACCCTGAAAAACTGTGATAACAGAAGCCCCACTGTGTAACTTGGGCTTGGCCCAATTCACTTATTCATCGTGCGACACCGTTCCTTGGGGTCGCCCAAAAGAAACGAGATCCACTTGTCATTATTCTCTGATTTGAACTTAAGTTCCGAAGTCTTGCGCGCTATTCAAGAACTCGGCTATGAGAAGCCCAGCCCCATTCAGGAGCAGGCGCTTCCCATCCTGTTGGAACAAACCTGTGATTTCCTAGGTTTGGCCGCAACAGGCACCGGCAAAACAGCAGCTTTTGCCATCCCTATGCTGGAACGCATTGATCCCGTGCGACGGGAAGTTCAGGCTTTAATCCTGTGCCCAACACGTGAACTCGCCATGCAGGTGACCGAGCAGGTCAACATTCTTGGCAAATATTTGGGCGTCACAGCTTTGCCGATCTACGGCGGCGCCAGCTATACCGATCAACACCGCGGCCTGCACCAGGGTCTGCCGGTCGTCGTCGGAACCCCAGGCCGTATCTGCGACCACATCCGTCGCGGAACTTTGAACCTGGAAAGCCTTCAGGTCATGATCCTTGATGAAGCTGATGAAATGATTTCCATGGGCTTCAAAGATGATTTGACCGCGATTTTGGATTGTCTGCCCGAAGGTCAGGCCAACACCTGGCTCTTCTCGGCGACCATGAGTAACGATGTCCGTCGCGTGGCGGATACCTACTTGAAGAACCCACAGCAGGTTCAGGTCAATCGCACGGAAATGGTTCCTACTGCGATTGAGCAGCGTTACTACGTGACGCATGAAGCGAATAAGCCTGAAGTCCTGCGCAAGCTGATTGATGCGGTTGATGACTTCTACGGTCTGGTTTTCTGTCAAACCAAGGCTTTGGTCAGCGACCTGACCATGTATCTTTTGGATCGCGGTTACCGCGTGGATTCCTTGCACGGCGACAAGAGTCAGGCCGCGCGTGAAATCACCATGAAGGCTTTCCGTGACCGTAAAGTGAAGCTTCTGATCTGTACGGACGTTGCGGCTCGCGGTCTTGATGTCAAGGACGTGACCCACGTGATCAACTATTCGATTCCCAAGGAATTGGATAGTTATGTCCACCGTATCGGTCGTACCGCGCGCTGCGGCAAGTCCGGTTTCGCCCTGAGTCTGATTTCCCCGCGTCAGCGCGTGTTGATCGCTCAGATCGAACGCTTGACGAAGAGTAAACTCCAGGAAGGCACCATCCCCACCCGAAAGGAATTGGGCGTGAAAAAAGTGTCCTACTATCTCCAGAAGTTCCAGGAACCTGCTGGTTATGTACGTGCCGTGGAAGCTTTGGGTGATGGTTGGAAAGAACTGCTCGCCACCATGACGCCTGAGGAAGTCGCTGGTCGTTTCCTGGCCCTGACTTTCCCAGAAATCTTTGCTGAACGCGATCCTGAGCGTTCTGCGCCTATGCCTTCGTCGGGTTTCCCGTCGTCGGGTGAGCGCAGCGAACGTTCCTCTGGTCCTCGTCCCGCTCGTGGTGACAGCCGCATCCGTCCGGTTGTGGCCGCTGTGTCTCGTCCAGAAGGCTCACGCGCCTGGGACAAGGTCAGCGCTCGCGCCACTCGCCAGGATGATGCTGGTGACGACAAAGTCCGTAAGGGCGGCAGCAAGCCGTTCAAAAAATATCCAGCCGCAGCAGCAGCTGCTGCTGGTGGAAGCAAGTTTGCGGGTAAAGCGAAAAAGCCCGGCAAGAAAACCGCCTGGGCTAACCCCTAAAGAGGGGCGTGGATCCCACGCCCTCCCTCTTCTGTCCTCAATCCATACAAACATACGCTGAATCCTACGCTTTGGTTTTTACTACCAAGGCGTTGGCTTTGCGCCTTTCCAACCTGTTTTCACCGACTTGACTGCCTCGAACAGCCTGCTATGGTCGCCTACAACTGTAAACTCGTGGGAGATCAATTATGGTTCGGCTCAGTCTGCTCGGCCTTATACTTTCGACAGCTTCATTGGCTCAGGATCACATTGTGAATCAAGAAGGTCGTGACGTTCAGACCCTCTATGCGTCTGTCGGTCCACGTTTGCGTTTCAATCACCGCGAAACTCCAGGCGTCAGTGATCTGCGTATCCTGCCTCAGGACTGTGACCGGCTGGATAACGACCGTTTCGATTGTACGGAAGCCCTGCGTCGTGGACTCAGCCACGTCGCGGGTTACGAAACTATCGTCCTGCTGAGGCCGATGATTGTGGAGGGTAAGGACGAGGCTTTTCCAGAAACGATGAGCTGCTCTTTGATTGAAATACGCAGTCTCATCCGTCGAGCCGTATGGGATAATAAACATTTTGAGGGGCTGGGCTTTTACGCGGATGGCTCGTTCAGCTTCACGGACAAATCCCAGCTGCTGGTGCAGAAGGATGTGTTCTTTTTGAATAACAATGAACCGGCGCTGGTCCATAGTTTTATCGATGTGGGTCTCTGCCAAGACGCAGGTTTCACCAGCCCGAGCTATCCTTTCAAAGCCTACGCTCAGTTTACGGGGCCGTCCGAAGACGCGGGTCTGGGAAAACCAGCCTCAGGACTATCGTCTGAGTCTGCAGCCTGGGCAGCGCGGTTTTGATCGCACGCTGGATATTATTCGTCCGTGATGGCATCCACCTGCTGAGCCCAGTCTCTCGGGAAAAGACTGCGAAGGCGATACACGCCTTCCATGTTTTGTGCCAATGCCAAACCCATGGCTGCGCCTGCGTAAAAAATCATGACATAGCCATCGCTCCCAATGTCGCGCGATTCTTCAGCGCTCAAAAACAGATCGTCACCTTGCATATAATGTCGATATTGATCGCGGTTTAAAGCCACTCGATTTTTCCGCGCGGCATGACCCCACACACGGGCGGCCGCTGTTGAGATCTTGGGAAACTGAAAGTTGACCTTCATAAAGTTTTGGCCCAGCTCCTCAAGACATAGACTGATCGGGATTTCATGCACTGTCGGATGGTAGCTTAACTTTTTAGGGCTGCGATGAAAGACGACATGGTCATCCCAAACAGCAGCGGGAAAATCAAAGCGATCTTGCAGAAAACTTAAATCCGCTGCCGTGACCGGCCTCGCTGTTTTTTGAAGCGTGGCCGCGGCGGCAGGTCCTGGACTTTTCTCCAAAACACAGATAAAAAAACCGCCTGTATCATTTTGATGAGGCCAGATGCGTAGCGCATGCTGCACCGTGGGATGAAATGTTTGTCCTTCGAAGGCGGTCAAGCCCGATGCATGGATCAGACCCGGCACATGCACGGGGACCACATGAAGCCCCGGATTTGCAGCGAGGATCCGATCGATGACCCATTCGTTTTCTTCCGGACGAAAGGTGCAGGTACTGTAAACGATCCGTCCTCCTGGGCGGCAGGCCTCCACAGCTTTTTGCAGAATCGCGATTTGAACGCCATTATAAAGCAAGGTTCCAGGCTGCTGCTGATGAAACATGATACGTGGATTCTTACGGACTGTGCCTTCACAGCTGCACGGCGCATCGACCAGCACGCGATCAAAAAAATCATCGGCACCTTTAAAATGAGCGCCGTTGCCCAGGGATGTGGAAATGATGCTAAGGCCGAGTCGCTGACTATGGGAACGCAGGATGCGGAGGCGATTGAAATTCCAATCGTGTCCCACCACCGTCCCACGGTTCTGCATGGCCAGCGCAATCTGCATGGTTTTGTTGCCCGGAGCGGCACAGAGATCAAGAATGCGCTCACCCGGCTGAGGATCCAACAGCAGCGGCGGAATCATCGAAACTTCTTCCTGCAGATGATAAAAACCAGCCTGGTATTCCGGCTGCCGGCCCGGTTTCCAATCCTCGGGGACACGGTACGCATCGGACCTCCAGGCCAGAGGTTGCGCCGAGCTTTGCGGCCACTGCATCACATCAAATAGGGCCTCGGAGCGTATGGCCTTGGTGTTGACCCATAGGGTTGTGGGCAAAGGCTTCTGCAGACTCTCCACGAAGGCGGGCCAATCGGGACAGATATCCTGGTAACGCTGAAATTGAGGGCTGATCGACACGGACGCTCCTGGGCTTGAGGACGCGCTGAGATTAGGTAGGAAGCTTATGCAGGGCAAGGAATTTCGGTCGCATCCTCGGCGATTTCTCATCATAGTTGGATTAGACCCACAGCAGGTTATTTTTATAGGAGTCGACCATGGCCCGTACCTCGCACGAAGTGGACTTTGAAATACTGGGGCACTCGCTTCAGGTGGTGGAAATTGAGCTGGATCCCGGAGAAACCGTAATCGCCGAAGCTGGCGCCATGAATTACATGGAAGACGGCATCGTGTTTGAAACCCGCATGGGGGATGGCAGCGAAGCCACGGGACTGCTTGGGAAATTATTTGGAGCGGGCAAGCGCCTCCTGACCGGTGAATCCCTTTTCCTGACCCATTTCACCAATCGTGGCGTGGGCAAAAAGCGCGTGGCCTTCTCTTCGCCTTTCCCTGGTCAAATCGTACCTGTCGATCTCGGTCAGAGTCGTCGGGCCATTCTGTGTCAGAAGGATTCATTCCTGGCAGCAGCCTATGGCACCAAAGTATCGATGGCCTTCAACAAACGCCTGGGCGCTGGATTTTTTGGCGGCGAGGGCTTCATCATGCAAAAGATGGAGGGTGACGGCAAAGTCTTTATCCACGCCGGTGGTCACGTCGTGCACAAGCAGCTGAACAACGAAGTCATTCGCATTGATACGGGCTGTGTGGTCGGCTTTGAAGAGGGGATTGATTTCAGCATCGAGAGAGCCGGAAATTTACGCTCCATGCTGTTTGGTGGCGAGGGGTTGTTTCTGGCGACGTTACGCGGAACAGGTTCGGTTTGGATTCAGAGTCTACCCCTTTCCCGACTGGCGGATCGCATTATCGCCAGCGCGCCTTCAGCAGGTGGTGCGGCTCAGGGTGAAGGTTCGATCCTCGGAGGCCTGGGCCGCATCCTGGACGGAGATTAAGATTTTTCCTTTCCACTGGGAAAAAAATCTTGCAGCGTGGAAAGAATTCAGGCAATTATACATCTCCTCTGAGGGGGTTTAGCTCAGTTGGCAGAGCGCTAGATTTGCATTCTAGAGGTCAGCGGTTCGACCCCGCTAACCTCCACCAGAGAGGATTTCCACTCATTTCAGCCTTCACGGCGAATAATTTTTGGAAACCAGATAGTTCCGCTATCAAAAATTGGGTTCGAGTATCCTGTTTTAGGTACTCGGCCCATTTTTCGTTTGGGGCATTTTTCCACTTTTCGCATGGATACAGCCTGCTCCCTCTTGCGCAGCACCGTCAGTAAGGGGTCTACGGATTCTTGCGGAAATCGATCAAAGCACTGCCAGTCTGTGACAGCGACTCATCTTCGCTCTCGGACGCTTTTGTGGAGTGCTCTGGGCCTCAGAGCTTAATAATATAGTTCACTGCGACATTGCGTGGCCTGGTTTCGGAATCGGTCGAATTGATTGTCGTACTCCAAGAACCACCGGTGGCTGTCCCGGTCGTCTGCACCGTGAAATAGTAGGGCGTGCCCTCATTGGGAGCGGATTGCCCCACCATAACTCGTCGTCCCCATGAGCCCCCATCCCCCATTGTCCCGTAAGGGGTGACACTGTCCCAGTGTCCTGTGGGCCAACCCGATTGATAGGTGCCACTGGCACTCACAGTGAGATCTTCTGTCCGAATTGTGCTTGTGCTGAGTCCGCCCTTGGCTGTCGCAACGCTCTCGCGACTGCCGACAGCGCGAGTGGGACCCGCGCCACGAAGAAATTCGTCCCGCAGGTTAGGAAGCGCAAAGGAGGAACCGCTGCCACCGAATTTATAGCCTATGACACCGAAGAGCTTGGAGTAGCCGTTCGTCGACAGCTGACTGCCATCACACAAGAGCCATCCGCGAGGAGCCTGATCCCCGGAATAAGGCATGATGCTCCCAGTGGGAACGAGTGTTTCGCGCAGTTCTGCGATAACAGCCTGCTGGATAGCCAGGACATTCTTCACGGGATCGGACGTTTGCCCAAAAGCAGAAGTTGATAAAGTTCCACAAAGGAAGATCAGGCGAGTCACGGATTTCATGCTTTTACTCCAAGGTTAGACCAGTGCGTCCGATGGAGACAGCAAAGAGCACGAAATATTGCAGAACGTTTAAGACTTTACCGCTGGGCCTAAGTAACTGTCATTTCGAAGTTTCCCTACTAACCTCCACCAGAGAGGATTTTGCTATCAAAAATTGGGCTCGGGTATACTGTTTCAGGTACCCGGCCCTTTTTTTGCCTGCGTGCTCAGGGTCGGACGTTGACATCTCCGTACCAGGTGCTGTTCAGACAAGCCACCCCATAGACTTGATTGCCAATCTGCTGGGCGAAGCCGGCTGTAAAACCTCGGGTTACGCAAGCCCGATGGATCGCAGACACGCACTCGTTGCTTTGTGCATGTGGGAATGTACAACCATTATGGAGTGATCTCAATTCGCTTAAAGAAATGTCACCATACCAACCTACATTGGTACAAGCGACACCATAAACCTGGTTGCCGATTTGCTGAGCCAGCCCAGCGCCATAGCCTCGCTTGTTACAGGCCCTCTGAATGGCTGAAACACATGCATTGCTTTGAGCCTCCGGAAAGTTACAGTCGCCATGATACTCTTTCAATTCGGCTACACCGATGTCGCCGTAAAAAGGCGCATTGAATGCGGCAATACCATAGACATTATCCCCGACCTCTTGAGCCAAGCCTGCTCCACCAAGACCTTGTTGCGCGATGTAACTGTGAATCGCTGACTGACATTCATTGCTATGAGAAGATGGGAATGTACAGCCGCTGTGAAAGTCGGCGAGGGTCACTGTGGGTTCAGGCAGATTGGCGAGAGTCTGATCTCCATACCGGCGCTCGACGTCACGGGCATGTTCTTCAAATTTGTTATTCTGATAAGAGAAGCCCGCTTTGCACCAATCACTAAAATAATCGTGGCCGAATTTACTGAGACTCGAGCCGCGGGATGCCCACTGGCTCGTATGAGTCAACTCATGAGCCAGCAGAGAGAGGGGAACGTCATTTTCTGCCGAATTAAAATAGATATGGGAGCCAAAGGTTTGAGCGTCCGATGGGTAATTGATATATTTGTCGCCAACCTTAAAGCCATCAAGCATGGTAGCGCTGTAATGCACTCGGACGCTATCGATCAGCTCGCCGAATTCGCGTCTCAATGCGAATTTGAATTTCGGGTGCAGCTGCTGCCCAGAGCTATGGCGGCTGGATTGTAACTCAGCGGCCGAGGCATAGCCTGCCGCTCCAGACGTACCGAAAGGTTCACACAAGACATCTTTGCCTAAGTCATCGATGTTAGGTACGCATATTTTCTGGGCACAGCCTTTCGCGGGCCATGGGCGCGGTATGAGGCACTCTTCATGCTGACGATCGGGGCAGGCCGCGGCATTTGCGCTATAGAGCGAGAGTGCCGCAAAGAAGGACAAAGTCAAACGTTTCATAGTCTATTCTCCTCCTACCGAAATTGGTAAGCAGGACTGGAGACCCTAAGCAGCCTTCTCATATTGCACCGCAATTTGGGCTTTTTTATTTTCAGAGAATTTTGGGCCAAATCTCAAATGGTCGCCTGCAGCTTGGGCGCTCCCCATTTGGCTACGCTTTCACACAGGGTTACGGCATCTATGGGTTTGCAGAGAAAATCATTGCAACCGGCCGCAAGACTGGCTTCCCGCTCTTCCATAGTGGCGTTGGCCGTCAGCGCCAGGATGGGAGAGGTATAGCCCAGCGCACGGAGGCGTGTCGTGGCTTCGAGTCCGTCGAGTACGGGCATGCGATGATCCATGAGCACAATATCGAAATGCTGGCTGGTGGCCGCACGGATAGCTTCCTCACCGTTTTCCACAACTTCAACATCAGCACCTTCGTAAGAAAGAATCCTTTCGTAGAGAGCCTGAATATCAATGCCGTCCTCAGCAAGCAGCACACGGATGCCTTGCAGCGTCGGCAGATGCCCCTCAAGCCGGGTGATGGCGGTTGGTGGCATTGGCGCCAGGCGTTCTGTACTGCGATTGAGAGCCCCTGGATTAATAAAAATTTCAAACCGGCTGCCTTTGCCTTCCTCGCTCGAGGAAAGCACAATATCGCCACCCAAAAGCCGAGCCAATTCCCGCGAAAGTGTCAGGCCAAGACCGGTCCCTTCATGATTTTTGGCCGAAGGCATCTTCGCCTGGCCGAATTGATCAAAAATCAATTCCTGCATCGAAGCTGGAATGCCAATCCCGGTATCGACCACGGAGATTTGCAAAAGCCCGTTGTTGCAATGGTTGACCAGGACCGTGACCCCGCCCTGATGCGTAAACTTGATCGCATTGCCCAGCAGATTGATCAGGATTTGGCGGAAGCGAGTCGGGTCCGTAAAAATCACTTCGGGAACGTGAGGACTACTCACAAGTTCCAGCGTCAGATTTTTTTCCTTGGCTTTGCTGCGCAGAATATCGAAGACCAGACCGATCTCGTGAAACAGAAAGACTTCGGTGGAGGTTAAATCAAATTTGCGGGCTTCTATTTTGGAAAGATCCAGCACCTCGCCGACCAGATCCAGGAGATGCCGGGCATTGTTGCGAATGATCTCCACATAAGTGGCTTTGGGTGAATCCGGATCCACTTCTCTTTGCAAAAGATCGGCAAAACCGATGATGGAAGACAGTGGCGTGCGAATTTCGTGGCTAAGGTTGGCGAGGAAGGAGGATTTGGTTTGATTGGCGAGCTCAGCCTTAACTTTTTCCCGTTCATTCCATTCCGCCCGTTTTCGCTCTGACACGTCCTGGAACGCGAGCAGGACGTTGTCCATGCTGTGTTTCGAGCTATCACCGAGGGTATCCAGACGCCTCGCATTGATGTGAAAGACCTTGAGTCCGCCTGCAACCGTGCAGGTGACCTCGTGATCTTCAAACTCCTGATTCTCGGAAAACACCGCCTGAAGTTTGAGGCGTAGAGATTCCTGATGCCAGCCGGGGTTTGCTATATCAAAGAAAGAACGCCCGCGGGTCTGCACGGGACAGGCGCAAAACGTTTCGTAAAATGCGGGATTAGCCATCATAACGGAGTAGTTTCTATTGAGAACCAACAGCGGCTCTCGCACTGTATTGATGATATGTTCCGCAAAAATACGTAGTTGTCTTTGCATTCTCTTCCCACCTCAAGGGTCGGCACGCAGCTATGCATTAGGTGACTGCGTTGCTTCTGTCCGTAGTTTCATACCTCTGTTCGTGATGAAACACCAGATAATACATGATGTAAAGTCAAAGGGTCAGATCCTTCTTAGAGGTACCTGATTACAACATGCTCAACAAAAAAAAGACCATAAATTTTCTGTGCATTTTGGTTGGAGCACCTGAAGCAAAAGGACTTTAAAGTCGTTCTTAAACACAAAATAATTGTGCGCAAATCTTTACTTTACAAAGTCATTGCTGCTGAAAAATTTTGCTTCGCAGAGCGACGCGAGCTGATTTCAAGCCTTTTCACGCGATTATTTCCTATTAATACCCATGATAGCTTGGCCAAAGTTTTAAGGTCAGAAGGCACTGCATAGAATAACGCATTGGCTCTGTGGTAAAGAAAACTTAACTGAGCGGGTGGCTGCGCGATCTCCTGACGAGTTCGACGCCTATCGGCTTAAAAGTTCGTGAGGGCACTTGGTTCGTGGAATTGACGGGATAATTTTATTTACAAACAACCGAATCCTACCGAGCTGATTTCAAATTGATCAGTTGTCAGTACCATTCCCGTCTTAACCAAAATTGCGCCTGAAAAAATGACAGTATCAATTTGACATTCACTGGCGGATGGTCTAAACAGGGGCCTCGGGTTTCACTTTAGCCCAGGAGAATAAATATGCGCTTTACATCAGGGACCGTAAAAGTCATGTGCCTCATGCTGTCTGTGGCCGCTCTAAGCGCCTGCGGTGGCAAATCCAAAAAGAAAAATAATGATGATAGTACCAGCAACAAGACAACCACATCCGTGGTTCCCAGCAATACGGGTTCAGCCAATACAACGCCGGCACGTCCTGCGGCTGGCTCCACAACCCCGGCGCAATCGGAAACAAATCCTCCGGTCAGCGCGTGCAGCACCAACTATGAAATCGCCGGCACGGCCAACCCCTTTCTGGCTGGCGCTCCTGAGGCCACCGAGCTCGACTACGGTCGCGCGCCTAAAGATGTGGCTCCCTTGAACGCACCTGTTGCCGTTCAGGCTGTTGACGCCAAATGCTTTGACCCAGGTCGCCAATTATATTTCCAGGTCTCCGGTACGATCGCCCACGATAATCAGCCTGAAATCTTCACTGATGCGGATGGTCAAGCAGACCTTGCCCCAACCCATAGTTTGGGCAGTGTTCATGGTCTGTCGAACATCACCGCTCCTATCAATAGCCTTGTCGGTGTCTTCCTTGATGATACGGCTTTTGCTTCGCGTCCTGCAGCCCCTGAAGCCTTGGACTTCGGCACGGCGGAAGCTCGCAATTTCCGGACACTGGCGCCGAAAATCGGTCAGGTCTTTTTTATTGGTGATGGCAAAGATATGACAGGCATGCTGCAGGCCTTTGTGGTTCCCGCAGGCACCACGCGACTTTACCTGGCGATCATGGACCAGTACGAATGGTCCAATAATCAAGGTCAACTTTCAGGCAACATTCAGTGGGTCAAACCCTGAATTTCACCTCTATAACGGTGTAAAGCCGATGTTCAGCCCCTGGGTCAAACCCAGGGGCTTTTTCATTTCTCATTCAAAAATTTTTTCGCGTATTTCCCAGAACTGCTTCTTTTTTCGCGCAATGATGAACAGCGGCATACGGAAGAGAGACTGATGCTGGATCACGTCGTCAATGCCTTGAAAGTCCCATTTGCGTTCGGGAATGCGCAGATGAAGACGCATGAAGTTATAATAGAAAGCCCGCATGTCGCTTGAGGAATTGAAGGAGAAGAATTCCTTTAAATGCTCCCCATCACAGTCATAGTATCGAAGTTCGAGGTGAGTGCCCCCATTGCGGTTATGCTTCTTTTCAAAGACCATGGAATCGGGCCGCATAACATGGGCGTCTTTGAGAGCCATGGCTTCTTTGAGTTTCTTGTCATTATCAACCAGGGTTTTTGCGCAGCTATTGCAGATGCGAGCCGCAATATCATTTTCAGCACCGCATTGATCGCAGCGTTTAAAACGAAAGCGGAAGCTGCATGGAATGATCTTCAGCGTTTTCGGATCCTGTGTCGCGCCCCGGCATTTGCGGCCAAAGTGTTCCATCAGGGAGCCCTCATCATCAACCAGACCCCAGAAATCATTTTCGTGAGCACATAGGGGGCAGATGACCTTGACGGGAACCGACTCGTCAGAGGGTTTGTCATCATCAATGGTGGGGCTGAAAATGTCATGACCCAGACCGGTATAATCCAGAATCAGGCAGTCTTTTTTCCCCTCCGCCAGACGAAGACCGCGGCCAATAATTTGCTGGTAAAGGCTGACGGATTCCGTGGGACGAAGCAGGGCAATGAGATCCACATGCGGCGCATCGAAACCTGTCGTGAGCACGGAAACGTTCACCAGATACTTGAGTTTTCGGTCTTTGAAATCCTGAACGATGCGGTCGCGTTCGTGCGTAGCTGTCTCGCCTATCACCAGAGCCGAGGATTCCCCAGGCAGGAGCTCGAGGATTTCCTCGGCGTGTCGGACGGAGGCTGTAAAGATCATCACGCCCTGCCGATCCGCAGCCATATCCACGATATTGGCCACGATGCCCGGCGTGACGCGTTTTTGATCCTTCAGAATGTTTTCCACTTCGTTCATCGAAAAGGTGCCTTGACGCAGACGCAATTTCGAAAAATCATAGCCGGCTACGGGGGCATCGATTTTGATGGGAGGGGTCAGAAAGCCCCCTTTAATCATGGTGCCGATGGACAGTTCATAAATGCAGTGCTTAAAAAAGCGTTCCTCGGCTGTGCGCAGAATCCCGCGGGCGTGATACTGATAAATCCATCCCAGACCGAGGCGATAAGGAGTGGCCGTCAGTCCCAAGACGCAGAGGTTGGGGCTGTTGCCCCGGAGTCGGGTGATGACCTGCAGATACTGGGTATCCCCATCGGTGGAAACCCGATGGCATTCATCGATGATCAGGAGGGAAAAGCCCTCGAAAAAAGCGGCATCCGCTCGCGCCACGGATTGAATGCTGCCGAAGATAACCTTACTGGTCTTGTCCTTGCGGTCCAGGCCTGCGGAATAGATTCCGGCTTCAAGCTCGTAGCTCTCATATTTTTGATGATTTTGTTCCACCAGTTCCTTGACATGAGCCAGCACCAGAACCCGGCCTTTGGCAATACGCGCCAGTTCCGCGATGACCAGACTTTTACCGGCACCGGTAGGCAGGACAACCACCGCTGGTTCACGTTGCTTTTGGAAGTGGCGTATTGCGGCATCCACGGCTTCCTGTTGATAGGGTCTCAGCTTGTACATGAGTCCTCCTTGGAAGGCGGATTCTAGCGGGTTTTGGTCTTTTTCTCGACACTGATTCGCGAGCGTGCGAAGATCGCGCAGGAGGGTGACCCCATGATACCGAAAATTATTTACGGAACGGCTTGGAAAAAGGATCAGACCGCGCGTTTGGTGGAAAAGGCTGTTCGCTATGGCTTTGCCGGAATTGATACGGCCTGTCAGCCCAAGCATTATCAGGAAGAGGGTGTGGGAGCCGCGCTTGAGGCTCTGCAGAAGCAGGGGCTGCACCGTGAGCATCTGTTTCTGCAAACCAAATTTACGCCCTTGCCGGGTCAGGACCCGCAGCGTATTCCCTATAATCCCGACGCACCGCTCGCCGAGCAGGTGGCGCAATCGTTCGCGACTTCACAAAAAAATCTGGGAACGGACTATGTGGATTCCCTGGTTCTGCATTCGCCGCTGGCGCGGTTTGATCAGCTTATGACGGTTTGGGGCGCGATGGAAGCCATTCATGAACGTCAGGGCGCAAGGCAGCTTGGTATCAGCAACTGCTACGATCCGGTGCTCTTTAAAAAGCTTTATCAGGAAGCCAAGGTTAAACCCACGGTTTTGCAGAATCGCTTTTATGCGGATACGGGATATGATGTTGAGCTGCGGGCTTTCTGTCGTGAGATGGGGATTGTGTATCAGAGTTTTTGGACGCTGACAGCGAACCCACATATTTTGCGGAGTCGTGTAGTCCAGGATTTGGCTCGAGAATATCGCCGCACCGAGGCGCAGATCTTTTTCCGTTTTCTGGCGCAGATTGGTATTGTGCCGTTAACAGGCACCACTTCGGATGAGCATATGCAGGAGGATCTGGCTATTTTTCAGTTTGAGATTGCGGCTGATGCTTTGCCTCGGTTGGAGGCTCTGCTCAAGTCTACGTAGCAGCAGCCGCAGCAGGATTATATCTTCTTGTTGATAACGATCTTTGCGGTGTCGCCGACATTCACGTCATCGACACTGCCAACCACGTCCCCTGGTTGGTCCATACCGCCCGCTCCGTTCTTATCCAGGCGAGCTTTCAGGCGAAGTTTTTTGGGCACAGATGCTTTGTCGCCCATGACCTGAATATTGTCCAGCGTGAGATCACCCTTGTAGATGCTGCCTTTGGCATCCGCTTGCAATTTAACTTGTATGGACCCGTAAGGCCTAGGCATCTTGCTCTCACTGTCAAACACAGAAATGTAGAGAGTACGGATGCCCGCGGCGGCTGCCAATGCACTATCACCCTCAACAGTAACTTCAACGGAAGCCAACTTTTGGCCCGCAGCTTGAACCAGAGGACTAACAGTCAAACCCAAAACCACACCCAGACATGAAAAAAGACGCATGAACACCTCGTGATATGTAAAGAGACTGAGATGTTAGTGCTTTTTCCGCCTTTTGTCGAGCTGCCCTGCAGCTGGCTCCGGCGCCGTTAGGCTCAACACGTTGTCGATGGCAATGGGCGTGGACATAGCTTTATTCCACAGTTTCTGGCGATCCCGCACGGGAGTATGAATGGTAAAGTCGGTTGGCTCAATGCCATTCTCCAAATCGTCGCGGATAATCGGTGTTGAAATCGTCGCCATAGGTTCCGCCCGCAGGGACCATACACCGGCCACGCTGCGTGTTAAATAATTCTGCTGCGCATCCAGATAGACTGTTCCTTTAGGCCGCTTTTTTATCGAGCGCTCCAGCGTGGAAATGGTGGGAGCATTGCGTTGCACCAGCGTGCATATCAGTTCCGCAAGAATGCGCGACGTTTCCCAGCTGGTTTCCGGCGGCAAAGGCAAGTAGAGATGAATGCCGGTAGCCCCGCTGGTTTTCATGGCTGCTTTGATTTGGGCTTTGTCCAGGACATCGAGACAGGCGAGCGCCACCTCGCGAACGGTTCGGAAGGGTGTGCCTTCACCAGGATCGAGGTCGATTATGGAATAATCAGGGCAGTGCAGATCGCCAACCTGTGCATGCCAGGGGTCATAGCTGATGGCACCAATTTGCGCCAGATAGAGGAGGGTGATGGGGTCACCTCCGATCAGACGCCGGTTCCATGCCTTGCTCAGTTTCAAGGCTCTCGACGCGGCCTGGGGCCTTCTCATCGGGGGCCTGCTGATAGAAACCCTTGGCGCCTACACCATCAGGATAGCGTTTGAGGACCAAGGGTCGGCCTTCCATCCAAGGTAATATGAGATCCATCATGGAAGCATAATATTCCAGCACGTCGCGTTTGGTCACGCCTAGCTTGGGGAAGTAGACCTTATTGAGATGGGAGAGATGTAACGCTTCGCTTCCGACCTGCAATTCCGCAGATCGATCGGCAAAGCTTTGATCTGCTCCTGGAGTTCTGATGTGGGCTGGGACTCCGTGGATATCCTGAGGCTTTTTATCATTGCGGAGCCCCAGGAAGATGCCTTGCCGCAGTTTTCGATCGGAGGTCCATTCCTTGAAACGAATTTCAGCGATGACTTCCGGTTTCACCCAGTGCGGTTTGGTGTTGGTGCTGATGGATGTGGCAAAGGGTGATTTGGGCTGCTCTCTTTTTTTCAGAATCTTGCGCACTTCGCTCAAAGTTTTTTTGGTAAAGCCGCTGCCCGCGTGTCCGGCATATTGCAGCTTCTGGTGTTCATCATAATAGCCGAGAAGGATGCTGCCGATCAGTTCTCGGCTGCCTTTGGGTTCGGTCCAGCCGCCAATGATAAATTCCTCGCGTTTCAGGGTTCGCCATTTCAACCAGGCCCGGCTGCGAATGCCAGCCTGGTAGGGGCTGTGTTTGTCCTTAACGATGAGCCCTTCCCATTCCTCTTCATCGGAAAGTTTTCGCATCTCTTCCGCATCGTCGCTGTAGGGAACCAGATGCAGAAGCTTGCTCTTGGATGCGGCCATGACCTCGTCCAAAACCTTGCGGCGTGCGGTCCAAGGCTGAGGCAGGAGATTGTCCTTGCCCCGAAGCAGGACATCGAAGATGTAAAAGACCAGAGGCGTGGCCTTGATTTCGGATTGGACTGCAGGCTTCATCATCCAGATGAATGCGGCCCATCATGGCCTGGAATCCCAGCGCCCGCCCCTTGGCATCGACGGCGGTGATTTCACCGTCCAGAATCAAAGGCCCCTTCAGATTTTGGGCGAGTTTTTGAAGAGGGGCGGTAAATTCTGGAAATTGCCTAGTTTTATCCTTGCCCAGGCGGGACACCAGGGCCAAACCATCCTTATCAATAAAGGCCAGAACGCGGACACCGTCGAGTTTTTGCTCATAAACCCAATCTTCGCCAACGGGCAGATCTTCAGCTGTCGACACGAGCATGGGCCGTAGTTCAAGGCCAGGGACGGGTTCAGGCTCGTCGTCCTGGACTTCCGGCTCTTTGGCTTTTTTTGAGCGTGTCGCCTTTTGGGCCTTCGCGGCCTTCGCAGGTTTGGCTGCTTTCGTAGGTTTTGCTGTTTTCGACGCTTTGCTGATTTTTTTACCTCCTGCTATATCGTCCATCGCCCGGTCACTGATCACAGAGGTCAGTTCGTCCCGGACGGGATCGTAGTTGGAATCAGCATGGGCATCCGTTTTTTTAATGAGCAGCCACTGCGGTTTACTGCCTGACCCTCGGCGCGTGCGAAGCAGGGTGAAGGAACCACGCAGCCGTTGACCATGAAAGGTAATCACGACCTTACCTTTTTCGATACGTTGAGCCATCAACTCTTCAGCATCCTGATCGGCAGTGGGATCATCCACTGTGCAATGACCTTCATCCCAAAGCATGACGGTGCCACCGCCATATTCCTTATCAGGGATGGTCCCTTCAAAGCGGTTGTAGGACATGGGATGATCTTCCACTTCGACTGCCAATCGCTTGACCTTGGGGTCAAAGGACGGGCCTTTGGGAACGGCCCAGCTTTTCATAACGCCACGGACTTCCAATCGCAAATCGTAGTGCAGGTGGCTCGCATCATGTTTGTGCACGACAAAAGTCAGCTGCTGGTGTTTGCCGGTGACAGGCTCATCGCCCTTGGGCTCCTGCGTCTTGCTGAAGTTGCGTTTGGAGCGATACACTTTGAGTTTGCTATGGACGTCCGTTTGTACCATTTAAGCCCTCTTTTTTGGTGCGGTCGAGCGTTTCGCGGTTTTTGTCGAAGCACGTCGGGTGGTTTTCACCGGCTTAGCGGATTTTGCTGGGGTGTCTGATACGGAACGTTTCAGGCTGGCCTGCAGGCGTTCCACCAGATCGATGACGGCGGTCGGTCTGGGCTCATCAGCCTCCACCAGCTTGATGGCTTTCCCTTTGATCCGCGCATCAATAATGCTTTGAAGATTTTCACGGTACTGATCCTTGTACTTATGAGGATCAAAATCGGCCGTCAGGGACTCAATCAATTGCTTCGCCATTTTCATGGCCTGAGCCTTGGGTTTTTCGCCGCTGGGAATATCGAATTCACTTTGTTCAATGACCTCATCGGCAAAGCGCATGAGATTGATTTCAATGGTATTGTCCAGGGCCCTGACTGCGGCCAGATGCTGCTTGCCTCGGATGGTGATACGACCTATGCCGACCGTGTCCGTTTCCTTGACGGCCTCGCGCAGCAATGCATAAACTCCCTCAGCACCTTCTTCAGGGATGGCGTAATAGGGTTTGGAAAAATAGCGGGAATCAATCTGATCGGCAGGAACGAAGTCCTCGATTTCAAAGGCCTTGGAGGTTGCCAGGGCGGCTTTTTGAAAGTCCTCCTCCGTCAGAACGACGAATTTGTCCTTGGCATATTCATAGCCTTTGACCACATCATTCCAGGGCACACTCTTATTATTCTTCTTACAAACCCGTTCATATTTAACCTGACAGAGGGACTTTTTCTCGAGCAGGCGAAAGGCAATGTGATCTTCGCGCAGTGCGTTTTGCAGACTGACTGGGATATTCACAAGTCCGAAACTGATGGAACCTTTCCACACATTTGCAGGCATAACGACTCTCCCAAAAGATGGCTCAGGGACCAGCTGCTGCCTCCATGATAATCAAATGGCAGGAAGTGAAAATGTCGTAAACTTTGTACAGGGTCGTCTCGACCGGAAGTGGACGTTCGCCTCGCGTCATCGCCTCCAGACTCGCCGCACAAATGCCGATGGTGGGATATCTGGAATCGAATTTGATAGCTTGGGTGAGGCATTAAAATGATTATTGTTATCAGCGATTTACATCTTCAGCACACGTCGGCCGACGTCTTCTCGTATCAAGGTGAAAATGGCGAGGCCAGAGAGTGTGGGGTGCATCGAAATATTGCGCCTGAGGCTCTTACTCTTTTGAAAGATGAAGTGGTCAACTACCAACGAAAGTTTCAGACCAAGGTGGTCAAGCTCGTGTTGAATGGTGACATCTTCGAAATTTTGCGCACGCCTGTGTGGCTGGAACAGAACCTCCGGCCCTATCATGAGGGTTTGCCACCAGCTCAGCTGCGGGATGTCGTCCTGAAAATTTTGGGTAAAATCGAAGAGGACAATCAGGAATTCCTGACAGCGCTTCGCCAGATGTTCGTCCAGAAGAGGGATGAGCGGGGTCAGCCGATTCAGGAATTTGCTGATATGAAATTGGAGATCGTTTATATACCTGGAAATCATGATCGTCTGGTCAATGCCTGGCCGGAAACCCGGCGGAAGGTGCGGGAGATCCTGGGTATACCGGTTCACGATGGTGTCTTTCCCCATGAGCTCGCTTACAAGCATCACGAGGCAGGCGCCCGCTACGGAGTTTTGATTCGACACGGGCATGAATACGATCGCTTCAATTACGTGGCACCCGTGGCGGGTGAAAATCCGAATGAACATTACATGCGCTCACCACTTGGTGATGTGCTGGCGCTGGAAGTCGGAGCGGCCCTTGCTTACAAGTTCCGCGAACGCTATCAGGATCTGATGAAAAAACCTCGGGAGGGTGAGGTCTATCGGAAGCTTTATCTGGCGCTTCTGGACTTCGATGATGTACGGCCGGATCATACCACGTTTGATTATTTGACCTTTGCCTTGAACAAGATCAAAGATGAGCACGGTAAGAATTTGGATGATGAAGTGGCTGAACTCATGCGACCTATCCTCCGCGATGCGTGTCGGGTGATCATGTCCAATAAGTTTTTCACACGCCCAGGAACACCGTGGTTAAGCCGATGTCTCACCATGGGTTGGATGGCAGCCGTAGTCCTCTGGTTTTTACAGCAGGCGCCTGCTTCAAAATTGGTTTGGCTGGTTAAGACCGCGCTTCGCTTGAAAGGCTTTGTGGAAACCGCTCAACCGGCGACTTATGCAGCCCAGGAAGAGTTGTTGAAAAAAGGTGAAGTGGATCTCGTCATAGCCGGGCATACCCATCATCACGATCAGGTGCCGATCGAATGCCCCGGTTCCCGTGCCGGATATTTTTTGGATACCGGAACCTGGCGGACACTCATTTTTGATGGACCTGGCAACGTGTTTGGACACTTGAAGAGTCTGACTTATGTGGCCGTTCATCAGAGTCATGATTTGAAAAGCTCGCGACGGTTTGATACCTGGACCGGCCACCTGGCTTCAGCCAGTTACGGAGCCTATGACCAGGAAACCCGACGCGAACCAGTCAAGCGCATCAGCAGGGTGGCTTAAAGAAACCGGGCCTGCATAGCTTCCCGATAAGGAAACATCGGGAAGTAAGGCCGGGCTTCAGTGAGCACGCGCTGAAACGAAGGGCGGGCGAGCAGGCGCTCAAAATACGCCGCCAGGTTTGGGTGCGTTGAGGAGAATGGCTCCACAATATTGGCAAAAAAGAGCGCGGGTGCGGCGGCGCAATCGGCGAGACTGAATGATTCACCGACGGCCCAGACTTTGTCACTCATCCGCTGCTCGATCATCCTATAGGCGGTTTTCAGGGTATCCCGGGCCTCGGCGACACCCAGGGGATCATGCCCATCCTCCGGGCGCAGGCGATCGATCACAATCTTTTGCATCGGGACCTGGACGTAAAGGTCAAAAAAACGATCCCAAAGGCGCGCATCCAGCCGAACGGCCTCATCTTTCGGTAAGAGCGGCCTCGACCCAGGATAGTGCTGTTCCAGGTACTCGATAATAATCGAGGTCTCGGGAATGGTCTGATTTCTAGACTCATCCCTCAAAACCGGAATTTTTCCAACCTGCCAGATGTTAAGATAACGCGCGCTGGCCTCATCATTCATGAGATCCACTATGCGGCTCTCAAAAGGCGTCCCATTTTCGTAAAGGGCGAGCAGCACCTTATGGCAAAAGGAAGCGAGTGGATGCAGGTAAAGGGCAAGGGACACGGATGACCTCCTGATGCTGGGTCGAGTGATTATTCCTTTTCAGCGATTTCTTTAAGAACGGCAAGTCCTGATTCAAAGCTTCCGCCCAACATGGAGTCGATACTGATGCAGAGATGCATGGCTCGGCTGATGAGGCCTATAATGCCTTCATGCTTGCCGTTCATAACCCAGGTCATTTTCGTGAGGCCAGCCTCGTCCTGAACGATAAATGAGGCGGCGTTATTTGCCGGCACAGGCCGCAGAAATTCAAGTTTGAAATCGATCTGTTGCCCCGGAATGACCGTGGTGGTGGTCATTTTTCCGGCGCCTGATTCCTGGCCATCCCAGGCATACGTTGAGCCCACCGTAGCAGCGGGGCCTTCAACCGTTGTCTTGGCCGCCGGATCCATTTGCGCAAAGGAATTCCATTCATTGTAGCGATTCAAATCGCTGACGATCGTCCAGACTTTTTCGCGCGGGGCCTTGATCAGGGTCGACCGTTCGATGGACCATTGCGTCGGTTGCAGAGACGCCGTGATGAGAAGAAGGACGATCAGGGTAACCAGACCAGCCAGAGCATACTTCAGTGCTTTTTTCATAAGGGGGCCTCCGTGGGTGTCGTCCAACTATGTTGACACAAATAGTCGTCTGATGAAGCCCTGGATCGACGCCCGCGTGAAAAATATTTTCTTTTGTTATTTCAGGTATTTGTTCAGGAGACCTGGCGTTGGGGCTGCGGGAAGTCCAACCCATGGGCTACGGGCACGCGGATATGAAGCGAAAAGAGACGGTAACCAGGCTTGGCCTCGCCCGGAAGGAGCCTGATTTCAATGGAGCCTCCCATGGACGTTAAACGATCGCGGACCGCATCCATACCGATGCCGCGTCCCGAGATGATGGAGGCCTCATCCTTGGTGCTGAGTTCAGGGATGAAGATGAGGGCGGCTGCAGCCTCGTCATCCTCCGCGTGGGGATTCAGACCAAGAGCCCGCGCTTTGTGGCGAAGTTTATCCAGGTGCAGACCCTGGCCATCGTCGTCGAAAATAAATTCATAGCATCCCTGATGTTCCAGGATCTGGACCTGAATACAGCCTGGCTCGGGTTTGCCGGCGTTACGCCTGACATCGGGACTCTCCAAACCATGATCCATCGCATTGCGAAGAAGATGGCCGAAACATTCACGCAGGGCATCGGCCTGATCCGGTGCCAGCGCTAAATCATGAGCATCCAGTTTGAGAGAAGGCGCTGTCTTACCCAGATCGCGAGCCAGGTAGGGCATCTGTTCCATTTCCGCGGCCAACAGTTCAGCCAGGCGAATCGTTTGGAATGGCTGCTGTGCGGTGTTTTCATGCGTCACGGCCAGACTGCGGAACCGCCGCTCAAACGTTCGACAGATATCATAATACCGTCGAGATAGGGCATGGGCCTGGGACAGAAGTTCCTGGCCCTGAGCTGGGTTTCTTTGATCCTGCAGCCAGCACGCTTCCGTATTGTGGATGGCTTCGCTCAAGGCTTTCAGATGCAGCGTCCGCGAATCGCCCTTCAAGGAATGGAGGCGGCGCAAAACAGCAGCATCATCGATTCGGGGTGCTTGAAGCAGGTCTTCCAGATCCGTAACGATCCGGGCTATACGGGAATTATGGGACGAGGATCCACCTTGAAGCAGATCACGGACAATCTCAATGTCCTTGTTCTGGCTGATCACCTGGCTGCGCAGCGCCCGATATTCGGTCACGTCACGGACAGCGACCAGCAACTTTCGAATGTTCCCGTGGATATCCACGATAGGATCCCAGTCGATTTCCAGAATTTTGTTTTGGCCCTGGCCATCCTTCCGCTGGATTTCACGGGGGAGCGCACTCATATTCAATTCAAAGGCCAGCCTCTCGCAGTCCATCATTGAAATGATGATGGAGCGGATGCGGCTGTGATCATCGTGACCCACGGTGGAGTCACGGAAGAGAAGGTCGACCGGATCATCCTTCGTACAGTCGAACGAACCCAGGATGGAATGCAGGAAGGGCGAATAGTCAGGATCCATGAGGCAGTGATGGGACGCGAGACGGATCGCGAAAATGCCCTGATTGATCGTATTCAAGATGGAGCGTAAATCGAGGGTGCGTTCCTCGACCTTGCGATCGAGGTCCTGAATATGATGTTCACGCTCATCGAGAAGGTGGGCCTGAATGCGGACCCTTTCCTGCTCAGTTGAGACAAGGTCGCTCTTGGTTTGGTTGAGTTCCAGCAAGGTTTCTTCTCGATTACGGTTGATCCAGGCAATCCTCTCACCAAGGGCCAAGGATAAAAGGCAGAGTTCCATGCAGTGCCCTATGCTTTGTCCCCACGAGATCAGGTTGATGTTGGTCGCGGTCACTCCCAACAGGGAGAAGATAGTTCCAATATTCAAAATGAGAAAGAACGACCAACCAAGTGTATAGTAGCGGGCAAAGGTGAATCTTTTGCTTAAGTAGAAGCCGATGCAAAGAACGGAAACCGAAGCGGATAGGCTGAAGATGGCCGTCTGATTGTTAAACCAAAGCTTCCATGTCAGAGTATTAAAAAGAGTAAGTATCCCGCATGCCATGAGCCCTAGAAGATATCGATAAAGCCTGGGAGCGTTCTGTTTGATGTCAAGAAAGACGATCGTGAAGGCAAGCGCGGTGAGATGAAGAATGTCCATATTAATCTTGGCGCCTTCTGTCAACCACCAGCTTCCCATGACGTCAGGCAACAGAATCGATTGCGTGAAGCCAAGAAAGTTGGACAGATAGATGCACAGCGTAAAGTTGTGGACGACATAGAAAAGATAAACTCTGGCCTTCAGACGTACAAAAATAAAAAGATTATACAAGAGGACGAAGCCACAGATTCCGATGATGGCCCCAAGAACCAGGTTTTCGTGTCGGGCAAACTCTTCAAAGGCATCCGGCCGCCAGACTTTGAGGGGAAATTGGATGGCGCCCAGGGATGCCTGTTCCATATAGAATGTGTGGGTGCCTGGAGTCAGCGTGACCCGAAACACAGGAAACCTGTGCTGAACGGAACGACTGTTATAGCGCAACCGATCGCCTTGTTCCTCGATCAAGGCGAGACGTTGATCCGGCCCTCGCTCGTAGAGGCGAATGTAATCTGTTGGTGGATAGTGATTGGCAAGAAAAACTTCCACCGGGCTCGTGTCTGTATTCGCGATTTGAAAACGGACCCAGTAGGAGACTGTGCCCTTGTCATCAAAGCCAAACGATGGCACATCACTTTTGGACCGTGCCCACTCCAGGTCCGAAGCCTGTAGCACATCTTGGGCATGGGCCGATGGGGAACGATAAACTTCGAGATACGGGCCCAGTAACTCGCTGGCTTTGGACTTATCGTAAGTGAGAATGGGGCTCGCACGCAGGGCTGACGTTAAGAACATGCTGATCCAAAAGCCGACCACAAAAAAATGGGCGGCTGCTGGACGACGGGACATGTTTAAGGGCAATCCAAGAATCGGATGACTCCCTCATCGACAAGGTCCTAAGAGCACAAAGAGGTTTCGGCTTTTGAGCTGAAAAAACAGAGAAAATAGTCTTACTTTGGGGTATGACTGAGCGTATCAAAGGGAGCCACCATCGAAACTTCGGACCTTGACTCACTGCCAAGGGTGGCATACCCTCGCTTCGCTGGAAACACTCTTTCGCCTATGGCTGAACGCCCACTCGGGAAATCTGAATGTCTCATGATAACAGTTGGATATCAGAAAGCGGACGTGTGATGCGGTCGAATTCTGGATCAGCTCGGAGCTTTCTCCGGGTGACCCGAGGTTGTGGTCTGTTTGTCGTGACGCTCGCCGTTTGCACGCTTGCCGGCTGGGGCCATCGACTCTTGCCTGGATATGTTGGGATGGCCGCTGATGCAGCCGCCTGCTTTATCCTCGTCGGAAGCGTGTTACTCTTGCTGAGCCAGAAAGATTATTCCTCGACACCAGGGAAGCGCAATTTTATTCGATGTTTATTGGGCCTGACTGGTTTGGTCGCCATTCTGAGTTTGCTGAATATTTTCGTGGGCCTGGAGTCGGGTTCAGGCTTCTTTTTACACATGTCGATTTCCACTTCCGTAACCTTGATCGTGGTTGCCCTCAGTCTCGATCGGTTGGATTGGGAACCGAAGGCCGGTCACAGGCCATCCCAGTATCTGGCCATGTTTGCGGTTATGTTTCCCCTTCAGGCTTTGCTTGGTCATATCAATCATGCGATTTATAGATCGAGTAGTTTGGCGCAAATTCCACAGATGTCGATACCGTCATCCATGGCTTGCCTGGCTCTGACTGTAGGCATTCTCTCCGCGCGACCCGATCATGGTTTCATGAGAATCGTGGCGAGTGATAGCCTCGCGGGCCAGATCATCCGTAGACTGTTCTTTCCCTTGATCGTCTGTATCCCTGTCCTGAGCCTTTTGATTGGTTCAGGCGTTGAGATCATGTTCAGCCCTGCCGTCGCCAGCTCGGCGTTTGTCATTATTTTTATTCTGCTGCTGACACTCGTAGCCTGGGTCACAGCGGAGACGGTGCATGGCGCCGAACGAAAGCTACTGGCCAACGAGGATCGACTCAGAAAAATTTTTGAAAAAGCTCCGATTGGAATGACGGAAGTTGATCCTGTCACGCATAGGTTCCGCGAGGTGAATGCGGCCTTTTGCAACATGATCGGATACTCAGAAAATGAGCTTTCCCGGATGACCATGGAGCAAGTCGGTCTGAGTCTTGCCGCGATGAAGACAGTCACACGGTCGGAACATGAGCTGGCCCGCAAAGATGGAACTTCGCTGTGGGCCTCCATCGGTGTCGCCACCCTCCGCAATCCCCAGGACGAACCTTCGGCGCATATCATCATCGCTCAGGACATCAGCGATCGCGTAGCTATGGAAAATGCGAATCAACAGAGTAATGAGCGCTTGAAACTAGCCCTCGCGGCATCCCAGATTGGGTTTTACGACTGGGATATTCAGCAAAATGCGATACTTCTGGACCCTCAGATGAGTCAGGACTGGGGACTCGCGCACCCTCTCAACACGTTGGAAGCTGCGCTGGACCTCATCCATCCCGATGATCGTCCTCATGTGCAGCAGGCGATCGATTCCAGCATTGCGACCGGTCAACCCTATATGGTTGAATATCGTGTGTTGCGGCCGATGGATGGACTATGGGTTTGGGTTGAAGTCCGTGGTGAGGTGCAGAAGGACCGTGACGGAAACCCCACACGTTTTCTGGGAACCTGTCTCAACATTTCGGTACGCAAACAGGCTGAACAGCGGCTCCAGGAAAGCGAAGCGCGGTTTCGACAGTTTGCTGATGCCATGCCGCAGATGGCCTTTGTTGCCAATGCTCAAGGCGATATCCTTTATTTCAACCGGCGACATTACGACTATTTTGGGATCGATCCTGTGGACTCGGAAGGTTCGCGATGGGAAAAGCAGAATCTGCACCATCCTGATGATATCCAGCGGACACTGAAACAGTGGGCGGCATCGATCTCCTCTGAAAAGCCCTATCAAATCGAGTATCGCCTGAGGCGCTCTGATGGCGAATATTGCTGGCATTTGGGTCGGGCGAATCCCCTACGAAACAGCCAAGGGGAAGTCATTCAATGGCTTGGTACCAACACCGATATCCATGAGCATAAGCTCGCGAGTCAGCAGCTTCAGGAGAATGAAGCGAAGTTCCGTACGATCACAGATGCGATGCCGCAAATGGTCTGGTCCACCTTAGCCGATGGTTATCACGATTATTATAATAAGCGCTGGTATGAGTTTACCGGGGTTCCTGAAGGGTCAACGGATGGTGCGGAATGGAATGGCATGTTTCATCCCGACGATCAGGATCGTGCATGGACCAGCTGGAAACATAGCCTTGCCACCGGTGAACCCTATGAAATCGAATATCGCTTGCGCCATCGTTCAGGGCACTACCGCTGGACCTTGGGTCGGGCTTTGCCTGTGCGGAACGAACGAGGCGACATCATCCGTTGGATGGGAACCTGCACCGATATTCATGATCAGAAAATGGCCAGCGATGTCCTGGCCGCCAGTGAAGCCAGAACGCAAGCCATTCTCAGTCAGCTCCCGGTCGGGGTGGTGATCGCCGATGGGAATGGACAGATTACGACGACCAACGAAGCGTTTCGAATGATTTGGGGCGGCGTGAAGCACGTGGGGATGGACCGCTATAAGGAATACGAAGGCTATTGGTTCGATTCAGGTCAACGCTTGGAAGCGCAGGATTGGGCTTTGGCTCGTGCGTTGTCCCAAAGTAAAATCATACTGAACGAGGTCGTTCGGCTCAAAACTTTTGACGGCCAGGAAAAGATTATCTTAAGCTCTGCCTGTCCCGTGCACACCGAGACTGGTGAACTCACTGGCGCCATCGCGGTGGTTCAGGACATCTCGGAACAAAAGCGATTCGAAGCCGAGCTGGGTCTGGCGAAAGACGAAGCGGAACGCGCCAACCGAGCGAAGTCCGACTTTCTTGCCAATATGAGTCACGAAATTCGATCACCCATGAATAGCGTCATCGGCTATGCGGATCTGCTTGCCGAGCCCGATCTGGATGAAGAGGAACGACTGGTTTATGCGTTGCGCATCAAAGCCAGCGGTTCACACCTTTTGCACATTATCGACGATATTCTCGATCTGTCAAAGGTTGAGTCAGGCCAGTTTCAGGTTGAATGCCGACGTTTCCCTGTGACTGATCTGATCTATGAGTGCATTCAGTCCATGTCGGTCCTCGCTGAAAAGAAAAAAATTGAACTCATGGTGGTCTGCGATACTCCGGTTCCTCAATTCATTGAATCGGACTCGATTCGGTTCCGGCAGATTCTCATGAATGTGGTTGGCAATGCGATCAAGTTCACCGAACATGGTCGTGTTCGGGTCGGTCTCCGTTTTCAAGAGACAAGCAAGCGCGGTCCGGCATCTTTCTGTGTGGATGTGGAAGATAGCGGCATTGGCATTGATTCCGCGCGACAGAGCGAACTGTTTCGACCGTTCACCCAGACCGATGCTTCCATCACGCGAAAATTCGGTGGCACGGGCCTTGGGCTGCACCTTTCACGGCGGCTGGCTGAGGCGTTGGGGGGGAGTCTCAAGCTTACGTGGAGTGTGGCTGGCCACGGGAGCTGCTTTACCTTTACTGTTCTGGTTGGTGATGCCGTTGATTCCGATTGTGTGACGTCTTTTGACAGAATCCCGACGATCCCCATGAGAATGGATCGCGTTGAACCATCTCTTGGCGGCCAGTTTAAAGTTTTGATCGTAGACGATAATCCTGACAATCAGGCTCTGCTGAAAGCCTATCTACGGAAGGTGGGTGTGCAGATGGAAATGGCGAATGATGGGCAGAAGGCCTTGGACCTGGCGCTGCAGAATAACTACGATATCATCCTGATGGATGTGATGATGCCCGTTATGGATGGCCTTGAAGCCACCCGGCAACTTAGGGCGAGGGGTTATTGCAAGCCTGTGATCGCCCTTACGGCCCATGCGATGAAAGAGGAAGTGGAAAAATCATTTGCGGCTGGTTGTGATGGACATATCTCGAAGCCGGTCGATATTAAGGAACTGCTGGCGACGATCCGACGCTTTGTTGATTTCTCGCAAAAGAGTGAACAGCAGATGCTACACTAACGCCGTCCACCCTTAGATCGACATGCTCTGGGGCAGTCCCAAAGTGATCGTGAACGTTGAACCCACGTTCTCCTGACTTTCGGTTAGTTCCAGGCCCCCACCCAAAGCTTCGGCAAGGCGCCGGGATAGGACGAGTCCCAGGCCCGTGCCACCAAACTTACGCGTGGTGGTGATATCCGCCTGCGAAAAAGGTTGAAACAAAATTTTCTGCTGCTCGGCAGAGATGCCCCGACCAGTATCTTTCACGACAAATTCCAGTTTGGACTGATCCTTGCGCACAATCTGCACATCCACGTGCCCACGATTGGTGAACTTGATCGCATTGCCAATGATATTGATCAAAATCTGCTTCAACCTGGTCGGATCCGTGGCAATAACGCGCGGAACATTCGTTTCAATCTGCAGATTGAGCTGAATATCCTTCTGTTGCGCCTGATGTTTCATCAGGAGTTCGACGTCGGCCATCAAATCCGGGATGGAGCAAGGAATCGTTTCGATCGTAAGCTTTTCGGCTTCCACTTTAGAGAGATCCAGGATGTCATCGATGATCTGGGTCAGGAGCTTGCCATTACGGAGAATCGTATTAACGAATTCGGCCCGGTCTTCGTCATCGGTATCTTCATCCAAAAGCAATTCTGAAAAGCCCATGATCACACCGAGTGGTGTGCGAATCTCATGACTCATATTGGCTAGAAAATAACTTTTGGCCTTATTGGCTGCTTCCGCGGCCTCGGACGACTTTTGATACTTATCCAGAAGCTCGCGCATTTCATACTGACGTTTACGGGATTTGAGAGCGTTTTTGACCACACTTACGAGGGTCATGAGCCGCACGGGACGTTCAATGAGTGTCACATTGCGAAGCATTTCCAAGGCCTGCATGATTTCAAAGCCAGCTTCGGTGAGGTCGCCGCCGCAGGTGATCACGATGATAGGGATTTCAGACCACTGGGCCTGAGCGTTTAAAGTGGTCTTCAACTCTTCCAGACCGTGGGGAAACAGCGCTTCCTCGGCGACCAGCACGGCCCCGACTCCCTCACGGATGGACTGGCAAAGATCCTGAATATTGGAACAAATAACAGCCTGAAGGCTTGACTCCTCAAGAACTTGTTGCGTAAGCATGGCATCAGGTTGCACCGCTGCCAGTACGAGGATTCGTAAGTCATTGGATTCAGGGTGTCGCACTTTGTTCTCTTAAGCTGGGTAATATCTCGGGAACCCCGGTCAGGACTCCGTGATATCCTGTCAATGGATCGCCCACTCGAAGTCCTTTTGATGACACTATATACTCGCGAATCGAATCTTCATGGGCACCATATCGCTTCTTGAGCACTGATACCGCTTTTCGCACAAAGCCGTTGGCTTCAAAGTAGCGCAATATGATCACTGTGTCCGCCAGATAACTGACATCCACCGGTGCCTGCATGGTGGTCCCTAAAAGTCCGTGCTGGGCCACCACCAGTATCGTGACCACGCCTTTCTGGTTCAAAAAACTCAAAAGTTCATGCATCTGAATGACTAGAAAACTCTCTTCGGGCATCGAGTTGAGATAGCCATTCAAGCTATCAATCACAACTACACTGACATTATCTTTTTGCACGGCCTCGCGCACGCGATGCACAAACTCGCCAGGAGAAAGTTCGGCAGGATCCACCTGTTGGACATTGACCAGACCAGAGTCCGCATGTTTACGAAGTTCGCAGCCCAGACTTTCGGCTCGGTCAAAGAGGGTCGCGACGCCTTCATCAAATGTGAATATCACGGATTTTTCGCCACGTAGAGCCGCAGCGTAAGCATATTGCGAAGCCAAAGCTGACTTTCCAGCCCCGGCTGGGCCCATGATCAGTGTGCTCGTACCCCGATTGAGGCCACCACCCAGAATCTGGTCCATTTCCTTGAGTCCGGTCGATGTACTTTCGCGTGTAACCGAAACGTGATTTTTAGGATGTTCGGCTGAAATAAGTCTTGGATAAACTTCAAGTCCACCTTTTTTAATGGTGAAATCATGATAGCCGCCGCGGAATTTTACGCCCCGCATTTTGATAACCCGCAGGCGTCGACGCTCAGCGCCATAAAGAGGGGAGAGCTGCTCAAGCATCACCACGCCGTGGGCCAGGCTTTGCAACTGCAGATCGCCATCAGGCGCTGTGCGGTCATCCAGCAGCAAAACCGTACAGGCACGGCCTATGAAAAATTGCTTCAACCCGAGGATCTGGCGTCGGTATTTCAAAGGATCCCGAGCCAGAAGGCGCATTTCTGAGAGCGAATCAAACACCACACGGACGGGTTTGACCCGCTCGACTTCCGCCAGGACGGATTTTGTTGTGCCACTGAGTTCGACCTCGGACGGATGAAAAAACGTATAGTAAGCACCTGGGGTTAACTTGTCCTCAGGAAAGGACAGTTCGTGTATCGCCAGATGATCCAGGTTCCAGTCGTGAGACTCGGCGACAGCCAGAAGTTCATCTTTTGTTTCTGATAATGTGACGTAGAGTCCCGACTCTCCTTGCTTCAATCCTTCTAGCAGAAACTGCAAAGCCATAGTCGTCTTGCCAGAGCCAGGGTCGCCTTCGACCAGATAGACACGAGTTTTGGGAAATCCCCCGCCAAGAATGTCGTCCAAGCCAGGTATTCCGGTTGCGGCTCTCTCCGGCTGTAAACTTGGACTAGCGCTTTTCGTATCACTGCTTCCCATAACTTGGTCCTTATTGTCGCAGATAAAATCAGGCCGTCTCTGGCCTTCCTATCTTGTTACAAAAATTGGACCAGTTGTCTTGCCCGCTTTTTGTACCAAGGAGCGGACCTTGTGCGATGAAAAGCTGTTTCCTGTGCACCTGTACACAAGTCATTAATTTATTTAGGAAAAAGTATAGCGCGAGAGTTTGAATTTGTTACAGTCGAGCGGCAGCAGGTCTGGCAAACAATGGAGGTTAATCATGTCGGCAATTCTTATTGTGGGTGGATATGGTGGCATCGGTGAAGCTTTAACGCGACGTTTAACGGAACAGAGTCGATCGGTGATCGTGGCAGGGCGGGATCTCAGCAAGGCCGAGACCCTTGCCGCACGTTACGATCAAAGGGCTATGGCCTGGGATGCGCGTGATGAGGAAGGGTGGCGGTCGGCTCTAGTGAAGATGGAACAGCAGTCCATCAAACTGGATGGCATCGTCAATCTATGCGGGAGTATTTTAATTAAATCCGTGACCAATATGACCCTGGATGAATTTCGCGCGGTCTTCGATGTGAATGTGACGACGGCATTCCTTACACTTAAATATGGAGCACCGCGCCTCGTGCAGGAAGGAGGCGGCAGTATCGTTCTCATGAGTAGCGTGGCCGCGCGGTACGGACTTGCCAATCATGAGGCCATTGCAGCCGCGAAAGCCGCGGTCGAGGGTCTGACTTTGGCAGCTGCAGCAAGTTATGCCCCACGTCAGGTGCGAGTGAATGCTGTGGCCCCGGCTCTGGTCGAAACTCCGTTAAGTCAAAAATTTGTCAGCTCCGATGAAGCGAAGAAAGCTTCAGCGCAGATGCATCCTTTAGGGAGAATTGGTCAGCCCGATGATATTGCGAGCATCCTCGCCATGCTGGTGGATCCTGCTAATAATTGGATGACAGGGCAGGTCATCGGTGTGGATGGTGGTATGAGCCGCGTGAAGCCGAAGCGATCCTGATTTCTTCATTTTCAGATACCAAAAAATCTGTAGTGCTCGGATTGTGCTTTCTTTCCTCAGAAATGCGAGCGATGAATATTCCCTTGCTAGAACAAGTGTTCGCTTGGAAAGCTTCTGCTGGCCCAGCGTACCTTGCTTATTTCTGTAAAGAGGGCGTCAACTATGAAATCGATTCATGTTCTTCCATTTGTGCTGACCCTCATGGCAGGCGATGCGCTTGCCTTTGAGTTCCGCGGCTACATGAGATCCGGTCTGGGATTCAGCGAAGGCGGTACCGACCAACAGTGCTTTCAAGTCCCGGGTGCACCCGAAAAATTTCGCCTTGGCAACGAGTGCGATACTTACATTGAGGCCTCGTTCGTTCAGGACATGGCGCCTCGTGCCAATGATCAAAGCCCTACCTGGCGTGGGCATTTAACTTTAGCTCTGGCATCGTCAGGTCATCGGGATTGGGAGTCCACCACGCCCGACAGCAAGACACTGCCTGATGGCTCGTTTGAGGTCTCTGCAGATTTTACTGCAGCGCTGCGGGAAGCCTTCGTGTCGGCAGGCGGCGTCGTCAGTCCTGAAAGCTCGCTGTGGATGGGTAAGCGTTTTTATCGACGCAAAGACATCCACATGCTGGATTTTTATTACTTTGATAATTCAGGACCAGGCTTTGGATTGGAAAATTATCAGGCGGGCCCAGGCTTTTTGCACCTGGCGCTGACGCACCATATTCCCACGGATGCTGGCCCCGCTCAGAAAAATTTTGACGTCCGCTATTCCGGGATTCCCGTTGGTGGCGGTTTTCTGGAGGTCGCGGGATTGTTTGCGCATGCCGGGAAAGCGGACTCTCAAACGGGTGAAGATTTGTATGAGTCCCTCACCGGCACGTCCTTGCATTTGTTTTTGGAAAACACGTTCACACCTGAGTTAAAAAACTTTCTGGTCTTTCAATATGGGCAAGGCCTTTACGGCGCCAGTGGAGCCTTGGGCGGCAGCATGATTGATCAACGCGGTGGATTCGGTAGCCAGAATATTGCGAAAGGCAACGACGACCTTTTAAGTCAAAGGAAAGGCTCCAAAACCTTTCGAGTGATCGAGATGCTGCGAGCTGAAAATGTAGCCGCGAACTTCTCATTTGACTCAGTTTTAATGTACCAAACGATTGACTTCAACGGTGAAAAGGGCGCAAATTCGGAAGCCATCCCCGATAAAAACGAACTGACGGTCGGCATCCGTCCTATCCTGGCCTTCAGCCCTCAATTCGCCCTTGTCTCGGAAGTTGGTTATCAGAAGGTTGAAAACGGAATCTTCGACACGACGGATAACAGTTATGAAACGTCGCAGCTGACCAAGTTTACGTTGGCGCCGACTGTCTCACCTTCGGTTGGTATCTGGGTACGACCCGCTCTTCGATTCTTTGTAACCTATGCGCAGTGGAATGATGCCTCCAAAGGGCGGGTTCTGCGCGGTGCGGGCCGGGGCGATGAAACAGCAGGATTGTCGGCTGGAACCCAGGTTGAAGCCTGGTGGTGAAAACCATCCCTGGGGGCCCTGTGCTCGGGGGTCTTACCGGGCCAGGCAAATAATTACGGGCACAAAGAATTAGGAGAGCCTCGATTAACCCTGCGTATTGATGTCCTTATTCGATCGCAAATGAAACGGGGAGGTATGGGCGCCCGGAACTTCAGCCGTGCTGCAGTTTGATCCGATAAGAAGGGGTCCATCGTTTCAGGAGGATTCATGAAATCGGCGATCAGCTGTTATGCTGCGTGCTTCCTTATGCTGCTGGCCTGCAAAGGGATCAACTTTGCGGAGCGTCGTGACAGTTCCGGCACAAAGGCAGCGAGCGATAGCGCGCGTGACGACGCAGACGATACCGAAGAGACTGTGGCCTCGGAGCCTGTCTCGGTAGGCGGAGCATTTCTGGGCTGCTTCCTGGATCCGCAAATCGAACCTGACCTTATGAAAGACTTCAACGAAACTCCGGACTCAGTTTCAGTTGGCTGTCAGGCCTTCGACAACGCTGATTTCACTCGTGTCCTAGGGCGCGGCAAGCTGGTCCTGGACGGAGTGGACATACAAACCTCGCGCGGCTCCCAGCCACTGGCCTTCAAGGCGGTTGACAACCATCCGCGCTGGTCGTGGCTCCTGCGGGTTCCTGCGGCCACATGGCAAAGGAAACTTTATTTTAATATTCGCGCCAGCGCGGAGAGCAGCCCTATACGCCTTCTTGTGGAGCTGCTGGATATCCTGCCTGCTGCGGTGGCTGCCGAACCTTTGGGATTGTCAGGTGGCAGTTATAAGCTTCGGGTGAAAGGTTCAACCCAATGCCTCGCGGGCAATGCGGCATGGGCTTATGATTCTATTGCGCGTAAACCCATTACGGAAAGCCTTCAACTCGTAGAATGTGCCAATGGTTTCAATTTTCAATTTCTGAGTTTCCAGAACGGTTTTCGATTCTTTGTCTCTCATCCCGAACCGCCCACGTGTGATACGGAAACAACGCCTGCTGAAGTGTGCGGTCAGAGCTGTGTGGATCTGGAAAACTTTGGATTGGGGCCTCGGTTTGTATTTTGGGTCTGCACGCGCTCTGTCGAAGCCCAAAGCTTCAGCCTTGTTCCAGGGGCCAAGGGCGCTGTTCGTTTGCAAGCCAATGGCCGCTTTATTCTTGTCAATGATAATCTGCTGCTGCCGGATTTGGCCACAGCTGCAGAATTCGAACTCATTCCCCATCGGGCCGGCGATTGACCTCGCACGTCAGGCCACAGCCCGTGCTGTCTGATGCAGCCGGGTCCAGAGCTCCTGGGGCAGGTGAATATCCAAGGCAAAAGGCTGAAAGTCACCTTGAACTGTCAAGAGGTGAAGGCGCACATCACCCCCTGATTTGCGTACAATATCCCGAACGGCCGCCAGTCCAACGCCTCGTCCGGAGGTGTTGGATACTGTATCGCGCGTGGAAAGGTCCGGTACAAAAGCGAGTTCCGCGATGGTCTGCACCGAACTCGACGCTGTGATCAGGCTCCGCTTGAGGCCCCTGGCTCGCAACTCGTGCAAAGCCAGTCCTCGACCGTCGTCCTGAAACCGGATGACAAGATCATTGCCACTCACTCCAGCTGTCAGTTCAATACGTCCCGCCTCGGGCTTGCCTTGACTTTTCCGCGCCTGGGCTGATTCCAGACCATGATCCAAACTATTGCGCAGGAGATGAATGACCACACCGAGCAGGGCATCATAGCCATCCTGTGTGATGCCAAAGCCTTGAGCGTCAATGAATATGTCAGGCCGGGCTTTGCCCAGGTCATCCGCCAGGCGCGAGCTGGATTTTAAACTTTCCTGAAGAGCTGCAGCGAGGGGTTGGTAAAGAGTCTGCTCCAGCTCCTGAGCATGCTGAATCAAATCACGTTCCAAAAGATCCTTGACCATGCGGCGCACGAAACTCGCTTTCAACTCGACCATCTCGCCTGCATCCCATTTGCGTCCCAGTTTGGTGACGGCTAAGCTTTGGTAGGCCTTCACCTCCGTTTCCAAATGACCCAAAGCCGTGAGCATGTCAGCTTTCGAAAGCAGCCGTGCTTCATTTTCCAATGTGTGGCACATATCTGATACGTCATTGAAAAAGAGGGATCGGGCATTCCCTTTGAGCGTATGAATATTCATCAGTATCAATTGAACATTCTTTCTGTCATCCGTGGAATCTTCCAGGAGGCCTCTGCATTCCACCAGTGCCTGATGAGCCTGGCGCAGAAAGGAATGGAACCTTGGGGCCGGAACATCGAGTATCCTTTTGATCCTTGCCATTTCATGCTTTTGAGATTCCGCTTCATATTCCAATGTCAAAAGACGAGTGCTGTCATGCACGGTCACCAAAACTTTTTCCACAAGGCCTTGATCATCGCAGACGGGATTCCAGAGCAGGTTGAGAATGCGCTGCTCCCCTTCGCATATCACGACCACCTGATCCACAAAGCAGTGCCGGTTGATTTCAAAGGCCAGAACCTCTTCGCCGATGGCATGCAGGAGCGCGGCCTGGATCTGGGACTTTTGATCGTCTGAAATCAGGGCGTGATCAAAGAGCAGATCAAGAGCCTTTTGTCCTTCAATGTCCCGACTGCGAAACAGCGTTTCCAGCGAACGCGAATAATCGCGGTGCACCAGGAGCCCAGGTACAATGGAAAAGACGCCTAAGGGGATGTGTTCCATGATCGATCGGATATCGCGGGTGTTGATCAGGACCTGTTCTTCCACGTGCTCAATCTGATAGGCCAGCTGTTCATTGGCCACCTTCAGAGCCAGACGCATCTGATTCAAGCGATCGGCCAGGGCAAAGGAGAGGATGGTGACTTCAAATAACGAACCGAGCTGGAGTCCCTTTTCCGTAAAAAAATTCGATTCGATGAATCCCAGCGAGAGAAGACCGTAAGCAAAGGTCCCCAGCAGAAGACAGGCCCAGGCAGCCGCGTAAAAATAGGCCTCCCGTTGCCGTCGCCAAAGTCCCCGTAAGGTTATGGCAATCAAAAGGCATGAGGTGAGAGTGCTCAGCCCGGTGAAAAAGATTCCGACCACATAATAGGGGAAAAGAAAGACCGTGGGGGTCATAGTCAGCAGAGCCGGCAGGATCCAGAGAATGTGCCGATGGACCCTCGGATCGCGTTGCTTCAAATTCATGAAAAAGGTCGCAAAGTACACGCCAAAAACATTGGCGCCCAGGATCGTGAGCAGAGTGATCTTGTTATTCCAAAAAACTGGATTCGGTGAAGACGTATTGAAGCAGAATGCCTCCGTCAGAAGCCAGATAACCAGCGGTGCAGCTGACGAACACGCAATAAAAGAGATAAGAGCGACTCCGGGTTCCTATATACACAAACATGTTGTAGATCACCATGATGATAATGCCACCATAGTAGAGCCCCTGGAGCAACTGCTGCGACTGCTGCGATGCACGGAACGTCTCGGGTTCCCAGATTTTGACCGGAAAACGTAAGGGATTGTCCGTCAGGGTTCGCATATAGAGCTGCAGCTGCTGGCCCGGTTCAAGTTGTAAGGGAATGGCAAAGTTGAGGTGATGGATCGGCCTGGATGGACCCGACGCGTCGGTGCCCATGCGGAACGTGTTGACCACCTCGCCCTTGGCATTGACCACATAGAGGTCAACGACCTCCAATCGGGGATACGCGACCTCAAATATAATAGACGAGGCCGAAGGGGAAGGATTTTCCAGCTTCGCATAAAACCAGACGGCGTTGGATTTAAAGCCCATGTTCGGTTGAAAACTATGAGTTTCGTGAAAGTCGACGCCTGGTTTTTGGATCAGTTCGTCAATTGTGATGGGTCGATCCTCAATGCGATAGCGCAAACCGTCGCCGATAAACGCAACCTGAGGGCTGGCCGAAAGCGCGGACGCCAGGGATACTAACAACCCGAATGTCGATACAAGACGGATGAAGAGGTCCATGGTGCTCCCGGTTTTTCCAACTCACAATTCATTAAGGATACGGTAAAGTGCCAGGAGTCTGCAATTGCGCGTGTCACTGTCTTTTTCGGGATCAAACGAATGAAATCAAAGAACATAGCGAAGCATTTTGCTGAAAAAACAACTCAGGACCTTTGCAGGTTTTTGCAAGAAACCAACAAAACCAAACAATTTATGACAACATAAATGCATCAGGATAGCGACGTATGCGGACTGATAATGTTAGGGGGACTTCGATCGTGAGAATCCGTAATCTCCTGTTATTCATTATTTTTCTCGTCCAACTCTGGGGCCAGACGGGTTATGCAGCTGCGGGGCAGGCCGCTCAGGGTGGAACCGTATCCTTGCACCATTGGACGCCGGACGTGCCGCTGCGATTAAATGGGGAATGGTATTTCTTTGCCAATGAACTGCTCACTCCCCAGGAATTTGTCAAACGCATCGAAACGCCTGGGACTCAACCTCAGCTGGTTGAAGTCGGCGTGTCTTTCGAAGAAGCCGCGCCCGGTCGGATGAAGAATATTGGCTATGCGAGCTATGGGCTTCGGGTGAAGGGATCACCCAGGGATGCGATGCTGGGTTTTGCAGGAATACAAGCGTATACGTCGGCACGTGTTTATGTTTTTCGCGCCGATGGTGCAGGCGCCGCCGAGCCCCTGCAGAGGATTGGTGACGTGACGACCCAGGCCGGCACATCCGGTCCGCAAATTTATACCAACACTGTCGAACCTCTCGTGATGACGAGTGACCAGGACTATTTCTTTCTGATCCAGGTGAGTAACTTTGATCATATATGGGGCGGGCTGTGGGTACCTCCTGAAATTGCTTCCATCAAGGTCCTGCAGAGATATCAGATGCTCCGTGATCGCAGCACGTTTTGCCTTATAGGAGCCCTGCTGCTGGCGGCCTTTTATAATTTTAGCCTGTTCAGCCGACGTTCCGAAGATAAAGGGTCTTTAGTCCTTTGTATAATGGCGCTGGTTCTGGCCGTGCGTACGGCTACTCCGAGTATCTTTGGGGATAATCTGTTCGGCAATTTTGATTTCAGCTATTCTCTCGGGTTCCGCACTGTGTATTTGTCCAGCGTTTTAACGCCCATGCTGGCCATCATGTTTCTCCGCTGCTATTTCCCGAGGCATGTGACCAGGGGTATGCAAAACGGGGTGGTTGGCAGCATGACGCTTTTTGCCATTTTTTTCGCTCTGACACCTGTTCGTATTTTTAGTGTCATCGGGTTCGCCTCACCTTATATAGGTTTGGTGGCTGGAGCAGCCTGTGCCTACTGCTCGGTCCGTGCTGCCTTCAATCGTGAAGCCGGGGCTTTTCTCATTTGTTTGGGCGGGCTGCTTGTTCTGTTTGGAGGCGCCGTGGATACGTTGAACCAGCAGGCCGGTAAGCAGTCGCCGGTGAATTTCATGAGCGTTGGCCTGACTTTCTTTATCATGGCCCAGAGTCAGATTGTTGGGATGTATTTCGCCACGGCCTTCCGTCGCGCGGAGCATCTGGGGCGCGCGTTGCAGTCCGAGGTGGAAAAGCAGACCCGCGATATTAAACTCATTCTCGCCAATATCCAGCAGGGAATTTTTACTCTGGTCGGATCGGGCCACGTGGTGGGTCCTCAATTTTCGGACCATCTGAAACACATCGTGCATCGCGATGATATCGCCGCGTCCGATGTGGATGAGCTTTTGCTCCAGCGTTCGAATCTGAGTAGTGATAGCAAAGCGCAGGTTCTTTCGGCTTTGCACTCATCCTGTGGTGAGGACGTCATTTCGTTTGAAACCAATTCCCACTGCCTGGTCCGGGAGATGGACTACACACCCGTCGGCTCAGATGAAGCGAGAGCTTTGGAACTCGACTGGACGCCAATTGTGGATAAACAGGACAGGGTGGAAAAAATCCTGGTCTGTATGCGCGATGTCACAGAAATTCGATCGTTAAAGCGGAAAGCTCAGAAGCAGGAAGAAGACATGCGCATGATTCAGGAGATCCTGCGCATTTCCGAGGATCGCTTCCGCATGTTTATCCACAAGAGTCGCGAGTACCTGCTGCATAATCGCCAGCTCATTGAAGGAGGTGGCCAGAACGGATCAACCGATGCGGTCCGACAGCTCTTTATGAATATGCATACGTTGAAGGGAGCGGCTCGAACCTATTTCCTGCATTCCATCGCATCGATGAGCCACGACATAGTGCAGTCCTACCATGCCCTGCAACACGAGAAGGATACCTGGAATCAGGGGCGTTTATTGCAGGATTTGGAACGCATCAGCGCTCTGATCGACCACTACGCGCAGCTTGGTCGCGAGCGTATGGGGGGGAACAAGGAAAGCTCCATCGGCCTGACCAGGTCCAGGGCTCTCGAAAGCTTGAATCGCATGAAGACTCTGTTGCATGAAAAGTTGAGTCCGGCTGCACAGGACATTCTGCAGGAAGTGGAGGGGACACTGGCGGAAGGCTGCTACAGTTCCCTTAAGGACATCGTGGACGATGCCTGCAAAAATATGGACGCACTTGCGCAGGAGCTGAAGAAGGCTGTTCCAGAGCTCCGGCTTCCTGGACAGCCGATCGTTTTGAAGGATCAAGGCGCTGAGGTCCTCCACAGCATTTTCGGTCATCTCTTGCGTAACTCCCTCGATCACGGTCTTGAGACGCCGACCGAAAGGCAGAGTCTTGGTAAGCATCCTGCAGGAACCATTATCATGGAAGCCGTAGCCGTCCATGACGCCCTTATCCTTTACTTTGGTGATGATGGTCGGGGTCTTGATCTGAGAAAAATTGAAGAACGGGGACGGCAGCGTGGTTTGCTCGACCGGATGCAGACCTATTCGGATGAGTCCGTTGCCGAGCTGATGTTTCAGTCTGGATTCTCGACCAAGGATGATATCACGGAGATCTCTGGACGAGGAGTTGGCATGGATGCTGTGCGGAGTTACTTGAATGCCGCCGGTGGGGATATTGTCATCGAATTTTTGAATGTCGCCGATTCTCAGCGTCGGCGCGCCTTCCGTTTTGTGATGCGCTTGCCGAATGAGTTGTGGTGGAAACCGGCTTTAAGTTCAAAAGGCAGTCTCCCGCTGCAGCGTATTTCGTGATCGCGATCCTTGTCCGTCTGGCATACGTTGGGTGTCGGACGCTGCGAAACCTTGACGAGGCTGGCAAGGACCAGCTGTGTCCTCAGGAACACTGCTGTAGCCAAGCCTTTTGCCCTTAGCATGCGGTAAGACATTTATTTCACTGAAAAATCATGTGGTCTGGGTCTTGCTCCTTATCCTGTCGCGAAGTTGTTTCGCAGCTCAGGCATCAAGGAGAAATACAATGGTTCGTACGCTCGCAATTATGACAATGACCGCTCTTGTGGCTTCCAGCGCTCTCGCCGATGAAATCGCAATCAAACCTAAAATTATTAGTAGCCAGATCAAGACTGACGCCGAACGACTCAGTGTTAATGGTATCAACATGAATCTGGAGAATGATAATTCCGATGATTCCACCAACGGCCTTGGCTTTGGTGTGGACTTCGAATTTAAACTCGCCGATCGTGCGAAACTTGGCAGTGAAGTCTCTTACACGACCTATGAAGAAGACGACTCCGAGGCCACTGACCTGGCCCTAGGTGGATTCCTGGCTTATGATTTCATTGCTCAGGATAACCTCAGTGTTTACGGTAAGGCTGGTCTGAGTTTGCACTCATTTGCCCTTGAAGAATTCGAATCGGCTTCGCTCCTGAACACGGACCTTGGCTTGGGCGTTGCGTTCAACGTGGCTCCTTCGGTCGATTTAGGCGGCGAATACAAATACAGCACCACCCTCGGAAAAGGTGACATGAGTTCCGAAGAATCGAGCTCCGTGGAACTCAAGGATTTCTCGATCCAAAGAAACGATATCTCGGTTTTCATGGCATTCAAATTCTGATTCTGATCCCTTGTCCTTAGGGGCGCTCGTGCGATAGGAATCGCGGAGCGCCCCTTTCTTTGTTTATTCCCTTTCACTTGCCATTTGCTTGATCTTCCCGGATTCTGCCCTTCACAACTTCAGGAGGGCAGGGACTTGCGGCATATCATGGTTAGGAAAACTGGCGGCGCTGAGCGTTTGCTCCTGGAAAATATTGAGGATCCCGAACCTGGCGCAGGCAACCTGCGTATTTCTGTTAAGGCGGTTGGGATCAACTTTGCTGACATCCTGGTCAGGCAGGGCCTCTATAACGATGTGCCGGGTTATCCTATTGTGCCGGGATATGAGATCGCTGGGGTTGTGGATCGAGTCGGCGCTGGCGTGTTGAGTGACTGGATGGGTCAGGAGGTCTTTGGTCTCACTTTCTTTGGTGGTTATGCCGAGAAAGTTTGCCTGCCCTTGGATAATGTCTTTCGTAAGCCTCACGATGTTTCGTTTGCGGTGGCCTGTGGTCTGCCGACGACGTATGCCACAGCCTATCAACTTCTGATTGTCATGGGTGCCTTAAAACTTGGGGAGAGGGTTCTTATTCATAACGCAGGCGGCGGCGTGGGCCTGGCGGCTATCGACCTGGCTCGTGACATGGGTGCCGAGATTTATGGAACGGCCAGTGCGAAAAAGCATGAGTTCCTGCGGGCCCGAGGTTTGACCCATCCCATAGACTACAATACCTGTGATTGGGAACGTGAATTTTCGGCGTTGACGCAGGGTCAAGGCGCCCACCTTATTATTGATCCTTTAGGTGGGAAGAGTTTTCGGAAAAGCTTTCGATCCCTGGCTCCCACAGGGAGGCTCGGGATGTTTGGTATCTCGGAAGCTTCACAATCGAATCCAGGCAGAACTTCGGGAAAGTTGTCTTGCAGCTCTAAATTCCCGGGGATTGATTCAACAGTACGGAAATCTGATTGGTCGTTCCGTGAGTAACAACAGCATCCAGTCGGCTGTCGCCGTTCAGATCAACCAGAATAACCTTGCTGGGGCTGGTTCCGGTTCCAAGGGCAAACGTTTCGACAGATCCAAACGTCCCGTCGCCATTGCCAAGGTAGATGTTTAAGGAGTCTGGAGCCCCAGCCGCAATCACCAGAATATCGGCTTTGCCATCGCCATTCACGTCACCTGATGTCACGGCTTTCATGCCTTCCATAGTATCGAAACTACTCGCCGTAAAGGTCGCAGCTGTTGCGCTGGTGGTCGTCGTATTGATAAACACACCGACTTTATCGGTGCCAGCTGTAGGACAGGCCGCAATGAAATCCGGTTTGCCGTCACCGTTGAAGTCGTTTGGACTTACGGTAGCGTTGTTGGTACAGGTAAAAGCTGTATTGGTGTTGATCCTGTTCGCTGTTTGAAATGCAGGTGTTCCGGTGACGGTCGTATTATTAAGAATGACGCTCACAATTCCACCGTACCCTCCACCCGTGACGACATCGGGCTTGCTGTCGTTATTGAAATCAGCGACCGCCACAGTCCATGGATGGGTGTTTCCAGTATAGATGGAGCTGTCAGGATTGAAGAGGAAGGTTGTTGCAAATATGACAAAAGTTCCCGGAGTTCCACTTTGATTTAAATAAATAACAAGCTTGTTGCCGTTGCCCTCGCCTATGACAATATCCTTGAGGCCATCCGCATCAATGTCGGCAATCGTCACTGCCCTTGGCCCCGAGACGCCAGGGCTGTAACCCGTTGGTATATTGTTGGCAAACGTGAGCGTCGAAGCATTGGCGCTGGTGGTATTGGTGAGGACACTCAACATGTTACTCCCCCATGCACCCCAGATGACATCAGGCTTGCTGTCATTGCTCACGTCTTCCATCGCGATCATGGCGGAATTGATGTTCGCAAAGGAGCCTAAACTGTTGGGTGAATTGGCAACATCCTGCTTCGTAGCGAACGTGCCATCCCCATTGCCGAGCAGGTGGCTGACGCCCTTGCCCGTGTAGAGTGCGACCGCAAGGTCGATTTTGCCGTCGCCGTTTAAATCACCTGCTGCGACACCTTCAGGATCGGCTCCAGTATTGAAAGTGACGGCGTTTGCAAACGTGGGGATGTTGATGGTGTAAGTCACAGAATAGACTTCAGACAGAGCCCAGCCGGTCTTATACGCGATGACTTTGAGGGTTTTTGACGTTGTCAGCGAGATCGGCGCTAGGTAGAGCATGCCGTGGCTTGATGTAGGAATCGAGCCGTCGACTGTATATCTTAGAGTGGCACCGCTGGTCATCGTGCTCAGTGCAATTGAAATCGCCGCCGAGTAGGTTCCACCCAACACGGAAGCAATCGGCGTTGCGACCGCTTCCGCGGTTCCGGCATTGGCCTGAATACCACCCTGAACCTCATCGCTCTGAATCAAAGTGGTAACGGTATTTTGCGCACTGGCTACGACTTCAGCCGTGGCTCCTCCTTTTTCAAGGCCGGATGTAACGCTTTCGGCAATGCTGTTGGTGAATGTTGTAACTGAATCACCCGTGATGATGCCTGCGGTTTGCAGGCTCTCCAATCCTTTAACAGCTCCTGTACTGGCTGCGAGGATGGCCTCGGTGCCTTCTTCAGTGTCCATGGCTCCTGATTGCATCAGCGAGCCTGCTCCTGTCAGGGCCCCTTCTATAAGGCTTGCTGCAATTTGGGTCGCGAACGCCGGATCGGTGATACCGGCTTCTGCAATCTGGGCGATTCCACTTTCCACAATCGCGGATACAGCTGATCCAATCTGATCTGTTTCAAAGCCGCCGCTGCTGAGGGCAAGAACAGCCTGGTTGGCTACGGCAGACATAGCGTCTGCCAAAGATTCGTTGGAGTTGGCGGCCAATGACTGCGCTCCATTCATGGATGATTTCACAACGGCCTTGAGTGCATCGTTTCTCAATTCGGGCGTGTTCAAGCCAACCTTTGACAGAACGCCTACCGCGGCTCCTGCAATGGATCCCATGGCATCCATGGCACTGGCCGTGCTCATGTTATTTCTTGTCAAACCGGAGGCAGCGCCGGAAATTATCAAATCAATGGCACCTGATTGCATAATTGTTTCGGCTGACAATCCTGCGGCGCTTAAACCCTGAAGCGCGGATCCTGCGACGTCGCCCGACAGACTGCCTAGCGAGCCAGTTTCGAATCCAGGAGCCCCCAGCGCGGCAACGGCGCCTTCGGCAACCATTCGGGCACCTGACCCTATGCTGGCGCTTTCAAGGCCAGCTTCGGGCAAAGCGCCAACTGCAGTCAGGGCCACGGCCGATACCGATTCCTTCGCGTTGTCTCCGACCAGGTTTGCACCTGGGAGTGATGTAACGGCTGCATAGGTCATTTCACTCAAGACGTCCAACGTTTCTTCTGTGGTCATCTCGCTGGTTCGACCTTTGAGGGCGGCCGAGGTTCCTGAGATTATGTGTTTGGCAAGATCCACTCTTTTTTTGGAGGACACCAGGTCGGCACGAGGATCCGATAAACGGAGAATAGCGCCACGAATAATGGGAGCTGCCACCACCGTTGGCGCTGCGATCTCAATGTCAGAGGTGAGCCCGGAGCGTGCCTTGAAACCGGTCTCAGTGATAATAAGAGTGCCCACGGCCGTGTTCATTTCTGCGGCGGCGCCTTCAGCGATCACGCCCACAACTGTGCTATCGTAAGTGGCATTCAGTTCACCACAGAGGTCTTGGATCATTTCATTACCAATGGCTAATATACCAGCGCGTGCGGCCTCTTCATCCTGGGCCGGATCACTGATCAGATTCGCCAGGTCTTCAGGCGCCACGAGAGCTGTGCAGGGCGCTGTTGTTCCCTTGCGATGGGATGATGTTGAGGCTTTAAAGGGGTCACAACCCGCAGGAAAGATGACAAACAGAGCCAATGCCGCGGTAAGAAGATGATTTTGAGGCGACATCGATAGTTCCCCTGCGATTGGTATACCCTGAGTGCTCGGACGATAAGCAGGATGCCTTGAGACATCTTCTTAGACGAAGCTTTTATTTTGATTGATGTTTCATATGGTAAGCGGGCCGTGAAATATCAATATTTGACAAGACTCACGTAATATCGCTGTAATTCTCCGCCTGGATTTCAGGGAAAAATGCTTTGGCGAGTCCTGGGGTAAGTACGCTATAGCAACCTGCTCTCATTGACTTAGCCTGATTTCAAGGTGCTTTAGGAATTCACGCCCGGCCGAGCATCCCATCGAGCCTGTTCCTCTAAGCTTCCATGTAATTATTGTTGGTTGTTAGGTGAATTAGCTGTCTATATAATGCAGCGGTATATTGGTCTTAAAATGGTCGCAAGCGGCTCAGAACCAGGCTCGAAAGGCTGCAGGAAGAGATGTCTACCATGCAACTCACTAAATTCATTCAGAAGAATCACAAAAGTATTATTAAAGCCTGGGTCGATTTTGCTCGAACCATGCAACCTTGGGCCCAAGGGATGAGCGAGAAGGACCTTCAGGACCATGCTGAGGAACTTCTCGTAGCCGTTGTTAACGACATGAATTCCCCGCAGAGCAAGAGTGAGCAGTCCGAGAAGTCGCAAGGCAACGGCATGGACGGAAATCTCGTCATAGCCGGTCAACAGCACGCCTCCACGCGTTTGCAGAGCGGGCTTAGTTTGACTCAACTTGTATCGGAATTTCGAGCGTTGCGCGCCAGTGTTCTGCGCCAATGGGAGGAAGAACAGGGTGCCGAATCGGATGAGGTAACCCGGTTCAACGAGGCGATCGACGAAGCGCTTGCGACCTCTATGACTCAGTATTCTGAAGCGGTCGACACCACCAGGGAGCAATTCCTGGCCATCCTCAGCCATGACCTGCGCAATCCGCTTGGCGCGATCATTATGGGGGCACAGCTTCTGAATGATCCTGAAACCGAGGACACGGCGGACATAGCTACGGTCATACTCAACAGCGCCGAACGTATGAGTCGGATGGTGAGCGACCTCCTGGACCTCACGCGCACGCGCCTGGGAACCGGGATTCCGATCGCAACGAAACCGATGGACCTGGCATCGGTTTGTCAGCAAGTCTTCGCCGAATTCCACGCTTCACATGCGCCTGATCATAGGATTCATTTTGAATCTTTCGGCGATCTTCGTGGAGAATGGGATGCCGATCGACTGGCTCAGGTTCTTTCCAACCTTATCGCCAATGCATTGCAGTACGGATCAGCAGCAAAACCCGTGAGTCTGGTCGCCCGCGACCGAGGACAGGAGGTTGAGTTGCAAGTCCACAACGAAGGTTCGCCCATTCCTGAAAGTTCGCTTAAGACTATTTTTGCACCTATGGTTCGCCACAAGTCTGGTGCCTCAGGTGTTGACAAGAACGTTAGCGGGCTCGGTTTGGGTCTCTATATTGCGAACGAAGTCGTACTTTCACACAGTGGAACGATAAGCGTAACCTCGACCGAGTCGAGTGGGACTACTTTTACAGTGACGCTGCCGCGTCTTTCAACTGCCAAGACACCACAGCAGCCTACTCTGGGTATGCCCGACTCCAGTTGCTGATCCTGGCCTCCCTCATGCGAGGCATAAGCTTGACTGGATGAGACCGGGTTTTTCTGATCAGGCCCTCTATTCAAAAAACATGAGAAAGTTATTGTAGCTGCCTGGAAAATGCAGATCGCTTTGGAGGCAGCAAAGTCGCATCTCGAGCGTCGATAGTATGTTGCGGTAAATTACATGTCCTTGATGAATAGGAACCATTCATGTTCAAAATGAAAACAATCTTTGTTTCTGGCACTTTTCTTCTCTGTCCTGCGTGTGCAACAACGAATGGCGCGATGAACACGGTCATGGAGCGTGCGACGTTCGACTTAAACTGCGATGCCAGCCAGGTTAAGGTTGTGGAACTCAGCAGCGCGCAGGTGGGCTATGTCAGGACAATGGGCGCCAGCGGTTGCGGACGCAAGGTCGTCTATCTGGTAAAAGGTGATGGCGTCAATGGTTATGTTGCCACCCTCAATTCTCCGACCGGGAATCAAGAAAGCAGTAAATAGTCGGTAGAAAAGCCTCCCCGTGGGGAGGCATGAGCTTACTGGTTGCTGGGTGTGGTGATCAATCCTTCTGTTCGTAAAACATGAGAAAGCTATTGGTCGCGGCCTGGAAAATGCAGATCGCATTGACGATTCTGGGATCGTTGAAATGCTGTTCGAACATCCATTGGTTGGCAAAGGTTGTACAGGCGGTATAGTCGGCAAAAGCGTTTAATGGATGCCAGCTCGCGGAGGCAGGAGCAGCATGGATAGAGATTCCCAGGATACCCGCGAGTGAAAAATTCTTGATGATTGATTTCATGATATGGTCCTATCAAAATGAGAAAAAAATCAGGTGCGGTCTAGTCTCTGAACCATGTGAAAACATAGGAGTTCCCACCTCGTAGGTGATCCTGCACGCCATGAATATTGTACATATTGTGGTGGGCGCCGAAGGTTTTCGCTTTCCACAGCTGCAATCCTCTGGAATTCACTTGGTCGAGTGAAATTTGGGCACTCGAATAAGTCTGAGAATCTTGCGCCTGGCAGAGGACTATTTCGTTCGATTGAATACCCTTCCACCAACTCAAACCCGACAAAATCAATTGAACTTCAATTTTATCTGATGGTGCTCCTCCGGGTAGCTCAGATACCTGAATGTAATCTCCGTCGGGTAGCCTGTGCTGCCCGTCCAGTTGTTCCCAGCTAATGTCATGGCTTGAGGCAGCTAGAGCTGAGGAAGCGCCAATCGCGTTGATGCCAACGACGAGTGCGAAACCAGTTAATAGTGAACGACGATTTAAAAATGATTTCATGATATTTCTATTCTCCTGAGTTGAAATTGAAGTGGACAGAGCTAACTTTGCAAGTTGCTTACCACTGTGAATATGGGATTTCGTGGAATGGTGAGATAGGCGGAAGTTGCTTGCACCAATGGATGAGTGGTGTCTTAGGGGACTATATATAAAGCAAAAAAGAAAAGTAGAGTCCCATTTTTTGGATTACGCTGGGCGGAAATCGGGATCGGTTATCTCGTGATCGGGCGCCTTCCACACGGGGCTAATAAAAACTATATCCCAATGCATTAAAGTCAAACGTCATTCGTCTTTAATACTACCTGCTTCATCTCCCTTGTCGAGGTGTGGACATGAGTCATTTTCATGGTGGGGGCTTCATCGCAGCAACCTGAAAACCTGTGCCTAAATAAATCAAAGCAGCTCATTGGTTTGGATCTTTAGAACGAAATAAGCTCTCAAGATATCGCTGCTTTTGCTCTCCTAAGCCGTTTTTAATATATAGGCCTCGGCCTGGAATCATGAATATTGAGGAGCTTATGAACCTTTCCCGTTTTGCTTGCATTATCCTAGTGCTTACCGCTTGCCAAAGGTCGGAACAGACCAGCGAAACCAAGCATCTCATGGAAAACGGGCTCCGCCGTGATGCTACGGTTGATGAGGCCAAATCGGTGGTGCAGCTGGATGGTGGATGCACCGCCTTTTTCATCAAGAACGAAGCGGGACTTCCGCTCTTGGGGACAGCCCGACACTGCTTTGCCGGTGATGGCGAGATTGAAGGCTGGTGTGCAGCTGAAGGCGCCTTCCATGATTTTGCAGGAAACATCGGTACTTGCGAGAAAGTTATCGCGACCGATCCTCGGTACGACTTTGTGGTCTTTCAGGCGAAGTATGAGCATCCCGTCGAGAGGCCTCTGAACCTCACGACCTATACCCCTCCTCAAGGCACGCCTTTGCAGCTTATAGGATTTCCCGCGGACGAAGCACGCAAGGGGAACGCCACAACTTCGGAGAACTGCGAGATCACTACGGACGCTGGCGAGGGCCAGCTTGTCATGTCATATGAGGGCCTCACGCTTGGCCATAACTGTTCGACCTGGGGCGGCAACAGCGGCGGTCCGATGGTGATTGAAGGGACCTTGGATGTCATCGGCTTGCCACGATCCTATGTTCCAAGCTATTTACTGTGGACGACAAGCAGCGCTCGAGACGGACGGCTTGCGGAGCTGGATATGGTGCGGACGCTTATCGATCTCCACCGGGCCATCTTCGACGAATACAAAGTCAGCATTCATCATTATCCGATCTTCAGCGATGAGACCCCTGTCCGTCGTGAGTTATCACCCGCAGAGCAGGCGTTTGCGCAAGAGTGCTTTAAACAGCGCAATGGTGAAGCCTACAAGGCCCTTCTTGAGTTGACGAAGACCACCAGCTGTCCTGCAGCTGCTCAAAGGCTTTCGCAGGTCAGCGAGCTGGCCTTGCCTGGCAAGAGACTCCGCAATCTGGATTTTCTGAAGACAGGCATCTTTGATCGCAACCTGCGCGCGCTTTATATTCAGGACAATCATCTCACAACGTTCGACGGCATTCAGAGCCTGACTCAACTCAAGATCCTCGACGCTTCTGTCTATCAGTGGGGGACATCAAGAATCGAGAGCATCGAGCCACTTTCGGGCACAAAGGTCACGCATCTCTACCTGAGTCAAACCGGTTTCAAGGACATTGAGCAGCTGGCGCTCGTCCCCGAACTTGTGGAACTTCAGATCGGTGGCAACGGGATTGAAAGTCTCGAAGGACTCCGCCGTGTTAGGTTGCCTGCCCTTCGAACCCTTTACATCGACGGCAATGCCTTGACGTCATTGAAGGGGATAGAGGCCCTGCCTTATGTATTCACACTTATGGCCAGTAACAACGCTTTGACTGATATCAGTAGCTTGCGTTTTTTAAAGTATGTTCAGGACCTTTGGCTTGCAGACAACCAACTGAGTGATGTGGCAGCCGTTTCCAAGCTGCCGTCGCTCTCGGTTCTGAATCTCATTGGGAATAAGATTGAAGGTGACGTGGAATTCAAAGGCCTGCGTGCTCTTCGCCAGATCTATGTGTCAAGGAACAACATTAAATCATTAAGAATTCAAAACCTGCCTGCGCTGTCAGATTTAATTGTCCAGAACAATGGCCTTGAACACTTGTCCATCGTGGAAACTCCCAATCTCATGAATCTGGCCTTGAATGGTCATACCCTTGCGGATCTTAACGGTATTGCGGTCTCGTCCCTCTCCTCCCTCGCATACTTGTGGGCAGGCGATGGCCTGGCTTTAAAAGATATATCGGTTTTGGAGCATGCTCCTAAGCTCACCTATATCAATATCGAGAATACCAGCGTGGATAATCTCTCTGTGCTGCGCAATAAGACGCTGACGAGTGGTCGCTTCAATGGGATTCCTCTCGGTACCACGATTGCAAAGACCGATGAGAATTGCCCGACCGATGCAGTTTCAGAGTATCTGCGGAATTTCTGTTTGCTGCGCTGAGAGGTTTTGGATTAAGCAATCAATATCAGGCATTCGGTTGAACTGTTTGCCTTGTGCCTGGTGTTGGGCGACAGGGCAACGTCACTGTAAAGGTGGTCCCCTGAGCTTCGGCCGATTCTACGCTTATTGATCCCCCATGTGATGTTACAATTTCCTTTGTGATAAAAAGACCCAGTCCCAGCCCTCCAATGGTTTTATCTTCGTCAGGATCTCCAGTCTGGAAGCGGGTCATGGGTTCAAAAATTGTTTTTTTCGCACTTTCGGGAATAGGCATTCCCTCGTTGTGGACTTTCAATACAACATCCTGACCTTGTTCCTGGGCGACTATACTTACCGGCCTGACTGTTGATCCATGCTGTAATGCGTTGGCAGCGAGATTTGAAATGACCTGAGCGAGCCGATCGCTATCCCACTCCCCGTGAAGATCACCAATCGACTTAAATTCAAGCTGATGATGTGGATAGGCGGATTGGAGTTCCTTGACGATTTGCTGACATAAAGATCCCAATTCCATCGGCTTTTTGTTGACCGGAATACCGGACCCTAGGCGGCTGCGTGTAAGATCCAATAGGTCACTCACCAGACGGTTCATACGCTTGGCGCTACTGAGGATCACATTGACTATTCCCGCAGTGTCAGCAGCCTGGTTTTTATTCAATACCGATGCTGCCATTACGATGGCCCCGATTGGGTTGCGTAGGTCGTGGCCTAAGATGGCCAGGAATTGCTCCCTGGTATTATCCACAGTTTCTGAAAAGGCCGTAATTGATGTCGTAAGAGCTTCGTCAATGGCCTCGTTAAGTCGGGTCATATCTCCCGATTCAGAGCCTTGTGCCTCTTCCCATTTACGGAGAATACTGGCGCGCAACGCCCGAAACTCCGATGCAAGTTGAACAATGCTGAACCCCGTCTCCAAGCGGCCGTACGCATGTCTTTGTCCAACTTTACCGAGTTGTCTATCGGGGCCTTGTCCTTTGGATTTCTCTGATTGTTGAACTTTGCTCTGTGACATTTTCATGTCGTTAACGATGGCCATGAGAAGGTCTTCGGCATGATCCTCCAGGTCTTTCAGACTGAGGTCTTTAGCCCATGGCTGCATGGTTTGGGCGAACTCGACCCACGAGGTGATAATGGTCGAATGGTTGTTTTCGATGAATTCAATAAGGTTCATGATGAGTCCGCTTTTGCTTTTAGTTTTGAATCATTGATGCATCCCTATCTGCCGTTCAAAATTGGGCGTGCCAACACAATATCCCGTAGGATGATTAAGCAAATAGCATGCCGTACAGTCGTTAACTGGGTAAAAGTAGACGCTCTAGCGAATCGTGCTTGGGTTCGATTCAGTTTTTGATGCGATCCAGTCTGGCAACGAGGGAATGACTTGCATCAGCTTTGCCACGGTCTCATTATAGATTTGCTCCATCCCGTCCAGAACAACCTCCGTGGATCTGATATCACTCAAACCCAACCGCTCTACGGTTCGGCAGCATTCAGTAAGGCGCAACGCGCCAATGTTTGCACTTGATCCCTTGAGGGAGTGTGTGTGGGACTTCAGCGACTCTAAATCGCGTATTAGAAAAGACTGTCTGATTTCTTTGAGTCGGCTGGCGGAAATGTCCAAATAAAGAGAGAAAAGTTCGAACGGAAAGTCTGGATCATTATCTTTCTCGCCCATCATCAACAGATCTTGAATAACTTCATCGTCTAAAAGCTCTTCGTCCGATGAGTTTGGCTGTTTGAAATCATGAGACGGATTAAAGTCCATAGGTAGCACGCGCGCAAGCTCTGTCTGAAGCTCCGCGATTCTTAAAGGTTTGGTCAAGAAGCCATCCATTCCAGCTGCAATACAGGCATCGCGGTCAGCTTCTTGAGCATTTGCTGTAAGTGCAATGATAGGGATTCTCGTTTTTCCTGCTTCCAAAGCCCGTATCATCATCGTTGCCTGAATGCCGTCGAGTACGGGCATTCGATAATCCATAAGTATAGCGGAAAATTCACGGTCATTGAACGCTTCGACAGCCTGTTGACCGTTGGTCACGCATTCGGTCTTTACTCCCAAATGATGCAGGAATCGTACTGCGACCTGCTGATTCACAATATTATCCTCGGCAATAAGAATCTTACCGCTAAAACAAGCCTGATGCAGCGGAATCTCTCTCAACTCTTCTCGAGGTGAGCCCTTGGGAAAATCATGCGAAAATGCAGTCGCCCCGTCTCGAATCTGTCGGACCAAAGAAACCACATCGCCCAAGTATACGGGGACATTGATAATCCATAACCGGGAATGCCTGGTCTCGTCCGTGGTTGGGTCATTTATAAAGCAAAGCTGGATGACGGAATGACCTTTCTTGAGAAATTCATCTCGAGCTGCCACGAGCTCTTTTTGACGGGAAGAAGATTCCGAACAAAGATCAATTATAACGATATCCAGACCTGAATTGGCTTCAACATTGATGCCAGCCCACTGGAGCTCGCGACACAAGATTGATTTTCGGTGAGGGGACAAGCTTATGAGCTGTACTGTACATAAAGAGGATAGTTCCCGCTCTGGAGTGTTGGGGGCCGAGGAATCGAAGGGAATATCGCAACGAAAATCGGAGCCTTTTCCCAACTCGCTTCGAACACTGATTTCGCCCTTCATCAGGTTCACTAGACGTTTGGAAATGGAAAGCCCCAGGCCTGTCCCGCCCTTTGTTGTGTCGGCATGAACTTGATTGAAGGGCTGAAACAGTTCCGATAGGCGCTCGTTAGGTATACCGACTCCAGTATCAGATACCTCGAATCCAATAATGCAGTAGTTCTCAGTTGCACTGGCGCTGACAGAGACACGAAGGGTTACATCGCCTGTATCAGTGAATTTCACCGCATTGCCAACCAAATTCGATAGCACCTGCCGCAATCGAACTTGATCGCCGCAGATGGTTTTTGGGACGCCAGGCGCTACAGCAGCGAATAAACCCACCCTTTTCGAGTTGGCAGCCGGCGCGTGGATCGCCATAGCCTCTCGGACCAGGTTTTCGATCTCAAAGGCTTTTGTTTCCAGGATGAGCTTTCCTGCTTCGACCTTGGACATGTCAAGTATGTCATTAATGAGAACCAGGAGATGATCACCGGATGCTTGCACTGTTCTGAGGAGTTCTTGCTGATAAGGCTCAAGTTTTGTCAAATTGAGGAGTTGGACCATTCCGAGCACACCATTGAGCGGTGTCCGAATCTCGTGACTCATATTTGCCAGGAATTCTGATTTGAGCTGTGAAGAGCGTAGCGCAGCCTCTTCCGCTGCTTTAAAAGTTATGGCCTGGTTTTTATAGCGTGAAACATCATGAATGGACGCAAGGTAGGCAAGGCGGTTGTCCCATTCAATCCGCGTGACACGCATTTCGGCGGTAATCGGACCTCGTTTTCGAGACTCAATTGTTAGCTCTATTGTCCTGTCGTTGGTGAGCGGATAGCCGAAATACGAACCGATGAATTCGCCACCATTTTTATCAAATAATTCCATTGCGGCTGAATTTGCGAGGCAGACAATCCCTTGCTGATCAATGATAATAACGCCATCATGGCTGCCTATGATGACTTTCCGCAGGTAGCCGACCTGATCTTCAAGGCGGCGCTGAAGAAGTGCACTTTTTGATTTCAAAGACGAGACCACTCTCTGACGAGCACAAGCATTTATGATACTGCTTTTCAAGAGTCCACTCGACAGGTGGGCGTCTGTGAGGAAATCCTGAAGACCGCTGCCGAAAGAATTGGAATAGTCGAGTTGTGTCGTTGCGCTTACATAGACGAGGGCAGCGACAGTGGGCTGCCTTTCGTGAATCGCACTGAGGTAGTCCTTGAAATTGAGGGATTCGCTGCTATCAAGCAAAACGGTATCGTAGCACCGCGACGCAAGCCTTCCAAGGCAAGGCTCCAGACCAAAAACAATATCAAACTCCCAGCGCTTTTCATCCGCACAGATGGTGCGAACCGCCTGTAAAAAAACACTTTCCGAACGCAGATCATGCAACGTTACAATAAGTATCCGGCACGAGGATAAGCTCACCTGGTCTAAGTTCGTTTGGAGCAAGTTTCTACTCATTGAATCTGTGAATTTGCTCGATTATATTGCACATATCAAGAAAGTTACATATTTTTTCTGTTGAATAGATTTTTTTCGCTGCCCCGAGAATTGCCATGACATCCATTTCATAATGATTCAATTTGAGAATGGAACCTGTTTGGGACATAAGCGTTGACAACGTGCATCGCAAGGGGAAGCGTTATGGTTCAAGGTGCATACGTACTGAGGCTTTATATTGCAGGCCAATCCCAAATGTCGCAGACTGCTGTGTCGGCTCTAAGACGCATTTGTGCTGAAGATCTTCATGAAGCCTATACTATTGAAATTATAGACGTAATAGAGCGCCCTCAGTTGGCTGAAGATGAGCAAATCGTAGCAACCCCTACGCTCATAAAACGGCTGCCCCCGCCTCTTCGCCGCGTAATAGGCGATTTAAGCAACCGCGCCCAGGTTTTAATAGGTCTCGACTTGAAGCCTTTGGTTCACAAACATGCCCAGATTTAACTTTTAAGCATGTAGGAGAAAAAATGGACGGTCCTGCAAGTGCGAAAAGCATATCGAAGGTAGTCGAAATCGTAGAAAAAATTCAAACCGGAATCGCAGGACTTGACCTTATCACCTACGGGGGCATTCCGAAAGGGCGTACAACACTTGTTGCTGGCTCTGCAGGAAGCGCAAAATCTGTTCTGACGGCGCAGTTTATCGGGGAGGGCATACGTAAGTGTGGAGAGACCGGGGTTTTGGTTACGTTTGAAGAAAGCCCGGATGATATTCGTCAAAACATGATGGGTCTTGGACTTGATATAGCTCAGTGGGAAGCCGAGGGAAAATGGGTTTTTGTCGATGTATCCCGCCGGCCTGATGATCAAGCAGTCAAGACGGGGCAGTTCGATTTGAGTGCGTTGCTGGCACGCATTGAACATGCCATTAACAAAATTAAAGCATCAAGAGTCGGGCTCGATTCACTGGGTGCTGTCTTCAGCCAGATCGAAGATGACAGGCTTGTGCGATCGGAACTTTTTCGAATCGGCTGGGCTTTAAAAAAGCTTCGTGTCACATCTCTCATGACGGCAGAACGTATTGAAGAATACGGTGACATCTCACGCTTCGGTGTTGAAGAATTTGTTACCGACAATGTTATTCTTTTACGTAATAACCTCGAAAATGAGAAGCGCAGGCGCACCATTGAAGTGTTAAAACTTCGCGGTACGAACCATCAAAAAGGGGAGTTCCCCTTCACTGTCCTGTCGGGACGAGGAATAGTTATCATTCCCCTTTCGGCAATCGAACTCCAGCAAAGGTCGACGGATATCCGAACCAGCTCGGGGAATATCGAGCTCGACAAAATGTGCGGAGGCGGTTTTTTCCGAGACTCCATTATTCTCATTTCCGGTGCCACGGGAACCGGCAAAACTTTAGCTGTCACAGAATTTCTTGAAGGTGGAGCGATTGCGGGCGAACGCTGTCTCATCTTTGCTTTCGAGGAAAGCCGAGATCAACTCTTTCGCAATGCCGCAGGCTGGGGAGTGAACTTTGAGACTCTTGAAGCCCAGGGCCTCTTGAAGGTGATTTGCGAATATCCTGAAAGTGCGAGTCTTGAGGACCACCTCGTTCGCATGAGAGAAATCATAGAGGAATACAGGCCGGGTCGAGTCGCAGTCGACAGTTTATCGGCTCTGGAACGAGGGGCATCGCCACGCAGTTTCAGGGAATTCGTTATATCCTTGACCTCATATATCAAGCATGAAGAAATTACTGGCTTATTTACGGCAACGACATCAGCATTGCTCGGTGGTTCGACGATCACCGAAGCACACGTCTCCACCATCACGGATTCCATCATTCTTCTCAGATATGTCGAGATCTTTGGCCAGATGCGGCGAGGATTGACAGTTCTCAAGATGCGCGGATCAATGCACGATAAAGACATTCGAGAATACTCTATCGATGCCGCTGGTATGCATATTGGGCGTCCATTTCGTGACATTAATGGGATACTTTCGGGACAGCCTCAAGCCGTACCCTATTCTGAAAATTCCAAGCTCAAGGATGCTTTCATGGACCACTCCGCTGATCGAATCTGACGGTGGAGGTTTATTTGATGGACTCACAATCGACACGTTGCGTTTCGAGGCGATCCCTTTGTAAAATTAAGCACGGTCAAATCTACATTGATTAATCCCTGTGCAATTATTCATGTATATGTGTCTGATCGACATATGAGGTGCGAGTTTGCAATACGTCCTCCGCTTGTTTGTTGCAGGTCCCTCAGAGCATTCGACAGCGGCGATTCGTAACCTTTGGGCCATGAGCCGTGGGCCGTTAAAATCGAATGCTAAGTTTGACATTGTTGATGTGAGACTGAATCCAGAAACCGCTGAGGCCCACAACGTCTTCATTACACCAACGCTCTTAAATCTGGCGCCAGGCTCCGTTCGCAGGGTCGTGGGAGACCTTAGCGACCATGACCATGTTCTCGCGGCACTTGGTATAACCCAGCGTTCTGGCAAGAGTGATGCTGAGGAAAAGATCCTGTAAGAAGGACTATGCAACCCGATCTGGACTCGATGCGGACGAGCCATTATCAAAATTAGTAGACCCGCTTCGAAGCGGGACAATCACCAGACGTGTCAGGAAAATGGATTTCGATAAAGTCAGACAGCCAGGCTGCTTTGATTATCAAACAAACCGCGTGCTCGCGCTCGTATCTCGGCTTCTTTGAGAGACGGCAGCTTGCTTTCAGAGCAAACTTTTGTGCAATGAAATTCGAATTGCTTTGAGCCAAAGCGGGCAATCAAGATTCTAAGCCCATACTGCTCACAAAAATACAAATCGTAGGCGCGGCCATCTTTATAAGGCCCGAGATAAACAGAGCTCTTGATATTGCTGGGATACGTAGGTTTCATCAGGTGGGATCCATATTGGAATCAACTGCTTGACAGTCTATGGGATAAGTTTATGGTGTCAGTCTAACGGAATACAATATGATAAGCAAAACAATTCATCCAGCCCATGATGAGCAGAAGCGAAACATATCGTACTCCCAATCATTCTTGAGCAGCGGTTAAGCCTGGTAACATGGAAGGTCCGATAAAGCCAACTCCGAATTCTTCTCGTCTGGTTGCTTAACCTCTATTACCGGAAAACCTCGTGTGACAGAGCTTTCGCGTCCCTTTGCAAATTCAAGATGGTTAAGAAATTTATGGAGAATAGGCTGGAATTTTCCGATAAACCTAATGGGCAAAGCTTATGGAAGAGGACCCGAGCACTCGACGACATATGTTAATATAGATGCAGCGGGAAGCCAGAATTTATCCCGGAGCCTAAAGCTTTATCAGGAATATGTCGTGATCATGCGCAAATTGCTGGCTATACTTATCCTATTGAGCTTCCACCAAACACTGAATGCAACCGTCGCTGATTCCATTGAAGCCAGCGATAAGTACAACAAAGCCTTCGAGCAAAATTTCCGAAGTAGCTTGAGCGAAATGTCAGGGGATAGCCCTGAAAGAATGCGAAAATATTTGGCTCGCCCGGATCTTACCGAGGAGCAAAAATATCTCCTCAAGCGAGAATTAAGCCTGGGTCTGACGGATAGCACCAGGGAGTTGGAGCAGTCTTGCCGGGAAGTCACGATTCGAGAGGATGATTACCTATGGGCGGCTCATTGTTTAGAGTTTGGAAGTTTGCCGCTAACAGAAAAACGCTCGAAGCTTGAAGCCTTGTTTCAGACCGCCATTCTTAATCACAACGGCACCGCCACAGCTTCTCGTATTGGCGCCCGACTTCTGGACTTGCTCTGGGCTCAGAACGATATTGCTGCGGCCCGGTTGGTGTATAAGACCTCACTGGACATCCTTCCAAAAAATGCTCTGGAAACACTGGCGTTTCTAAAATGGAGTCTTGCCAATGTCTATACCGTTCCTGGCAATAGTCGCAAAACTATAGCTGAAGGATTGGATCTCTATATTGAACTGGAGCGTATCTACCGAAGTGATACTGACAGCAAAGACACTGCCGATTTGTTGCTCTACAACATCGGCGATACAAAGTTCACCTCCTTTAGCGACTACCGGGGCGCACTTCAAGAATTTCAAAAATTAGCGCCTGGGTTCCAATATTGGATCGACAGCAGGATTTTTTCTGCCTTGTCGCTGATTCAGCTGGGAAAACCCATGGATGCGAGAACTATCCTGGATAATATTGATTTCAAAGATTATCCCATGGCCAATCGAATTCCATTCCTGAAATGTTATCGCGATATCGCCGTCCAAGCGCTTGGTGATGGAGGTGACCTCAGATCCTGTGTCAATCTTCCTGCAGACTCTCAACTTGATGTGATTATGCATATTACATCAGAACTCAGCCGTAAGAATCTTACGACCCAGACTGAGATCTTGCTGTGGCGTCAATTCTGGAAATTTTACACTAGTAAGATCATTCCTCAGCTGCAATCACATAGCGATCAGCAGGTCGACGCCATGGAACTTCAGAGGGCGAAAGTTGAGAGCCAATTCAAAGATCTTGAACTTAAGTACTTCTCGCTTCTTAAAATCCTTTTTGGAGTTTCCATAGGGGGATTGATATTCATTCTGTTCTTTTTCATCAGGCTTAAAAAAGAAAGCGATAAGAGCAAAAAATTGCAAACCTATATTCACAAGAGTGTATTGGCTCGGTTTCTTCCCCCTGTCATAGTCGAAGAAATAATCCAAGGAAAGTCCAGAATCGAGTCGAAACCCCGTGAAGAATTCATTACCGTACTCTTCTCTGATATGGTGGGTTTCACAGCGCTTTCAGGACAACTCGGTGCCCCTTCAATTGCTGATATTTTAAATCGATTCATGCAGAAAATGACGGAAGTCATCTATCGTCATCACGGTACTGTCGACAAATTCATGGGTGATGCGGTCATGGTGCTATTCGGAGCGCCCCTACCCATGCCCGAAAAAAAGCAAGTGGAGACAGCCATCCTTTGCGCTCAGGACATGATTCTTGCCATGGGAGAGCTCAACCTGGAATTTCATCGGAATTTCGGGGTGACCGTGGACATTAGAATTGGAATTAACCAGGGGCCTGCGATCGTAGGTACCTTCGGGGGCGCAAAGCGATCGGATTATACTGCCATTGGCCCAACCGTAAATCTCGCTTCGAGAATTGAAAGTACGGCAAACCCCCACGGGATCATGTTCAGTGCCCAAGTCGCAAAGCATTTGCCAGAAGAGGCCTTCGAGAGTCGAGGTCTGTTCAAGCTAAAAGGGATTGCGAACGAAATTCCGCTTTTTGCACTTAGCACGGATTGGAAGAGTCAAACACAGCCGATTACTCCTTCATGACCGGAGTGCTTTATCGCCATGAACGGCGAAAACAGCGCCTGCCGGCGGACTTGCGAACGATCATGTTCGGTTCTTCAAGGTGATGGAGTTGGCACGTCAGGATATTGAGACGACCATAATATATGGCCACGGGGCAGGGATCAGGGGCACTGTATGTGTTGATATTTTTTGGTACTTTTCATTTTCAGTGAGCTGGTGGATTGGCTGGTTTTGGGTATGGTTTGGTCCCTATTCGTACCATTTTCTTGACCGAATTTTGACCGCGAGCTGGAGCAAGCCTTGAAACCGGCGCTCGACCTATTGAAGTACGGTTGTGCTACATACCGATTTGCCGTCTTCGCCTTCTCCACAGACCACCTCACGACAGGTATTATCTTCGACCTTTCTGCTGGATTCGAGCTTGTTGAAGCCATAAGGGCATGATCCATTAATAGCATTACAGCGTCCTACATATCCAGCCCATGAAAGGAAAAATCCAGCTTTAGATTCACATATATCATGTTTTTTCTTACTGAACGGGATGGTGCTTCCACAGGATATCAACGTGGAATAAAACAAGATCGTAAATGCTATAAAAGTTCTATTCACCAGTCCTCCCTCTTTCCCTCGTAAGGGAAGATCGGCAGATGAATAGGTTATTGATAGCACCAAGGACGAATTATCGTATTCTCGTGTATTCCTACGCGCCTCCACGCGACACTGATTGCATTCGGGTTCAAATTTGTTGGCGCAAGTATCTCGATTGATTCTTGATCAATCCAGATTCTTGAGGCTTTTGTCACGATGCCCTGATGGGCTTAAGTTTAAGGCCCTTTAGCCTTTGCTCAGCCTCGTAAACATCGAATTTTTGCTGAAGATTCAGCCAAAACTCTGGAGTCGTACCCAGTACTTTGCTGAGCCGGAAAGCGACATCGGGGGTTAAGCTGGAACGGCCATTGACGATCCGATTAATGACCTTGTAGTCAACTTCGATATGCTTTGCGAGAGCTGCTTGCGAAAGCTGTAGAGGCTCCAAAAACTCCTCAAGAAGCACTTCGCCTGGTAGAGTAGGCTTACTAGCCATATCAATTGCCTCCCTTAATGATAATCACAGATTCGAACTTCATGGGCGCTATTGTCTTGAAAAATTTTTCCGTGTCATTACATGCGAAACTCTGAATCATTGACGCTCCGTCCCTGAGCCAACTGATTCAGTGATATACTCTAGGAAGGTATACCTTTCCAAGGTATATCGGTAACGCATCAAAAAGACTTGAATGTGAGTTACACCGAGCAGCACTGGCACTGGATCATTAAGTAAGCGCAAACACAGGGAAATTTTCACAGAAGACAAAAAAGCCGGTCAAAGACCGGCTTCTTTTGTGCGTAACTGGCTGCAATAGCAGGCGGATCTTACATCATGCCGCCCATGCCGCCTGTTTGGTTTGGGTTGGAAGTTGGTTGGTCTCGAGAGGTATCCGTTGATATTGTTTGGTTCTTTTTACTTTTGTTGAGCTGACGGATTGGCTGGCTTTGAGTATGGTTTGATCTCAGTTCGTACCATTTTCTTGACCGATTTTTGACCGACACTGTGGCCAGAGTCACATCACGACGAAGAATGTCTCAATAACGTCGCCAACGCATTTTCCAAAATCTCGAAGGTGCAGTGCCACGTGTCCGATCCCTATAGGCTTGTGTTCTCTATAAAAATTTTCAAGGCTGTCCACGCCCTTCACGCCTTCCTGTAGAAAGGATAATAACGATTCATCTCTATATCTGATTGCTGGCGATTCCAGATTAACCTTTTGATCGAGATTCAAGGCTCCTGATTCTGCCTGGAACTTCATATAGATATTCAAGGATGAGTATAACTAGGTCGTGGATCATTTCCGCATCCGTTTTTGAGACCTCTCCTTCTTTGTAATGTGCACCCAAATTTCTAAATGATTTTATTCCGATCGCGATCTTTGCGATTTGATCAGGGAGTATGCCTTTATCTTTAAGCTCCTTGATTTGACCGTCGAGCATCTTCGCTTTGACATCATAAGACTGAAAGACAGCCTCTAGAGTTCGCCCTACAGCAATTGCAAAGAAACCATAGTCTATATGTTTGACAGCTTCTGCTTTCTCGACCAATCTAGAAATCTCTGGTGGAAGATGTCTGACCTTGTTTTTGGGTTTTGGATACAGCACTTGAAAGCTTGGCTCTTCCTCGTATTCGTTCATGCGTTCGTCGTAATAATAATATCTTAGGTGGTAATTGTCGCAAGACTGACACTTGAGGAATTGAAAATTGTCTGACTGACTACAGGGAGAATCTTCTTCAGCGACATCTATGTCGTATTCGTGCAAGACATCCATAGTAGCTCTATTACTGCAGTGTGGACATCCAACCTTAGTAATCGTTCTTTTAGGAATATTCACATTTGATCCCCATAAGCTTTTTTTTCATTTTAACTTATTTGATCTTGGCTGGGGCGTGTGCGCATTCCACGATTTCCGACCGCCAGGTCCGCCGGTAGATGTCACAAAAGATGTCGTTTCCTGATATAAAACCATCATGGAGGATTATCATGGCAGCTACAGCTTATTCCCCAGAGTTTAAAGAGCGTGCAGTTCAGGC
>NZ_DASQYZ010000499.1:0-79499 GCF_035638955.1 Oligoflexus sp. | reverse complement strand
TGGCTGTAGGACGCTTTAAAAAAGCATGTCGGGCCAAATAAATTTCCCCGATGCCGCCTTCGGCAATTTTGCGCAAAAGCTTATACTGCCCCATCCGAGCACCCAATCGAGCCGCTGGCCTTAAGCGAATCAAGGCAAAGTGGGAAACCGCAGCGAAGCTGGTGATGCCCATGAACAAGACTATGAGTGCGAGATAGAGCCGATTGACGAACCGTAAAGTCGCCAGGGCTTCGTCGGCATCAATTTCGGTGATAAGCCCAACATTCAAGGTCGGATGCCAACGCCAACCTCCAATGACATCGACCCCTCTATAGTCACGGTAGGGCTTGATCAACTGACCCTGCACATGCAGGTTTGAAGGCTATCACTAATCGAGTGATTTTTGAATGCCAAAACTCCATACGAAAGGACGCGGATTTCGGCCACCATACAAGGCGCAGGTTTTTTTGATCGTCCAGCACCTGTAGGCGTAATGCAGCCGAAACGGCAATCTTACTAGATCCCTTGTGGTAGAAGACTTACAGAGGAAATGGTGGGTTTTTTAACGAATCCTTACCACTGCCCTACTTACAAAGCTCAAACATCTATGAAACTCTGTGGCAACGTGATCAGGAATTTGAACGGGCATCTGCTATCCACAGAATCTGTTTGATAGTTTAAGGCGAGATTACTTGATTCTCTCAGTCCAGTAAGGACCAGCTCACTTAGTGTAAGCTGTATCCTTGCACCCTTTTCCTCCAAATAGGTTTTGACAGCGTTCAACCCAATGCCTCGGCCCGAGATTTGCGTTACACTTTGTTTTGTCGAAAAATCAGGCAAGAATATAAGCTGGGCCAGATCTTCGGCACACAAATGATGATCCTTCTCGCAGATTCCCTTTTGCAATGCCATTTCTTCAATTTTCTTCAGACTCAGACCTTGACCATCATCAAAATACTCAATGTGATAGACACGCTCATCCGCAACGGATTTTGCCAAGCGAATGGAAATCGTGCCTTGAGCTCTTTTGTTGTTCAACTTTCGTACATCATCAGATTCAATCCCGTGATCTATGGAGTTGCTGACGAGATGAACGAATGCTGCTTTTAAAACGTGAACGCATTCTTGAGAAAGGAATAAGTCACCGTCATCTATCTGAAAATCAGGCGCTTTTTTCTGACAGTCCTTGGCTATTTTCTTTGAAGTTAGAATTGATTCAGCCAAAATATCCCTTAAAGTTAATGCATATGTTTGTCTAATTTCATAGAGCAATCCTTCGTAGTCTTTGCTGCGGGACTCGTGCTCAATCTGCTGCTTGACCCATTTTGATTGCGTCGAAACTAATGCGATGGGGTGGACATTTGAAACCTCATTGGCACGAAATAAGTTTCTGCTGAGTACGTACCATTTTTTTAGTTTTTCGACAGAAACCTCGACTACGGAATCGTGAAAACGTATTCCTAGCTTCTTAATGGCTAAATCAGTATACGACTTCAAGTCTGCTTCAAGTCCCACAATAGCCTCGCGGAACAACGCAAGATTTCTGTCGTCTTTTTTCTCAGTCAACAAACTCTGCATCAGATTTTCAGTTAAGTGGACCTTCTCGGACAGCTTATGAAGTTTATAGTTACGGGCAAGGCCTTTCATAGTGTGGAGGTTGCGGTAGGCAGCCTTGAGGCCTTCGGCGTGAACCTCATGGTTGTCAATGACATCAAACACTTCCTTGAGGTAGTGTTCGGATATTTCCAGGAACGACGCGAAATGTTTACGTTCAACGCTGGTAATTTCAATAATCTTGGCGATTTCCACATCCTTCTGCCTCGATTCGGTTTGCAGTGCGCGCAGATTTGTAACATCTCGAATAGTCAGCAGAATCTTTTGAACTAACCCGCTCTCGGACAGCATTGGCGCCCAATCAATTTCAAATATTTTCAGTTGAGATGAGACCTGGATCTCAAGCTCTCTAACAAGAAGATGGGAATTGATTGTATATTGAATTTCAGGAGCACCAAGACTCATTTCTATCGTGGATTTAAGAATGGATATTTGCTCGAGGTTTAAACTTGATCGTTCAAAAATAAGCGGGAAAACGTCTTTTTCGCTGAGGTCATCATGTTCAATTTGCTTCTCAAGAGCTTTTGAATAAGCTTTGTGAATAAGAACGCGGCCGCCATGCTCATATAACACAACAAGTCCCTGGTTAATATTTTCCAGAATTGAAGTGATATCCCTGGTCTGTTCTTTCACCTGGCTTTCAAGGTTCCGGTTCAAACTGCTTATAATTTCATTCTGTAGCTTGATTTCCCGTTTTGATTTTGCCTGGAAATATTTGATTTTGTCTCCAAGAGCCATCGATATTAGAATCGACTCAAGCATGACGCCAAAGAATTGTCCCCATTCAGAGATGAAGTTTGGTTTCACGATATTGTAGACCTGAAGCCCTGTACCAACGCTCCCTAGCAAAAGCATCAACCAGGCTAAAGAATAGAAATAGGCCGGTCGAAACTTCTTAAAACACGACTGCAGACCGGCTGTCAGTAGAACAATGGGGTTAATAATGCCAACTACGGACACAAGAGCAGCACCATGTGTATAGCTGATATGAGTCAATGCAATGGTCAAGACACAGACTGCAATGACCAGCCCAAAGGTATAGCCGAATTTTGATTTGAGTCGCATATCCAGGAACATGAAACAAAACACGATTGACGCTATATTACTGACGCCAGCGGCAACGACATATCCTTCATTAGCAAGATAGAAATTGAAGGGAAAGAAGACGTTAAACATCCCAGAAAAGCCTAACGAATTCATCATCAGGCAGAATATCGCTACTATATAGACAAGATAGGTGGAATTGTTGAACGTGAGAAATATGAATAGATTGTAGAGGATCATAGCCAAGCATACACCAACAAAAATACCGAAAATAATCAAATCCTGGGATTCGGTGGCACGAAAAGACTCAGGGCTTTCGAGCCTAAAATTGAAGAGATAGGTACCTTGAGTGTCAAAGCGTATAAAGAAAAGCCCTTCATCTTCTGAGGCCTTAACGAGGAGTGCAGGGAGCCTTCCTTTGATAAGCCGGGCTCCATTGTCGACAACGCGATCCCCTGCAACGACCGAAATAAAAGAACCGTCTTTTTGCTTGACATAAAAGTCCATCTTGTCGCCCAGGGGGTAGGCTGAGGAAAATACCAAGTCTTCAGCATGGTTTTTTAAAAGCCCCCTCAGGTCAAAGCGGAGCCAGTAAACGGAACGCGAAAATTTTTTATTGAGAGCAACATCTTTTCCGGGGTTTTCCTGCCAATCTTTCTCAGCAAGCGATGTTATCTCCTCCAACGTGGCCGCTCGGGATGGATCCTCAGAATAATAGAGGAACTGATGCAAAGGCATTCGCGTGAAGGTTGGAGAGTGATCCTGAGTGGGTCTTTCAACGGCATGAAGGAGGGGGTAGCCAAGACCAACGAACATGGTTAGGACCAAAAACAGTATATTGTCAAGTCCAGGGAACGTCGGTCGGTTCATGTCGCTAGCTCTCCATCGTTAATGCGTTCAAGAGACAAACCTGGGCCTCGATGAATGGCAATCGTTTGTGTAATTGTACCATTTTTCATACTATCGGCAGCCAGATGGAAAGATTGGGTCCTTAAAAATTCCCTGCAACTTGGCATTCAATCAGGATATGGAAGGAATTATGAAAGCCATTATATTCGTAGTTTCCGCGACTCTGTCAACATCCCTGTACGCAAAAACCATTAACTGCTTCTTCACGTATTCGACACACAGTAATCCCCAGCTCGGAATCAATTCTTTCCAGAGTCCTGCAGAGCCACGTGTTTCAATTAACTTCGATGATAATTCGTTCAACCTGGAATGATTTGAAGACCTCAACAACTGGATCTCAAACTCTCTCCGAAAATTAAGATCGATCTTGGTTTTCAAAGAGCAGGTTCGTTGCTTGCGTTTATTGGCTCTGATCTGAGATTAAGGCAATGACAAGGTGGACAGCAGAGTTTGAGAAAAGGGGCTTCGAATCAGCGCTCATATGTTGATCAGGACTTGGGAGCCGACTATACCAGCCGACCCGGGGGCAGCTGAACCCCTTCATCGGCTGCCAATGCCGTCCGATTCTGTGTGCGAGTGATTACAACCAATCCAGGGGCTGGATATGATGACTGCCTAATTCTATGATTTCCGCGATTTCCGGCAACGTGTTGATAATGGACCAAGGATAGCTTCTCAGCCAGTTTCAATCCCTGTTGAAATAGGGATTCGATCTCTAAACCAAATCTTCTTCAAAATCTGGAAATGGTCGAATGATCTGGGGGATCATCGTCGCAAAGGTATCGATATATCACATTCTCGTGACAATACCTTTCAATTCGCCTTGTAGAGTATACGCCATCGAGAAACGAGTAAATCAACGGTGCAGTTAGGCGACGAACTGGAAAAGCCGATCGCCCAACCCCACCGTTCTTAAAAGCCTTGTCGAAGGAACTTAGATCCACTTGGTTGACAATTTGCGCTACACATCTGGACCTGTGGTCTTACAACACAAAATCAGCAGATTTTTGACCAAATACCTGTCGGCTTTGGGATCTATACTTCGCCATAATTTCCTCATCCGTGAGAAAAACTATTGCGAATTATCCAGCTGGTGCCAAGGGTGTCGATTGGTAATTAATCAGTAATATCAGCTATTTTGCAACACCCTCCTTCGCTCTTTATGGTCCTTTACGGTTGGACGACCATGTTGGCGTTTGGCAGTCGTAAAGACCCGTGACGTCCAACTTATGCTGATTGCTGCCGTCCCGATTCATAATCCAAAGCGTTGAATTACCCTTGCCATTGGAATCGCCAATCCGGTTCGACTGGAACACAATCAACTGACCGTTCGGGGAAAAGCTGGGGCTTTCACTGTCACCGCTTTTCAGCGTCAAACGCTCGAGCTGGGTGCCGTCCGGATTCATCATAAAAATATCCCAGCGATCGATGTCACGGTCATAACCACCAAACGCAATCTTATCCGATTCAGGGGTCCAGGCCGGCGTCGCATTATACCAACCGGAATAGGTCAAACGTTTATCACTGGAAATTTTCGGTGCATCCCCATTCCAGGCCAGGGACGCGACAAAGATATGCGGGTTACCAAAGCGTCCTGATACCCAGGCCAGCCATTTACCATCAGGAGAAAATTTGGGATCGACGTCCAGGCCCGAACCTTCCAGCAGAATCTTCCGATCTGTACCGGCCGGGCTGATCGTGAAGATATCCGTATCATCCCCACGCGAGCTGGTGTGCGCGATGGCTTTGCCATTCGGTGCGAAGTTGCCGCCACTGTCAAGACCCGGCGTGCTGGTCACCTTGCGTTTGGTACGCGTGGTGGTGTCGTAGATATAAAGATCGGGCGACTTGCTTTCGTAGGATGTGTAAATGACGTAACGACCATCCGAACTCCAGGATGGAGACAGATGCGGCGACTCACCATCGGTAATCTGGGTGATGTTGGAGCCATCAAAGTCAGCGATGAAGATTTGTTTGTTGGAGGCCTTGCTGCGGCGACCGACAAAGGCAATCTTGGAATTAAAGATGCCGGATTTTCCGGTATAAGCTTCCAACAGGAAATCCGCATACTGACGAATCGACGCTTTATAATCGGTGATATGAGTGAACTGCTTGGCCAGGATTTCCTTGCTGCGGTTGACGTCAAAGGTCTTGAACGACAGCGTCAAACCCTTCTGGGGATCTTCGGTCAAAGCTCCCATAGTCAAGGACTCCACACCCAGCGCACGCCACTGAACCACCTCTTCCCCACTCAAACCCTTGCTATCCGTAATCCAGGCTGCGGATTCCGTGGTCTTGCGGGCTTTGGCGAACTGATCCCAGGCTCCGGTATAAGCACCTTCCGCCAGGGCCGCAAAAAAACCGGAAAACTGCAGAAGGCGGATCAATTCCTGCGAACCTTCTTCCGCCAGCTTTTTCCCCTGCGGACTTTGCACCTGACCGGCAACCTGAATCTTAGGTACGGCGACAACCAGCTTGCGGAAAGCCGGATTATCAATGTTGATCGTCATTTGACCCGAGCCTTCGGCTCCAAAGGCTCTGGGCATGATTGACCAGAGACTGAATAAAACGATAGCCAGACGCTTCATGATCTTCATACTCCTCATATATCCAGCGACTCGAGTGTCGGCTTCAATAAGTCTTCAACGCTTGCAGACCACCGCGAGAGTCTCACCGGCCAGTTCCTTGGGCGGCGGATTGAACGGCGAGGACTTTTGCACGGTCTGCATGCAGTAATCGTCAAATACGGTATCACCGGAACTCGTCTGCACTTCAACGTTCATCAATTCACCACGGACATTGATGACAACAGCCAGGACAGCAGACATGTCGGCCTTGGTCACCTGATAGGTGGAAGGCATGGCATAATTTCGTTTTAAGACGGCCCCCAAATAGGCTTTGTACCGATTATTCTCGGCAATGGAGACAATCCCACCTGAACTTTGGGTGACCCCGGCATTCTTCAAAACATCCCGGATCTGCGCCAGGTCCGAAGTATCCTGGCTCTTCAGCTCCTTGGTTTCTTCTTTTTGTTGCTCTTTCAGGCGTTCGCGGACCAGACGTTCCAGGGCTTCGGATTTTTTCAGCTTCACGGCGGCATCCGGTTTAACAATGGCCTGGCCGTCCTGTTCCGCATCCTTGGTGATGTTTTTACCCTCGTCGATCTTCTCGTCTTTTTTCTCCTCCAGCACCCCTTCCTCTTCTTTGATCTTTTCCTTGATCGTCACGGTCTTGGGTAACTGGGGCAGCTGATTGGTCGGCACGCTGGCTTCTTCAGCTTTCTGAGCACTGGGAATGACCGTCTTGGCTGCCGAACCCATATCCATATCGCTCAGGAGTTCAGTATCGATACTCCACTCTTCCAGAGCCGGTTTGGGCAGGCCAAAGATATTAAAAAAGCTCAGGACGAACCCAATCAAGTGGGCTGCTACGGATATACCGATGAACTTGGACAGCGACCGTGAATCGGCTGCCATCGCTTCGTTTTCGGACTCGCTGATCGATGCCAAGGGCGTCCCTCGTCCGTTATTGGGGTTTGTTGGGGGCTTGAGTCAGCATGCTGATACGGGTCACGCCCGCAAGCTTGGCCGCACTCATGGCATCAACCACACGGCCATAGACCACGGCCTTGTCAGCGCGGATATAAAGTTCCTTCTTTTCACGCTGCTGATAGAGATCTTTTAGGCGCTGGTCCAAAACACCCGCCGGCACTTCCATTTTTTCGATGAAATACTCGCCTTTGGTGTTGATGGACAACACGATGCGATCTTCCGCCATATCCCGACTCCGGGCCTTGCTGCTCGGCAGGTCGACGTTAATGCCGCCAATGGAAAGCGGCGCGGTCACCATAAAGATGATCAGGAGCACCAGCATCACGTCGACCAAAGGCACGATGTTGATGTCGGCCATGTGTCCAGTATCGTCATCATTATCGGACTGCGATGATTTAAAATCCATGAGAGCGCCTCACAGGGGTGATTGTGTGGTGGCAGATCCACCCTTTTTCTCACTGACCAGATAACGGCCGACAATATTCAAAAAGTCAGCGATGAAACCATCCAGGGAACCGACCAGGTTACGGATACGGCCCTGGGCTGCGTTGAAACCAATCACAGCCGGAATCGCCGCCAGAAGACCAAAGGCGGTGGCAATCAAAGCTTCGGAAATACCGGGAGCCACGGCTGCGAGACTCGCGGAACCGGTGCGCGCAATCCCTTCGAATGAGCCCATGATACCCCAAACCGTTCCAAACAGGCCGATAAAAGGCGCTGACGATGCGATGATGGCCAGCAGCGACAGATACGATTCCAGCTTTTTGCGTTCCACTCGTTTGGCTTTGCCAAGGGAGCGATTCAGGTTTTCAATGGCGGCATTGATGGCCAATTGCGGTTGGGTCGCGTTTTCTTTCAATTGACTGCCACGCACCAGCTCAGCGTATCCGGTCCGGAACACTTCCTTGGCCGGACTATAAGGATACTCGCCCAGACGGCTGTTCAGATCATTGAGCGATCGGCTTTCCCAAAAGTTCTTGATGAAAGCCTCGCTGGTGGCGGTGTGTTTGCGCAGAACGACCATTTTCCAAATAAAGACCGCCCAGCTGATAATGGAAAACGCGATCAGCACGACCAGGACGGTGAACACAACCAGGCCGCTACGCCAGGCCTGGGAGATCATGGAGTGAGATCCAAAATCGGCAACCTGGGTTGCCGTTTCTTCACCCACCTCACCGGAAGCCGCGTTGCTCGCATCTTTTGCCGGCGTATCCTGCGCCAATAGAGCCGCTGAAGACCCCAGACCCAGAAGGAAAATTAAACTTAAACCTGTCACGATGCGAAAAATCCGGTGCAGTGCAAAGTTCAACATCTGGCGCGAGACTCCCGATTGGTAATTTTGACATTTCTACTATACTACAATCGCCGTTTCATACCTGTCATCACTTAGGAGCTAAGATTGCTACCACGTTGCACCGTTTTCGCCAATATCTCTCGCAAACACCCTTGAATTGTACTAAGAATGAGGCCCTATGGAGGATCAAAAGAGGGGGTTATTGGATGTTGGACCTGGAACACTTGGCCTTGGGCGAACCGCGTTATGATTATACACGCGATGAAATCCAAGCGATCTATGATTTGCCGATCACCACCCTGGTGTATCTGGCGCAAAGCGTCCATCGTCGTTACTATGCTCCTGATGAAATTCAGATGAGCACCCTGCTGTCGATTAAAACCGGCGGCTGCAAGGAAAATTGCGCGTATTGCCCGCAAAGCGCCCACTACACCACAAACGTGGCGGCTCATGGACTTCTGCCTATTCATGACATCATCGCAGCGGCCAAGGAAGCCCGAGATAACGGTTCAAGCCGTTTCTGTATGGGCGCTGCCTGGCGGAATCCACCGAAAAAAGGCCCGCAGTTCGATCAGGTCCTTGAAGCGGTTCGAGGGGTGCGTAAATTAGGCTTGGAAGTCTGTACGACCTTGGGCATGCTCGATGAGGAGCAGGCGCAGCAGCTCGCCGAAGCCGGCGTTTATGCCTACAATCATAATTTGGATACCTCGCCGGAGTACTACGGCGATATTATCAGCACCCGCGTTTATCAGGATCGCCTCGACACCCTGGACAATGTGCGCAAAGCAGGCATGACTGTTTGCTGCGGCGGTATTGTCGGCATGGGCGAGACCAAAGGCGACCGCGTCGGCCTTTTGCACCAACTGAATCATCTGGATCCGCATCCTGAATCGGTCCCCGTCAATCTATTGGTCAAGGTTGAAGGCACCCCACTGGCGGATAAAGAGGAAATCGATATCTTCGAAATGGTACGAACCATTGCCACGGCCTGTATCATCATGCCCAGCAGTCGCGTTCGTTTATCCGCGGGCCGGACCCAAATGAGCGACGAAGCCCAGGCCCTTTGTTTTATGGCCGGCGCCAGTTCGATTTTTACCGGCGATAAACTTCTGACGACTCCCAACCCAGGCGAGGATCGTGACCGTTCCTTGCTGAAACGTCTGGGCCTCAAACCTGTCGAACTCAGTGCTCCTGAGACTCCTGTCGCGACTGACAATGCCGGAGTTTCCTGCCAAGCGGTTCACTGATGAAAACGCTGGCGGCCTTGATCCAGAATAAGCTTGCGACGCTCGACGCTCTGCAGAGGCGCCGGCGTCTGCGACCTCTGGGTCAGGGCAGCGGCATTGACCTTACCCACAATGACTACATGGGACTCCGGGAGGACCGCGATTTTCAAGCGCGCGCCCTCGCAGCGGCTGCCCTATGGCCTGCAGGTTCCGGCGCCAGTCGTTTGCTCGGTGGGGAACATGCGATCTATGCTGAAGTCGAAGCTGCGTTCGCCCAATGGAAGGGTGCCGCCAGCGCGCTTTATTTTCCATCGGGTTATGCCGCCAACGAAGCTCTCATGAGCGCCTTGCATCTCGGTGATGCGGTCTATTTTTCCGACGAGTGGAATCATGCGAGCCTGATCGATGGCATGCGACTCGCACGGCTGAGGCCTGAGCAAAAGCATATTTTTCGGCACAATGATATCGGGCATCTCGAAAGCCTTCTGCAGAGTTGTTCAGCCGCCTTAAAAATTATTGTGGTCGAATCCCTCTACAGCATGGATGGCGACCTCTGCCCGGCGCGTGAACTCGCCGCATTAGCCCAACGTTATGAAGCCGTACTGATTGTCGATGAAGCGCACGCCCTTGGCGTTCTGGGCCCCCAAGGCCAGGGATGGATGGCCGTGCAAGGAATCGATCCTGACCTCTATATTTCGGTCAATCCTTGCGGCAAGGCCATGGCCGGCAGCGGCGCCTTTATCTGTGGACCTGTTTGGCTGCGTGAGCACCTGATCAATACCGCACGGAGTTTTATCTTCACCACCGGGGCTTCCCCCTGGATGGCCGCTGCTCTTTTGGAAAGTGTCCAAATGATGAAAGAAATGCAGGCGGCGCGAGAAGCTTTTCAAGACAGAGTGGACCGTATGCATCAGCATATTGAGGCTCTCGGTTTCAACAAAGGCACCAGTGCCACGCATATCATTCCTATTATTCTGGGCCGTGAAGCGATGGCCCTGGCCGCCGAGGAATTCTGCAAAGAGCGGGGTGTTCTGGTTAGGGCCATTCGCCCACCGACCGTTCCTGAAGGCGGCTGCCGTTTGCGCTTGTCCTTGCATGCCGGCCTGAGCGATGCGGATGAAGCGCGCATCAAAGATGTTCTGAGCGAGCTGTCCAGGAAGGCTTTATCATGAAATTATTTGTTACAGGAACCGGCACCGACGTCGGCAAAACCATTATATCAGCCGCCCTGCTGGTCGGTGCGCAACGTCGTGAGCAGCGCCTGCAGTATTGGAAACCCGTGCAAACCGGTGGCGATGATGTGGATCGAAAGCAGGTGCAAAATCTCTGCCCGGATCTGACCGTTTATGAGGGGCGGGTTTGGTCCTACCCTTTGCCATCGTCACCGGATCAGGCGGCGGTGGCAGCTGGGATGCCGGCACCTTCCGTGGTTGAGCTGCGAGACGCTCTTCGTTCGAACGCGCCGGTTCTGATCGAAGGTGCTGGAGGTCTGCTCGTTCCTTTAAATGAAGACAATGAAACATGGCGCGATTTTGCAGCGCAAGCCAACCTTCCAACCCTCCTGGTGGCCAGCAGTGGACTCGGCACTTTGAATCATACGCTGCTCTCGCTGGAAGCCCTGGACCATGCCGGCATTCAGGTTGTGGCCGTTGTCATCAACGGTCCAACTCATGAAGCCAATCTCCAAAGTCTACAGCGCATGCGCCCCGACCAGCGTTTTTTCGCCTTTCCCTGGCAGGACCTTGACAACCCTTCCACAGCCTGGTGGGAATCCTGTGAACAGCTCTACGACTTCGTGAGTCAGGGCCTCAAGCCGTACAATAAGGTGGATTGGAAAATCCTCGATCAGCAGCACTGCTGGCATCCTTATACTCAGCATCAGACTGCGCCGGCGCCCCTTCCGATCGTCAAGGCCCAGGGGATTTATCTCGAAACCCAAACGGGCGAAAAACTCATCGATGCCAGTGCCTCATGGTGGACCAACTCCGCAGGTCACGGCCATCCGAAAATTGGTGCGGCCATCGCCCGCCAGCATGGAAAAATAGATCACTGCATCTTTGCGGGCGCCACCCATGAGCCCGCCAGCCTTCTCGCCAAAAGCCTGGTCGACCTTTCGCATGGTCAGCTGCCGCGAGTTTTTTATTCCGATAACGGCAGCTGCGCGGTGGAAGTCGCTTTAAAGATGGCGGCTCAAAGCTGGCAAAACCGTGGCGTCTTTCATCGTAAAAGTTTTCTGTTTTTTAAGGGGGCATACCACGGTGATACCTTCGGCGCCATGTCGGTCGGCGCATCCGAGGGCTTTCACAAAGCCTTTTCTCCCTATCTTTTCGCAGGAAAAAGCCTGGCCCCTGTGACGGCTCATGCCTCGAAGCTTCGCCCGGAAGGACCGGCCGCACGATCGCAAGGGCTTCAGGAACTGGAATCGATGTTTCAGGATTTCGGGCACGAACTGGCCGGCGTGATCATTGAACCCTGGGTGCAGGGGGCTTCGGGGATGAATCTTCAGGATTTAACCTGGCTTCAGAATCTCGGGCGCCTCGCCAACCAGCATCAAATCCCGTTGATCCTGGATGAAGTTTTCACCGGCATGGGTCGGCTGGGTTCCTATTTCGCTTTTGAACGGGCCGGCCTTAACCCTGATATCGTTTGCATAGCCAAAGGCCTGACCGGCGGCACCCTGCCCCTGGCCGTGACCCTCACCACCGAAGCCATGTTTCAATATTTCCTGGATCAGGATGGGACCAAAGCCCTGCTCCACGGCCACACCTATACCGGCAGTGCCATGGCCTGCGCGGCGGCCTTGGCGACATTGGAAATCTATGGCAGTGAAAAAATTCTGGATCGTGTCGCGGCAATGGAAGACATCACGCGGAATTGGATTGAGCGTCGGGCCCAGGAACTGGGACTCATAGCACCGCGCGCGCTGGGCGCAATTCTAGCCTTTGAGCTGCCAGGATCGGGAGCGGGCGATTACTTTCATCCGCTGGCCCAGAAGGTTCCGGTCGTGGCGCGACGCCATGGGCTGCTCATGCGGACCCTGGGCAACACCATGTATTTCGTGCCACCTTTGTCGATTCAAGCCAAGGAAGTGCAGGATGCGCTGCAAAGGATGGAACGAACGCTCGGCGATCTCTTGAGCAAGAGCGGCGCCGAGCGTTAACGGAAAACGCTTAAAATAAGAGAAAATCAGTCTTCATCATCTTCATCTTCAAAGACTTCGTCGAGGGATTCCTCATCGGATTCCTCTTCGTCTTCATCCAAAAACTCATCATCGTCATCGGCGAATTCAACTTCCTCCTCCACGACAGGGGCGGCCACGACGTCGGCTTCCTCCTCATTGGCTTCGCGCCAATCGTCCTCTTCGTCCTGGTCCATTTCTTCAACCGCATATTCATCGGCAAGGTCTTCGAAACGTCCATCGACCCAGTCCTTGGCATCATCCTCGGACTCAAAACCTGCCTTCATGATCTTTCCGGTTTCAATGTTATAGACTTTCCACAACAACGCTGGTTCTCCAATCACATATGAGAAAGAGTGGATTGCTGGGGAGACTGACCCGTCTCCATTTCGAATCTTAACATAGGCATCCGCGCTTTTGGATAAACCGCTTTAGCTGAGTCAATATGCCTGAGAACGATCTTTCCGTATGATGCGCCAAAGGTGCCTTTTGGTCTGGACTCCCCACCGAATCTTTAGTAAACCAAGTCTCGCTAGAAATTCAAGGGGTAGGACCACTTTATGGTTTGGATAGCAGCATTGGCTTTGGCCGCATTGAATACTCAGGTCTCGCAAAAGAATGAAGTTTCCTGTGATCTCGCTCCCTTTGTCGGAAGCGGCTCCAGTAGCGAGGGAACTTTGGATTCCTTGAGCGGGCTTGGTCTTGGCTGTCAGGTGGTACTCTACGACGGAGGCGGCTGGACTCTCGGACCGCGCGTCGATCTGAATGAACAGCGTTGGACCGTTTTTCGGGATGTCGATGGCTCCACATACTTTAATAGCTACCAGGCACGCACCCTCGGTTTAGGTCTGAATGTTGACTATGCTCTGACAGAACAATGGAACGTCGGCTATATCGCGACCTTGTCCATGGGGCAGGGCTCTCAGGACCAGAATATTTCCACGCCCAATAGCACGCAGAATCTGCACATTTCAGGCATGTCTCAACGGGCCATGCGCCACGAGTTTTTAGTCCAGCGCCGCTGGAGCGAACGCCTTTCATTCCTGGCCGGCGTGCAGTGGGATGCCGCGCAACAGAATTGGGATGCCGCGGCTGGGCGGCTGGATCGCCAGAATGTGGCGCCGGGCAATAAACTGACGCTGACATCGGGAACCGGAGCGGATCTGGAAGAGAATCTCAAGCAGTCCTCGGACTACCAGGCGGTGAGTTTCAAAATCGGCGTCCAGATGAAGATCTACAGTACCTTGTAAAGACAGGTTTTGCTGTCCTTGATCACCCCATCCGTGGCATGCAGATCACGGTCTGTAAATCCCACCGTAATGTGGGCACTATACCGTTCCGCAACAAACGCCTGCCTATCACCACCGGCCGCCACGAACATCTGCCGCAATTTATCCCGAACCTGGACCAGACCTGGCGCCTGAACCAGCAGATAATAGGTCGCCTGTCGCTGGCCATTCTGTTTCAACTGTCCCCGTCCAAGACACTGAATGTGCAGGCGCGTGGCCTGAATCGACATTTTCTCGATCAAGCCGTTAATCTGCTCGAGGCTGAGCCGGGTGCGCAGGACGGACATTTCCGGTGGGATGATCACCGTAATATGGGCTTCCCCACGGCTTTGCAGCACGACGCCTTCACGGGTCTCGATGTCTTTTTTCAAAGCGGCGATCGGCGCATAAGGCACCTTCATATCCACGTAGCTACTCTTAGCCGTCCAATCAAGCTTATGTGTATCGTGGATTCCAGGATCCACACGGATGGCATGATCCACGGGCTCCGGTGAGACGGCAGGCGTTTCCGTATGCCGACAGCTGCCGAGCTGCAGGCTTAAAAAAATCACGAAGGCCTGGGCGATAAACGCTTTCATGCGCAAACTCCTTCCGCTTTAGACCACGGGAATGAGTTTAGCCATTTTGCAAATGATCTTCCACTCCTCGGGTCGAACGGCCTGAATGGACAGCCTCTGCCCTCTTTGCAGGAGCACCATGTCCTGCAGCTTGGGATGCTCCCGCAGGGATTGCAAAGTAATCGTGGTCGCAAAAGATGCGACGGCTTCCACGTCCACCATGACCCACCGGGATTTGCCGGCTTCCGCCGACTTGGGATCGAAATAAGGCGAATCCGGCCGCAAAGCCGTGGGGTCCGGATAGGCCGCCCGTGCGATACGAGCGACGCCTACAATTCCTGGTTCGGCCGTGCTGCTGTGATAAATAAAAACTTCCTGGCCTTCGGCAAATTCATCGCGCATGAAATTCCGCGCCTGATAATTGCGCACCCCGTCCCATGATTCAAGGCGACCGGGACGCTGCATCAGGTCCTGCCATGAAAATGTCTCCGGCTCCGTCTTCATAAGCCAATATTTAGCGGCCAAACCTCTTACCTCCTGGATGCAGAAAAGGCGTCTACCCGACGGCTCGAAAATCAGATAAACCTGTACGTTGCCGAGTGCAAGACATTCACCCGCAAGGATTGCCTGATATGAGTAAACAGCGCCTCTTTATCATAGATACCATGGCTATGGCCTTTCGAACCTTTTATGCCATTCGTTCACTCAGTACCTCCAGCGGTCAGCCGGTCAACGCTGTCTACGGCTCGCTGATGTATTTGTGGGGCCTTATCGAAAAGGAAAGACCAGACTATCTGGTGTTTGCCACGGATAGCAAGGAACAAACCTTTCGCCACAAACTCTACGAAGCCTATAAAGCCAATCGAAAGGAGATGCCCGAAGAACTTGCGGCGCAGATTCCTTTATTATTTCGTCTGTTCCAGGCCATGCAGGCTGCCGTCCTCAAGGAACCTGGACTCGAAGCGGACGATTTGATCGGATCGCTGGCTGTGCAGAAGGCGTCGCCTCAGCTGCACTGCTACATTGTATCGGGCGATAAGGACTTCATGCAGCTCGTTGGCCCGCATGTCAGCCTCGTTCAGCCGAAAAAAGGCGGAGAAAACGCGATCTGTGAACTGCAGGGGGTCTTTGATAAATTCGGCTGCAAACCCGATCAGGTCATCGACATTCTGGCTCTCATGGGCGATGCCTCGGACAACGTGCCAGGCGTTCCCGGCATTGGGGACAAGGGCGCCGCCAAACTTATCCAGGAATTTCATTCGCTCGACGGCATCTATGCAAACCTTGACAAGGTGACCAATAAACGTCAGCGCGAAGCCTTGGAAGCCAATCGGGATCTGGCCTATCTGTCGAAGCAGCTGGTCACGATTCATACCGAATATGGGATGCATCATGAGCTGAGTGAAATGCGTTGTGATCCTGATACGGCGCTGGGCAATCCCGAGCTGCTGGCTTTGATGGAAGAACTGGAATTTAAGCAGTATGTCGACCGCGTGCGAAAGCGCATGCATACTCTGCCCAACACCGCGCAACTCACCGCCGCGCAGGCCGCTGCCCGTGCCTCTCATCATTACCAAGTGGTGCGCACGGAAGCTGAATTGAAAAACTTCGTCGAGATCATGAGCAAGGCGGATGTGATTGCGTACGATACGGAAACTACAGGTCTCGATCGCTGTTCCGATGTGCCGATCGGCGCAAGTTTTGCCACGGAAACAGGTGAAGCCTATTACCTGCCGCTGCACGAATCGCATCGGCTGGTTCCCGAAGAGCAGGTCAAAAGCGTCATTGCCGAAGTTCTCAGCCAACCCGGAGTTTTGAAGGTTGGTCACAATCAGAAATTCGATATGCAGATGCTGGCCAATATCGGCATCAAGGTGGAAGGGCCGCTGGCCGACACCATGATGGCCGCTTATCTGATCGATCCGATGGAACGGGGTCACGGGCTGGATGATTGCTGCCTGCGCTATCTTCAATATCGCAAGATTCCAACCTCCGAACTGCTGGACACCAAGGGCTCCATGCTGAGTGCACCTTTGGATAAACTCACTGAATATGCGTGCGAAGACGCGGATTATACGCTGCGGCTCTATAAAACGCTGCGTCCCAAGCTCGAAGCCATGGAATTGACCACGATCTTTGAAACCATTGAAATGCCTTTGGTCCCTATTCTGGCCAAGATCGAGCACCGTGGCATCAATGTGGACATGGATATTCTAAGCGAAATTTCCAATAAGCTGGCGGATCAGGCGGCGCTGCTGGAAAAGGAAATTTATGCGGCAGCGGGTGAGACTTTCAATATCAATTCACCGAAACAGCTGCAGGTCATCCTGTTTGAAAAGATGAAGATTCATGAGCAGCTGGGCCTGAAGCGCATCAAGAAAACCAAGTCGGGGTACTCGACGGACGTTTCCGTGCTGGAGCAGATGGAGAGCCATCCCTTGCCCAAGGCGCTGCTCACCTACCGCATGGTCACCAAACTGAAGAACACCTATGTCGACAGTCTGCCGCAATTGATTCATTCCGGCACCACGCGTATTCATACGCACTTTCATCAAGCGGGAACAGCGACGGGTCGTCTCAGTTCGTCGGATCCCAACATGCAGAACATTCCCATTCGCTCCGAAGCCGGTCGGGAGATTCGCAAGGCCTTTCGTCCCTCACAGAACGACTGGGTCATCGTCTCGGCTGACTATTCGCAGATCGAGCTGCGCATTCTGGCAGCGCTAGCCGAGGATGAGAATCTGAAGGAGGCGTTCGCCCAGGGCTTGGATATCCATACGGCGACTGCTGCCAAAATATTGGGCGTTCCGCCGACCGAGGTTACGCCCAATCAAAGGTCCCAGGCCAAGGCCATCAACTTTGGGATCATTTATGGGATGGGTCCCCAGCGTCTGGCGCGGGAAACCGGGGTCTCCATGAAAGAGGCCAAGGAATTTATTGATCGTTATTTTACCTCCTACCCGCGCATTCGGAGTTATATTGAAAGCTCCATTCAATTCGCGCGTGAGCATGAGTACACACGCACACTTCTGGGCCGTCGTCGACCCCTAAAAGAGATCAACAACAGTCAGGATGGGGCTGGACTGGCGAATGCGCAAAATATTGCGGTCAACTCTCCTGTTCAAGGCAGTGCGGCGGATCTTATCAAGAAGGCCATGATTCTGGTCCAAAAGAAGCTGGAGGAATCACCATACCATGCTAAAATGCTTCTTCAGGTCCACGATGAATTGGTTTTTGAATGTCCCCGAACGGAAGTCGAACCGGTCATGCAGCTGATCAAGGATGAGATGGAGCATGCCATGGACCTCGGCGTCCCTTTAAAAGTTGAAGTCGGATTTGGCGATAACTGGTTAGAGGCGCACTGAAGATGACAGAACAAGGAAAGTTGGACGGTCAGGAAACGACATCCCGCAGCGAAAATCTCAAAGTCATGGGACTTTTGGAGCATGTCGACGAACTTCGTTCGCGCATCTTCAAATCCGTCCTGGCCATCCTTATCCTGTTTATGGTCGCCTTTTACTTCTCGGAACATATCCTTAATTACCTGAAAACCCCGCTGATCGCGGTTCTGCCCAAAGGCGCCAACGTCCTGCATTTCACCGGTCCCATGGATGTCTTCATGGCCCAATGCAAGCTGGCGCTTTTTGTCTCCATGGTGGTCGGTTGCCCCATCTGGCTTTACCAGCTGTGGCGTTTTGTGGAACCCGCTCTTTACGAACACGAAAAAAAGTATGCGGCGCCTTTTCTGATCTCAGCCGTCCTTCTGTTCGTGTCCGGCGTGTGCTTTTGCTATTTCGTTATGGTCCCCTGGTCGCTGGGTTACTTGATTGGCCTCGGCCAGACGGTGGCGACGCCGATCATCACGGTCAGTGATTACATGTCGCTCCTGACTCTTCTGATGCTGGGTTTCGGGATAATTTTTGAAACGCCGATCATCCTGATTGTGCTCTCCATGGTCGGCGTTGTCAGCGCCCAATCCTTGAAGGCCAACCGCCGCATCGTCATGGTCGCCATCGTGATCGTGGCCGCTGTCATCACGCCCACACCGGATCCTGTGGGACAGTTGATTATGGCGATTCCGATGTGGCTGCTGTATGAACTTTCGATTTTCATTATTCAAATTATTGATAAAAAGCGTCATGCAAACATCAAACCTTAAGATTCTCGCCATTCTGCTGCTGGGCTGCAACGTATCCCAGGCAGCAGAATCGGAGCCACCTCCCAATCCCGCAAAATTCGCGGCGCGCGAACATGCCTGGAGCATTGGCACCAGCCTCCGACGTCTGGACATCAAAGCCGATTACGATTATCAAATTCAAGCCGTGGCGCCCTATATCGACATCGGTCGTGGCTGGGTGCGACCGGCGTGGTGGAGCCTCTTCGAACTCAGCCTGATCCTGGGGCCGAACGGTCAACGTCTACCGGAAAGTCCGCCCTTGGATTTCATCGGGACCGGTTTTCGATTTCGGGCCGGCCACGTCCTGCCGGGGCAGCTTTTACGCAAGCGTGAAGGGGATTGGGGCGTTGAACTTGGATTGGAATACAACGAATGGATCGCCCGTTCCTATCAGGATGAACAGCTGAGTGACGGTCAAATTTCCAGTAGCTGGGTCGTGCGGAATCGTTGGATTTTCGTGCAGCCGGCCTTATTTTACAGTCGCTGGCAACCCGCTCGCCCGCAAGGCCACAAACCGGACTGGATCATGACCCGCGTGGAAGGTCTGGTCTTCAGTCTGGGACTGAGCGTGCCCATTCAATCCCAAATGCAAGCGACCTATAACCGAGGCGGTGAAAAAGTTGGTGTCACCGACCAATGGAAGGGAACGCTGGCGTTTTTGTCAGTTACATCCTGGCTCGGTATTTAATCAGTTGCTCCTGCCGGCAGTCCTCTGCCATAAATCACGTGGAGTATAGGTCACAAGGAGGTTTTCAATGAAAGCTTGGCAATATGCTGTGTGGGGCGCTCTCTTTAGCTTTGCTGGTTCCGCGCAGGCAGTCATGCAGAGCAGTGAAGTGCAGACGCTGCAATTAAAAAATGGAATGAAAGTTCTGCTGCTGGAAGATCATTCGATTCCGAATGCCAACATGTATACGTTTTGGAAAGTGGGATCGCGCAACGAAGTGCCCGGTATTACCGGACTCTCCCACTTCTTTGAACACATGATGTTCAATGGCTCCAAAAATTTTCCGCCAGGATCATTTGATAAGGTGATGGAAGCTGCAGGCGGCTCCAACAACGCTTACACCACGGCCGATGTCACGGTTTACACCAATTGGTTCACCGCAGCTGCGATGCAGACTATTTTTGATTTGGAAGCTGATCGTATCGCGTCTCTTGCCATTGATGATAAAAAAATCGAAAGCGAGCGCGGGGTCGTTCTTTCCGAACGTTCCACAGGTTTGGAAAATGATCCGTGGGAACGCCTCTATGAAACCGTAAAAAGCTCGTCCTATCATGCCCATCCTTATTCCTGGCCTGTAATCGGATTTGAATCCGATATCAAAGCCTGGAGCCGCGAAGATCTGGAACGTTATTTCCGCACCTACTATAACCCGAGCAATGCAGTGATGGTGATCAGCGGCGATATCAAACCGGCGGATGTCAGAAAATTGCTCGCCGATAAAATTGAAGTCATTGCTCGCAATGAAAAAGTTCCCGAAGTTCGCACCAAGGAACCGCCACAGCACGGTGAAAAGCGCGTTTTTGTGATCAAGGAATCGGCCACGGCTCCGCAGGTCATGGTCGCCTGGCATGTTCCTGAAACCAGGCACGCTGATTTTTATGCGCTCGATCTTCTGACAGAAATCCTCACCGGGGGACCATCCTCGCGTCTGGTTAAGCTCATGGTCGATGACAAACGTATCGCGTCCAATGTCACGGCCGACCTGCCTCAGGCCTTTGATCCGACACTCTTTGCCGTGTTTGTATCCGGCATGGAAGGCAAGGACCCAGGGACGATGGAGCGGCTGCTGCTGAGTGAAATCGATCTGATGAAGAAAAAACCCGTGACCGCTCAGGAACTGCAAAAAGCCAAGAACAAGAAAGTCGTCGACCTTTACCGCCGCATGGAAACCATCAACGGCAAATCACAGCTGCTGGGTGACTTCGAAGTCTTTCACGGCGGTTATCAGAAACTTTTCGAAGCGGCCGGCTCCTATGAAAAGGTCACGCCTGCGGACATTACCCGCATTCTGACGACCTACTTTCAGAAGAGCAATCGCACGGTGGGCGTGCAGGATATCCGGGAACCCGCCGATTTCCGTTATTGAAAGGAAAGCCTCTCCATGACTCAAACATATGCCCGACTGATGACTTTGGCCACAGCAGCGCTCTTGACCCTGGCGCCTTACGCCCAGGCCGAAACGTTTAAGCTGCCGCCCTATGAAACCTATGCCCTGCCGAATGGCATGAAAGTTTATCTGATGCCGCAAAAGGAAGTTCCCCTTTTGCATGTGACCGTCGGCATTCAATCCGGTAGCGTCCTGGATGGAGCCCAATATGGTTTGGCTTCCTTCACCGGGGATGCGCTGAACCTGGGAACCAAAAATTATACCAAGGATAAGCTTGAGGATCTCTTCGACTTCCACGGTGCTTACTTTGGTTCGGCCATCGATCAGGATTTCACGACGCTGCAGATTTCTTTGGCGACCAAGGATGCCGACAAACTTCTGCCTGTCTTCAGTGAGATTCTGCGGCTGCCCACCTTTCCTGACAAGGAAGTGGCCAAGCTGCGGGACCGCGCGGTCACCGAGCTGAAAAAGGCCAAGGAAAGTCCGAATCAGGTGGCGGATCAGTTCTTCAACCGTCTCGTGTTCGATGAGCATCCTTACGGGACGCCTATGGGCGGAACGCCAACCAGCATCGGCAAACTCTCTCGCGCTGATCTGCAGAAATTTCACGCCAGTGCCTATCGTCCGCAAAACGCTGCCATCAGCGTGGTGGGTGACCTGGATATCGCCAGTATGAAAAAATTGGTCGAGAAAAATTTCGGCAGCTGGTCCTCCGCAGCCACCCAGGCCAAACCCATAGCCAACGTCAGCAGCGAAAGCAAAGGCACCAGCCGCGTTTTGCTCGTGAATAAGGACGACGCCAGTGAAACCACGTTTCGTATCGGTGGCATGGGTGTGAAACGCGACGATCAAAACTGGATCGGCCTGCAGGTGGTCAATACCATTCTTGGGGGACGCTTCACCTCGCTGCTGAACGAGGAACTGCGCGTTAAAACCGGTCTGACCTATGGGGCGCGCAGCCGCTTTGAAGGCCTAAAAAACGCCGGGACGTTTTCGATTTCCTCGTTTACGGCCACTGAGACGACCAGCCAGGCGCTGGACCTGGCGCTCAAAACTTATACCGGTTTTGTGAAAGCCGGCGTGGATAAAGCGACACTCGATTCAGCCAAAGCCTATGTGAAGGGACAATTCCCGCCACGTTATGAAACATCCGCCGCGCTGAGTAACCTGCTGGTGGAGATGTGGGTTTACAATCTTTCGGATGTCATCATCAATAACTTCGAAGCGGAAGTGAACAACCTGACTTTGACGCAGGCCAATGATCTGATCAAAAAGCATTTCCCGGTGGAAAACCTGGATATTCTTTTGATTGGTCAGGCTTCCAAGATTCAGGATATTGCCAAGAAATATGGTCGCGTGATTAAAACCGATATCGTGACCGCCCAGGAAGGTCGTCTGTGATCGCATCGTGGATATAAAAGCGGATCGCCCGTTTCGGGCGTTTTTCTACATGCTGTTGGCTCAGCTCAGTTTCAGCAGCAATATCCTTTTGATCCGAATGAGTGAACGCGGTGAGTCCATGGCTTCGGGGCAGGCTTTTAAGTTGACGCCCTGGGAGCCCATGCTGCTGCGTTCGCTGGCTCTTTCCTTGCTTTGCATGGCTCTTCTGCGTAAGTATCCCGCTGAAAAACTCGCCCCTCAGGAAAACCTTTGGATCTGGGCCCGTGGCACAGCCGGTGTCATGAGCCTGACCGCATATTACTACGGTGTGCTGCATATTCCGCTCGGTATGGCCTCTCTCTTTTCCAATTCAAGTCCTCTTTATGTCACCATGCTGGCTCTTTTCCTGGGGCATGAGGCGGTCACGCGAACACGCGGGGTGGCGTTGCTGGTAGGCTTCGCAGGTGTCGCTCTGGTCGGTCTTGGGATTCGCAGTGGATCGGGTCATGCTATCGAAGTGGGCGACGTGCTGATCGCGATGCTCAGTGGTCCTCTGTCTGCAGCCGCATACTTTTCCATTCGCATGCTCAAGCGTGTGCGCAACGAACAGATCATGTTGAGTCTGGGCCTGGCTGGCACCATTTTGAGTGCTGTGATGCTGCTCATTCAAGGCGAGCACTTCCCCATCACGCGCATGGGATGGATCTGGCTGATTGCATCCATCCTTCCCGCGATGGCCGCTCAGCTGTGTTTAACCATGGCCTTCCGCCTGGCACCGGCGACGCAGGTGGCGCCGCTCCAGTACTCAGCCCCGTTGTTTTCCGGAGTTCTGGCTTACTTTTTTCTCCAGGAAACCATTCCGCCTGTTTCGCTTCTGGGCATGGCGGTGGTCATTATTTTTGGATTGGCCCTGCCCTATTGGGAAGCGGGCCGGTTGCACCGGCAATCTTAGGGCGGGCCGCCCAGACTTCCCTTACCCAAGCGCTGGATCCACGATTTAACCATTTGATTTCACTAAGAATTATAAAGATTTTTACAAAATATCTCAAGGCCAGGCAGGGGGTGCCGATGGAAACACTCGGAGTGTTTCATGGGTCGTCATCTTACCAATTCGGGACTTATTCTGCCGGTGATCCGCAAGGTGATCTGCCGTGATGATTGCTATATCTGCAGCATTTGCCGCAGCGAATACAAAACCAAAGTCGAAGCCAACAACTGCCTCAACCACTGCTGGTATGATGTGCAGACCCTTTACCCCGTGGTGCTGCGCAAACTCAATGGCCGTCATGTGGTCTTTCGCTGTCACTTCTGTTGCCGTGATTATAAGGACGAAAGTGATGCCCTGAGCTGCGCGCGCCGCTGTCAGGGGGATCGTAATCAACTGCATGTTCATGAACAGCTGCTTAATGATCTACCGCTGGAAGCGCCCACGCATCGACCTTCGCGCATTCGTCTGGTGGCCATGAAAACCATGGCCACCCGTCCTGTTTCCAAACCACTGGATCATGAGGAATCGTTGGACCAGGCGGAACATGTCGAATCCGAAGTTGAGATTCCGAATGAAACCTCGGACCAGACGCCCCGAAAAACCAAGGCGGATTTTCCCAAGACCTGGGTCCGCATGGATGCCAAATATCAGTGCCTGTACTGCAAAAAAATGTACTTCACGAAAATGGAAACAGAGTCCTGTTTCAGCGGGCATTTTGATGAGGAAGGTTTTGAGAAGTCGCCTGCCTGACCGTGACCTCAGCGTGCTGACGTGCCGCCTCATCATTCGCATTCATCCATCGCTTGGCATCAAGAGCCGGAATCTCCCAGGCCGTTGCGGCCTGGAGCAGACGGTTGAGGCTTGACTCGCCGGCCTGCCATGAGGCCTCGGCGGCACGTAAAAAGTCGGGCTCATAAAGGCTGCAGAGCGGTTCCCGGCGCCCTTGATGCACATAACTGGTGGCTGATAGATCAGACCGGCGATTCTGCAAAAGATGCTGCATATCCTCAAATCCCAGCAGGGGCCAATCACAGGCCAGGACCAGCCAGGCCGACGTCGGTGCCCACCGATGGGCCGAGAGGAGCGCGGCCAAAGGTCCGGAACCTGGATGCCTATCGATGACTCTTGGGATGTGCGGAAAAAGATCCGCGGGATACTGTGCCGGGCGTTGGCTCCAAAAAAATGGCACATGGAGCTGGTCAAACACAGCTTTCCAGCGCTCAATTTCAGTTTGCTGACCGCCATAGCATAAGAGGCCCTTGTCGGTCCCCATACGCTGACTGTGACCGCCGCTCAGAAAAAGTCCTTGGACCTGAGGTGCACTCATTGCAAACTCCCATGAATGGACATCGGTACAGGCGGTGGTGAGAAAGGTCAACGAGGGCTTGGCAGGGGCTGGATATTGTTCAGGAAAAGCCGCAGCGGGCGCTGCGGCTCCGGAATTATCGGCGTTGTTTGACGACTTTTTCGAATTTCACGATATCAGCCGCATCGATAACAACGGCTTCAAAGTCATCCGCAGGCTCGATGGAACCAAAAGGAATGACCGCTTTGGGATGTTTATGGTCTTTCAGTTTCTCTTTCTTTTTCTTAAGCTGGGTGACCATCTTGTCAATCATGTGATCGACTGACCCGTACATGTCGGCACAGGCATGCTCGACATTGACTGTAAAACCATCACCACCAGCCAGGGAACATAAAACCTGATGTTGATAACGCTCCACGGAAAATGTCACGTGCGCTTCAATGGGTTTGGTGACAAATTTCTCCACCTCGACTCTGATTTTTTCCTTTGCGTAGTTTTGCAGTGCTTGGGAGGTTTCCATGTGTTTGAAGGAGAAACGAAACTGCATAGGCTGGGCTCCAAAGAACGGGTTGCACGCGGAGACTTGGCTGCCCCTAGGGGGAAAGCCCGGATATCCTTGAGGTAAGAAATCCTTTTCTCCGCTCATACACTTATTATCGGCTGATTGGCCGATTGGATTGAAGGTCCTAAACCTGCCTGCGTAAAAAGCCTAAAAGCCGGGACCCGGCGAGGCACAACTTGCGAAATTTGTGAATTTTTTTTAAAAAACTAGGACGGCCCCCAGGTCGAAAGGTCCCTCCAAAAAAAGGTGCACGAGTGATCGAGAACGAATCCGGAGAGTCTTTGCAGGGGGAACTGCAGAAAATCTCTTATCAAAATACGGAAAACGGCTGGTCCGTGGTTCGCCTGCGCCTCGAGGCCGATGACCGAATGGTCACGGCCACTGGTCAATTTGGACGTATTTCGGTCGGCGAATCCTACCAAATGTGGGGGAGTTGGGTCGAAAACCAGAAATATGGCAAACAATTCAAGGTCTCACGCTATACAGCCAGCAGCCCTGCGTCCGTTTCCGGGATCCTGCGCTACCTTAAATCCGGTCTGATTCGGGGCATTGGCGAGGTTACGGCCAAACGCATCGTGGATCACTTCGGCCTCAAGACTTTGCATGTCCTGGACCATGATCCGGAGCGGCTCATGGAAGTCGAGAACATCGGCAGTAAAAAGAAAAAGCAGATCATCGCCTCCTGGAACGAAAGAAAGCGGCACCGCGATACCGAGATGTTTCTGACCGAACTCGGCATCAGCCCCAACTTTGTCAATCGCATCATTCAAAGTTACGGCGATGAAACCCGTTCCGTGATCGAACAGGATCCCTATCGCCTCGCCCGTGACATCGATGGCATTGGTTTTCTTTCCGCCGATGAAATCGCTTTGAAGATGGGCCTGGATCTGGATGCACCCACACGGATCAGCGCGGCCATTCTATTTCAATTGGAACAGGCCGAAGAGGAAGGCCACTGCTATCAAACCCGGGTCCAGATTACGGAAGGTTTGAGTCGTCTCCTCCGCCTGCCGCAGCCGCGCATTGATGAATTGATGGAAGTCGCTTTGGGTGGACTCATCGAGGAAGGCTGTCTGGTCTTTGACGAATCCATTCTCGATGATGGCGCGACGCTTGATATCTATTATTCGGCCCGCACCTTCCAGGCCGAGACTCGCGTTGCTGAAAAACTGAGTGACCTCCTTCGCCACCACTTGGATATGGGCGATCAGACCGAGCGCATCGATCGCTGGCTGCAAAGCTATTCAAGCATGTCAGGCGCCAGCTTTTCCGCGGAACAGCTCGATGCCGTGCGCAAAGCCGTGAGTCACCGGGTTTTTGTCCTGACCGGTGGTCCGGGCGTGGGCAAGACGACCACCGCCAATGCCATTATTCGTTTGCTGATTAAAATGAATAAATCCGTGTCTCTGGCTGCACCCACGGGCCGCGCGGCCCAAAGGCTGTCGGAAGTGGCCGCGATTGGAGCCAAGACCATTCACCGGCTTTTGGAATGGTCGGCCACGGAACACTGCTTTATGCGCGATGAAGTCACACCGCTCGAGGCTCAGGTTATCATCGTTGATGAAGCCTCCATGCTGGATGTGCATCTGGCTGCCTCGCTGATGCGCGCGGTGAAGGATGATGCCCAGATTATTTTTATCGGTGATGTGGATCAGCTGCCCTCGGTCGGACCCGGCAACGTCCTGCGCGATATGATTGAATCGGGTGTGGTGCCTTTCACCAAGCTGAGCCGCATCTTCCGCCAGGCGGCTGGCTCGCATATCGTGCAGATGGCCCACGCTATCAACCGTGGTGAGAACCCTGTTTTCCCTGAGGGTCCGAGCGACTGCCAGTTCCTGACCATCAATGATCCCGAAGCCATCAAGGAAGCGATCAAGGACCTGCTGGCCAAATCCCTGCCGGAAAAAACTCCGTACAACGTCATGCGCGACGTGCAGGTGCTGACGCCGATGAATAAGGGACCCTTGGGAACAACGCTTTTGAATGAAGAACTTCAGAATCTATTGAACCCCGTGCAAAAATTTGGCGAAAAACTGGAGACGGAAACTTCGAGTTTTCGGCCCGGGGACAAGGTCATACAAACCGTCAACAATTACGAACTGAACGTCTTCAACGGTGATATCGGTTTTATCGAACATGCCGGTTTCGATGGCGGGCAGGTGCTGGTGAACTTTGGCGATCGCAAGGTGACCTATTCCAAAGATCAAACCTATGATCTGAAGCTGGCCTATGCCATCACCATTCATAAATCGCAGGGCAGTGAATTTCCCGTCGTCATCATTCCGGTCAGCATGCAGCATTTCATCATGCTGCAGCGCAATCTTATTTATACGGCTCTGACGCGCGCACGCCGCCTGGCAATTTTGGTCGGCACGCCGGGAGCCCTTTCGCAGGCCGTTCGCACGCAAACCAGTCTCAAGCGTCAGACTCAGCTGATCCATCGACTCATCCGCCGACTGCCCTCTTTTTGAAGGAAGGAAGACAACTTGTCCGCTGCGTTGCCTCGCACAGCTTTTATTGTTTTATTGGTCGCTTTGGCTTTAACCCGCTTGATCAATGCGATCTGGTTGCCGCCGGCTCAGGATGAGGCTTATTATTTTCTGTGGAGTCGGTTTCTGGATGGCGGTTACTTTGATCACCCGCCGCTGGTGGCCTTCTTATCCGCCGCTGGGAATCTTGTCCCAGGCTCGGCTTTATTCTCCAGGCTCGGAACGTTCCTTCTCAGTCTGCTCTCCCTGCCGGTGCTCTTCAGTTTATTTCGCCGCATGGGTCTTAAGGATAGCACACGCCTCGGCCAGGCCTTGATTCTCGCCAGCTGTAGCGCGGCCGCGGTCATTCAAGGGTATATCACGACGCCTGATATACCCATGATCTTTTGCTGGATACTGGCCTTGCATGAAGCCGCCGCGGCCCTGGATGATAATCCCAAACGCTGGCTCAGCGCCGGATTCTTCACGGGTTTGGGATTCATGGGAAAATATACGATGGCGCTGATCGGTCCGGTTTTTTTGATTGGACTGCTGGCTCGTCCGCGACATCTAACCAAGGTCTGGCCCTATCTGGGAGGCGTAGTTTGTGTACTGACCATGCTGCCTCATTTGCTGTGGCTGAATCAAAATGATTGGATCACTCTGCGCTTTCAGTTTGGCCGCGGGCTCATGAGCGTTTATACGGTCGATATGAAAAGCGGAACCGACCTGCCCCGGGCCGTGGACGCTCCCAAAGATGGGATTGAGACGCGTCTCGCCAACTATTTTAAACTGCCCGATGATGAAATAAAAAAGCCCAAGCCGCCCAAACCTCTCTGGCTCAAACGCGTGAATAATTTTTTCGGCTATATCGGTGGACAAATCGGGCTCTGGGGCCTGCTGCTCGTGCCACTTCTGATCGCCATGATCAAGCGGCAACGGGTGCCTACGGCTTGGCAGAAACCGGAATTGAAAGCCCTCGCCTGGGCTGCTTTTATCGTGCCTGTGGGCCTTTTCGCCCTTCTGAGCCCATTTCAATTTATCGAAGCCAATTGGCCCGCCATGTACCTGGTCGGGGCCGCGATTGTGATCACCCAATCCTATCGCCTGTCACCCAAGGTCATGATTGGAGCTGCGGCTGCGAATCTGGTCCTTACTCTGCTGCTGACTCTGCACAATCATCAACCTCTGCCTGGGACACAGCCACACAAGGATCGCCTGCTTAAAGAAACACACGGCTATCGCGAACTCAGTGCCCTTCTGCAAGCTCTGCCCGCTCCCGTTTTCATGGATACCTATCAGAATGCCAGCCAGCTCGCGTTTCATGCTCCGTCTTTAAAAATTCAGCAGTGGCCTGGCATTGCCCGAACTTCGGAATTGATTCGTCGTGAAGCCATGAATCCATGGCGCTGGTCGGATCTCCAGAAGGTGGGTGAGTTCTATCTGATTACGGATAATTTTGTTCCGCATCATATTCCTGGGGCCCAACTCACGGAGCTGACGGAAATCCTGGATTGCTTCGATGGTGGATTGAAGACGACTGTGGCCTTTTCGAGCGAGACCTACACAAGGCCTTGCCAGAAAAGAGTCCATCGCTGGAGTCTGGCCCATTATAAAATGGAAGCAGGCTAGGTCTTACTTACGCTCGTAGCCCGCGTAGATATCCTGCACATATTTATCTGGCAAGGGCGCGGCGAGTTCCCCATCAGCCAGGAACTGGCGAATGGCATAGCGGGAATAACGGATATCAAAGCGTTTCAAGATCTTGTAAACATCGACAATCATCGATTCCGCATTCTTATGGCGGCTGCCGAGTTTATACTTCAGCGCCTTCTTCAAGAGATTCCGCAGCATCGACTGCATGCGGCGATCATCGCAACGAACCGCCGAAAAATCGATATTCTTCATGGATGAAAGAATTTCATCCCGCTTCTTGCTGGCCTTCACGGCTTTTTCACCGGTGACCATTTCAAACAGCAGAAGGCCCACACAGTAAAGATCGGACTGCGGCGTGATGGAAGATTCCACCACGTGCTCGGGCGAGTAGTACCCCGGAGTTCCGACCATATAGTTCTTATAGTTTTCCACTTCACCGTTGCAGGCCAGACCAAAGTCAGTCAGCAGGACTTTACCGGTATTGGAAATCAAAACGTTGGGACTGGAAAGATCCGAATGAATCGTATCGTGCAGGTGCAGATAATCAATGCCCTGCAAAATATCAATAGCCACGCACAAAGCCACGAGTGGTGGCACGCGCCCGAAGTGTCGCATCATTTTATAGAGCGACCAGCCATCGATAAATTCAGTGACGATATAGCAGCTGGGTGGATCAAAGCTCGCATCAATATATTCCACAATATGCTTATGCTTCAGACGTGCGACGATCAAAAGCTCCCGGTGGAATATACCCAGGAACTTGCGACTCTCCTGATAACGATCATGCAAAATTTTGACCGCAACCGCCCGACCGGTCCGAGGATCGGTGGAACGAAATACGCGCCCGAGACCGCCTGCGCCGACCTCGTACTCAACAACGTAGGGCCCAATTTTTGTCACAGGTTCCGGTGACGACATTGCCCTGAAGCTCCTGCACGGAAATTATCTCCATCTCTATCGGTGATTACCGGATAAAGTTGAAGCCACTTCCGTTGCAGAGGTTTGGCACAGGGGTTGAATCAGGTGAGAAGTTTCAAGCTTTCCGTATACTTAAAACCAATGCTATCGAGACGTCCCAGGATCTCGTCATAGAACTGGTCTGCATAGAAGCCCAAAAGGCCAATGCAGGTGCAGAAGGATTCATAGCAGAACTGCTTATTGAGGACTTCAAGGCCCATTTCAATCCGGCCCTGTTCGCAAAGGCTAAGCCTGACCATGGAGCTGCGGCCGTTGAGTTCCAGCAGGCAGCGGGCGATTTCCGGCCAGCTTTCCCAATCGATCTCAAGCCCCAAATAGGGCTCAATATGAAAGCCTATCCAGGTTTCCGTCAGACTGATGCGCAGCGGGAAGCTTCGATCCTGCCCCTGGAATCCCGTCTTCCATTCATGATCGCCCGTACTGCGAAAGGTCCAGCCATAGGTTGCCAGATAGTTTTCAAGTAACGGACCGTTGCATCGCTCCATTGCTAGTCCAGCCCCTTTAAAATATATTTATCAGGCTAGCGAGGATCGTGGACTTCGTCAACACCAGGAAATTGGGAGTGGTTGAACTTGAACTCTACCCTGCTGCGAACGGGAACGCTTCTCCCCAAAGCCTTGCAAGCCGAGCTGGACGCGTTGGGAGCTTCCTATACACGCGGACTTTGCGACGATCCGCATGCGCAGTCCCAAACTGCCTGGCATCTTTTTCAACCCGGTTCGACTTTGGTAGCGGTTTGCACCATCCTTTTTCACGGCACGGGAAACGATGCTTTGTTTTGCTGGGAGAATTTAATCCTTGATCTTTTGAAAAGCGGACGCGCTGTCTTCGCTTTCGATCTGCCCGGTCACGGTCAAAGCAGCACGACGGAACTGAGTGCATCAAGTTTTGCCCGCACCGGAATGTTTTTGCCTCAACTTCTTCCCGAACTCATGCCCGCGCTGCAAAACGTGGAAGCTGTGGGCTATAGCCTCGGAGCGCTTGCTGCTTTGCAATGGGCAGCCAACGGCACGATGCCATGTGCATCGCTCATTCTCATGGCGCTTCCGGAACAGGTGGAGCTGACGACAGGATTCATCGTGGGCGAGGCTTGCAGTTTTGCCCATAAAAGCTGGTGGCAGCAGCTTCTGCGGTACGGTTGGGACGCCAGCTTTCCTGCATTCGGCCCGATCCGCCGGACGCGTTTTCCGATTCGGATGCCAGCTGACGTGGGCCTGAGTTATCCGCAGTTTGTGGGACACTTGCTGAAAACAGTCGATGTGAAAGAGGCTTTGAAAAAGTTGAAGATCCCGACCCGTTTGATTTATGGAAGTCGGGATTCATTGGCGAGAGGGTCGTATGGTCAAACACTTTCAAGTACGTCGCAGCTGATCCAAAGGGCCAATCATTTTCTTCTGCCCCTGAATCCCAACGCGCGGATGTTGATCATGGAGTGGCTGGTTACTTCTCCACAGCACCCTGCTGCGCGTTCAACTCCTCGAGGCTGATCATTTCTCCACAGCACCCTGCTGCGCGTTCAACTCCTCGATAACTTCCTTCTGCTGAGCCACCTCTTTCATATTGTCGAGAAACAGGCGGATATTGGCCGTCGTTTCCCGCTGCGAACTCTCAATGAAAGCAATCTGAACGGGCACCGGCTGACGCGACAGAAGCACGGCCAACGCCAAACGATTGTCAGGAATATGTTTCTCCAAAACGGCAAAAGCCATTTCGGAAAGTGCTCGGTTGCGCGAGACCGCATACTGAAAGAGGATCGGCATTCCAGGGTGATTCAAAGGCAAAGGATTTTCCGAGAAAAAGCGGAAAATCACCGTGCAGGTCAGAAGATTCACTGTCTTCTGATTCAGCTGCCGCAAATCTTCAAGATCAGCCCTGTTCAGATAATCAATAAAAGGAGTGGAAGCCTTGCCCGCGTCCAGAGCCAGCATGGCATTCGCATATTCGGGAGCGCCCTGCTGCATCAGCCCCAGCACCAAATAACTATACGCGCTCTTGATACCATTTTCCTGAACGGCACTGGCCATCTCGGGCACCAGCATGTCGCCTTCACGACCCTTGGTCAGGGCTTCACTTAATATCGTTTCAATCGTTCGTCCCATTTCCGCTGAAGGACGCGTCGCAGCCAAACGCCAGCCGATGCGGCGAACAGCTTCCTGGCGGGAACGGGCCATGCGGTTCAAAACGTCGGGATTCATCGAGCTGCCGGTGACGCGATAGATATGCGCCACGTTCAAAAGCACAGGTGTGGGAAGACGATCATATTCCTGCAAAAGGTCACCTTCGGCGATCTTGTGCAGTTCCGCGGTTTGATTACGATCGCGCGCCAATTCGCGAAGAACCGGCAGCGTATCGTCGCCATACGCCACCGCATTGCGATAGGCGTCTTCGAGTTTCATGTCCCGCGTGATTTGAGGCCTCTCCACGGGGGCGCCTGAATTCAAGGTCTGGCAACCCGCTGCTGCGAAAAAGCACACCAACACTGTAAGACGGCTCCAGGTTCCAGCCATCGTCATCACACTCCTTACGTTGATTTCATTTCTCTGGTCTGCAATTGAACGTTCACAGCCCCGCCAAGGGCATCTTCCAACTGCCGGGACCATGTTCCAGTTGCGTCGTGGTTTCGCACTTCAACGCTCACATCGTGAGCTGATGTCCATACGATGCGTGTCAAGCGCAGTTGCAGATGAGCGGCAGTCCAAACTCCCATCTGGATACGGCATGGCTGCCCTTTCTCACTTGAACCTTCGACCGGGATGTCCAGAGCCTTGCCAAACCGCTGCAGGAACAAGGCCGGCCAATCCAGCTGAACGAGGGTGCGGGCTGGATCCAGGCTTTGCCAAAGCTGCCCATGAAAGCGGACCAGGCTTTGCAGTCTTAGCAAAGCATAGATGAGAAGCAAACAAGCGACCGCGGACCCGACGTGAAAGACGAGATTGAAACTGACCACGTTCCTCTCTTTTCCTGAAACCCAGGCCTGAAAAGCCTCTTTCGATTATGGTAGCTCAAAACGACCCCATCCGACCAGCAGGAAAACACCCCGTCGCCGGCCGAAAGATGGGTTGAACAAAGCCTTCCAGGCGGGTATTTTCCAAAAGTTGATCGAATGAAAGAGATTTTTTGCGATTCTCGCCTCAAAGAATCACCCATGGAGCCATCGTGAGCCTAAAAAGCATGACAGCCTTTGGCAGCGGCGAGTCAACGAGCTCGACCACCACCTATCGCTGTGAGATTCGCACTCTCAATTCACGTTTCTGCGACATCTCAATCAAAATGCCGCGCAGCCTTATTGCCCTGGAGCCGTCCTTGATCAACCGCGTGAAAGAAAAAATCATGCGCGGCAAGGTCGACGTCTTTCTGGATCTGGTTCCCAATGATCGTGCAGCCGGTCTGCCTCAACTGAATACCAGAGCCGTCTCGCACTATCTGGCGGCCAGCCAGGCGCTGGCGCAGGCCGCGGGCATCACCATGAAACCGCTGAGTTCCTACGAACTCATGCGCCTCGACGGCGTTCTCGAAAATCAGTTCGCAGTCAGCAGTGAAGAGCAGGTGCGGGCGCATGAAGACGGCATCTTCGCAGCCATGGAAAAGGCTTTGAGCAATGTGCTGGTGCAAAGAAAAAGCGAAGGCCAGGCTTTGACACCCGCGTTTGTGAAAATCATTGAAGGCATGCAGGCCGATCGGGAGGCCATCGTATCCAAGCGCGAGGTCATCCAAAAGCATCTCTTCGATAATTATAAAAAGCGGCTGGAGCGCCTGCTCAGTTCTTTGGAAGAGACGGGACAGAAAATTACCGGCATGCTTCCTGAGGAACGACTTCTGGCCGAAGTTACTCTTTTGATCGACCGCTCGGACATTGAAGAGGAATTGACCCGCCTGAGCGCCCACGAAGTGGAATTCAAGAGGCTGCTCCAGGGTGGTGAAGAAGTGGGCCGCCGCATGGATTTTCTATGTCAGGAAATGCATAGAGAGGTGAACACCATTTCCAATAAACTCACGCAGCTTGAAGTCGCTCAGCATTCGCTGAGTTTGAAACAGGCTGTTGAGCGCCTTCGTCAACAGGTCGCCAACATCGAATAAGCTGCAGACAGCTTGCGCAGGAGTATTTTCGTATCATGACAGTATTTGTGGTGTCAGCCCCATCGGGTGCAGGGAAAACAACTCTTAATCGCCGGCTTCTGAAAGAATGTCCCCAGCTGGAGATGTCGATCAGTCACACGACTCGGGCCCCGCGTAAAGGCGAAAGGGAAGGCGACCACTATCACTTTGTCTCGCGTCCGGAATTCGAGGCCATGGTAAAAAACCAGGCTTTTATTGAATGGGCCGAGGTCCACGGCAACCTTTATGGCACCAGCATTGATGAGCTTCAACGCATTGAAAAAGCTGGGAAAAACCCACTTTTAGAGATCGACGTTCAGGGTTGGCATAAGGCCCGCCCTCTGCTTCGGAATGCGTTCAGTATTTTTATCCTGCCGCCCACTTTAAAAGACCTCTGGCAGCGGCTGGAATCCCGGGGATCGGACCACCTTCCCCACCGTTGGCTGCGTTTTCAAAATGCCTTGGATGAAATAAAAAATGCCAAGGATTACGATGTGTTTCTAGTCAATCACGACCTTGAAACAGCCTTTGCCGAGTTGAAAACCCTGGTGCTGAGTGATAAACCTCAACATAGGGGACAGAAGGAAGGCTTGCTTCTCTGTGAGAAACTCAATGAAGAGTTCAAAACTGCCGATTGGATAAAGGGACTTAAGCAGCAACTGGGCGGCTGAATGTCAGAAGCCCGGCAACATCCTAAGGTCACGCAATCCATAAAAGATTCCGGGACCAGGTCGAGAGCATGACAACGGATCGCATTAAAAAAGAAATACCTAATCCTAACAGCACTTTGCCGCTCCCGACGCCAACGACTCCCGAGGAAGAATATCAGGGGCTCTTGCGGAGCCTCGAAACCTATATGCCGCAGATCGACAAAAAGCCGATCGAGAAGGCCTATGAGTATGCTGCCAAATGCCATGCACCGCAAAAACGAGCCTCGGGCGAACCTTACATCACGCATCCTTTGGCTGTGGCCAGTATCGTGGCCACGCTGAAGCTGGATACCCCATCGATCGTTGCTGCGATCCTGCATGATACGGTCGAAGATACCAATGCAACCCTCGAGGAAATCGAGCAGCTCTTCGGCACCGAGGTGCGCGACCTCGTCGATGGTTTGACCAAGATCAGCAAGATCAAATTCCGCTCCAATGAAGAAAAGCTGGCGGAAAACTTTCGCAAAATGATCGTGGCCATGGCCAAGGATCTGCGCGTGATCCTGATCAAACTCTGCGATCGCCTGCACAACATGCGGACGATGGACAATCTCACCATTGAAAAGCGTAAACGCATTGCCCAGGAAACGCTCGACATCTATGCTCCGCTCGCCAACCGCCTCGGTATTTACGGTATCAAGAGCGAGCTGGAAGACCTTTGCCTGCGCACACTGAAATACGAAGTCTACCAGGAAATTCGCCGCAAGATTTCGTCGAAGAAATCCCAGCGCCAGGCCTATATCAATGAAGTGAAAGAGGTGCTGGAAAAAGAGCTGCGCAAGTACGGGTTCACCGAGACCCAGGTCTATGGTCGACCCAAGCATTTCTTCTCCATCTATAAGAAAATGATGGAACGGCATTTGGAATTCGAAGATATTCATGACCTCTTCGCCTTCCGTATCATCGTGCCGAGCATCAAGGATTGCTACGAAGCCCTCGGCGTCGTGCACGCGATGTGGAAGCCGATGCCCGGGCGTTTCAAAGACTACATTGCCATGCCCAAGGCCAACCTTTACCAGTCGCTGCACACCACGGTGATCCGCTCCAACGGGGAACCGGCGGAAATTCAAATCCGCACCAAGGAAATGCACGAGACCTGTGAATACGGTGTGGCCGCTCACTGGGCGTACAAGGATCGTGACAAAGGTGTTCATGTCAACGACGCGCAGAAATTCTCGTGGTTGCGGCAGATCATGCAATGGCAGAACGAGCTGAAGGATCCGGATGAATTTCTCGAAGCCCTGAAGGTCGACCTGTTTGATGAAGAGATTTTTGTCTTCACACCCAAGGGCGACGTGCTGTCCTTGCCGCAGAATGCGACGGCGCTGGACTTTGCCTTTGCGGTGCACAGTGATATCGGGACCAAATGTATCGGCGTCAAGGTCAACGGCCAGATGTCGCCGATCAAAAAGCGGCTGAAATCAGGGGATATCGTCGAGGTTCTGACCTCGCCCCATCAAAGACCCAGCAAAGACTGGCTGGCGTTCATCGTCACGTCCAAGGCTCGGAATAAAATTCGTTCCTTCCTGCGCAGCGAGCAGCGTGAAAAAAGCCGCAAGCTCGGACGCGAACTCCTGGTGCAGGAGCTGGAAAAGCGTCGCATGACGCTCGATGATCTGGAGAAATCCGGAGATGCCGCAAAGCTCGTGAAGATGGGCCGTGAAAGCAACCTGGAAGACATCCTGATTGCCATTGGCTACGGTCGTCTGAATCCCAAGGACCTTTTGAGCAAGGCTTTGCCAGCTCCTGAGCCCAAGGAAACGATCCAGGAACAAATTCAGCGCCAGGGTCTTGATCAGCCGGCGAAACCCGACAAGCCGATCAAAACCTCGCATGGCAGCATTCTTGTTTCGGGTTATGATGATGTCCTGGTCGCGCTTGGCAAATGCTGTTCGCCGCTGCCCGGTGAACCGATCATTGGTTTCATCACAAGGGGCCGTGGCGTTACGATTCACCGCAGCACCTGTCCAAGGGCCCTGGATATGGATCCGGCCCGCAAGATGCAGGTGGAGTGGTCGAAGGCGCAGGTGGAAGCCGCTTATCACCGTTGTTCCATTAGTCTCCGCACCCAGGAAAAACCCGGTGTGCTGGCGGAAGTGACGACCGTGTTGAGCAACAACGGTGCGAACGTGCACAAGGCCGAAGTGAAAATTGAAAATGATCTGACCGGTATTCTGGAATTCGAGCTGGGCGTTCGAAACTTGGCGCATCTGGAAACGGTCATTTCACGATTGGAAGCTTTGCCATCCGTGCTTTCGGTTCAGAGAAAGAATATCATCAAGAAAAGAGCTTTGCGTCGAGGCCGCTTTAATTCGATGCACTGACGTTTCATTTGAGGGTTTATCATGCGTAAACAACTTGGATCCGTGGCTTTGCTTGCCTCCAGCTTTTTCTTTCTCACTGGTATGGGCGTGAAGCACTCCGAAGTGAAAGCCCAGAGCTCTGTCAAGGGCAAGACTGTGGAACTCGCGTTCAAAATCAAGCTTCTCAATGAGGAAAAGAAGTCAGAGAAAGATTATGTTCAGATCAGCAGGGAAGGTCCTTGGACGCTGGAGCTGATCAACACCAAAGGCCTGAAGCTGGAAACGAAAGAAGGGAAGTTCACAACCCTAACCTTTGACGATAGCCTCCCTGGGTTTAAAGTTAAAGCTGAACTCGACGGCGCAGCTCCGGCCGGCAAGGTCGACTACATGGTGCGGGCATTTGTCTGCACAACTGATAAAAAGACCTGCTACACCGAGCGGCACAAAGGCAGCCTGGATTGGAAAACAAACTAAATTTTCCTGTCTGGCCCGGCGTTCGGGCCAGCGCCTGCACCCTTTGCCTCGCATTGCCTCCTCCCAGAATCAATTTTCCCACTCCCTGCCTAATTGGACCTTGCAAGCCTCCCCAACTCGCTCTATAGACCATGTGCTGAAGATGGTTCTGACCCCCGAGGAGTCCTAAAATGTCCCAGGTTTTAAGCGGTCTTCCCCGTGATCTAGGTCTTGTCATGCCAGCGGAATGGGCGGCTCACAGCGCCACCTGGATGAGCTGGCCTTTTGACGAAGAAATGTGGTTTGACCACCTGACTCAGGTGCGTCAGGAATATAGCATATTGGTCAAAACACTGGCCCGCTTTGAGCCGGTCCATCTGCTCGTCCGCGATGAGGAAGCCGAGGCCAGTGCCCGCGCTGCACTCGAAGGCGTTCCCAATGTCACGCTGCATCGCATTCCGCTGAACGATGTCTGGATGCGCGATAACGGCCCCATCTTCCTTTTGAAGGGACGTAGCAGCCCTGCCGACGCACCTGCCCTGAGTTTCGTCAACTGGGGCTTCAACGCCTGGGGCGGCAAGTACGATTGGGAGCTCGATAACCAGGTGCCGCTGGCCCTGGCTGAGATCCTGCAATTGCCGCGCTTCGATGCGAATTACGTGATGGAAGGTGGCTCGTTGGAAATCAATGGCGAGGGCGCCTGCATTACCACCGAGCAGTGTCTTCTGACCCCTACCCGCAATGCGAGTCTGGGCAAAGCCGATCTGGAAAAATTATTGTCTCAGTACCTGGGCATCGATCAGGTGATCTGGCTCAAGGATGGTCTGGAAGGTGATCACACTGATGGTCATGTCGATACCATCACCCGTTTTGCCGATGCCACCACAGTCCTGACTTCGGTGACTACGGATCGCAATGATGTGAACTTTGCCCGGATGCAGGAGAACTTGGAAATTCTGCGTCGAACACGATTGAAGGACGGTCGGGATCTGCGGGTGATCGAGCTGCCCCTGCCCGAGGAAAAACTTTTCCTGGACGACGGCACGCGGTTGCCGCCGACCTACGCGAATTTTTATATAGCCAACGGCGCCGTGCTGGTGCCACAGTATGGCGACCGCAATGATGCCTTGGCCCTCGATGTGTTACGCAGCGCCTTTCCCCAGCATCAGGTGATCGGCCTGGCTTCACGGCACATCATCATGGGCGGTGGAAGTTTTCATTGTCTGACGCAGCAGCAGCCGCGCAGCTGATTCGGGAGGAAGAACTCATGAGTCGTTTGCAATTGGCCCTCGTCCAAATGAGCATGAGCCGGGATGTTGCAGGCAACGTCGCCCAGGCTGAACGTTATATTCTGGAAGCCGCAAAGCAGGGAGCCCAGGTGGTTCTTCTGCCGGAACTTTTTGAAAACCATTATTTCTGTCAGCTCGAGCGTGAGGAATACTTCTCCTGGGCCCACCCGGTCGAGGGGCATCCTTTCCTTGCGCGCATGCAAAAACTTGCGGCGCAGCATCAGCTGGTGCTGCCCATCAGTTTTTTTGAGCGCGCGGGGCAGGCCCATTTTAATAGTCTGGCGATGATCAACGCCGATGGATCGCTGATGGGCGTCTATCGCAAGAGTCATATTCCCGATGGGCCTGGTTACGAGGAAAAATATTATTTCAATCCTGGTGATACGGGTTTCAAAACCTGGAACACCCGCTATGGTTCCATCGGTGTCGGCATTTGCTGGGATCAGTGGTTCCCCGAATGTGCCAGAGCCATGGCCTTGCAAGGAGCAGATCTGCTGCTTTACCCGACGGCAATCGGCTCAGAACCAGCGGATCAGGTCGAGACACCCAACACCCCTGATATGTGGCAGCGAGCCATGATTGGGCATGCGGTGCATAATTCCTGTTTCGTGGCTGCTGCCAATCGTATCGGCACGGAAACGTTTGAAAACAGTCGCTGTGATTTCTATGGCCACAGTTTTATCTGTGATTACCGTGGTGATAAACTGATCGAGAAAAAGGCCGATTTTGCCGGCCTTTTGCAGGTTGAAATCGACCTGAAAGCCGCCCGCACCTTTCGCGCAGGCATGGGCTTTTTCCGCGACCGCCGACCCGATCTTTATCGGGGGCTTTTAACTTTGGATGGTCAATCCAAATCCTTGTCTTAATATCATCCCCGCGATCCGTGCTTGAGGTCGCGGGGACCGTTCTGAACCAAGATCAAGCAAAACCTTTGGGATGCGATTTATGCCAGGCCAGGGACGTGCGGATAATATTTTCCAAATCTGAATGCTTGCTTACATAACCCAGGACCTGTCGGGCCTTGGCATTATCGGCATAAAGTTCTGCTGGATCACCGGGCCGGCGATCGGCAAACTTATAGGCAATCTTTCGACCCAGCACGCGTTCCACGGCTTCCACAATCTGTAGATTGCTATAACCATTCCCAGTTCCAAGGTTCACCACATCAAAAGCGCCAGGCTTCAGCGCCTGCAGATGCTGGCAGGCTTTAATGTGGGCATCGGCAAGATCCGAAACATGGATGTAGTCACGGACGCAGGTGCCGTCACGGGTCGGGAAATCCTGCCCGAAGATCGACAGCTCCTTGCCAGACATGGCGGAAAGAATAACGTTGGGAATCAGATGAGTTTCAGGCTGATGATCCTCACCGATTTCGCCGCTGGCATCCGCACCGCAGGCATTGAAATACCGAAGCGCCATGGCTTTGATGCCATAGGCACGGCACGCATCTTCAATCAACCATTCAGCGACCAACTTGGAACGACCATAAGGCGAGATCGGAACCTTGGGATCGTTTTCGACCATCGGCACCTTCTGAGGCGTGCCGAAGATCGCGCAGGTTGACGAGAAGACGAGGCCAGCGGTGGATTTCTCCGCACGCATGGCGTTCAAAAGACAACGCACGCCCTCGCCGTTATTTTCGTAGTAGAGATCCGGTTCCGTCACTGATTCACCCACCAGGGCAAACGCTGCAAAGTGGAAAATACCATCAAAGTGATCCTCGCGCAGCGTCGCTCGCAACGTTTCCTTGTCGAGCAAATCGGCCTGGATGAGTTTCACTTCACGAGGGACCGATGCGCGGTGGCCGCGGCTCAGGTTATCGTACACCACACAGCTATGACCTTGGCGCAAAGCCTCCCATACAAAATGGGACCCGATATACCCAGCTCCACCGATGACAAGAAAACGCATGACCACCCCTTCAGAATATTTTTAGTTTTTCAAACCAGCAAAATGCTGCTGGCAGTTTTTCTGGCTTTCCTTTTCAAGTCCACTGCATTTCGCTTCATAGCTGGAAAACAATGCAGTGAAGGCGGGATCCTTCTGCCAATCCTTCAGGGATTCACTCACCTTTTTTGCGCGTGCCCAATTGCGTCCTGAAAAACCATCATTCAGACTGGTTGCGACATCGTAATATTCCCGGGTCAGGTTCAACATGTAGGCCTTTTGGTCTGCATTCTTGATCTTGGCGTTCAGAACGATATCGCTGGTAATCCACTGAATCTTGCTCGCGCGCCCCACCACGGATTCGCGTGCCTTGGCTGCCCAGGTTTGCGCGGCCTTTTCGTTTTTCAATTCCTGCTCCAGTGAGGCCAGACTGCTATAGTAGTACCAAGGGGTGTCGGTCTTCGCCGCTTCGGTTTCCAGAAGCTGGCGGGCGCCTGAAAAATCACCCACTTGACGCAACATATAGGCCGCCGAAGAAATAACAGCATGCCGCTCGAAAGCAGTCCCGGCATTTTTGTCAGCCTGAGTGGCAGCAGCCTGCACATCAGCTTTCAATTTTGCAGGAACCGGGCCATTGGGGGCCTCAAGCTTATGAAATTCGATGGCGGGATTCCAGGCGGCCAGGCGGGTATCCACGGAATTGGCTGGATTGGCTGCGATGTCGCCCGCTGCCTTGAGCCAGCGCTTTTTCAGATCCTCATAGCCCTTGCCCGCGGGTTTTCCATACAGGAACACAGCCGTTTGCTTGGCGTTGTAATTGATGAAACCACGCGCTCCCTGCACACTTTCCTTGCTGGCAAAGATCGCATCCAGATAGCGTTTTGCTTCCATCTTGATGTCAGCCAGGCTATTGGCAGATTCCTTGTTGTCCTTATTGAGCGCAGCCAGATTCAAAAGATTAGCGGCAAAAATAGCTTTTTCCTTAGGCATGGTGGCAGGACACTTATCAGCGGCACGCTTGGCTGCATTCACAAGGCGATCGACCGTATACCGGCCTTCCGGCAACTGATCCCAGCTGGTGTAGGCCAGGACTTTCCAATCGTCATCTTTGGCATCACGATTTTCCAGACGGGAAAAAGCTTCCGCGAAATTTTGATTATTCTTCAGCACGGGTTGAACAGCCGCATGAAATTCGTCTTCATTGAGACTCGTGCTCAAACGATAGAGTTCACGCCCATCCGGCGTCAAAACTAAAACCGTGGGATACCCGGAAGCCGATAAACGCTCGCCCCAAACCTGAGCCTGGTCCGTATCACCATCCAGGTAAACCGGGATGAAATTTTTCATCAGTTCAGCGAAACGGGGTTTGGAAAAAACTTCCGATTTGAGCTCATTGCAAGGTGGACACCAGGCAGCGCCCCAGTACACAAACAAGAGTTTATTGTCAGCTTTGGCCTGGGCAAAAGCCTGTTCCGGACGACCTTGAAACCAAACGTCGGGTTGGGGTTGACCTTGCAAAACATGCTCCTTCTTTTCTTTATCTTTGCCTTCACTGTCCGCCTTGGGCGTTGTCGCGCAGGCGTTGAAAAGCAGCCCGATAGGCAAAATAATAGGCGCGATCTGAGTCAGTTTCATGCAGAGCTCCTCGGGTCGATGGAAAAAGGTTCCTTAAATTAGCGCTGCGACGAGTAAGTGCCAAGCACTTTCAGCGTTCGCGTCATCGAAGCCAAGGTCTTGAGCGCCAGGTCCCAGGCTGGGTGTTCGGGACCGGCTGCCACCTCCAGATAATAATAATAGGTCCAGGCGGCATCCTTGGTCGGCCGTGCCTCACAATGCACCAGCTCAATCCCCAGACTTTGCAGAATCCCGCAGAGCGGACCGATCCGGGCGAAACCTTCGCCGGAATTGAGAAGAATCAGGCTCATGGTACGCCCGCCCTTGGCCTCGGGTTTTTCAGCTTTTTTAGTGTGCTTGCGGATGTGCAGAAAGCGGGTGTAATTCTCACCACGGTCCGCTATATCCCGAGCCATCACCTTGAGTCCATAGAGTTTGGCGGCCTGCAAGCTGGCTATCGCCGCGGTATGAGGAGGCTTATGCTGGCCCAGATGCTCGGCAGCACCCGCAGTATCAAAAAACGATTGCGGGGTCAGGCCCCGTTCCCGCATGTACTGAGCACATTGCGCCAAAGCCTGAGGATGTGAGATGACCGTGGTGACGTCTGCAGCACGTGTGCCTGCTGGGATGAGCAGACAGTGCTGGATGCGAAGGATGGCTTCGCCGGCAATCTGCACAGGAAATCGAGCCAGATGGTCGAAATTTTCATGAATCGTTCCGGCCAGGGAATTTTCCACCGGCAAGAGAGCGTCCGTGATGCGACCCTTGGTCAGTTCGGTGAAGACAGCTTCAAACGCTGGCAAGGGTTTAAATCGGAGGGCTGCTTTCTTGCCGAAATACTGCATGATAGCCAATTCACTGTAAGCTCCGGGCAGTCCCTGAAATCCGACGATCCTTGCCATGTTGTTCTATTGTCCTTCCATCATTGCCATCAGCTGGTCTTCACTCCAAATAGGAATTCCAAGCTCCTTGGCTTTTTTCATTTTCGACGAACCGGTATCCGTTTCATTGGTCACCAGTGCAAAGGTATTTTTGGAAACACTCGAACCGGTCTTGCCACCGGCTTCGCGTATGGCCTTTTCAATGGACTCACGCGGTCGCGACAGGGCCCCGGTAATCACGAATTGTTTACCAGCCAAAGGCCCACTGCCAGGCGCATGCTTGCGCTGGGGAGCCTGTGGCTGCACGCCCACTTTAAGAAGACGTTGGATCACGGCTTTCTTAACTTTCAAACCATGAACAATTTGTTCCGCGGATTTTTCCGCGAAACCTTCAATTTCAATCAGCTCGGCAGCCGTCATGCCTAATATAGCGTCAAGGCTCGGGTAGTGTTCCAGCAATTTTTCCCAGGTGCGCATGCCGGCGCCTTCGATCCCAAGGCCATTGAGAAATTTGGCTAAAGGGAGCTGACGGCTCGCCTGAATATTCGTGTAGAGCTTGGCTGCCATCTTTTCCTTGGTGGCCGGCAGTTTCAGAAAATCCTTTTCCGTCAGTCGATAAAGATCCGCAACGTGTTCCACTAGATCGGCTTGAATCAGCTGCTCCAGCCTTTTTTCGCTCAGATCATCGATCTCGGCCGCGCGGATCCAGTTCAAAATAAAACCGGATCTCTGCGCCGGGCAATCGTCCACGTTGATGCATTTGAGGCGCACGCCATCGAATTCCACCTTGCCCTGACACGAGGGACATAGTTCCGGCCAGCGATGGTTACCGGATTTCGCCTGGACCACCTGCAGGAATTTCGGAATGACTTCACCCGAGCGAACGATTTCAATCTGATCGCCCTTCTTCAGATTGTAGGCCTTCACATGCTCGGCGTTGTGCAGCGTAATATTGGTGATGCGGGCGCCGCTCAAATTCACGGGTTCAATGACCGCCACAGGCGTAATAATACCGAGCCGCGAGGTGGCCCAGACGATTTCATCAATGACCGCAATCGCTGTCTGGCCCTGCCACTTAAAGGACAATTTGTAGCGCGGGTGATGCCCTGTAGCACCCAGCTGCTGATGCAGACTCAAACGATTGTAAGAAAACACCGCACCGTCGTAGGCGATTTCGCCTTCCTCCATCATGCGTTTGACTTCGCCCAGGTATTCGCTGATTTCTTCGCCGGTCTGCAGGATCTTATGGGGCGGCACGTGAAATCCGTGCTGACCCAGCCAATCGAATTTCTCCGTTTCGGTTGGAATCTTTTCCACACCAGGACCCAGGGCTTCGAAGGCAAAGAAATTGAAGAAACGGCAAAGGTCCACATGCACCTTCCGACCTAAAAGCCCGGCTACGATATTGCGCGGGTTATTCGGCCGCTCCAGGCCACGGTCCAGCATTTCCTGCACCAGACCAGCAAACTGGTGGGTGGTGCAATAGACTTCACCGCGAACCTCCAGATCCACGGGTTGATCGAGTTTTTTTAAACAATCAGGAATCCACCGCACCTTGTCTGTCACGTCCTCGCCCACCCGTCCATCACCGCGCGTCTTGGCCATCACCAAAACACCCTGACGATAGATCAAACTCAGGCTGTTGCCATCGACTTTCGGGGTGCCCACAATGGGTTCACGCCCCATCCAGGTGACAAGGTCTTCCTCCTTGTAGGTTTTATTCAGCGAGAGCATCGGAATATCGTGTGTCTGCCGCTTGGCCCCCGTGCTGCTCGGGGCGCTACCCACATAGAGAAGCGCCGGATGATCAGGTTCGAGCGAACGAAGCTCCTGTTCCAGACGATCATAAACAGCATCAGCAACTTCGGGCTTGCCCGCATAATAAAGCCGCTTGTGATGCATAATCATGGCAGCCAGCTCGGACACACGATTCGATTTCTGTGCGGATGGGGACATGCTCAAGGTCTCCTCTTACGCCAAATACAAAGCCATTCTTCCAAAACATTCCGTGGATTTTCCGGTGGCGGACAAAGGCTGGCATGAACAAGATCAAAATGTTCCGCCAGCAGCCGCTGCGCCTCCTCTTCATTCACCGCAAAAGGAGGCCCCTCGGGGGTGCGCGTGCGTCGGAACAAAATAGCGAGGACCAAAGCATCGGACTTCAGCTTGTGGTGGATCGCCTGGATATAAGTCGGCCGATGCCGGGGTTCGATCGCACACAGCATCGCCCTGTCAAAAACGGCATCATAGGCAGGCTCGGGCTCGACTGCGGCAAAAACATCAGACACCTGAAGGTTCAGGCCTGCGACTTGCCCGTAAAGGGCGCGGGCTCCTTCGATCGCTTCGGGGACCGCATCCACGGCATCCACCCGATAGCCCTGCCCAGCCAACCAGGCTTCGTTATGGGCACGGCCACAGCCTGCGGAAAAAATCCGTGCGCCGGCAGGCAGTCGCCCCTCTTGGGTTGCATGGCGCAGGAGTCGATCCAGCTGACTGTGAGGTCCTCCTTGATCCCAACCGGTTTGCCCCACCAACCACCGTTCCCTCCAGGGCTCAATCTTTTCCACCTGGCTTTGCGTCATAACTTCCTCGCGACCGTCCGTTTGACTTAATATAATCTCAGGATAATTTGCAGCTTTTCCCGTCATGGGAATGCGGGTAGCCTTGGCATCTATGCGCTGAGGCAAAAGTCACGTTGCCAGAAAAGGAAATTTTGTGAAAGCCTGGAATCCAACTCCATATTGGGCGATTTTAATCGCTTGTTTCGTCTGTTCGGCATCGTCGTCGCTGATCGCCAAACCTGCCAAGGACCATGTGCTGTATCGGATTGGATTTATCCACCCGCGCAGTGGGCCCCTGGCATCCTATGGGAATTCCCTCTCGCAGGGAGTCAAACTGGGTTTGACGCAATTTCGCAGTGAAAATCCGCAGCTCGCTGAAAAGGTGGCCCTGATCGCAGCCGATGATCGCGGACTGGCTTCGGAGGCTGAAAAAGCCGCCCTTCGCCTGGTTCAACAGCAAAAGGCCGATATTCTGATCGGGTCCTTGAGCAATGTGGCCAACCAGGCGATCGCCGCCGTCAGCAGTAAAACCAATGTGATTTTACTTCTGCCACGCGGTACCGAAGACGACCTCACGGCCTATCCTTATGTTTACTCCATGAGCGCCACTGACAAAAGACAGGGACGGATGCTCTCGCAATTCGCGCTCAAATCCCTAAGGCGTGATCGGGCTGCCGTGCTGGTGGATGCGCGTTCGCCCGATAGCGAAGTCATCGGCAAGTCTTTTGCCGAAGCCTTTACCCAAGGCGGAGGCCAGATGCTGGGTCAATGGAGCGAAGGTGGCAGCGAAGAATTAAAAAGCGTTCTGACCAAAATCGCCAGCGCGCAGCCCAATATTGTGGTTTTTCCCGGATCTTACCGAGGCGTTCCCAACATCCTGACGGAAGCTCGCAAAGCTGGAGTCAAGGCAACGTTTGTCGGTGGTGATGGCTGGGATCATGTGGATCTGTATAAACAAGGCGATCTCGGCAGTCAGTATTACTTTTCGTATTTTCATAATAACGATCCTCAGGCTGGCGTTCAAAGTTTCGTTACGGAATATGAAACCACCTTTGGCCAGAAACCTGATGTCTTTGCCGCTTTGGGATATGACGCCGTGCGATCCGCGCTGCAGGCCTTTGTGATTGCGAAATCGGCCCAGACTCCGAATCTGCAAAAAACCTTTGAGGGGGCGCGGTTTCCCAGCATTTACGGAGCGGGACACTTCGGCAAGGATCATGTGTTCCTGCGGCCTTATCCGGTCATGATTACCACAGGTGGCCAGGCGCGATTGATGTCACGGGTTGTTCTGGATGAATGAGAATGCCGCGCAAAGCATCAATCTTGCTGTGCAGTCGATGTACGAGGCTTTTCCTTATCCGAATTATGGACTCCTGCTGCCTTTGCGTTGGCAGGAGGCCTATGCCAGCGGATCTCTTTTTGCGCAGCGTTTGGTTCAGCAAGAAACAGGACTGACGAGCCTCGGCCAAGGCGCAGGTCGGATTTTGATTGCGGGTTGCGGTGATGTCCAGGCGGCTATCATCAGTCGTTGGGAACCGCGGGCTCATCGCGTGGCAGGTGTGGATCTGTCCCGTCCGAGTTTGCGCAAAGCGCGCCTGCGGAGTCTCTTGCTCCTAAGGCCTATGGATCTCAAGGTGCTAAATCTTGAAGATCCGTCGGCTGATCTTGGCCAGCCTTACTTTCATATCGATGCTTACGGCATGCTGCATCATTTGGCCAATCCTTCGCAAGGGCTGCAAACCTTGAGTCATTCGCTGCTCCCCGGCGGTACGATGCGCATCATGGTTTACAACAGTCGGGCCCGGCAATGGATGTTCCAGATTTCAAGAGTGCTGGCCTTGCTCGGTTTATCGCCCTATCAACCAGGGGATTTGCGGCAGACGGCCCAGCTGCTTAAGACGCTGGCGCGGACCCTGCCGGCGCTTCAGGAACGTATCGAAGGCATGCAGGGCATTATTCAGGAGCCGGCCCGTCTGGTGGATGCTTTTTTTCACGAGCGGGAAGCGCGACTTGGCCTTGATTATTGGTTGAAGGCGATCGATGCGGCCGGGCTTTCCATTCTGGGACTTATGGATCGCTACGCGGAGCTGGATGATATGCCCAATCCTTTGCTGGAGATGCCGACGCAGGATAAGCTTCAGGCTCGTATTGATGATCTGAGATTTGAAAACAATTTGGAATTTTACCTTTATAAGAAATCATCAGGGGAGGCCGGAACCCTATCCTATCCTGCACCTCTGAGTCTGCGGCGTCGGTTGCCGCCCTTGGCCTGGCAACGCTATGCGGAAACGAGAAAACTGGGCAGGCTCAAGCTTTGGCAGCTTTGGCAAGCATTTCTCACCCGTAATTTTCAGGGTCAGAGTGCCTTTCTGGATCGCTGGGCCCTGCGGGTGGAACATCCATCCCTGCAGCGACTCAGTCGATTGGGAGCTTTATTTCCGGATCAGTTGCAAAGCCGTGAATTGAAAAAAGTCTTACATGCGCCCATGCAAACCTTCATGGAAACGCCCACGTTGGCCAGGGCTCGAGCGCTCACGGATATCCCGGAGCTGCAGAAGCAGTTGGAACGCATTCTCATCGAGAAAAAGTTGCCGCTCGCGCGTATGAACTTGATAAGGGAAAGGTTGTGGCGGGCCCAGAACCTTTAGGATTTGTGAGAAGCGGATCAGGCCGTAGCCAGCCCGGAACCTTTAGGATTTACGGGAAAGTAGATCAGGCCGTGGTCAACCCAGATGCTTAGGATTTATGGGAAAGCAGATCAGGCCGTGGTCAACTCAGATCCTTAGGATTTATGGGAAAGCAGATCAGGCCGTAACCTTTTGGTCTTTTGCAATGCTTCGGCATGACGCCACGCTTTGATCTTCTGATGATCACCGGACAGCAGCACATCAGGAACCTTGTGCCCTTCAAATTCAAGCGGACGCGTATACAGTGGATATTCGAGCATGCCCTGCATGCCACTGCCGAAGGAATCATCCGGTGCACTGCGTTCGTTACCCAGCACACCTGGAATCTGGCGCAGAATGGAATCCGCAATCAAAAGGCTCGGCAATTCCCCACCGGAAACCACAAAATCACCAATCGACACTTCATCCGCAACGAATTCTTCCACAAACCTTTGATCGATTCCTGCGAAGCGTCCACAGATGAAAATCAGGTCTTCATCCAAAACCGCATAACGCTCAGCATCCTGCTGCGTCCACAAACGACCACTCGGACTCGTATAAATCACCCGACCAGGTTTGGGCAACGCCCGTACCGCAGCAGCCAAAGGCTCAACGCGCATGACCATGCCGTCACCGCCCCCAAAGGGACTGTCATCAATGGATCCATGTTTATCGACCGCATAGGTCCGCAGATTGATGGAATGAAATTCCATATTCATACGGGTGGCGGCCTTGAAGACACCAAACCGAAAATAGGCTTCCATGAATTGCGGATGAATGCTGATGAAGGAGAGACTGCGGCTCACGTTTTGTTCCAAGTCTCGGCGAAGGTATCCGCCGGCACCGTCATGCGCAAATCCGCGGCATCGGCGCGAAATTCCATATTGAAATAGGCGGAGACAAAGGGCACTTCGATCCATTGTCCGTCGTCTGCATCGATGCGAACGACATCACTGGCTCCAAAGTTGCCAACCGCGCTGATGCGACCCAAACGCTGCCCGTCGGAATCCAACACGTCCTTGCCCACAAGATCCGACCACAGGTATTCGGAATCTTCCTGCAAAGGAACCAGCGACCGATCACACCAAATAGGCTGCATTTTAAGGGATTCCGCAGCCTCGCGACTGGTGAGCTCCCGGCATTGAAGGACCGGACGGTCGCCTGATCGACGTGTTTCGACCACAGTCAAGGCTTTGGCCTTATCCGGATCAGGGCCCACCACGATGCGATCGAGGCCTTCAGGCCAATCTTCATCACGTTGGGCAACAAAAAAAGCACCGCGGAGGCCTTGAGCCTTGCCAACGATGCCGATTTGAAGCCATGTGTTCTTCACGGGAACTTAGGCTTGCTTATGAGTCTTTGCGCGCTCAAGAACGATCTTCTTTTGGCGCAGAATGGTGGCGACAGCCTCAGATACATTGGCTCCGCGACCGTACCAGTAGGACAGGCGCTCGGCGTTCACTTCCATGACAGAAGGTTCACGTGTGGGATCGTAAAAGCCCAGTTTTTCAATGAAGCGACCATCGCGAGCATTGCGCGAATCGGTGGCAACGATATGGTAAAAAGGACGATGTTTGGCGCCGTGTCGCTGTAAACGTAAGGTCAGCATTCCTACTCCATTCTCCGATGAGCTTAATTCCTGCACAGGCCGATTGGAGACATCGAGCCGTGTCTAGTTTAAGGAAACTTGCTATAACAAAGATCGGAGGGACTTTCCAGAGCAAATTTCCATGCTTCTTCCCCGAAAGCTGCCAAAAGGACCTTTGTCCGAACTTGCGCTCTCCCGGAAACCGTCAGAATTCCAACATATAGCACCAGCCGGACCAGTTTGATAAGATAAAGCTCAGGAACCTTCATTGTCGGGGAAATCCGTGAAGCTACGCATGTGGGGTACCCGTGGCTCTTTGCCGCGCGCAATTACCCATGACACTTTTGTGAATCTGGTCGACTCCTACGCCAAGCGTGCGGAAAAGGCGGGCTTGAGCACTATCAGCGAGTTCCGCAATGCACTCCGCGATGGTGATCTGGGACGCCCTCTGGTTTATGGCGGCAATACCTCCTGCAATGAAATCATCTTTAAAAATCATCGTTTCTTCGTCGATATGGGAACGGGCTTCGCCGAAGCGTCAGCGGAAGTCATGGCCCAGGGCCGTACGGAATTCACCGTGTTTATGACCCATTTGCACTGGGATCACATCATGGGTCTGCCGTTCTTTGTGCCGATTTATATTCCTGGCACCAAGCTCGTGATTTATCACGTGCATCCCCATGCCCCCGAATTCATCAAAATCCAGTTCAACGGCATCAATTTTCCCGTCAAATGGGAGGATTTGGGTGCTGAGGTTGAATTCCGTAAGATCAAAGTCTACGATCAGCTGACATTTGATGACCTGACGGTTTCGCCCATGGCTTTGGACCATCCCGGCGGATCCTTTGGTTACCGCTTCGATGCCGCTGGCTGCTCGCTGCTGATCGGTGTCGATGGTGAATATAAACGCATCACGCCGGAAGCCCTGGGCAAGGATCTGCCTTACTATCAGGACCTGGATCTGCTGGTTTTTGATGGTCAATATGAGATGGATGAGCTGGCAAGCCGCTATGATTGGGGTCACTGCTCGCCTCCCATTGGCGTCGATCTCGCCATGCGCGAAGGAATTCGCAACATCATCATGACCCATCATGATCCACGAGCCGGTGAAGCCAAAGAAGAACGCATGCTGCAGCAGGCAATGAATCACTGCCAGAAGCAGTTGGAATTCCATAAAGATCTCTGGACGAGCCTTGGCCAGCCGGAAGGACCTCGCATCCAACTGGCCTATGATGGATTGGAATTCGATGTGACTCGACTGACTCCAAGGCCCCAGCTGCCGAAATACCGCAAAACTCCCTAAAAAAATCCTAAGTCTGATAAAAATGAAGCTGATACCCTTATGGGGCATCAGCTTTCTGCTTTTTCGGCCCGTAATATGTCCCTCCAAGCTTGACAGACGAAGGGCTTCCTGGCGATGATGCGTGAAGTCGGATTTTCCCCCATCAATGAGAGATAAATCACGTGTTTAGAAAATTCTTATCCTTCACCATTTTCCTGCTGACACTCGCGTCGCAGAATGGATACGCCACCGTCTCTATGGATAAACCCACGGCTGTCCTTCAGCGTGGCAATTACCAGAAAATCACAATGAGTTTTACCCTGAACAATATTGCTCCGGCAGATCTCCAAACGTTTGGGATGGGAGCTGGCGAAACCGCCGAAGAAGGCATGATGTCTCTCGTTCGATATCTCGACATTTGTGTGAATGATGGTGTCGGTAAAGGCTGTGTGGCGGGCTTCGACCCGCTTAAAGTGGGCTATCAGACGTTTTCGGAATTAGACACGACACCCCTCGATCAGCGTTGGCCCCAGGATTATGTCGCCAGCTTTCCCGCAGGCAGTCCACTCTTTGAGAAGCTGGAGACGGACCCAACGGGCACGTACCGCCGTCTCAAGGTTACGATAGTGCTCACCGCATCGGGCGATAAACAATTTAAGACTAAAGATTTCATTGCCATCCGCCTTCTGCCAGGAAATTCAACGACGTCGTCCACCTTTTTGGATCAGGAAGTGAATCCCAAGCTCGCCGTGGCCGCGACAGGCGTCGTGGCATCGTTCAGAGTACAAGCCTCCAAAGGGAGGCTGGACGGGATTTGGAATACCGATGAAGCCATTAGCCGGGCTGATAACAGCACGTCGCCACCCGATGGCGCCATTGCTTTTGTCGTCGAGGAGAGCAATTGGGACGCTGACACGATTCCACTTCGCACTTATAACGAAGCCGATCCGAATGCCGAGACCACGATTCCTAACGCCTGTCATATTGATAAAACCAGTGAAACCGACTGCAGTGTCGTGTGTCCCGGCGCGACCGGCGCAACCCATTACTATCTCAAAGTCGACGATTTGGAAGCCGCTAGAATTAATGTTTTCGAATCAGGCAATACGGGCAATATTTCTATTGTGGATCTCGACAATGATACGACCTATGCCTTCGTCCTGCAGAACCAGCCCGACGGCTTGCAGCGCACCTGTAAAATTGCCCAACCTTCAGACGCTGTGACCCTGAGTGAACTCGGCGGCGGCCCTGAACCCGTCGTGAAAGATCCCCGCTGTTTTATTGCAACCGCTGCTTATGGTTCACCCCTTGATCCGCATCTTCATACCTTGCGCTGGTTTCGCGATAACGTTCTGCTTGTGACAAGCGCAGGCCAAAAATTTGTGAATCTTTACTATAGCTACAGTCCCCCACTCGCCGAATTCATTGCTACCCGCCCCACTCTCCGAACGGTCACGCGTGGGGCTCTGTGGCTACCGGTGATCGTGATTGAATTCTGGCGTGAACGTCCGTCGCTGCTGCTGACCCTATCAGCGATGTGCGGCACGTTCCTGCTGCTGTTTCTCCGTCGTCGTTCGCTGCGAGCGTCGGTATAATTTATATTCCAGAATGAATCGGAAGACCCTTATGAAAGCAGAAGCTCCACAAGCTATCCTCTTAAAAGATTACACACCCCCATCGTACTGGGTGAAGCGGGTCAAGCTTACGATTGATCTGGATCCTGATAAAACTGTGGTGCGTTCCTGCATTCGCTATCAGTCTAACCCGGGCCAGCCTCGCTCCCTGCGCTTGGAAGCTTCGGAGCTTACACTGCTGGAGGCGTCTCTCGATAAAAAGTCCTTGGATCTCAAGACTCTGGATTACAGCCCCAGCCATCTGCAGCTGAATTCTCTGCCGGATGAATTTGAGCTCGAACTGGTTACGCAGATCAACCCGCGTGGAAACCTGGCCTATGAAGGTCTTTATCTCTCGCGCAATAATTATTATACCCAGTGCGAGCCGGAAGGATTTAGGCGCATCACCTACTTCCTCGATCGCCCGGATGTGATGACCGAATACGAAACCACACTGCGTGGCTCGAAAGAGCTGTGCCCGGTGCTGCTCTCCAACGGCAATCTGATGGAGCAAGGTTCCTTGCCTGATGGTCGGCATTTTGCGGTCTGGCACGATCCCTTTCCCAAGCCCTCGTATCTCTTTGCTCTGGTGGCCGGCAATTTGAGTCGGGCCAGTGCTACGTTCACCACCAAATCCGGTCGCAAAGTCGACATTCATCTTTATGTCGAGGATGTGAATCTCCCCAAAACTCCTTTTGCCCTGGATGCCATCAAACGCGCGATGGCCTGGGATGAAAAAGCTTATGGGCTGGAATATGACCTGGATCTTTTCATGGTCGTAGCCGTCAGTGATTTCAATATGGGCGCCATGGAAAACAAGGGCCTCAATATCTTTAATTCAAAATACATTCTGGCCAGCGCCGAGACTGCCACGGATGAGGACTTCGAAAAAATCCTTGGTGTCGTTGGTCACGAATATTTTCATAACTGGACCGGCAACCGGGTGACCCTGCGCGACTGGTTTCAGCTGAGTCTGAAGGAAGGCTTGACTGTTTTCCGCGACCAGGAATTTTCGTCCGATGAAGGATCGCGCGCTGTGAAGCGAGTCGCTGACGTACGCCTCCTTCGCGAGCAGCAGTTTCCCGAGGACGGAGGCCCCATGGCCCATCCTGTCCGTCCCGAAAGTTATATCGAGATCAATAACTTCTATACCCCGACCGTGTATCACAAAGGGGCGGAAGTCATCCGCATGCTGCATACGATGATCGGGCCCGAGACCTATCGTAAAACGATGGATCGGTATTTCGCCCAGTTCGACGGCCAGGCCGTCACGGTCGAGGATTTCCTTACGGTGGTTGAGGATGTATCCGGTCAAAGCATGACCCAGTTCAAACTCTGGTATCAGCAGGCCGGCACACCCCAGGTGGATGTGCAGCGTAGCTACGATGCCAGTTCCCGGAGTTTGAAGCTAATCGTTCAGCAGACACTGCCAGAGACACCAGGACAGGTGAATAAGAAGCCGCAGCTCATTCCTTTGCGTGTGGCCTTTATCGGCGCGAGTGGCAAGGCTTTGGATACCACGTATCTTGGCAAAAAATCACATGAGCATCTGGTGTTGCTCGATCAGGTGCGTGGAGAATTTAATTTCCAGGATGTCACGGAGCAGCCCATTCCCTCTGTCCTGCGCGGATTTTCGGCTCCTGTAATTCTGGATGCCCATCTCAGCCATGCGGAACTCTATACCCTTCTGCGTGCGGACACTGACCCTTTCAATCGCTACGAAGCGGGTCAAACTTTGGCCGTGCAAACCATCCTGGGCCGAGCCAACGGCACAGTCAAGGCGCTGGACCCCGAATATATCGCAGCCTTCAAAACGCTTTTGAATGATACGACTGTGGATCCCCGACTGGTGGCGATTTCCATTCAGGCCCCAACCACGGATTACATCATCAATCGCGAAGACAACGCGGATATGGAGGCCATTTTCCAGGCCCGTGGCTGGCTTTTGCAGCAGCTTGCCGAACACTGTTCCAAAGAACTGCTGGCCTGCTATCAGAGGACACGTGAGGTCACCTATAAGACGGGCAAGGAAGCCATTGGTCGGCGCGAACTGAATAACGCCAGTTTGTTGCTCATGGCGGCTCATCCCACCGAGGCCACTTCGCAGTTGATTCAGGAACACTATAAAACCGCCACGAATATGACAGACAGTTTCGGAGCTCTGAGTGCCCTCGTGCATCTGAAAACGCCAGCCCGTGAAGCCGCCCTGCAGGACTTTTACAGCCGTTGGAAAGGTGACGCCCTGGTGATCGACAAGTGGTTCCAGGTGCAGGCAAGCTCCCAGCATCCCGATGTGCTGCAGCATGTTAAAGGTCTGCTCACCCATTCTGATTTTGACATCAACAATCCGAATCGGGTTTATTCCGTCTTCCGGCATTTTACCAAGAGCAATCCCAATGGCTTTCATCATCGCAGTGGTGAAGGTTATGCGCTGGCTGCCGATTACATCCTGCGTATCGATGCCACGAATCCACAGGTCGCGGCTGTTCTGGCCACTGTTCTCAGCCGTTTCCGGAAATTCGATGCCCCGCGCCAGGTCAAGATCCGTCAGCATCTGGAGCAGATTGCGGCCAAGGACGGACTATCCCGCGACGTTTTCGAGATTGTTTCCAAATCTCTGGCCTGAATCGTTCCGATGTGCAGCCTGAAGCCGTTCCCCGGCTCAGGCCTGCTTTTGAACTTGGCACCTCTTCCAGGGATGCTATGATCCATGCGATCATAAATCAAAATGGTCCAGCCATAGGATGTCAATCATGCTGCGTTTACGGACTGGTTTTTTAGCCGTTTTGCTGATGGTGGGTTGCCAACCGCTGTACAAAGCGGAGCGGAACTACGAAGTTTATGAAAAGGATCAGGAATTTTTCCAACCGCTCCTGAATGGCAGTACCGACGACGTCGATGCCAAAGCCACGGTTGTGTTGGAAGATCAGTCGTACCCTATCCAGCTGCAGCTGTACCAGGATGGGCGATTTTTCTATCACCTCAAACGATTGGGTGATGGCTGGGGGACGTGGTCGCATAAAAATGGTTTTCTGCACCTCTACGCGGAACGCAAACTCTTCGTGATGAATTTGGAAATCCATAGCATCCAGCAGGATGGGAACGCTCTGAGTCTCGAATTCTCGGATCGTTTTGGTCCCAAATTCCTGCGACTGCAAAAAACCTTGAAATAATCAGCGTAAGCGGACCAGGGTGCGACCGGTGGTCTGCCGGTCCAGCATCTGCGCCGCCGCTTTCGGAACCTCGGCCAAATCAATTTCCCGCGAGACGAAAACATCAAGCGACTGCGGCTTCCATTCACTGGCCAGCTTGCTCCAGATTTGCTCGCGCAAAGGTCGTGGACAGTTGGTCGAACTCACGCCGAGAACGCTCACGCCACGTAAAATAAAGGGCATAACCGTTGCCTGAAACGCGTGGCCTCCGGCGAGGCCCACCGACGCGACATTTCCCCAAAGGTTCACATGCCTGAGCAGCCCCTCCAAAAGTGGACCGCCGACATTATCGATGGCTCCACCAAAACGGACGTTTTCCAGGGGTTTTTGCCCCAATTCGAGTTGTTCCGGTCGCATCACGCGGGCGGCGCCCAGTTCCAGGAGTCGCTGCTTCTCGGCGTCCTTGCCGCTCACGGCGATGACTTCAAACCCTAATTTGGCGAGCATGGCCACAGCCAGGGAACCCACACCACCGCTGGCTCCCGTGACAACCATCGGGCCTTTATCGGGAGTTTGATCATTCAAAAGGAGACGATGCAGGCAGATGCCCACGGTAAATCCGGCTGTTCCATAAATCATCGCATCACGCGGGCTGACATTTCCAGGCAAGGGAATCACCCATTCGGCCGGCACGCGCACATACTGAGCAAGCCCACCATCCTGGTTTTCCCCTAGCCCGCAGCCGGTGACCAGCACAGGCATGCCCACAGGATAACGCGCGTCATCCGATTGCTTCACGACACCGGCCACATCAATGCCAGGATTCGAGGGAAATTTTTTGAGTATTTTGCCGTGGCCCGTGATGGCCAGAGCATCTTTGTAATTGATGCTCGACCAGGCCGCTTCGATTAAAACATTGCCGGGAGCCAGCGCATCGATTTCCAAATTCACGAGCTGACTTTGATTGAGACCATCTTTCAGAACACGAAGCGCGCGGAATGTCATGTTTGTCCCCTGAGTTGGTGCGGCGGCTCCGAGCTAAAAATTTGGTTATGGTAAGTGGCTTACAATTCCAATTCCCAAAGATCCTGCAACGTCTCGCGCCGACGAATCACTCGATAATTGCTGCCATCCACCAGCACTTCAGGAGCACGGGGGCGGCTGTTATAATTGGACGCCATGGCCGAACCATAGGCGCCTGAACTCTGCAAATAAATCAAATCCCCAGGCGCACAGGCTGGAAGCTCCCGATCCTTGCCAAAGTAATCACCCGTTTCACAAATCGGTCCGACCACATCATAGGTCTGCAAGGGCCCGTGTGTGGTTTTTGCGGCTTTGATCTCGTGATACGAATCGTACATGGTGGGTCGCACCAGATCGTTCATGGCGCCATCGACGATCAAAAAGTTTTTTTCCGGGGTCCGCTTGGTCAACACAACCGAGCATACGAGCACACCCGCATTGCCGACCACGACGCGGCCCGGCTCGATCAGGAGCTTGAGCCCGGTGGACTTCACAGCGCCCAGGATGGCGTTTGCATAACTCTCCATGGTCGGCGGCACCTCCGCCTGATAACGAATGCCCACACCCCCGCCCAGATCAATAAAATCGAGCTGATGACCAAGTTCACGCAAGCCGGCAGCAAATTGACTCATGCGCACCGCAGCTTCCGTCAGCGGAGCAACGTCGACAATTTGGCTTCCTATATGACAGCCCACTCCAACCAGTCGCAGCGAGGGCAGCTGCCTGACCTTTTCGGCCAAGGCCCGGGCCTCCGTCTCCACCAGACCAAATTTGGTGCTGAAAAGACCGGTGGTAATTTTGGGATTGGTGCGCGCATCGATATTGGGATTCACCCGCAGGGAAACCGGTGCCACCAAACCGCGCTCGGCAGCGAGACTGGCGATGGTTTCAAGTTCGGCCGAGGATTCCACGTTGAACGCCAGTATTCCTGTACGTAAGGCAGAGGCGATTTCATCGGCGCGCTTGCCAACACCGGAATACACGATTTTTTTCGGATCGACGCCAGCGCGCAACGCCCGCTCCATCTCGCCCTGAGACACAATATCCGCACCGAAGCCGGTTTTGAAAATTTCTTTCAGGATCGATAGGTTGCTGTTGGCTTTCACCGCATAACAGGGCAGCGTTGGATAGGTCGAAAAGGCCGCAAGAATGCTGCGACATTGATCCAGGATGCTGCTCTTGGAATAGACGTAACAGGGTGTTCCCACGTCCTTGGCGATTGTGGACAGCGCCAGGTCCTCGCAATAGGCCTGGTCGTTTCGGTCGTGGAATGCTGGCATTTCTCGTCTCCTGCAAAAGCACAAGGGGCTTGGGTTGTGCGTCGCTTTCTGAAATCAGTGATGGATCAGTTTGCTAGCGTTGGTGATAATAGCGAGGGCCTCACACAAGGTCAAAACGTTAATGCGGAGACATGTTCATGCTGCTTCTTTTTCGAAGGTTGTCCCTCATGATCAGCGTGGCTTTGGCCGCAATTGCCAGTCCTCTGGCGGCCAAGCCTGTCATTCTATCGGTCGGTGATTCCTTGACCTTTGGCCTCGGCGTGCCCGTGGATAAGACCTGGCCCGCCCTGCTTGAAAACAAACTCAAGACCGAAGGCCATCCCGGGGTGAAAGTGATCAACGCCGGATCCAGCGGCGCCACAACCGCCTTTGGACTCTCCACTCTGAAATTTCATCTGAAACGCGGCAAGCCTGATCTCATCATCTATGCGCTCGGTGCCAACGATGGTTTGCGCGGCATTGATCCGGCGACCACTCACAAAAACCTGAGTGCCGCGATGGACATGATCCAGGCGCAGGGCATCAAGGTTTTGCTCCTGGGCATGAAAGCCCCACCCAACTACGGCGAGAAATTTCCCAAGGATTTTGAATCCAGCTTTACCAAGGTCAAAGACAAGTACAAACCCAGTTTTGTCCCCTTCTTTCTGGAAGGGATCGCCGGCAAGCCCGACCTCAACCAGGCGGATGGCATTCATCCGAATGAAAAGGGCTATGAGCAGGTCCTGTCCTTGATTTATCCCAAAGTGAAAGAACTTTTGTAACACTTGAAATGGAAATAGGACCCTCTATGGCGATTGTGGAAGTCAGGCAGGTATCAAAGGAATTTCAGCAAGGCGAAACGGTGATTCCCGTGCTGCGGAATTTGAGCTTTGGCGTCGAATCCGGGGAAACGGTGGCAATCGTGGGTCAGTCGGGTTCGGGAAAATCCACGCTGCTATCGCTGCTGGCTGGCTTGGATCAGCCCTCTCAGGGCACCATTACCGTTGACGGCCAAAGCCTTGGTCAGCTCAATCAAAATGAATTGACCCGTTTTCGAGGTCGCTCCATTGGCATTATTTTCCAGCAGTTTCACCTGATGCGCAGCCTCACGGCACTGGAAAACGTGCTCCTGCCTCTGGATATTCTCGGCATGTCCAACGCCGAAGAAAGGGCCATGGATGCTCTGCAATTGATGGGCCTTGGCGCACGGGCTAAACATCTGCCGCAGCAGCTCAGCGGCGGTGAATGCCAACGGGTTGCGATTGCCCGTGCGTTTGTGGTCGAGCCACGCATCCTTCTCGCCGATGAACCGAGTGGCAACCTTGATACGGCCACCGGGGAAAAGGTGATGAATCTCCTCTTTGATGCCGTGGCCCAGCGCGGCATGACTCTCATCCTGGTGACGCATGATATGCAGCTCGCGTCCCGCTGCAAAAACCGCCTGCCTTTGGTTCAGGGCCAACTGCAAACACCTTGAACAAGGAATGCCTCGATGCTGCTCCGCTACGCTTTTCGTGAACTGCGCAACAGCCCGCGTTTTTGCCTGCTGTTCTGTTTGAATATGACCCTGGGCCTGACCGGTTTCATCGCGCTTGATGCCATGAAACGCAGCTTCGAAGATAAGCTGCAGTCATCAGCCAAGAACATGCTCGCTGCGGATCTCTCCGTCTCGGCACGACGCGCGTTGCGCCCTGATGAAATGGAAAAGTTGAACGCAGCTCTGCCTGATGGCACCCGTCAGCTCGAAATCCTGACTCTTTATTCGATGGTCACCAGCGCCAAACGCAGTGTCCTCGTCGAACTCAAAGGCATTGATCAGGGCTTTCCCTATTACGGCCAGATCACGCTGGAAAAAAAGGGTCTTTACGAAGGCAAGCAGCCGCTCGATCTCGTGACAGCGCCCAAGGTCTGGGTGGCTCCCGAGCTTTTGGTGCAGCTCGATGTCAAGCCTGGCGAAAGCGTTCGCATCGGTAGCCTTGATTTTGTGATCGATGATGTGATTCAGGACGACAGTTCCGCCGCCATGATCGGCGCTTCCATGGCGCCTCGCATCTATGTGGGAAAAAATACGCTCACGCAAAGCGGATTGATTCAATTCGGAGCAACCACGACGCACACGCGCCTCATTCAGTTGCCGGCCAGTGAGAGCATCGATCAGGTGGAGCAACGTGTGAATCAAGCCATCGATGATGCCGGCGTCCGGGTCTCGGCCTATCATAAATCAGGCCAGGACAATGGTCGCATGCTGGCCTATCTCTCCGATTACCTCGGCCTTGTCTCATTGGTGGCACTGGCTTTGGCTGCGATGGGCGCCTCCTACCTTTTCCGGATGTACCTGGATCGTAAACAAACCGCCATTGCCACCCTCGTGAGCATTGGCCTGACCTATTTCAAAGCCATGATGCTGTATGTCGTGCAGCTGACGCTTTTGGGAGCGGTCAGCGCGGTGCTCGCGAGTCTGGTCGGAATGCTGCTCGTGCCTCTGGCATCCGGCCTTTTGAAAACCCTGACGCCGGTGCCTCTTTCGATTGAAGTCGGTTGGCCCTCCTTCGCCCTGGCCTTTGGTCTGGGCATTGCCGGCTCGATTTTGGTTTGCCTGCCGCAACTTTTGCGGATCCGCAAGCTGAATCCCTCGGTGCTCTTCCAGGAATTTTCCGGTGGCGATCGACTTTGGACGGCAGCGCTCTGGGCCAGTTACGTGCCGAGTTTTGCAGCCTTCTATGCACTGAGCCTGTGGCAGGCTCATTCCTTCAAAGTCGGCACTCTCTTCTGTGCCACGCTTCTGGGCCTGGCTCTGATATTTGCGTTCATTGCCTGGTCTGGGCTTAAATTTCTGGCCTTGCGTTCACGGCGAGGCTCGCTCAGCTCGCGGCTGGCCATCACTTATCTGCGTTCGCAGCAGAGTCATTCTTTGAATTCGTTCATAGCATTGGGCATCGGGGCCGCCCTGATCAACCTGATTCCTCAAATTCAGCACAGTATTCAGTCGGAACTGCAAAGACCCGATGGCGATGGTCTGCCCAGCCTCTTTCTGTTCGACATTCAGGAGGATCAGGTCGAAACCATCGAATCCCTGGTTCGCGCAGAAAGCGTCACACCCAAAGCTGTGGCGCCCATGATTATGGCCCGCCTGAGCGAGGTCAACGGCCGGCCGTGGCAAAGGGCCAATGATCAGGCGGTGACGCGGGAAGAGGAGCAGGAGCAGCGTTCACGCAATCGTGGTGTGAACCTATCCTATCGATCGACCCTGGCTGATGCGGAAACCATCACAGAGGGCGTTTTATTTCAGGGCCCCTATCAGGACGCCTCGGGCAAACCTGGAGAACTTTCCATCGAGCAGCGCTATGCCGAACGCCTGGGCGTGAAACTCGGGGATACGCTGACGTTTGATGTTCAAGGTTTGCCCGTGTCCGCCATTGTCACAAGTGTCCGCACCGTGAAGTGGAATACGTTTCAGCCTAACTTTTTCCTGGTGCTCCAGCCTGGACTGGTGGATGACGCGCCGAAGACATTCCTGATGACACTTCCCTCCATTGAATTTGACAAAAAATTGCAGCTGCAAAAAAAGATCGTGGATACCTTCCCTAACATTTCCATTATCGATGTCAGCAAACTCGTCGCCAAAATCAGCGAACTCATCGAGCAGATGTCGCTGGTTCTGATCGTCATGGGCTGGCTCACTGTCCTGACCGGGCACGCGGTGATTTTCTCCATAGCCCAAAACCAAGCCCTGGCCCGACGCTGGGATAGCAATCTGCTGAAGATCCTGGGCGCCGACTTCAAGGTGATTCTGCAAGCCACCATGAAGGAATTTGGCTGGCTGGGTGCGGGCGCCGCAGTTCTGGGTTCCATCCTCGGTTTACTGGCCTCGTTCATCACCGGCAAGGTTATCTTCAAAGGGCTCTGGCAGCCGTCTTTGCTTATTCCCGTAACGGTGACCCTGGCTCTGGTGGCAGTCTGCCTCTTGACCAGTTACATCGCCACGCGGCGCATATTGGGTGAGAAACCTGTGCTTTATGTGGAGGATTGAACGGTGGCGGGTTCACCAGTCGAATGAACGATTCGACTGGCGCTGGGATACTCAAGATGGATTCAGGCGATCAATGCTCAGCGAGGACGGTGGCGGCACAGGTGGTGAGATTGATGCTGACAATCTGCGACCAGAGATCGTTGATGCCGGTTTTATAGGTCACCGACTGCACATCGGATTCGATCTGCTGAGCCCAATACAACGTGCGGCCATCAGCCGGTAAAACGATCTCGTTTTCATTCTGAATCAGATTGAACAAAGCTTCCGGGTCACCTGCAGGCATAATCAGTTCCTGAACACGTTTCAAGGCATCACAAGCAGCCTCGGAAATCCAAACGCGAAACACGTAGCGGACCTTAAGGACCTGCTTTTTGGTGCTGCCGGTTACCAAAAGGCCATCAGCACTTTTCAAATCGTTCTGTGCCCGCGCTCCATCCAGCTGATAATTCTTATCATCGGCCTCGGCAAAGGAAATTTCTTTGAGGCTGGACCGCTGACCGGTCTTCAGATTCTCCATCTGCAAGGTGCCGCGGCAACGATTCCCTTCACAGGTCACATCCTGACTCGTGATTTTCAAAACCGGGGCTGGCAGACTACGCGCACGCCAGGTATCAAAGCCGGATAGGGCGACAAATTGCGCCGTTTCCTGGGAAAAACTGCCTTTAATAATGGCCGTGCCCTGGCCTGACAGCAAAGCATTCTTGCATTCAAAACTGCAGCGTTCCGGCAATTCCAGGGTAACGTTGGAGCAAGCATTTCTGCCATTCTCCTTCGGACAATCAGCGTCCCGACTGAGAGGACGCAAGGAATGGACGCCATCGCGCTCATTCAGCTGATAATAACCAGAGGCCTGAGCCGCACCGGCAACGCTGAAAAACAAGGACACAAGCAGACTGAAACGGAACATAAAGAACCTCAAGTTGCGGCACGATTGATAACACGTAGGGCCGCAGGACCTTCACGCATGGCATGCACTGCATTCACAGTGAGCAATAACAGAACGCAGGCTCCCATTTGGTGGAGCGAGCCTAATGCAACGGGAACCATATAAAGGAGCGTCAACACCCCTAGGGTAAACTGGAGCAGAACCATCACCAGCACAGCCTGAAAACTCCACCTTTGCCGTGGGGTCAGATCCGTGTGCTTGCGGCTTATGATGAACAGGCCTATGGCACTGCCCAGCACCAGCCAGCCGAGGCAGCGATGCACGAATTGAACAGTCACAGGATTTTCCAGAAAATCGAGGACCAGCCCCATCGAGCCGATGCCTTGCGGAATCCACAGGCCATTCATGGTCGGAAACGTATTATACATATGGCCTGCACGCAAGCCGGCGGTCAGGGCTCCGTAAAAAATCTGCAAGCTGACAAGACCCAGAAAAGCCACGCTAAGCGGTTTCAATCGCGATCCCTGCAGCTGCTTACGCAAAGGTTCACGAAGATCCAGGGCCAGCCAATAGAGAAAACACATTAAAAACAGGGCCAAAAGCAAATGGGCAGCCAGCCGGAAATGACTCACGCTGGGTCGATCCACCAATCCGGACTTCACCATATACCAGCCTAAAGCGCCCTGCGCGCCCCCTAAAACCAGCGCAATGACCAGATTACGGGCCAGGCTGCCACGAACCTTTTTCTGCAAGGCAAAGATCAAAAGGGGAATGGCAAAGACAAAGCCAATCAAACGTCCCAGCAGGCGATGTCCATATTCCCAGTAAAAGATGAACTTGAACTCATCCAGCTCCATCTTATGATTGACCTTTTGATACTCGGGAAACTGCTTATACTTCTCAAATTCGGCGTTCCAGGCTTCCTCGGTCAGGGGCGGCAAAACGCCGCTGATAGGCTTCCACTCAACGATCGACAGCCCCGAGCGCGTCAATCGAGTCAGGCCGCCGACAGCAACCATTGAAAAAACCATGAACGCGGTGATCAAAAGCCAAATGCGAATCCCTGAATTTGATTGAGTTTGAGCCATCGCGGATCTCCTGGAGGCAAGCCATCACTGAGGACTTCCATCCATACTCTGGACCGCGGCGACTGTCAATTGATGGCATCCCGGCTTAAGAGGCGCGGGTCAGGAGGTCTTTATCGCGGTGACTCATGGCGGTCTGATCCCGCACCATTTCCTTGAGGAAACGACGGAAAATCACGCCCGCGAGGCAGCGATGAAAGTGTTTTTCATCGAACGATGGCGGAACGAAGAGGATATTCTCAGGAAGGATGGCCGAACCATTCAGAGCGTCGATATCCAGCTCCTCTTCAGGGAACAGAACCACGCCGTCCTTCTTGCGATCGCTTTCATCACGTGTATCGACGTAAGCCTTGACCATAGCGCTATCCAGGAGCACGAGACAGGCCGAGCCTTTTAGCTCCTGCATGGTCTCTTCACCAAAGGGATACACAAAGGATTTGAAAATCCAGCCGCCCATCACCTTTTCAAAAAAGTTGGTGATCTGCGTGGGGAGATTGTCGAGGCGGTTGGCAAAGATCAGGACCTTGAATTCATACTGCGCAAACCGCACGGGTATGTTGGATGGAATATTGATTTCCAGCTGCTGAGGCTGACGCATGTAGAGCGAGCCCCCATTTTTGCGAAGCATGGATCCAGCCGCATCCATGGCCTGGCTGTCCTTTTCGAAAGTCCAGCTGGGTGGAATCGATTCCCCGATCAGGGTGGCTTTCAGGCGATAGAAGACAAAGCTATCCACCCGCCGGCGGCCCATGTGCTCTTCCACCATGAAGTGAATGCGGCAGCCGGTCGGGCAACGCTGATGCATGTCGGTCAGCATCATACGCAGCACTTCGATCAGGCTGATTTTATCGGTAAAAATGGTGATGCGGGACAGGTCTGTGTATTCAAAAACGAATCGATCCTGGGCATAGTGCAGATAATCGCGCAGCACTTCATCCAGCACATCATGCAGATCATGAATACCGAGGGGGGAAATAAAATCCTCGGATGCGGCGGGAATCCAGAATGAGATGGTCGTTCCCTGGCCTTTGACAAAGTTCAGCGCGAAACTGCCGCTGAGTCCCTGCACATAATCGCGAACCACATCCATCCCGAGACCACGGCCGGAAATCTCCGTCACCGCGGCCGCTGTTGAGACGCCGGTGTGGAACAGAAGGGGAATGATTTCCTTTTCCGACATGCGATCGGCCGCTTCTGCAGTCACCAGATTCATTTCCACGGCCTTGGATTTAATCTTCTCAAGGTCCAGGCCACGGCCATCATCCGACAGGACGATACTCACCGTGCCGTCCAGTTCCTTGGTCGACAGCCGGATCACACCAGCCCGAGGCTTCCCTGAAGCCACCCGTTCCTCGACGGTTTCAATCCCGTGATCGATGGCATTGCGCAGGCAGTGCAGAAGAATATCGTTGATGCGGGCGAGAGTACTGGAATCAAAATGGTGATATTCCAGGTCCGTTTCGATCTCCATCACTTCCTTGCCCATGGAAGCCGCGACTTCCTGCAGCATCTGATTGTAGCCGCGCAGGTACTCCCGCAGCGAGGCCTTATCAAAACTGGAGAGCGCGCGACCGAATTCCTTTTGAATGAGCTTCAGATGCCTCTGCTCGAACTTGGGGTCGCGCAGAATCGAGGCGAACTGATTCATCAGGGAACGGATCCACTGCACGCGATATTTCAGATTGAAGGCTGAACCGCGATCCGAGGTGTTCAGAATTTCCTTACGCAAACTTGCATAGGAATAGACCTCTTCACTGATGGCCATGATCTTTTGGGTCAATTCCGCAACGACGGACGGGGTAAAGGTGCGTTTGCCGGTCCGCAATTCCTCGAGGAAGCTTTCCACCGAGTGAGCCACGTCCTGAATCGAATTCAATTTAAAGAGTTTAGCGTTGGCTTTGATGGTATGGACCGCACGGAACATGCGATTGGCCGTATCGAGTGGGGCGGCACTGCCATTTTCCCGCAAGGATTTGAGATCGAACTTGATATCCTCAAACAGCTTACGGGTCTCACTCATGAAAAGCTCGAAGAGCGAATCGGAAACCTGCAGAAGGGCGAAGAATTTTTCCATATCCTTGCGCTGTGCCTCGGCTTTGACCTCGCGCTCCTTGATTTCACTGATATCCTGCATGATCAGGTGCACACAGCTGAGCTTGCCGTCGTCATAAACGGGAATGTAACTCAACCGGGCAAAGGCTGTCGGGGCGCGCTTCAGTGGTGCTTCCTGAGGCAGACTGAAGGAGGTGGCCGTCCATTGGATTTTATTCATGCCATAGGCATGGCTGAGTTGGAATTTCAGCATCTGCAGCTCGTCCTGCGTCAGCCTCGTGACCAGACCGAGCATCTCGATCAGATCGCGGCCATCCAGATCCTCGACGGTACTCAGACTTTTCGGGAAGATGGGGGTTTCGAGCCGGATGCGCAGCTGATCATTCACGGTGAAAACCGCGAAACGGAGATTTTCGACTACAAATTTCTGCAGGCCCTCGGACATCAGCATCGAAGGCGGCGGCACCGCTCGTTCCTGCACCGCTTCCTGAGCCTGATCGTAGGCTGCCAGGCGTCTTTCCCACCAGCGTTTGGCCACCATGATGATGGCGGCAAAGCTGAGCAGCAGGCCGAGGATGCGAATCATCGCTTCACCCAGCATGAAAACCCAGATCGCAGCTACAAAAGCATAAACAATCAGAGTTCCGGCAACGAAACCCAAACTGCTGGGAGCTTTTATCTGTGGCTGCTTGTCCTGACTCATGCCCGCCTTTTCACTCGAGAGATCCAAGTGAGCATTTCGGCGGGAAAGTATGGGAAGTTAAACTTGAGCCTGGAGCCGGAGTTGAGGCCAGGGTGTTACCAGCATGATTGGACGGCGACTATCTCCGTATTTTGTTCAGCGACCCAAAGTTCCCTGTCGTCCGCTCCAAAGCACACGAGGCTGCGGTCCTGGGCGTCCGTTCCACCTTCCGCTTCCAGACGATAGCCGGCTTTGGGTTTGATCTGAGGCAGGCTGCGATAGGCATAGCGAGGCGCCGGGGACTTCAAATCGTGACAGCCGTGAAGCAGAAAGCCAAGTCGGGCTGCACCTTCGGGTTGCTCACAATGATCCTCGCCATGCAGCGGGGCCCCATAAAATTGATCAAAACGCGCGAATTGCCCCTGCTCGATGTGATAGACATTCTGCAAGGTTTGCATGTAACTCAGCATGAGCCGGGCTTCGGCTTGTGTGCCGCGCATGGAAAGCTGACGAAAACCGACGTAACCCAGACCAGCCAAGGTGCAGACGACCAGAGCCAGGCCAAGACAACCTTGAATGGTAATACTTCGCAAAGATTTTTATCCTCTTACGGATGCTTTCAGGGTATCCATGATTTTATCACAGCCTCAGGAACGGGACTTGACTTTCGCAGTTCAGGCCTCATCTTTATAAAGGAACTTGGGCTGTCCTATTTTGGGGTTAACCGTGCAAAACTATTATGAAATATTAGGCGTCCCGAAGACGGCGAACGAGGCTGAGATTAAGAAGGCCTATCGGAAACTCGCCATGCAGTTCCACCCTGACCGGAATCAGGGGGACAAGGCGGCCGAGGAAAAGTTCAAGCAGATCAATGAGGCCTATGCCGTTCTATCGGATGAAAAAAAGCGCCAGCAATACGACATGTTTGGTGACCAGCGCTTTCATCAGCAGTACAGCTCGGAAGACATTTTCCGTGGAACCGACTTCGGATCCATTTTCGAGGAAATGGGCCTGGGCGGTCGGAGCAGTTTCTTTTCAAGCATCTTCGGCGGCGGCGCAGGACCCGGCGGCTTTGGTCGTGGCCCAGGTTTTGGTGGGCCTCAAAAAGGTCAGGATGTGGAATATCCTTTGGCCATCGGATTCATGGAGGCCTATAACGGCGCCGAACGTCGCGTGAATTTTTCGTTGAGTGATGGCACACAGCGGGAGTTGACGGTTCGTATTCCCAAAGGTGTGAAAACCGGAGCGCGCTTGCGCGTCAGCGGACGTGGTGCCGCCTCACGGACTGGAGGAGCCCCTGGCGATCTTTTCATTATCGTGCAGGTTGCCGATCATCCGGATTTCAAACGGGTGGATGATGATATTGAAGCGCTTTTGAAATTGAAAGTTTCGGAAGCCTTCCTGGGTTGCAGCAAGATGGTGAATACACCGGAAGGTCCGAAAAAAATAAAGGTTCCGGCCGGCGTGAAAGCAGGGACCAAGATCCGCCTTCGAGGACTTGGCTTCACCGATCAGCAGGGCCATCAGCATGATCTCTTTGCGGTCGTCGATCTGGAAATTCCACGGGAACTTTCCCAGGAACAGAAGAAGGCCATCGAAACTCTTGCTGAGTCTGGGCTCTAAGCCCCAACGGGGGCTCAGCCAGCCCCCGGCGTATAGCGGTCCAATTCCAAATAAATCGAACCAAAGGTGACTTCTCCTTCCACCTTGATCATGGGCCGGTTGGGGTGCTCCGCTGCAATCCATACGAACAGCTTGCCGCGTTGCTGCAGCTCCTTGCCCAGATAGGTTTTCACAGCAAGTTTGTACGCTTTGAAATTCCCAAGAGCGGTCTTCACATCTTCAATCGCGACCGGCGTTGCTTCCAGCCACCAGTTTTTTTCCGAAGTATAGACGAGCACGCGCTCGGTCTTGTTCAGCTCGTAGGTATGCGTCCGCAGCTTGTAAAGTGCGCCCAAGGCATCATCGGCTGACGGCTGCAGAAAATGTTCCGTGTTCTTCTCTCTTTTTTTCTTATGATCCACCGTGCGCTCGGTGACCTTGCAAGAGACGTGATCGAAATCCAACCATTTCTCCTGGTGAAAGCGGCGAACGAAAGGCTTTTCCTCGTTCTGGCTGATATAGAATTTGGTCACTCCAAAATCCCAGGGCCGCGAGAAAGCCTGCATTTTATCGTGACCGGCAAAGATCATCTTGTACCAATCGCCGGTATAAGCTTCCGCCGCGAAAACCCGGTGCCAGCGCGGCTCCTGGATGACCGCACCATCTTTTTTGGCAACCGGCATCGTGTGCTTCGCCGGTGGCATGACACGCAGAAATCCATAGCCGACGTGAACCTTGACGAGGCCGTATTTTAAAATATAACGGGCTTCCTCTCCTGACTGAAAGGGCATACCCTTGTAGGTGTCGGCACGGGGCAGGTTGGGCGCCGGTTCAGGATTCGCGGGACAGGTCTCGCTTCCGTCCGCGGCCACGACGGGTTCGGACGGCTGGGCAGCAGGAGCGGCCGGTGCCGGAGCCGTTTTGGCTTCGACCGCAGGTGTTGCGCTTGGCGAAGCCTTGCCATTTTGTACGGGCTTGGACGCAGACGGTTTTGCCATCCAATCACCCTGGGCCGGTGGCAATTCGTCGCCTTTGGCCTTGGGGGCTGGCTTAGGTTTGGCCGTATTGGCGGGCTCTGATGTCGAAGCGGCTGCTTCTTTGGGCGCGGTGACGGTTTCAGCTGGGAAAGCGACGCCGGTAAGGCCGAGAGAGACTATTAAGACAAGATAGTATGAACATCGCACGGTGCTGTTGGCTATCGTCATCCCATGTTCCTGTAAGCTGCTGCACCAGGGGATTCTGGTCGCAGACCCCATCTTAGCGTGCTTTCATTGACTTTTATAGACCCGCGTGATAACGATTCAAGCTCTGAGCAAAAAAATATGTCCGATGGGCGGACAGTATCAGGAGTTAACCACATTTATGCAATTACACGAATCCAAGCTTGCAGGTATCGGAAACATCCGCTGGGAGGATGAAGATACCGGTTTCGACCATCAAAAGGGCGAAAGCCAAGAATTCGCCGCTATGCTGAATTCAGAAGAAGGCACCGGCGAAGTGAAAGAAGGCTCGATTGTGAGCGGCCGCATTGTTCGTTTTACCGACGACTCTGTGATCGTTGATATCGGCCACAAATCGGAAGGCGAGATCCCCAAGTCGGAATTCCTGCAGCCGGATGGTACGCTTTCCGTTGCGGAAGGCGATGTCGTGGAAGTCTATCTTGACTCCTTCGAAGACAACGATGGCGAAATGGTTCTAAGCCGCGAGCGAGCAGAAATGTTCCGCGCTTGGGATCGCATTTCAGACGCTTATGAGAAAAGTGAAATCGTCGAAGGCCGCGTGATCGCCCGCGTTAAGGGTGGTTTGTCGGTCGATATCGGCGTGAAAGCTTTCTTGCCTGGTTCGCAAGTCGACCTGCGCCCTGTGCGCAACCTCGACAAACTTATCGGCGCAAAACTCAGCTTCAAGATCATCAAGTTCAACAAGAAACGCGGCAACATCGTCCTCAGCCGTCGCGTCCTTCTCGAACAAGATCGCGAAAAGCTGCGTAGCGAAACCCTGTCGCACCTCAAAGAGAACGCTGTTCTCAAAGGTATCGTGAAGAACATCACCGATTACGGTGCCTTCATCGATCTCGGCGGCATCGATGGCCTTCTCCACATCACCGACATGTCCTGGGGCCGGATCAACCATCCTTCCCAGATGTTCGAAGTGGGCCAGGAAATCGAAGTCAAGGTTCTGTCGTATGACGAAGCTCGTCAGCGCGTATCCCTTGGCTACAAACAACTGCAAAACGATCCTTGGCTCACCGTGGCTGAACGTTACACCGTCAGCTCGCGCGCTAAAGGAACTGTTGTCAGCTTGACTGATTACGGCGCCTTTGTCGAAATGGAGCAGGGCGTGGAAGGCTTGATCCACATCAGCGAAATGAGCTGGAGCAAGCGCATCAAACATCCTTCCAAGGTTGTTCAGGTTGGTGACGAAGTTGAAGTGGTCATCCTGGCCATGGACACTGAAAACCGCCGTATCAGCCTCGGCATGAAGCAGATCGAGCCCAATCCTTGGGATATCGTCAAAGAAAAATATCAGGAAGGTGACGTTATTCGCGGCAAAATCCGCAACATCACTGACTTTGGTATCTTTGTCGGCATCGAAGACGGCATCGATGGCCTCATCCATATTTCCGACATTTCCTGGACCGAACGGATCAACCACCCTGGTGATCTCTTCAAGAAGGGTGATGAAGTGGAAGCCAAGATTCTGCAGATCGATGCAGAAAACGAGCGCTTCTCCCTCGGCATCAAACAACTTGGCGATGACCCATGGGTCAAAGCTTCGCGCGAATTCAATGCCGGTACCAAAGGCAAAGGCCGCGTGACCAAGGTTGTGGACTTCGGTGCTTTCGTTGAACTCTCCCCAGGCGTCGAAGGTATGATCCATATCTCCGAACTGTCTGACGAGAACGTATCGAAAGTGGAAGATGTTGTGAAAGAAGGCGACGAAGTTGAATTCGTGGTTCTTTCCAGCGACAGCGAAGAGCGTAAGTTCTCGCTTTCTCGTAAAGCCCTGCTCCGTCAGCTGCAAGGCGACGAACTTCGTCAGTACATCAGCAATGTTGAGCCTAAAACCGGCTTGGCTGATGCATTTGCGAAGGCCAAAGCGGCGAAAGAGCAAGAGAAGTGATTGTGTTGAGCTCCTTGAGCGACCTCCGGTCGTGACGGGAGTTCTTAAGCTCCTTGAGCGACCTCCGGTCGTGACGGCAGCTTCAGTTGCCCCACCCCCACCCATGCTTTGGGGGCCAGGGGTAGCGCCAACTTCCAGGCTTGAGTTACGCAATATCGGGCCAGTGCAGCCCTTGATAGCTAGAACGGGCCCAGTTACAATGAACTGGCCCGTTTTTTCTTTGCCCACCGGGGGAAACCAGGTATGAGTTATCTGCGCCGTTTGATCAGCTTCTTGGTGGTCCTCATCTTCCTTGGCTATGGTGGTTATTTTGGTTTTCTGAATATGGATAAGGTTTACGTCAACGTTCCCTATTTTGGGGAATATCGGGTGGCGGGTTTTTTGGCTTTTTTGACATGCTTCATCCTGGGTGCTGCCTTTGCAGCCGTATTTTTCGGCTATGATTTTTTCCGGAAATCGTTTGAAGTCCATCAAAGCCGGCGCGCTCTATCCCGTGCCCATCAAGAGCCTCATCGCCGAGTCAGCCGCTTTTTGGAAGACGACACGGACACCACCCCACGTCGCGAACCCTCGCTCTGACGCAATCTCCCTCATAGGGTTTTCACCAGAGCCTTGCTATATATCCTGGCAGCAGCCATGTTTCTGGCTGTTATTCCCTTTTTCAGGAGGTTTCCTGACTTGAGCCTATCCCTTGCCCGTGAACTCGCCTATGACGCCTTTGTTGCGGTCATGGAGCAACGTAAAAAGCCGGAAAAAGTCCTGGCTGAAATGTATGTGCAGAATGATGCCAAGCTGAAGCGTCTGGACCGCAATTTCATCAAAGAAATTGTTTACGGCAGCCTTCGCTGGAACGCCAAACTCTATTGGATTCTGCAGAATACCTCCAAGCGCGACCTCGAGAAGTCGAGCCCGGAAATCCGGGCCGCGCTGATCTGCGGCACCTATCAGATTTATTACATGGACCGCGTTCCGGACCGCGCCGCGGTGAACGAGAGCGTCGAATATATCCGCAAAAAAGGTCAGCATAATGCCTGTACCTTTGTGAATGGCATTCTGCGACAAATTGCGCGACGTGCCGAATACTTTGCCAAGCCTGATAAAGTGGCCAAGCCGCGTGAATACCTGGCTCTGCAGTTCTCCCATCCGCAGTGGCTGGTGGACCGCTGGTACAAGCGCTTCCGCTTTGAACGCATGGAGGGGATGCTGTCGGCCAACAATCAGCCACCACCCGTGACCGTGCGTATCAATGCCCTCAAGACGCCCGTGGAAAACGCCGCCTCGCTGCAGGATGACCTTCTGCGCGAGGAAAAAATGAAGAGCGACCGTCGCCCTTTGCGTTCGGCCTTGCACCTGGATCATTCGCCGGATACCGGAACCGAAGGTTTCTTTGGACGCGGCTTTTACACGATCCAGGATGAAGCTTCGCAGCTGATCGGCTACCTCGTGGCCCCTGGCGAGGGCCAGGTCGTGGCCGATGCCTGTGCCGGTCCTGGCGGTAAACTTTCCCATGTCTATGAACTCGGCAAGGAAAAGATCCAGCTGATCGCCGTCGAAAAGGATCAGGACCAGTACAATCGGGCTCGGGACACCATGCATCGCCTCGGGCATGAGAAGGTCGAGTGGGTCTTCGAAGACTTCCTGACTTGGAATCCGGACAACAAACCCGATAAGATCCTTTTGGATGCCCCCTGTACGGGCCTAGGTGTCCTGCGCCGGCATCCGGAAGGCAAGTGGCAGAAGAAGCATGATATCGTGGCTCCTCTGGCCGAACAGCAGTGGAAGATGATCCAGCATGCCCTGGAGATCCTGAAGCCCGGTGGCGAGCTGATCTACTCGGTTTGTTCGTTTGAAAGCGAGGAAACTGAGGACCATCTGCAGAGACTGAAGGACCAATTCAGTGATAAGATAGAGGTCGTGTCCCCACTGCCTCGTCTGCCTGATTACTACAAGAAATACGTCACGCGTGAACACCTTTTTGCGGTTTACGCGGGTAACCAGGATGATATGGATGGATTTGGGGCTTTCATCATCCGCAAAAAATAACAACGGATGGACACCATGCGTCTCCTACGGACTGCTTTGATCGCCCTCTGTGCTCTGACACAGCCGGGCTTTTCCGCTACCGAAGAATCGATCTACGCACCACAAGCCCCGGTTCCTGTTCCGGGGTTTTCCCTCAAAAATACTGCAAACTTTGATGAATTACGTCATAATGTTTTAGAGCTCATAGGATCAAGTAAAAGACGCGTTTGGTTGATCACGGACTATCTCACGGATGGTGATGTGGTTTCCGCGCTGTTTTTGGCAAAATACCGAAAGGTTGACGTCAAAGTGTTTTTGGGCCGCACGAAACAGAATCAATATCTCTCGCGCCTCAGCTACCTGAAGTCGCAGAATATCCCTGTTTTCACCCGTCCCGAGCATGGCTTCGTCGCGCCGACCCTGGTGTTTGTGGATCAAAAGCTTTACACGATCAATCGTGACCTCAACTCGCTCGCGCGCATTGGACAAGCCCAGATCGCGCAAGCGTCCCCTGCTGACGTGAAAAATTTCGTCAGCTGGTTCCGCGATGCTTTGGAATATCCAGAAGCCGCGGTCATGCGACCCGAGCTGCAGGTGGGCCGGTCCCGCAGTCGTCCTGCGGAAAGCCGTCGATCCAGTGCAGCTGATGAAGGAACGCCGGTTTCGAAATATAATGGTGAAGACGACGGTTCCTATAATTACGATCGATCGTCTCTGTCCAGACGGGCTCCCGAAGGTATACCGACCAAATTGCCCAAGGTTCCTGTCTGGCAAAAGAATCGTGACATTCGGCAGAACATGCCGCCACCGATCACACCCATGCTGCCTGTCCCTGCGGACAGCAGCGCACAACCTGGACCTGTAGCCCCGACTTCGGTCGAAGCCGCGCGTCCAGATAGTCCCGCACCGACAGGCCAACTTCCGGAGGAGCAGCCCTAATGCGTAAGATCAGACTCGTGTCCCTCTTCAGCTTTCTGCTTCTTATGGGCTGTACGAAGATGTGCAGTTCCGGTCGTGAATCCATGACACCTGAAGAGGTGGTTCAGGCTTATCTCGACATTTCCCTCAACATGACGGAAATCGGCCAGAAGCAGGAACTCTTGAAGTTGACCACGGGCAATCTGAAAAACGCATTGGAAGGCGCCTCGGATGATGTGGTGACCTCGGCGTTCATCAAACAGAATTTCAAACTCGATCGTTACTCGGTGGTCGAACGTCGCGACCGTACTCCGCGTGAAACCGAAATCACCTTTTATCTGAGCTACCGAAACCTTGGCCCGGATAAAGCGGCGAAATTGGAAAATGCTCCCCAAACGACCACGGAAAACACCGTCTCGGTCGTGAAACGTGATGGCGCCTGGTTTATCGCCGACGTTCTGGGCAAGAAGACCTCGATCGACTTCATCCTGGGTGATGAGATCAAGCCTGCGGCTGGCGGCAGCGACCCCGGTCCGGCCGAGGAAACGCCTCCGGCAGCCACCCCTGCCCCGGCTGCTACGCCTGCTCCTGCCACTCCTTAAGTCCTTCCGCCATCGGGCGTTAAAATACCAAAGCCGCTCGCAGAACGTGTGTCTGGAGCGGCTTTTAGTTTTGAACCGAGGGTAGGTCCTTAGGACGCTTTTGCAGTCTGCTGCGTGCCCAGGGACCCTAGGACGCTTTGGCTGTCTGTTGCGTGCCCAAAAACTTCACCTGATAGATCACCCGAGTTTTATCAGTCTTGGCAAAGCTCGGCTTGCGGCCGCGCTTCGAGGAACGGAAGGAATCCGCTTCTTCCAACACTGATTCCACATCCGAAGTATTCGCCATCTTCGCCACCAGGCTCCGGAAGGAATCCCGGATCGAGGAATCACGCACGATCATCGGCACGAGTTCCTTGAAGAACGGCTCCCGGCAGAAGCTCGCCATCGCACCCAGAATCTCACGACCGAGTTCACGATGATCCACTTCAGCCACCTTTTTGAGGAGCAAGGCCAGGTGCTGCAGGTAGGTCTTGCGGCAAATACGGGCCTCTTCATCGGGCATGGCCAGGAGATAATGGGTCAGGGCCTGAATGAACAGAGCGAAACGCTCCGGTTTTTTCAGCAGATAGTGCTTCCAGGTTTCCTGCAGTATGGTCTGGGCGTGATCGTCAGCTTCCAGAATATGCGGGATGTTTTCCAGCAAAAACTGCAGGGCCACCGCTTCGGTCTTCTTGTTGAAGAGCAGCGTAAAGAGATGTTCCAGCACCGTGTGCCCAAAGCGGCCCATGATGCGGTTGAAACCGGTTTTGTTGGCCTTGCCTTTTTCCATGGTACCGAAGTAATGGAGCAGGCTCAGACGAATGCAGTTGTCGTTGCTGTTGCTGACCGACAAAAGGTAGGTCGAGATCCGATCCAGAAGTCGGAGGGCCGGCACACCCATTTCACGAGGACTTTCCTGCTGAAATTGGCGAACCATATTGCCCAGCTCGCAGATCAGAGCCACCGCGATGGCGAAGATTTCCTCGGAGTGCTCCGCATCGGAAACCTCGGCCGTGATCGCCAGCTCAACCAACGTTGTGCATGCTTCCATTCGGTTGGGTTGCTCCAGGATTTCCTGAAGGAAGGCCACCAGAATATCTTCGTTCTGACAGTTGGCGAACATCACGAGCAGCGTTTCGATCAGAATTTCTTCCGGCAAGCGGCTTTCCACTCGTTCCGACAAACGTCCTGCACAGTAGCGCACGAGGTCTTTTAGCTGGTTGTCATCCAGCACTTTGCGCAACTGTTTAAAGTCCTTCCAGATAAGAAGGGCCCCCAGATCCACCAGATGTTTGGCTTCCTCCAAAGATTCCACCGTTTTCCAACTGCTGGAGTTTTCCTGGACAACTTCCGACATACCTCTCCCTCACTTCTCTCGACGTTTGCAGCGCCTCTAATTGATCTGTCTTACTTCACAAAGCGGCCACGGTCCCCGCGTTTGTTGGCGTCGTCCACCAACTGCTGGATCGTGCCCTGAGCCTGGGTTTCAATCTTGGTAAATTTAAGCCCATAGCCCACTGGAAAACGGGTATCCTGATTAAACCGGATAACGGATGCTTCCGCGTTAAACGCTTTGGGAAGACCATCACAGCGCACGGAAAGTTTCAGCGATTCGCCGATGGTGAAGATCTGATCGCCGGTTTCCACGAAGATACCGCCGACAGAGATATTCACGCCCTGACCGATCGTGAGCTGACCGTTGTTGTGCACCACCACTCGACCATTGATCGAAGCACGTGGGGCCCCTTCCAGTCGTTTCTCGACCTGTTTCTTGTACTCATCCTGCGAAACGGGTGCAGGATTGTTGGGATTGGGAATCCCGAGGGCTTCATAACCTTCTTCAATGGGTCGCCAATCCTTCCAACCCACCTTGAAAATGTAGCCATCTTTAGCGATCATGTTATTCAGGAACAGCTGGGAAACCTGCTGTGTTTCAAACGGTCCAACCTGTTGTCCGTTTTGATAGAGGTACCAAACCTGTTCGCTCATAGCGACTCCTCAACTCCTAGGCACCCGGCCTCGGGCACCCTGACAAGCCCCCCCAGGGAAATATGGGTGGGACATGAAAGTGGATCGGCATTTTAACCAAGGCGCTTTAGACCAAGCTTAAAGTTACAGAAAAACCTATAGGGATTATAGGAGCTTAGCCTACCCCTTTAAGATGGAGTCGAACCATGGTATTCAGCTGTTTTGCCAAGTTTTACCAAATCGGCTTAATTCTTGTCCTGATTATCGGGTCCTGGGAGGCCCAGGCGGCCTCGCGTGCCACCTGGAATTGGAGCCAAAGTCCTGCGAAAAGGGACTGGCAAACCTTCATGAAAATGAGCGAGGTTGAGCACAATGCGGCCTGGAAAAGCCTGAAAACCAGCGGCTACACCTTTGAAAAGCTCAGCTGGGAATGGCGAACGGGTTGGATTCAGGTTTGCACACGCCGGTCCTCGAAACTCTGTGGGCATATTCTGCAGCATGGGCTCTTTGATCGCGCTCTGGTGGTCCGCGCCGAGGCCGCGAGCAGCATGGGCGAACGCTTTGCCAACACCGGCCATGCCCCAGCCCTGCGCCTCCTGGCCACAGCCTACGCCGTTCAACAGAACAAAAAGGGCAAAGACCCACTTTACGTGCAATTTCGTATTCTCCACGCGATCCAACAGATCGGTGGCACCGAAAGCCGGACCCTGGGCCACAAACTCGCCCACACCTCGCCCGCCACCGCGCGGTACTGGACACGACTCGCCATGCGATAAAGACGCGACTGTGAAGATGTTGACCAAAGGGGTGACAATGGATAGTATGCCCGCTCCAACGGTCGCGTAGCTCAGTTGGATAGAGCACAGGATTTGATAGCCGGGCTGAATAGGCCCAAAATAGGACTCTCAAGGCTGAAAGGTTTTGAGCTGCTCACCTCAAATTCGGGGAACCCTTCGGGACCATGGTCCCTGGCAATCCCGAGCCAAGCCTTGGCAACAAGGAAGGTGTAGAGACTAGACGGGGTGCACCTAAGTCTTCGGATACGGTGAAGGTATAGTCCAGACCACGAACCCCTCGGGGGCGGCGAAAGTCGAAGTGTGTACGCTAATCCTGTGGTCCCAGGTTCGAATCCTGGCGCGATCGCTTTTTAAGCCTCTGAAATCACTAAGAAATTCTATTTCAAATCAATCAGAATGAACTTTGAGTGAACACTAGCTGGTTCCCTTGAACAGCTGACTGTTCAGGCTGTGTTGTTGAAGAAAATTGAATGCGCTGTTTTTGCGCTAAAAGCACGTCAGTCAGACCTGAAAGATGATCTGGAGCCAAATGCATATAGCGCATTGTGGTTTTGATATCGCTATGCCCCATCAGTTTTTGAATATCAAAAGGACTTACCGACGACATAGCCATATGCGATGCAAAGGTATGACGTAAATCATGGAATGTTATCTGCGACACGCCAGCATCATTTTCTGCTGGTCCAAACCATTCCTGCACGATGTGTCTGTAGTCAGCTTCAAGTACGAGTCGCTCCAATGGATAAAAAGCCCGTTGCTGCATAATCCGAAACACTCAGTCGTTCATAGGAACCCGTCGGATTTTCTTGCTCTTCGTGTATTCATTAAACTTTCGAGTTGAGCTGCAGTAGCTGCGCTTCACAATAATGAAGCGTCGTTCCAAATCGATACAATCCCGCCTCAGCGCTTCCATTTCACCACGGCGCAGACCTGTGTAAACAGCGGTTGCAATGATATCGTATAATTCTGGGTCGTGGGTTTTGGCCCAAGAAAGAAATTTGTCTCTCTCCTCAAAAGTCCAGAATTGAAAATCTTGCTCAGGCACCCTAATTTGAGGGATACCTTCAGCTGGATTCTGTTTTAGATACTCCCATTGAACAGCAACGT